>CAZWPX010000075.1:0-23251 GCA_964636125.1 uncultured Desulfobacterales bacterium | reverse complement strand
TGGCACCAACGATACCGGATCAAGTCCGGTATGACTAAGGCTATTTCTGGGATTTCACCTGTCCCATTCTAAAAATCGGGCTATTGCATCCAAGAAAGTCTTGAAATCTTCTAAACGGGTTTGGAGTATTTCATATAGTTGCTTATCATCTATTTCCCAATATAGATGCACTAGGCGATTTTTGAACTTGGCCATATTTCGCAATTCCTCTGCAAAACCTAAATCCAATGCCCCGGATTCTGCCATCGCCCGAAAGGTGTCACCATAATCTTCCGGAACCCTATAACCATTTTGAGCAATCACGTGATTGCAAATGTCGATACAGGACTCTATGGCGACTATGAAATTGTATTTTGCGCTGCCTATTTTATCCTGATCCGAGAGGAAGTCCTGTTTTCCAAGCGTTGCCAGGAACGCCAAACGGCCAGAGCTTTTTCGCAATTGGGACACAAGCCGCAATAGTTTCTCTTTGTCAAACCGGGGCATTAACGACCTCTTTCAAATACTGGTCACGAAAGTATGCAAAATCAAAGTATTGCTTTAAAACATTGCTTTCAAAGTCCGCTCGTCGTGTAGGATCAGATTCCATGATGACCCTGCCCTTGCGGATTACATTTTGAGTAAATGAAATGGGCGCTTTGTTGAGGATTCTAACATCGACGGGGTAATTAATTTTTCGCTCAAGCCCACTTTCAAGATTAAGTTCATCATCTAACGGCTTCTTTACATCGGTAACAGTCACAACCCCCAGATCAATGTCGGAAAACACGCCCTCATCAATAAATGAACCGAAAAGATAAACCCATGCGATATTGTCGGACACTGTTTTAATTAGTGAGACAATCGTTTCTATGATCGCCTCCTTTTCCTGTTTAGAGAGAGGGTGTTTTTTAGAATTGAGTGGTTTCATGGGGCATTGGTTAATTGAGAGTGGTTATTTGTTAATAGTTCTACTGGCACGCTTGAGATAATTCATGTAGCCATTTACTAATTTTGCTGCATTGGTCACGAGGTTACGGCCCTTTTCTAAAAGTTCTGCAGATATCAGATTTTCATCTTCTCCGGTAATCAAGTGGTCAAGAACTTCGTAACAGGATCCTCGAGAATTGCTACAAAACTTTGCATTGTCTAAATAGTGGTATCGGCCATAGCCTTCTGCTAAGTTAGCCGTGGTTGAACGTGCTGCTCTCAGCATCTGATCACCTAATCTGTAGCGCTCCTCTTTTGGTAAGATCGGTAAGATCTCCTTTGCTACGAATGTTCGCAACGCACGACATGCCTTCCAGCACTCCAGATCTTCAAAAGTCTTCAGTTTAGTGTTTTCCCTTTACTATTAACCATTTCCTGTTAACTATTATCTGGGGCCCTGCCCCGCAGGCCCCTACTCCAACTCCATAATCAGCTTAAGCCCTTCAGACACCTTTTCCATGAGTTCAACTGGCAAAGAACCAATCTTTTCAGTGATACGTTTTTTTTCGACAGACATCACCTGGGAAACATTGACGACCCCTTGCCAGGGCATATTTGCCACCCCTTTTTCAATAATAACATTTCCAGGAAGCTTTCCAAATTCAGGGATCGAGGTAATAGCAACGACAACGGTAGTGTTGATCTTGCTCTTGTTGAGAACATCATTCTGGATGATCAGGAAGGGTCGCGATTCCTTCTTCCCAGAGAGCTGGTTTACGATAACATCAACCCAATATATGGAACCTTTGTTCATTATCCTTTCTTAAGACCAATCCAGTAATTTACCTGATGGAAATATGGTTTTATCATCCCAGAAAGACTTTACCTCTGTGCATGATTCAAGGACTCGAGGAGTCGTGGGTTCAAGTGAAATGCTAAAAGGCTCAGCGTTGAGGACTTTCCGATGCCATGGCTTGTTCCCGACAGATAGCTTCGTCTGAGAAAATTTGATCGTACGCCGAGCGCAGAATTTGCCCTTGCAGATCAACGAGTTTCTCTCTGAGCAGCTCTGACATCAAGCGGCTTCGCGATATCCCCCGTGACCTGCTCATCTTGTCTAACTCCTTGAGCAGGTCTTCCGGGATAGTCATGGCCACCTTTTTTGTATTCACTTTACTATTACTTTTAGATACTGGCATTTTATACTACCTATTTATCCTATGCATGCACATACGTTCTTACGGGTTTATGAAGGTAACTTTGTGACATTTGAGTTAAAACAAAAATGGAGATTTTAAAAAATATCAAAGGGGTTGCATAGCTCCGCCCGGCCATTTACAGGCATGGCCAGCTTTCCCAATATGGCGGGAATTTTTCTCTACTTGGATGGTAATAAATCAACCTAAAAGGCCTGGCCGGGGGTAAGAAGTGGCAAACCTTTTGAGTATGATACTTTATGCATACCTTAATGGATTATTAATGTCAAATTTTTTGATGCTCATTGTATACGCGGTAAACTTGAAAATCGCTCAATTTAGGTGTAACTATCTGGCCGCCGGGCTATCTGCGCTTGCTTGTCGCCCAATCTGTATTATAATTGAGCTTGTATTTAAAATGAGCGTTTCATATTTTTGAAATGTTTTATTCACGAATATTTTAAAGGAATTCATATGAAACTGGCAATCAGCGGAAAAGGCGGCGTGGGTAAGACAACATTCTCAGCACTTCTGATACGTACTCTGAATGAAAACGGCAAACATGTTCTGGCTATCGATGCGGACCCGGATGCCAACCTTGCGGCGGCACTCGGAATAGAGGGTGCGGACAAAATCACCCCTATTGCAGAAATGAAAGACCTGATTTTCGAACGTACTGAGGCCAGGCCCGGCACGGTTGGAGGATTTTTTAAACTCAACCCGAAAGTGGATGACCTGCCCGACGCTTTATCTGCAAAATTAGGCAATATCAAACTTATGCGACTCGGTGGTGTCCAGAAAGGCGGCTCAGGCTGCATCTGCCCTGAAAGCACCCTGCTGAGAGCCCTGGTGACCCATGTCGTGTTGGTCCGGGATGAAGTGGTGGTCATGGACATGGAAGCCGGGATTGAGCATCTGGGCCGGGCTACCGCAAGATCGGTTGACAAATTGATCGTAGTTGTGGAACCCGGGCGTCGGAGTCTGGATACCGCAGGCCATATCCGCCATCTGGCCGCAGAAATAGGCGTCACCAATATCTGCGTTGTGGGCAACAAGATCCGGGGTCAGAAAGATGAGGATTTCTTGAGAAAGCATCTCCCTGATTTTGATTTCCTAGGATTTATCCCCTACGACAGCGACCTTATTGAAGCGGACCTCGAAGGAATATCGCCCTATGATACGGATGCAGAGTCAAAAAAGGTCGTCGGGGACATGATTAAGCTATTAGTTTAATCTAAACCATCCACCTTGGAAGACTCGGATAAATTCAACCGGTACATCTCATGAGCAAACCCAAAAGGTACTACGGTCGGCACCGTGGTAAACACTTCCGCAAAAAACCCCGTATATTGAAAATTGTACCCGGAGCCGATGCGAGCCTGAAAAGTGTTTTCGCAGAAATCGGGATCCCTCCTCAAAAGCCCTTTGCACCTGATCTGTTCCAGACTGAAGCCGTTGCCGCTGTCAAAAAGAGTGATTGCCTGGTCACCGCTCCCACCGGGGCCGGGAAAACCTGGATAGCGGAACAGGCCATTGCCGCAGTCCTCAAAGAGGGCGGTCGGGCCTGGTATGCGTCGCCCCTCAAGGCCCTTACAAATTCAAAATACGGCGAATTCGCGGCACTCTTTGGGCCAGAAAACGTAGGGATACTTACGGGCGACCGCAAGGAGAACCCGGACGCAGCAGTTATAACGGGTACGACCGAAATATTGCGCAACCAGTTGTACGACGCCATGCACCACGGACAAACTCTGGGTACCGACTTTGTAGTCCTGGACGAAGCGCATTTTTTGGGAGACCCGGACCGCGGGGTTGTCTGGGAAGAGATCATGATCTACCTGCCGGCACGAATTCCACTATTGATGCTCTCTGCTACCATCAACAACGCCGACCAGATCGCTGCCTGGCTGGAGAAATTGCGGCATAAGACCTGCCAGGTCATCATGGAGAGTCGTCGACCCGTCCCCCTGTCGCCCCTGTTTTTTCACCCCTCTGGCACATTGATGCCCCTGACGGTACCGGGCGCACCAGGAAAGAGCAGACGCCTGTTCAAAAAGGTTCACGCGTACGTCAAAAACAAGAATCGCCCCCTGATGGCGCCGCCCCGTAAATTGCCGCCCTTTGGGGACATGCTGCGGGTTTTGAAAAAGTATCGCCTGCTGCCGGCACTCTTCTTTTTAAAATCCAGGGCGGATTGTGACAACGCACTGGAACTTTGCAGGCACAACACCGGACAGACGCCCAGGCGCAAAGCCCTGCTCTCCCGGCGTATTGAGGAACTGAGGGCCAACAGTGCGCACACGGCTGATCACCGCCACAAATGGCACCTGGAGAATCTCGCGGTCGGGGCGCACCACAGCGGCCAGCTCCCGGCCTGGAAAATCGTCCTGGAAACCCTGATGACCGAGGGCCTTCTCGATGCGGTTTTCGCAACTTCCACGGTCGCGGCCGGGGTCAATTTTCCGGCCCGAACTGTTGTCTTCTTCAATTCTGACCGATTCAATGGTACCGAGTTCCTGCCCCTGACACCCACCGAATTTCACCAGATGACCGGGCGGGCGGGCCGTCGGGGCATGGATAAGATCGGCTTTGTAGTTGCTGTCCCCGGAAAATTTATGGATATCCGTGCAGCCGCAAATTTGATGACTGCGCCACCCTCCAACGTCATGAGTCAGATCAGGATCAATTTCTCCATGGTCCTGAACCTGCTGCTCTCCCATTCACCTGATCAAATCATAGACCTGCTTGAAAGGTCTTTTGCCGCTTTTCAAATCTCAGACAAGGTCAAACAGAAAAGACTCAGAAAACATGTGGGCTATGGGCAGCGGCACCTCAGCGAAGATTTTACCCGGCACCTGGATTTTTTAAAGCGTCACAGGTACGCTGATGCAAACGGCGTGCTTACTGAAGATGGCCTGTGGGCCTCGCGGCTCAGGGTTGATTTACCACTCCTGATTGCTGAAGGCTTCCGGCACCGGATCTTTCCGGACTCTGAGCCGGCCCTGCTGGCAGCAATCATGGCCATCTTTGTGTTTGAACGGGAAGCGGATGAAAACATCGAGAAGAACCTGGTGCCCAAACCCTTGCGAACGCTTTTCCAGGAGTTTGCGGTCACCCTTTCACCGTTTATGGATGAGATGACCGCCTGGGGATTTGAAACCCGGGTGATGTACCTGCGTCCTGCAGCTGCCGTGCATGCCTGGGCCGCAGGATTTCCGTGGGACTTTATCATTGAAATATCCGGGCTTGAAGAAGGCAACCTGGTGATGCTGATGCTGCGGACCGCAGACAATCTGCGTCACATCCGGGCGCTTAAGGATGTGTTCCCGGATGCGGCCGCGACGGCCGGGGAGGCGATTGAGCTGCTACTCAAGGATCCGGTCATTACACCCTAAAATGAGCGCTTCATATTTTTGAAACAATCAGTTTAGTGAGATCTTAAGTGGATTCAAAAACTCCCATGAGGCTCAATCTCAGCGTTGAGGCGAGAAGCTCAATCCTCGAAATATTTCATATATTCCTGCGTTTGAACTCCACGCCTCGTCTTGACCTTAATCCCCATTGAATCTTTTGAATCCACTTAAAACCAATCAGGACGCCATTGTTGAAAAATTTCGGATGGTTTGCTGATAGCCGGCCATCTCTTTCTCAAAATCTTCTGGGAAAAGATGGTCCTTCATTTCATCAGTTGAAAAGGGCAAGCGCTTAAATAGTTTTTCCTCAATGGCCTGGGAGGCCTGCCCCATTTTATTCAAACGAAAATCTCCCAGCTCCCCGGAGCAGCTGTATCTTTTCAGGATGTAGGCCATCCGCTCATCAAGGGAGACCACCTTGTCGTGCAGCACGCGTTTGTCCGCATAGTTCACCACTTCTGCCTCTGTGGGCTTTTGAGCCGCTTCAAATCCCGAAAGCCGGACATGCTGTCCGACAATTGCAGCTACTTCCAGATATCCCAAGTTCCGCAGATGAAGCTCTCCGGTATGGGCATGATCTTCTGATGTATTCAGGCTTCTTGTCTTGGTGATGTCATGCAGCAGGGCCGCCGCCTGGATTAGATTGCGGTCAAGATCAGCCCCATTTGAATTCAAATGGTCAGTCAACAGGGTGGCCACCTGGCAGACCCGGATTGAATGGGCCGCGATATTTTCCAACATTTCCATTTCGGCCATCATACGGTAGCATTGGATTATTGAGGGAATTTTCATAAACGCATTAACCTTTTCCTTGTATCTGTGATAATCTTGAAAATCGCTTAATTTAGGCTATACAGCCTGTCCGCTCAGCCGTCCAATCATATTTTTTTAAACTTGTGCAAATAATTTCTTGACCTTTGGGGGCATCCCCCGTATTGGGTCCAAAAATATGGGATATGAACACGACAATCCCTTTAATAGCCAAAAAGGCTCTTTTTGATATCATTGCGACACTGCTCGGAGTGTGGGATAGGCTACACCGGAATCCCGTTTTATCAGGCAATTATAGCCAATAGCTCCATTCTGAAATCCTGTATTTATGGATGGACACCAAATCCAAACCGAAAGGACCTGCCATGGACTTTGAATGCATCATTTATGAAAAAGATGAAGGCATCGCCACCATCAAACTTAATCGCCCCCGGGTGCTGAACGCGATGAACAAACAGCTCTGGCTTGATTTCCAGGCGGCCCTGGAAGATGCCAGGACCGACAGCGCCATCAAAGCCCTGATCATCACCGGTGAAGGGCGAGCATTTTCCACCGGGGCCGACCTGAAAGAATCCAAGACCCGCAGCCATGCAGACTACCGGGACTATTTAGAAGAACTCCAGGAAGCATCCCGCAAAATACTAAAATTTGAAAAGCCTACGATTGCCGCCATCAACGGCTATGCGCTGGGGTCGGGATACGAGCTGGCCCTGGCCTGTGACATCCGGATTGCCGCTGAAGACGCCCAGATCGGGTCTCCCGAGGCAAAAGTTACATCTTCAGTGACGGGTGGAGCCCTGCGCCTGGTCCAGGACCTGGTCGGCCCGGGAAAAGCCAAGGAACTGCTTTTTACAGCTGAAAACATTGACGGCATCGAGGCCGCGCGTATCGGGTTGGTAAACAGGGCTGTACCTCCAAAAGCACTTATGGATGCGGCCAACGCCATGGCCACCAAAATTGCGGCTAACTCCGCCTTTTCAATCAAGATGATTAAAAAAGGCCTGCAAATCGCCCAGGGGGAAGCCAGCCTGGAAGCCATTATGGATTTTGAGGTGGAAGCCTGCCTAGCCTGTGTGAGTACGAAGGAAAGACAGGCTTCGCTAAAGGATTTTGAGGAAAGAGAAAGGTAGAATTTTTTTCAGCTAATTGGTAAAAAGGGTTCAAGGATTCAAGGGGTCAAGTGAAAACAGAAAATCCTTGGATCCCGGCGTTCGCCGGGATGACAGTCAACCGGGATTGACTCCAACTTTCCATTTCAATACCGCTACCTATGTTCTGAGGTTCTGTTCCGGCGAAGCCGGGTCACTCGAACCCTTGACCCCTCGGCCCCTTGAACCCTGATATTAAAAACGTCATAAAGAGTCGCATTCACTTTAATAAAGCATTTACTCGCAAAAAGAGTGTAAAACACTGAGAGGTATTACCATGTTAGAAAAAGTATTGAATGCCAAATCCGTTGCCGTAGTAGGGGCCTCAAGAAACGAAACCAAGCGGGGCTACCAGACCATCCGGACCCTTTTGGAAGAAAAATATGAAGGGGCTATCTACCCGGTCAATCCCCGTGAAGAGACAATAATGGGCTTCAAATGCCACAAAAGCGTCTCTGCGATTGAAGATTTTGTCGATTTGGCCCTGATCGCGACCCCGGCCCGAACACTGCCGGCCGTGCTCGCAGACTGTGGCAAAAAAGGGGTGCAGGGCGCTGTCATCCTGGCCGGCGGCTTCGGCGAAACCGGCCCGGAGGGGCGTACGTTGGAAAATGAAGTCGTGGCTGTCGCCCGCAAGCACGGCATCCGGCTTATCGGCCCCAACACCTCCGGCATGATGAACCTCAAGGCCGGCCTGAATCTGGTGGGCATGCGCGAAGTCCCCAAAGGGGATATCGCCCTTCTATCCCAAAGCGGTAATATGGCCCTGACCCTGATTACCGAGGCCCGGCTGAAAAGTAAAAAAGGGTTCTCCTACTATGTCGGTGTGGGCAACGAAGCCGACATAAGATTCCATGAATACCTGGAATTCTTCCGCCAGGACCCTGGTACGAATGTTATCCTGATGTACGTTGAAGGTATGCGCGAAGGACGTAAATTTCTGGAGCAGGCCTATAAAACAACCGTCGAAAAACCCATAGTACTATTAAAAAGCGGCCGTTCAGCCACAGGCAAACGCTCCGCCGGCTCTCACACCGGTGCCTTGGCCGGTATTTCTGAAGTCGCCACCGGAGCGTTCAAGCGCGCGGGTATCATCACGGTTGAAAAATCTGACCAGCTTTTTCCTGCAGCTGAGGCCCTTTCCAACCTGCCGCCTATAAAAAACAACAAAATAGCCATCCTCGCGGATGGCGGTGGCCATGCCACCATCGCGGCTGACCTGTTAACCGACCTTGGGGTTGAAATTCCCGAGTTCGGCCAAAAAACGCAAGAAAAATTAAGGAAACTGCTGCCGGCCGCAGCTTCGGTTCCAAACCCTGTGGATGTGGCCGGCGGTACTGACTCGGACCCATCCGTGTTTGCTGACTGTGCCCGGGCAATATTAAAAGATCCCAACGTCGGCGGACTGTTGATTGTGGGCCTTTTCGGTGGCTACGGCATCCGCTTTGCCGAAAGCCTTTCCCTGATGGAAGAAGATGCCGCCCATCAAATGGGCAAGATGGTCCGCAAACGCCAGAAACCCATTGTGGTGCACAGCCTTTTCAGTTCGGCCAAACCACACAGCCTGGACCTTTTGCGCTACTATAAAATCCCGGTGTACGATTCGCTGGATGTGGCCACAAAGTGTATCGGGGTTCTTTCGGAATACGGGCAATATCTGGGAGCCTACCATGCGAAGTTCAGTTTTGCAGTAAATACGGGCAAAAAGGCGCATTCCGATGTACAGGCCATTTTCAGTACCGCCCGCAAAGAAGAGCGCAACGCCCTTTTGGAGCATGAAGCCAAACAGATTCTGACCACGCACGGCGCCCTGGTATCGACCCAGATGCTGGCAAAAACTGCAGAAGAAGCCGTCAATGCGGCCCGGACGATCAAGGGTCCGGTAGCCATGAAAATTGTGTCCCCCGACATTCTGCACAAAAGCGACGCCGGCGGGGTCATGCTTAACGTTGAAGGTGACGACAAAATCGAGGCGGCATTCGAGACGATTATAGCCAACGCAGAAAAATATAACGCGTCGGCCGACATTCACGGTGTCCTGGTGACCCCCATGCTGAAAGAGGGTCTGGAAATCATCATCGGCACTAAAATGGACGACCAGTTCGGCCCGGTCATCATGTTCGGGATCGGCGGCATCATGGTGGAGATCCTCAAAGATGTGGTGTTCCGGGTTTTGCCGATTTCACGCCGGTCAGCGCGTCAGATGGTCGCCGAGATCCGCTCTGCGAGCCTGTTGGATGGCTTTCGAGGCAGCCCGCCCCAGGATCGCGATGCCATCGTTGATCTCCTGCTCACCGTGTCCGAAATTGTTGAGGCATATCCTGAGATCCAGGAGTTGGATTTGAACCCGGTACTGGTGTATGATGAGGGATTGAGTATTGCGGATGCACGGGTGTTGCTGCGGGAGGAGGTGTAAGAGGCATCGTCCACTTTTTATAGATTAACCCTGAGGACCCAATTATTGATGCGGAAACCAATTGCATTTCAGACAGCATCTTTCCGCTGAAAGCGCCCGAGCCACAACTACCGTAATCGTTCAATTTTTTGTCATGCCGGACTTGATCCGGTATCCAAGTGCCCCTTTAGCAGAAAAGCATTCTGGATTCCGGGTCAAGCCCGGAATGACTGCAAGGTTGCACCCTGTTTTTTCGGATTTTGGCAACGCCGCAGAATCCGGGATTCGATCAGACAATCGATTGATACAAATCGTTCCAATTTGGATTTGCACTCTCAATCAATTCCAGCTTCCACCTTCGTTTCCAGTTCTTCAATTGCTTCTCTCTGGTAATAGCGGATTCCATAGTTTCATGTAGTTCATACCACACCAGACGATGGACACTGTATCTTTTGGTAAACCCCTCTATCACGTCGTTTCTATGCTCCCATACCCTCTTTACGAGGTTGGAGGTCACGCCGGTATAAATCGTGCCGTTTCTCCTGCTTGCTAATATGTATACCGCTGGCTGTTTTTCCATAAGCTCGATAGAAAATAGTTCAGGGAAAATCTCTGGATTCCGGCATTCGCCGGAATGACGCCTGCAATACAGGGAGTCATAAGATTAAAAATAAACCTGATCAATCGCCAGTTTCACGGGTGTCAACCGGCTGGAGACGGCCAACCGTGACCTTGACAATGTCGCCAATGATCAGGTAAAGCGCCGGGACGTACAGGAGGGTCAGCATAGTGGCCACCAGCAGACCGAAACTGATGCTGACGGCCATGGGGATGAGGAACTGAGCCTGGAAGCTGCGTTCCAGCAGCAGTGGGAAGAGGCCGGCAATGGTGGTCAGGGAGGTGAGCAGGACGGGCCTGAAACGGGCGATACCCGAGGCTATCACCGCTTTATGAATTTCTACGCCGCTACGACCGGCCCGGTTGATAAAATCTATCAGGATGAGGGAATCGTTCACCACGATCCCGGACAGGGCCACAATTCCGAAAATACTGATCATGGTAAAGGGCAGGCCCATGACAAGATGCCCCCCGATGGCCCCGATCAGTCCGAATGGAATGGCCATCATGATAATGACCGGCTGGATATAGGAACGAAACTGACTGGCCAGCAACAAGAACACGCCCATCATGGCCAGTGCAAACCCTTTTTTCAGGCTGTCCAACGATTCCCGGGTGCGCTTTTCCTGCCCCTCCAGATCATATGTCAATCCGGGATAGCGGGCCACCAGTTCGGGCAGGAAGCCGTCTGTCAAACTGGTAACGATCCGGCTCGCATTGGCCACGTTTTCATCGAGGTCGGAACTGACTGTAATCACCCGTTTGCGATCGACCCGCCGGACCGTTGAATAGGCCCTGCCGGTCTTGATGGTGGCAACCTCTTCGATGGGAATCTGCCGGCCGTCGGCCGTGCGAACGCGCATATTCTCGATGCCTGACAGGCTGCGCCGCTCCGCTTCAGCATAGCGGACCATGACTTTCAAATCATCACGGCCCCGCTGGATCCGGGCCGCTTCTTCCCCGTAAAACGCCTGGCGCAGCTGCCGGGCAAGATCAAGCATGGTAATCCCTACAGACCTGGCCCCCGGCAAAATTTCAAATTGTTTCTCTTCTTTTCCGGGCTTGAAATTGTCGGTCACATCAAAGGTGCCCGGATAGGAGGACAACTCAGTTTGCAGTTCATCCGCCGCCTGGCGCAACTGGTTGAAGTCATTGCCCACCAGTTGAATTTCAATGGGATTCCCGGCCGGCCCCCCCTCAATGGTAAAGAAAGAGAGCTGCTCCACACCGGGGACTTCACCGACCAGTTTGCGCCATTTGCGAATGACTTCATTCACAGATACATCCGGCCGGTCGGCTGATGGCGCCAGTTCGATCCATATCTCACCACAGTGACCGCCCCACACCGTGGGTTTCCAGTCCCGCCGGGGAATTTTGCCGACCATGGAATAGACATTGGTGACCAGGCGGTCTCCCTTTATTTTTCGATCCAGATAAAGTGGGTTGAGTTCAAAAGCACTCTCTTCCACGTGCGTGATGGCCGTGGCGGTCAGTTCAATGGGGGTCCCCAGGGGGTAGTAAACCTCGGCGATTATCCAGTCGCTCTCTCCCTTGGGCATGAAAACAAAAGGAACATACCCGCCCCGGATGATGCCCAGGCTGATGATCAGGACCCCCACTCCGATGGAAAAAGAGAAGTACCTGTTCTTCACCACATATTCGAGGGCCGGGGCATAGAACTCGTTGATGATCAGGTCCATGGTGGATTCGATGCGTGCCCGGACGGCGGCATGCCAGCCCCGGAGGCGATCTCCCTGACGCTGTGTTCTGGCCAGGGCAAGATCCAGGTGCGCGGGCAGGATGATCAGGGCCTCAAACAGGGAGAACAACAAGATGGCTATGACGGCCGTCGGCATCACGGCTATAAACTTGCCCATGATACCGGCAATAAAAAGCAGGGGCGTAAAGCCAACCACGGTGGTGGCAATCGCCATGACAACCGGGCCGCCCACCTCGCCCAGGCCATCCACGACGGCACTGATGTGGTCCTTGCCCCGTTCGAAGTGAGAGAAGATATTTTCTCCCACGATAATGGCATCATCCACCAGGATCCCCAGTGTCATGATAAACGCGAAAAGCGAAATCATATTCACGGTTGACCCATTGTAATCAAGCACCAGGAAGGCCCCCATGAACGAAATGGGGATACCCACGGCGACCCAGAACGCCAGCCGCAGGTTCAGAAACAGGGACAGCACGATAAACACCAGGAAAATACCCTGGGCGCCGTTGCGCAGCAGCAGATTGATCCGGTCCCGCACCATAATAGAGATATCGAACCAGGGGGAAATACTGACGCCCCCGGGGAGCCGATCCTTGTTTTCAGCCACATAGGCCCGGACAGCATCGGAAATTTTTATAACATCTTCATGCTTGGTACGATTAACCCGTACCATCACGGCCGACTTCCCGTTGAACCTGGTCCTGATGTCGGTATCCTCAAAACCATCTGTAACCCTGGCCACATCGCCAAGGTACAGCACCGCACCATCGGCCAGCGTGACCAGGGGCAGTTTCTCAAACTCACTGCCCGTGTAGCGCTGCCCCATGGACTTGACCAGGATTTCACCCCGCCTGGTCTTGAGGGCACCCCCGGGCAGATCGATACTGCCTGTGCGGACGGCAGCGACAACCTGGTCAAAGGAGAGGCTATAGTGGCGCAGGTTCTCTTCCGACACCTCAATGGAAATTTCGTACTCCCGTACACCGACCAGTTCCACCAGAGAAATCGGCCCGGTATTAATCAAATCGTCCCGGATTTTTTCAGCTGTTGTGCGCAGGACCTTTTCGGGAACGTCCCCGTAGACCCCCACCGTAATGGTGGGATCCTTGTTGATAATCTCTACGATAACCGGGTCTTCGGCCTCCTCCGGAAACGTATCAATCAAGTCGACCTGGGTTTTCATGTCATCCAGGACCGTTTGCAGGTCGGCGTTTGTATCCAGCTCTACCGTGACAGACCCCAAGCCTTCATAGGAACCGGATCTGATTTTAGAGATGCCTTCCACCCCTTTAATCTGCTCCTCGATCTTAATACAGATCCCCTCTTCAACTTCCTGGGGGCTGGCGCCCGGATAGGGTACGGATACATTGATCATATCGAGCGCAAACTGGGGAAACATCTCCCTGCGCATACTCAGCACAGTAAACAGTCCGGCCATGATGATAAACACCATGATCAGGTTTACGGAAACCCGATTATTTACCGACCATCTGGCTATGAATTTCATGCTTTTAATTTGATTCGAGTTTGACGTATTGGTTCAGGTATATGGATCCGTTCTTCTCCGTTCTAATTGGAGACGAGGGTTCAAGGATCCAAGTGTTTTTTCTCAAGTGACTTAATAAGCGCTTTAAGCATTCTTTCCACTTCTGTTATGTCAGTGCTTAATACGCCTAATTCAATTTCTTCAATGAAGCCTAAATCACCGGCTAATAATATCTGGGTTTCCAGTTCACAAACCGACCCGTAAGAAATGTAAAGCATCCTAATGTGATCAGCGGTTGTCTTTCTTCCATACCCTTCTGCTATATTTGAAGGAATGGAAACTGCAGATCTTCTTATTTGTGAAGTCAGGCCGTATCTTTCTTCTTTTGGGAATTTTGTAGTTGTCTTATAGGTATTTAAACAGAGCTTGTATGATTTTTGCCAGACCTTTAAGTCTTGGAAGGTTTTCAGCATTTCACTTGACCCCTCGAACCCTTGGCCCCTTGAACCCTTATTGGATAAACATTACCAAGGGGAAAACAGATTTTCCCATAGTCCAACTATCCGGGGGGCCATCAGTTCTTTATTCTTATCTTCTCCCCGCCGGTAACACCTGCCAACGGTGTTTTTATTATCAGGTCTTGCTCCGTAAGGCCCTGGTCAATGTAAACGGTCTCATCCTGGCGGCGCAATACGTGGACGGGCCTGACCTCAAGCTCATCGCCAGCTGCCAAAAAAACCGCATCTCCCGTCTGGACAACATAGCGCGGCAGCATATAAATATTCTCGATTTGCTTTCCCTGGATTTCAACTTCAACAAACATACCCGGTCGCAACCGGTCCAACTTGGTACGCCCTGGGCAGCTGCCGTCAGTTTCCGCCCCGTTTTCGATCTCGATAACAAATCGCTGCATGCGGGTTTTATCATCCAGACCGGCCATGATTCGAGCCAACCGCCCTGACCACTGCTGATTGCCAGCGCCGCCGGTGGTCTGGATGGCTACCCGATAGCCGGACAGCGTCCCGGTGTCATCCTGGAGCCATCTAAGCTCATTCAAAGGTACCGCCACCTCAATATCAAGGGCGCCTGTCCGATAAATGCTCCCCAAGTATTGCCCGGTATTCACGTGTTGGCCAATCTCTATTTTCTTTTCCAATACCCAGCCTGCAAACGGCGCTGTGATTTTCGACCTCTCCAGGTTATAGCGGACCTGGCCAAGGGCTGCCCGGGCAATCTTTTTTTCAGACAGCAGGCCTGCTTTGAGCGCATCGGTGAGGGCCAACTGGTTTTCAATGGCCTGGAAATTTACCCGCCTGGCCAGGTAACCCTGTTTGGCCCGATCCCGGTTAGACTTGGAAGAGACACTGCTGGCAAAAAGGTCTTCCAGGCGGCGAAATTCATCCTGGGCCAGCTGCATGTCTTCCCGGGCAATGGCCAGGTTTGCATTGAGGTTCTTCACCTCCTGCTCAAGCTTTGCAATGCGGGCCGCAACGCTCTCAACCTGCCCCTGGCTGCGCTCCACTTCCAGGGTATAGGGAACCGGGTCGATGGCGGCCAGAACGGCATCCTGGTTCACGCAATTGCCTTCGGCAAAGCCCGTATCAATCTGCACGATTTCACCGCCGACTTCAGCCACCAGTAGCAGCTTTTCCCTGGGCGCGATGGTCCCGAAAGCCTTGATCGGCATAGTTACCGTCCGGGGCTGGACGGAAATCACTTCCACAAGCCTTCCGGTTTTAGGTGGCAGCTGGCGTTTGGCCTTGGGACGCAGGGCAACCAGGGAAACCGCCACCAGCAGGGCCAGGGCAATCACGATGATGACGCGGACTGATTTGTAGATGACACCTTTTTGCATGTCGGAAGCTCCGTTGAATGCCGGCCAGCGCGCTCAAGCCTGTAAAAAATTGGAATAGTCTCAATTGTATACATCGACATCCCGGGGAATGTCCAGTGCCGATGATATTTTGACGACCTGTCCACTTGATCTTAATCATTATCTTGATCTTGATCTTATTTTTAACCCGGGATCAAGATTAAGATTAAGAGCAAAATCAAGAGGGATACAAAAAAAGGCCGGTACCACCCTGCAGGGCAATACCGGCCTTATTACTGATCAACCAGGCCCAACCAACAGGCCTCAAAACCTGTTAAAGGTCTTCGATGGCTTCGGTAAGTTCAGGCAGGAAGTCAAGGATGTCCGCTTCTATACCAACGTCGGCCAGTTGAAAGATAGGCGCCTTGGGATTCTTGTTGATGGCGATAATGAATGGGTTGCCTTTCAAACCGCCCATGTGCTGAAAAGAACCGCTGATGCCGGCAGCGATGTAGACCTTGGGTTTGACTGTCTGCCCTGAGGTCCCGACCTGGCGTGACTTCTCCAGCCATTTGGCATCCACAATCGGCCGTGAGCAGGAAACGACTGCACCCATGGCATCGGCCAGCTCCTGGGCAGCCTCAATATTGTCTTCATCTTCGATACCGCGTCCGATGGAAACCAGAACATCTTCCTTGGTGATGTCCACATCACCCGCTTCGGCTGCAACCACTTCCAGAAACTTGCGGCCGGCGGCGAGATCCCCGGCATCGCCCGATTTATCTACCACCTGACCGCCGGCGGCCTTGCTTTCATCGGCGGCGACAGCTCCCGGGCGGACATTGATCACCGCACCATCAGCGAAATCGCAGTCCACATGGGTACTGACCACGCCGCCAAATTCCTGGCGAACCACTTTTAAGGTCGCTCCGTCAACACCTTCAAAATCAACTGCGTCCGCAACAAAAATCGAGCCCAGTTTTATGGACAGACCCGGTCCCAGGTCCATTCCAAATGTATCATGGGGCAGTAGTACCACAGCATCTCCCGGCACAATTGCGACCATCAGCTTACGGATGGCTTCCGCATTCGGGTAGGCCAGGGCTTCATTGTCCACTTTCCAGACTTCGGCAAATGAGGCGGCCATATCATTGCAGACTGTGTCCAGGTCAGCCCCGGATCCGGTTATGATCGCGGTGACAGCCGCTGCGTCATCTATTTTCTTGGCGGCTGCGGCCAGTTCCAACGCCGAATCATCAGCCACACCATCTTTATGGGTAATATAAGCAAAAATCTGTGCCATTATTTGAGCCCTCCTTTGGCCTTTAAGAGTTCAATCAACTTCTCAATGATCTCTTCGGTGCTGCCTTCCAGCATTTCGGCACCCTCACCAAGATCCGGAACAAAGTAATCCAGCCGCTTGACCCGGGCACCGGCCGCGCCGACACTATCGGCCGCAACACCCAGATCAGCCATGCTCATGGTGGGAATATCTATGGACGCCACCTTGCGGATACCACGGATGCCGACATAGCGAGGTTCGTTGATACCGGTCTGGATGGACAGCACACAGGGCATATCGATTTCACTCATTTCCTGGTTGCCGCCTTCGATTTCACGGCCAACAGTCAATTTGCCGGATCCGGTTTCAATCTTGTTCACCAGAGAGGCATAAGGCATATCCAGCAGGGCCGCCAGCATACCGCCCACCTGGCCCGCGCCGTCATCGGCCTGGGCCCCGGTGAGTATCAAATCGTAATTGCCTTTTTTGACCGCAGCGGCCAGGGCCGTGGCAATCCCCTTTCCGTCTGAGTCTTCAAATGCCTCATCGTCCAGCAGAATACCGTTGTTGGCGCCCATGGCCATTTCGCGCCGCAGCACCTCTTCGGCTTCTTCATCCCCAACCGTGACAACCGTTACACTGCCGCCGTCCTTATCCACAAGTTGGATGGCTTCTTCCACAGCATAGTTGTCCCACTCATTGACCGAATAGACCAGATCGTCCCGATCAATATCATTTCCGGCGCTGTTGAGTTCAATCTCATTTTCAGAGGCATCCGGAACTCTTTTGACGCATACCAAAATCTCCATTGCAATCCTCCCAGGAATCTGTAAGTTTGGCCGCCCCGGTACTGGTCCGACCCATGCCCTGCCGGGTACCGAAGCGTTTCGTTATTGAATATGTTGTTCCACCAGTTCGGCCAGGTCGATGGCTTCCATCTTGCCCTCCAAACCGGCCACTTTTATCGCATCCTCAATGTTGACCAGGCAGAAGGGGCAGGCGGTGACAATCACGTTGGCCCCGGCCGCGGCCGCCATCTCAACCCTCAAAACCCCCATTCTGGTCTCTTCTTCCGGCTCGTAAAACAGCATCAACCCGCCGCCGCCGCAGCAGAAAGACCGGTCGTGACTCTTGAGCATTTCAACCCGCTGCAGACCGGGAATGGCATCCAGGACCTGGCGGGGATCTTCATAGAGTTGATTGTGCCGGCCCAGGTAACAGGGGTCATGGTAGGTAAAGGTTTTACCGTTCTCTTCAATGCGTTTAAGGTGCAGCCGGCCAGCCTTGACCTCCCGGGTTACCACCTGGCTGATGTGCTCCACCGGCGGGATATCGGTATAATCATTTTTAAGCGCGTTGAGGGCATGCGGGTCGGCTGTTACAATCTTTTTAACGCCCGAAGCGGCAATAGCCTCGATGTTCTGGTCCCGCAGATCCTGAAACAGCATCTCTTCACCAAACCGACGCGCCTCATGGCCACTGTCTTTCTCAGCTTTGCCGAGAATACCGAAATCAATACCGGCTGCTGTGAGAACCTTGGCAGTTGCCTGGGCTATATTCTGCATCCGGTCATCGTATGATGAGATACTGTCGACGAAATAGAGGGTGTCTGCAAGGGCGCCTTTCTCAAGCACCTGAACGGCACATTCCGCCTTGAATTCTTTGTCTTTAAGCGCCCAGGCCGCCCGCTTCTTTTCCATCTTGCCCCACGGATTGCCGCGTTTTTCGAGTGCCCGCAGCGGTTTTTGCAGAGATTGGGGCACCATGCCCTCATCAACCATGCCGCGCCGCAGATCGACCATCTTGTCAATGTATTCGATGCCCAGGGGGCATTCCTGCTCGCAGGCCCCACAGGTGGTGCAGGACCAGATCTCGTCCTCTTCATAAATGCTGCCGATGAGCGGATCGCTCTTCTCAAACTGGCTGCCCACCGGGTACCAGGGGTAGTTTTTAAAGATCAGGTCCCGCCCCTTGATGGAAATAAAGCGCGGGGACAGCGGCCGGCCTACGGCATTGGCCGGGCACTGGTCGCTGCAACGCCCGCAATCCGCGCAGGAGTAGAAATCGAGCAGATGTTTCCAGGTAAAATCTTCCAGTTTCTTGACACCGAAGGATTCCAGATCGTCAAGCTGTTCATCAGAGACACCATGTCGGACCGGTTTGACGGTGCCTTTGTCCAGACGCATGCAAAACACATTGAATAGGGACGTGATGACATGAAAGTGTTTACCCAGCGGTAAAAAGCAGAGAAAGAAGAAGAAGGTAATGTCATGGACATAAAAAGAGAGCAGGTGCAGGCCCTGCAGTTTTTCAACCGGGGTGTTCCAGAGGAAAACCTTGAACATCCAGGGCAGGGTCAGCGGAGTCAAAAATTCAGCCGGCACTCCTTTTTGCACCTGGGCGGCCACAAATGTGGCTTCAAACAGGCTTTCCGACACCATCAGGGTGCCAATAATGGCCAGGACGAAAATGGCTTCACCGGTGTGGTCATGTCCGTATTTCTCAGGTACGGCGTACCTTTTCGGCCGCTGTATCCCACGCCGGTAGGCCGCGATGATGACGGTCACAAATACAACGGTTGCCATGACATCTTTGAGAACGTTGTATATATGGCCGATTACCCCGTCAAATCCCGGAAACACAAACCCACTGTAAAGGCCAATAATAACCAGTGAAATGGACCTGATACTCAGGGCCAGGAACCCGAAAAAAATCAGAATATGCAATATGCCGGCAGTTCTGTAACGGGGTTGTCGCCACTGGGCCAGCCAGATCTTCAGCACTTTGAAAATGCGCTCCGGAAAGCGGTTCAGACGTTTGTCAGGCGCAGCCTTTAAAAGCGGTGCCAGCCGGGTGGCCATGATATACGTAAAAGCCACAATGCCGGCAATTGGTATCATCAAGGAAAACAAAAAGGTTGGAATAAATAGAAAGAATGCCTGGGCAGGGCCGATTAACGCTGTTTCCATGGGTAACGGTTCCTCTCCTCTGTCATGGGTGCCCGGACGTCAAATGGTTCATCCGTTATCGTAAACGGTCCGTGATCATTTACGGATGGGCACCGGTTTAAACAAGGGCAGCCTATAAATGAATGAGCACTCATTCATTTATAGGCTGCCTTCTTCTGTGTCAAGCAAAAACGCATCCAAAAGACGCAAAAATACACGGGTTTCATTGGGCTCCCTGTGGACACAGCTATCTTCGCTTTGTCCGGCAAGGCTTCAATTATGCGGGGTTGCCCCTGGCAGCGGCCTCGGTTTCAAGGCCCGCTCTCAAACGGCAAAGTCACCCGAGGTGGCAGGAGTCTAAGGACCCACATGGAACTTAGAACCAAATCAGATATCACAATTATACTTACAATTAAAGGTTTTTTCACCCAGCGGCTATCTTGACAATTGACGGGTTTCAGCTTAATAAAACCCAAGCGACACTTCAGTTCCTTTCCTCACAATTTCCTGTTCCCGCTGGTGGCCAAAAAGAAAAAGCTGAGCCATCCCGACATTAAAATTTGGAAGAATGGCGTAGCCAGTCATGCTCTTTCGAAATAGCCCGCTATTACTGCAGTTTCAAAATTGCTCAAGCCTTGCCTGATAAGAAACGCAAATAAGCGCTACATGTTTCCTTTAGATTTACTTGCCGCCAAAGGCATCTTCAGAAATATCAATGGCCGCCCCGCTGGTTCCCAGGATGGCTTTCATTTTGCCAAAAGTTACCGGGAGAACGGTCTCGGTAAAAAACTCACATGATTTCAGCTGGCCTTCATAAAAAGGTTTGTCCTTTTTCTTGGCCTCTTCAAGTTTTGTGCTGGCCACAACCGCCCGCCACAGCAGCATCCAGGCCATCACCACGTCTCCGGTTGCATCCATAAAAGGATGGGCATGCGCGAAGGCCTTGAGGACATCCGGGCTCATGGCGGTGCCGCCCATGTGCATGGCCACCTCGCCCAGCTTGTTGAGTATTTTTTCCACATTGTCCGCCGCTGTTTGCAGGCTTTCAATCTCCCTGGCCGCCGCGAGGGTCTTCTGGATTTCACCCATCAGGTCCATCACGGCCTTGCCCTTGTTCATACCCAGTTTGCGTCCCAGCAGGTCCATGGCCTGTATGCCGTTGGTGCCTTCATAGATCAGGGTGATGCGGCAGTCCCGCAGCAGCTGTTCCTGGGGATATTCCTTAATGTAACCGTACCCGCCGTAAACCTGCATGCCGTGGCTGCAAACTTCGAACGCCTTGTCGGTCACATACCCCTTGGCAATCGGGGTGAGGACTTCAATCAGGCCCTGGAACTTGGCTTTCTCATCGGTGTCATCCGAGGTGTGCAGCATATCTTCGCAGTAGGCCACGTAGTAGAGCAGGCTGCGCATGCCTTCAACGTAAGATTTCATGGTCAGAAGCTGGCGCCGGACATCAGGGTGTTGGATGATCGGCACGGCCGGGGCATCCGGGTCCATGAACGCGAGGATATTCTTGCCCTGGACTCTCTCGCGGGCATAATTGACCGCGTTGAGGTAAGAACTGGAGGCACAGCTGAAACCCTGCAGGCCCACCAGCAAACGGGCTTCATTCATCATCAGGAACATGGCCCGCATACCTTTGTTCTCTTCACCCAGCAGGGTACCCCGGCACTCTCCCTTCCCGCCCAGGGCCAGGCTGCAGGTCGAGTTGCCATGAATCCCCATCTTCTCTTCAATACCGGTGCAGACCACATCATTGGGCTCTCCCAGGCTGCCGTCTGCATGGACCCGAATCTTGGGGACCAGAAACAGCGAAATCCCCTTGGTGCCCTCAGGGGCCCCTTCGATACGGGCCAAGACCGGATGGATTATATTTTCAGCCAGATCGTGCTCGCCGCCGGAGATAAAAATCTTATTCCCGGTAATCGAGTAGGTCCCGTCGTCATTCTTGCGTGCGGTGGTGGTCAGGGCCCCCACATCCGACCCTGCTTCGGGTTCGGTGAGCAGCATGGTACCGCACCATTCACCGGTGAACATCTTCTTCAAATAAATCTTTTTCTGTTCATCGGTACCAAAGGCTTCCACGAGTTTACCAGCCCCGTGGGTCAACCCCGGGTACATCATAAAAGCAAAATTGGCGCCCACAAAGTAGTCGCTGGCTGCCATGGCCACACTTTTCGGCATGCCCTGGCCGCCCCACTCCGGGTCCTCGGACATCGCCAGCCATTCACCCTCCACAAAAAGGTCAAACACCTTTTTAAAAGCTTCGGGTGTTATTACCTCGCCATTTTCAAGCCGGCAGCCCTGCTCGTCCCCCTCTTTAGAAGTCGGCAGGATCTCCTTGACGGCCAGGTTGCGGGCCTCCTTGACAATCATATCAATTACTTTTTTATTGAACTCACCGTAATCTGCGTGTTCACTGAATTGAGCGACTTCAAGCTGTTCGTGAAGAACAAAATCAACGTCTCTCCGATCTGCGATTTGCTGTGCCATAATCCCTTTCCCCTCTGCGTTCACGCAGTTTCAAACGGTACCCGTCTGACGCGTTACGCCTTGTTGTGCGTGGCCACATCCAGGGGACTTCAATAACCCCGGATGTGTCTACGTTTGTGACGGTTGCCGCCGTGTTGGCAAGACGGCTACCCATTAATGACTTCGGGGTTCCCCACACCCCTTATAAACAGGTCGACCAGCGGGTCGGCCATGGAAACGAGGTCGTAGCTGCCGCCGGAATGGAGCCAGGTATTGATAACCTCATCAATGGCCCCGATAATAAACCGTTTGACCAAACCCAGATACAGGTCTTTGCGCATGAGTCCCTCAGCCTGTCCGTTTTCGACAATCTCGGAAACAAGGTCCAGGTACATTTTGGACATTTCCCGAATCTGGTCTTCACACATGCGGCTGAAACGGCGGGTCTCAGTCTGGTAGAGAACCGCCATATTGCGGTCCCGCTGAAATTCCTCAAGGTGCCTTTTTATGAGCAGGCGCAGTTTGTCCCGGGCATTGTCCGCTTTATCCACCTCTTCCCGGAACCGGCCGAACACCTCCTTGGTCTTGTACCCAAAAAAGTTGACCATGATATCTTCCTTGTTTTTGAAGTAAAGATAGATGGTCCCGTCCGCCACACCGGCTTCCCTGGCGATCTGGCTGATGGTCGCCTGGTGAAAACCCTGGTTGGCAAACACTTTGATGGCAGCTTCAAGTATGCGGTGATACTTGCCGTTTGTCTTTTGTTTGGTATTAATAGTGGCCTCCCGTCCAACCCCTCTTTATGAATGAATGTTCATTCATTTATCAAGGCCTCCGGTCGGTGTCAAGCAGAAACATACATTTTTAAAACTGCCGTAAACTTGAAATTATCAAGTGTCTTTTCAATATTATAAAAATGTTTTGCCTACAAATTGTATTAATTCCGATTAATTTCGCTCCCAGAATTATAAATGAGTTGAGGTTCATTCTCAATCGATATTGCCTGAACACCTCAGGCACTTAGGGCCCCGGAAAAAATGTTTTATCCCATTATGCATCCCGGCTTCACCCCGC
>CAZWPX010000074.1:21741-23372 GCA_964636125.1 uncultured Desulfobacterales bacterium | reverse complement strand
GTTGGTTGCATGCTGATTTTTACCTTACAGTTTGAAAGGTCTCTGTTCTTGACAGAGACTGGCAAGGAGAGTAACATCTGCTCCCAAATTGTCAAGCTGAGAAGGTTCGCATAGAGCATCTGCTTTCAGCTCTGACAGCCACTTTTAATCCCTTTAAAATACAACCTAAGTTGAGCGTTACATATTTTTGAAATATACATTTAAACATATTTTCAAGGAATTAATGCTGTTTGAATTTCAAAAACAGGCCACCCTTTGGGATTTCCAATTTCACCGCATCTACGGCGTCAAAAATCAATTCGCATAGGCGACTATAGCGGACTGATCTTTTCCTTGTATATGCGGCAAACTTGAAAATCGCTCGATTTAGGTAAAATTGCCGCAGGCCTTTTGCCTGCGTCTCTGATACTATTGACACGCTGGTTTTTGGTTTCTGGCAAAAAGTATCAAAAAGGCAGCGATTTAGGAGTTTAGAATGTAGGCGATTAGCAACACCCCTAAAAATCTAAACTCCGAACAGTGCAAAAACCCTGAACGTCCAACTTCGAATATTGAACACCAAAAACCCAAATACCTGAACGTCCAACATCGAACGTTGAACATCGAACGTCGAATGTGGTTGTCGCTGTGCTCCACTATTTGAGTTGTCAGGTAACTCGCTGCGCTCTGCCATCTACATCTAACCATTATCGAATAACAAATAACTAATTTGTCGTTCCGCCCTTGCCCTTCATTCAAAGTTCGACGTTGGACGTTCGATGTTCGATGTTCATTTTTTGATTTTCAGCCACAAATACCTTCAGCTTTTTTATCGTCCGGTGTTTGACGGTATATACGTTATCCACTGAGATTTGCATCGTTCGGGCGACCTCTTTGACACTCAGCTCCTGCTCGAAATGAAGCCGGTAAAACAGGCGGTACCTGGGCGGCAGCCCCTGGACTCCGCTTTTAAGCAATTTAATTCGGTCAGCCTTCTCCAATATGGCCAGCGCGCTGATCTGATCATCCTCCAGCTCTTTGATGTAGTCGATCCCCACCAGTTGGCGCCGACCGGTAATACTGTCCATTCCCCGTCTGCGCAATTCGTTTAAGACAATCCGCAGGGCCACCAGGCGCACCCAGGTAGCAAGACTGCAGCCATTGCGCCCTTTGAACTGGGCCAGTTTTTTGCAATTATTCTCAAACAGTTTCAGAAAAACAGTGTTGTGGAGATCGCGGACATCGTCCGGAATGAAAGCCACATGTCTGTTTTGCAGGGTATACTGAACCGTCCGATAAACAAGGTAGGAGTAGTGACGGACAAAATCACCGGAAGCATCGCGGTCGCCGTCAATGCAGCGTGTCCTCAGTTGGGTCTCGTTTACCTTTTTTTTGTTCATAAATTAGCTTTTTACGCGGGATGTTGAAAACCTTAGAATCTGAACTTCGAACATCGAACGCCCAACATCGAACTTTGAATGATGCGTCGCGCTGCTCCGCTATTCGAAACAGCCAT
Source organism: uncultured Desulfobacterales bacterium (assembly GCA_964636125.1). Lineage (GTDB taxonomy): Bacteria > Desulfobacterota > Desulfobacteria > Desulfobacterales > CAJINA01 > CAJINA01. Next base: position 21,877 of record CAZWPX010000074.1, on the reverse strand, counting down.
AAAACCCGAACTTCGAACATCGAACGTCCAACGTCGAACTTTGAATGATGCGTCGCGTTGCTCCGCTATTCGAAACAGCCATAAAACCCGAACTTCGAACATCGAACGTCCAACGTCGAACTTTGAATGATGCGTC
>CAZWPX010000074.1:0-21641 GCA_964636125.1 uncultured Desulfobacterales bacterium | reverse complement strand
TAAAACCCGAACTTCGAACATCGAACGTCCAACGTCGAACTTTGAATGATGCGTCGCGTTGCTCCGCTATTCGAAACACCCTTAAAACCCGAACTTCGAACATCGAACGTCCAACGTCGAACTCTGAATGAGGCGTCGCGCTGCTCCACTGTTCAATACATCAAAAAACTGAACTTCGAACAGCTATTTACAGTTATTCTGAGCTGTTTTAATGCTACTGACAAAAATCCTTATTAATTCGTCTGTCTCATTGAAAAGCTCATCTACACTACTTGACTTATCGATCAATGGCACCCGCAGAATTAACTTCAGCCATCTCTGAGTCTCCCTTAACTCCTTTAATGAAATACGTAGCTTGTGGATGAAGTCCTTTGGCGACTCAGCCGCCTGGGCTTCACCGTGATTTGGATAAGGTGAAGTCCCCGATCTCAAAAGTTGCCCCGCGACATGCCTGCCAGTCCTCGTATCCGGTAACAGATCAACGGTCTTTATGATGGAAACCGAATACTCAAGCAACCGCTCTTCCAGGTTGTATCGATTCTTTGTCATCTTCTTCTTTTAATTCGAATTTCTACGTTGAGCGTTCGATATTCAACGCTCGGGTTTTCAGGGCGTTGCGAACAGCCTTCAGCCATTTCTATCTCCAATCATGGAGCGCAGCGACTACCTTATTCGATGTTCAACGTTCGATGTTCGATGTTGGAAGTTCGGGTTTTCATGCTTTTGCTACAGCCTAAACACCTATCTAGTCACCACCTGCGTCATCACCTCAATCCCGCCCTCTGTTTTACCTTTGACAATCTCAGCCACCGAGGTCTCTTCCTTGACCTTGACGACCCGGGCATGACCCAGGATTTCCGTATCATCGAAATCGGGATCTGCAGGGAGTTTAAAAAGCACCAGCTGCATACCGGCTTGAATCCCCTGTTTGGCACCCAGATCCACCATCACCTTCTGCCCTTTGGCCTTAACCACGTGTCCTTCAACCAACGGAACCGCTTCAGCCAGCTTCAGGCTCAATCCCTCGCAGAGGGCTTTAAATCCCAGGACGCCGGTATCCTCGCCGTATACATCCGTGGCCGCCAGCACCAGGGATGTCTCCGTGTCAATCAGGCGGGCAAAAATTTCAAGGGAGTTTTTGTGTGTCACCACTGATCCGGACAGGATATTGTTCGCGGCGACCAGTTTCCCCAGGCTCAGGGCTGTCTGCTGGTCCACCAGGTCAGTCGCGCTGAGTTTCTGCTCGGCCAGGATGCTGTCCAGGTGCTCACGCTCCACCAGGTCAAACCGTTTGTGTTCTGTGATAAAGCCGTGCAGGTTGTCTTCAACAGTATCCGTCGCGCTATTCTCCCCGCCTTTGTGCTTGAAAGGCAATACCGCCACTTTCAAACGCGCGTCCACGGCATCGGCCGAACGTTTCAGGCGATGCAGGGTGAGTTTTTTCACAGACGTCCGGTCACTTTTGTCAGACACCTCAATCTTCAGGATGTTTTCGCCTTCTTTCAGAGCCACCAGGTGCCCGAAAAATATGGTTTGACCGGATTTGTTAAGGATGAGCCGATTGTTGACCCGTACTTTGGAAATGGGGCTCTCCGACTCGATTTTTATTTCCAGGTACAGTTTCTCAACGTAGACCTGCTGACCATCCTGCCACTTTTTAAGTTCGATATAAGGTTCGTTTCCGGATACGGCAGCCAGCAGCAGCGCCCCGGGATAGCTATAAAAAGCGTCATCCGCCGCCAGCAGCACGGACCGTGCCGCACGCAGCCGGCCGGCAGTGCCTATTCCCGCCGTAGTGATATTGCCCGCCCGGTCCGTGGCCTCAATCAGGATCTGATCTTTATCCGAATCGAGGGTAATGACCTGGTCAAGCAGTACCTGTTTTCCCGGCGTGTAAGAGAGGGGCTTGCCGTTAACCAGGAGAGACGCAATGCCGGTGTCATCCGTCAGATTTACCTTAAACCGGACCGTTTTGCCCTCTGGGCCTGTCTGGACATCCACCGAGTCGATCCCAATCATCGGCCCCGTCCGGTCAATGGTAAGCGTCTGCCGGGCCACGGTCACATTCCCCATGAGATCGGTGGCGGTAACAATCAGTGCATCGGTGTTGTGCCGGACAGGAATATCAACTTGAAAGGGAACTTCAGGTGCAGCCAGGTCGATCCTGACAGCGACCCCGTTAACCGCGATCTCTTTCACAAAAGTATCGTCCCGGGCTGTACCGCTGACGGTCAGGGTAAGGCCATTTACAAAGACGGCTTTTTTAGGAGAGCCAATGTCAATGACAGGTTCGCGACTGTCCAGGTTGTGCTGCTCAATCCACTTCTTACGGGTCAAGTCGAGGTAATACTGGGCTTTGGCGGAAGTCGTCATGGACAGGGATTTTTCCAATTCCGCGCGGGCCTCCTCAAGTAGTCCTTTTTTGTAATAGACAATGCCCCGCTCCCTGTGGGGAAAATAGTCCACAAAGTGCATCCCGTAAGTACGGGCCATGCGCTGATCCTGTTCACGCTGGCGAATCGCTTCATCAAGGTCCACCAGGGCTTCATCGAAAAATTCACCCTCGGCGAATGATGTCGCCCGTTCGTAATAATTCCACCAGCGATGCCGAAAGGCGCCGTCGACTACTCCGTATTCCCGGCCCTCTTTTACGTAGGTCTTTTTCTGTTCCGCATTGCATCCGGGCAGCCAGAGCAAAAGGAGCACCATTAGTCCGGCAAGCAGCCTCCGAGATAAATCCGGACGCTCATTGACCGGCCGTTTACCTATCAAGACAAGATCCCGATCGTATATGGCTCGAATCATATGTCGTCGCTTCACTGTCGCTGGCTCCATTTAAGGGATTTAGGTGTTTAGACTGAAGGCTGTTAGCAAACCCAAAAACCTTTGAATGCCGAATACCTAAAACCAGACACCTGAACGTCGAATACCTAAAACCAGACACCTGAACATCCAACATCGAACGTTGAACTTCGAACATCGAATGATGAGTCGCTCATGCTCCACCTTTTTCCCCCAATAACCAATAACGGAAAACTGTTTTTTGCCCCTTCGCCCTTCTGCCCTCGCCCTTCATTCAAAGTTCGACGTTGGACGTTCGATGTTCAAAGTTCGTCTTTTAATTTTCCGTCCTTTCTAACAGCCTTCAGTCTAATTGCCTTCAGCCTAAACATACAGACCCCATATTTCCGAATTTCTTGCAAAAAAAAGCCCCGCCGCTCGTAAAGAGAGATGGGGCTCATAGAAGACTCAATTTTCCAGAGGTACACAATTCATCAGCAGGTTCACTCCGCTTCGGAAGAATCCTGTAACCGTACCGCTCGTACAGGCAATTCAGTAACCTAAAAATCGTAAATTACAGGCCGCATAAATGCCCAAAAAGGTCACATTTTTTACCTATCAAAATTGGGCCCTTTAACGCTAACCAGTTGTAAACACCACAAAAAAATAGCTCTGAGTTTTCAGGGCAATTATTGGATAACTTATTATTTTAATAGATTATTCTGTTTATTATGTTAGCAATGCTAAGTCAATATATTCTTGCGCCCCAAGTGGCCTCTCGCTGGATAAAATCCCCCGGTAAATAAACCAATCCAACAATCCCGATTACCTCTTGATATTGCAACTGGATATCCAAATATATTCATTTTTGGATCGAGGTGTGGTAAAAAGCAGTAACTTGACACGGATTTGCGCCTGTACGGCTTGAAAAAATGCGCAGATTACACGGTTATTGCCTGCGGCCGAGGGCAGGGATAAAAACAGAACGTCGAACATCGAACGTCCAACGTCGAACTTTGAATGAAGGGCAAGGGCAGATACCAGAGGACGGAGGGCAGACTACAGAGGGCAGGGATAAAAACAGAACGTCGAACATCGAACGTCTAACATCGAACTTTGAATGAAAAACGAAAAATAAGGTCAGGTTGGGAGCGGAGCGAGTTACCTGACAACTCAGATAGCGAAGCGCAGCGACAACCATATTCGATGTTCGATGTTCAATGTTCGATGTTGGACGTTCGGGGTTTCAGGGTTTTAGATGTTGCTAATAGTCTACGGCCTAACCACCTAATCTCCTAATAACTGAGCGCAGCGACCACCTCATTCGATGCTCAACGTTGGATGTTCGATGTTGGATGTTCAGGCTTTTTAGAGTGTTCAACGTTCGATGTTGAGCGTTCAGGGGTTTTGCTAATTGCCTACCGCCTAAACAACTAAACTGCTGGACTAAATTACCAACAGTCTAAGCCGCTACTATAAAAAAATGACAGAAAGTAAATATCAAAACCGGTCCGCCGCCGTCCGCACCTGGCTTGTTGTCATTCTCTTTGCTATTGCTTTTGCCTGGGTGGAAAGCGCCATAGTGGTTTACCTGCGCGAAATCTTTTTTGACGGCAGCTTTGACTTTCCCCTAGTGGTGAAATGGGAAGCGGGACAGCGGGTGATCAATCCGCTTATCCGCATCGAGTTTTTCCGTGAAATCGCGACCATGATCATGCTGGCCACTGTAGGAATTCTGTCCGGCAAAAATAGGCTGCAGAAATTCTGCTATTTTATGATCGCATTCGGGACCTGGGATATCTTCTACTACGTCTGGTTATACGTGATGATCGGGTGGCCGACCAGCCTCATGACCTGGGACTTGCTGTTCTATGTGCCTCTGCCCTGGGTAGGCCCCGTGATCACGCCGGTTCTCATCGCCATTGCCATGGTTGTCGCCGGCTCCCTTTTGATATATCTGGATGAAAGCGATTGCAGCATCAAATGGCGCTGGTATGATCTGGTTATCGAGTTCAGCCTGGCAATTGTGCTGATCGTGGCCTTTTGCTGGGACTGGAAAAATATCATCCAGTTACCCGGTGATATCCAGCGCACCGGCATTCCCAACCCTTTTGCGTGGTGGCTGTATCTGCCGGCCTTTATCACAGCCTGCGTTTATTTTGGGGTGCGGTTGAAATCCGTTACCAAAAAAGGAAACGGTAATAGCTATTTAGGTGTTTAGGCTATAGGCATTTAGGTGAAGGACAAGAGATGAACATTGAACATCGAACGTCCAACATCGAACTTTGAATAAAATGCAAAGGCCAAAACCGCTATCCACCACAGACACGGAGACTACAGAGAAAACTTCCCTCCCCTGGTGGGAGGGATTGAGGGAGGGGGAAGGTCAAAAGACGAACGCCGAACATCGAACGTCCAACGTCGAACTGCGAATTAGGGTCAAGAGCATAGACTATACATGGGTTTGCGCCTGTACGGCTTGAAATAATGCGCGGATTTCACAGTTAATTGTATTGTATATATAGTTATTTTATTATAAATTAACATATCTACCTATAATAGATATTATATTTAATTAATTATAGATAATTTTATCATTGCATGAGCGAAGCGACCTCCACATTCGACGTTGTCGATGTTGGAAGTTCAGGTATTTAGGTTTTCAAAGATATTAATGGTGTTGCTAGTGGCCTACAGCCTGAACACCTATACTGCTCCCCTAAATTGCCTATCTCCTAAACCGCTAAACAGCTATTCAAAATGATTGCCATTTTCAAAAATCTCACTGAAAGGCAGGCTCAAACCTACGGACTTCTGCTGGCAGCCGTAAGCATCCAGTACGACATTTCCAAGAGTTGGCTGGGTTGGGGATTATGGGTGAATGATGAAGATTATGACGCCGCACTGGACCTGATTGAAGAGTACCTCGAAGAGCACCCGGTGGAAGAGAGTGCCGAGGGGCTCAAGCCTTACGCTGGTAAGATGCGCGGATATGGCTTTTGGGGTGCGCTGGTTATCCTGGTCGTCCATGTGGCCATTTATCGGGTCGGGAACAGCAAACTGTTTATCCAATCATTAGGTGCTTCCGCAGACGCAATCATGCAGGGTGAAATATTCAGAAGTGTGACAGCCCTATTGATTCACGCCAATCACCCTCACCTGGTGGGCAACATGGTCGGTATCGCCATTTTCGGTTCCGCCGTCTGCAGCCTGGTCGGCTGGGGTGCCGGGTGGCTGTTGATCCTTCTGGCAGGCATCTGCGGAAACCTGTTAAATGCCCTGCTGCATGGGAGCGGTCATCTCTCCGTAGGCGCCTCTACCGCTGTCTTCGGGGCCATCGGATTCTTGGCCGCCGTTCAGTTCATTAGAAAATTCCGAACACCCGGCCAGGGTTTGCGGGCCTTGATGCCCCTGGGCGGGGGATTGGCCCTGCTGGCAATTCTGGGATCGGGACCACACACCGATATCATGGCGCACTTGTTTGGCTTTTTATCGGGATGCTTCTTTGGTTTAATCTATAGCTTCCGAATAAGACACCCGCTACCACCCAAATACCAGTTCGGGTTTCTCCTGCTGACCATTGGTATTATCATCGGGGCTTGGTTTATTGCTCCAATTTCAACATAAATTCTGAGACAATATGCTCTAAAGGAGACACGCATATTAAACCCTTCAGTACACAACATCCACGACGAGTTATTACCATCAGGCCCCTAACCGCTTGTTTTAAAAGGCTGTTAATCGGCACTCACCTCAAGCCAGAAACCTTCTGGAGAATATACACAACTTCCTCAAGTCCAATCGCACTGTTGCCATTAATATCAACACCGGATGAAGTATAATCAATCCGAATCAATCCGGTACTATCGAGACCGGAAAGCACTTTCATGGTCGTGACTATATCGACCATGTCAACATTGCCATCAGCGTTGATATCGCCTGGATAGATTACGTCAAACTCATAATCCAGGCTTATGTAGTTTTCGCTGGTGATAGTTATGTCGCTATGAGTGGCTACTGGATATCCCGGGATCTGAGCGGTAATGGCATAGGTGCCCGCGGGCAGAATCATCAGGAAAGATCCATCGGGCAGACTGATTGCAACCATGTTCACACCGTCTATCTTGATAAGGGCGCCCCCGATACCGTTACCCGCCTGATCGGTAATACGTCCAACAAGCGTTCCGGCGGCACCACCTACCGGTTGATAAACCCTGAGATCGTATTCAGTATTATCTCCATAGTTTACAGAATCATACTGTTCAATTTTCACATAGTAGACCCCGTCAGCAGGGCACTGCCAGGAAAGGATTTCATCCTCACCATAATCCAGTGAGTCATCTACAGAAACAATCTCGGTTGTTCCATCCTCCTCGTAGAGCGTAATCACCGTGTCGCAAGCAGTTCCAAGATTCTGGGTCTTAATCTCGTAGCTCTCGCCGGCGATCCCAAAGAATTGTATCCAGTCCTGGTCGCCGCTGTCATGAAAATGATGCTGCTGGGCCTCAATCGCATTTATGGTAATCGGGTAGGCCAACGAAAAGGTGTCGTCCTCCTCATACGCATCCGTTCCCACGGTCTGCATCACAGTTGTTGTAGTTGGCTCCGACAGGTTACCCTGAGTATCCATGGCGTAAAAGTTAACAGCATAAGTGCCTTTTACCGAAAATGCGCTATAGAGACCTTCCCAGCGGTTACTGGATCCATTGTACTCTAAAGTCACCTGGGGCAGATCCGTGACCGGCAGGTCCGGAAAAAACTGAACACTTTGGGGCGGGGTGATTACCGTCCAGACCCGATCCAGGGTGCCTGTGGTCGTTACATCCCGGGCCCAAAACGCGGCCGTTGTCTGGCCAGTGAGGAACTGCTCTGAAGTTACCGATCCAATCAAAGGCGCATCCCCGGCAAGCATGATCCCAACGCCGAGCGCATGATTCCGTGCTATTCTGCCATCTGTAATTTCATTTCCAATTCCATTGCTATTGTCGTCAAGACTGGCGGCCTGCGCCCCATGACTAAGATTCCACATGGCCCTCTCAGCATTCACGAAAGCCCTGTGCAGATCAGCCCCATTCATTATCTGGGGCCAAAAAAAACTGGAAAAAGATACTTCCCCGTTTGAAAGAAAAAAAGCTGGTTTATCCGAGGATGTACTTGCGATCAATATGCGCTCTTTTCCCTCCGGGGGTAATAAGGACTCCAGAAAACTGCCTGACCGACAAGCATCATAGATGACGACAGCTTTTCCAGGCATACTGCTTTGAAGAGTATCAAGCAGGATGTCAATTTCCTCGGCTGTTATGCTCTCAGTCTGGTTAATGCGAAAACGTTTTTTGTTCCCGTTAACAACCATATACAAAGCAATGTCCTGAGTATCGTCTGCCGCCCAGTTGCCCAGCACATCGAAAAAATTTTCCCGTGTGGCGGGACCATCTATTACCACCCCGGGTATCCCCTGATCACACATCACGTATAGGTCGTCTTCGGTATATCCCTGGAAACGAAGCGCATCGTAAGCCATCAGGGCACTTTTCTGGATAGCCGGCCAAAGCTTGTCCGACTGCCAACTGGCGGCCACAATGATCGCTTTGCGGTTGAGGGGGTTGTTCACATTCACGGTTGTAATCTGAGGCACCGATGTGCTGCCTGCGCGGTCGCGGGCATATATTGAGATGTGAAAGGTTCCGGGAATATCAAAATGATCCCAAACAGCCTCCCAGCGGTTGTTACCCATGGGGAGCAGATCAAAGGCAGGTAGTTCCTCAATGGCATTGTAAGCTCTATCCTGCATATAATCGGGCGGCCGAACAGTCGCCCATACCCTGGCGATGCCGTCAGCATCAGAAACGTCCTCAGCATACAGCGTAGCTGAATTAATACCCGTAATGGACTGCGCTGGTGAGATCCCGCCCACCACGGGTGCTTCCACCGGAGTTGCAATACCATCACCAATAAAAGTGTTGCCGGCCAGAGCGCCATCACCCGCCTCATTGACGGCGCCATTACCATTGTCATCAAGCACTGGATGTTGATCACTGGTAGTGATGCCGATTGAGATCGTGCTTAAATCAAATGCTTCCTTGACACTGGCACCGTTAAAAATGTTGGTCCAGAAATAATTTGAAAAAGAAACAGCCCCCTGTGACAGGAAGTAGGCACTTTCACCTTGAGAAGCACTGGCAATGATTAAACGCTCCTTTCCGGCAGGGGGGCTTAGCTTAGGCACGAGGCTGCCTGAGCTGCAGGCATCCATAATCAGGGTTAGTTTTCCCGGAATCGAAAATTGGGTCTCGTCAAGCCAGGCATCCAGGTCTGAGGCCCCGAGTGTTTCTGTTGGATTTAACCGAAAAGTTTCGTTCCCGCCATGATCGACCAGATATATGACCACGTTATCAGCATCTGAGGCCCAGTTGGTAATGGCCTGCTGCAGATTGATCCTGGTTGCATCGCCGTCGACGTCATCCAGGACCCCATTATAGTCTAAATCGAGGTCGGTATCGGATGTGAGGTAATGAATACTCTCCTTGGTGAAACCCTGGTAGGCCAGCGTACGGTAAGCATGGTTGGCGCACATCTGGGTGGCACTCCAGAGCGTATTACCGGGGTACGGGCCGCCCCCGGCTACGATAATTGCTTTGTTCGGGGAAACACCCACCTCTTTAAATACCTGAATCCGGTGGTTGCCATGGTCCGAAACGAACACCCGGCTGGTGGCGTCATCCACCGCAATACCCATGGGATCACGCATCTGACCTGGGCCAGTGCCGTAGGTTCCCCCTTTGCTGATAAAAACACCGTTGGGAGAAAATTTCTGGAAGCGATGGTTATCTTTTTCAACCACGTAGATGTTGCCGTGCGGGCCAATCTCTATCGCCACGGGGCAATTCAATTCGCCATCACCAGTACCGTAATTGCCCCAAGCATGAATAAAGGACCCATCCGGTGTAAACTTCTGGATTCGGTTGTTGTAAGAATCCGCCACGTAGACGTCATTGTGGCTATCTGTGGCAATGCCCGTGGGGTGCATGAATTGTCCACCGCCGTGTCCCTGGCTACCCCATTGCCGGATGAAATTGCCATCTTTGTCGAATTTCTGGATCCGATGACTGTACTTGTTCACCAGGTAAACGTTGTCGTCGCTATCCAAAGCAATTCCGGAGGGCAAATCGATCTCGCCCTCACCGGTACCACCGGTCCCCCAGATCTTGATAAGCTCACCATCCGCAGTTCGAACCTGGACGTGATGTTTACCATAAAATTCCCTTATGGATACATAGAGCTCTCCCGTTGGACTCACCGCCACGTCCTGGGGATATACACCTGGGGAGCTGTAGGGATGGGCCATCTTTTTGGCAAGAAATTCCCCGCTGGGAGAGAGTTTAGCCACATGTATAAAATCAGCGACATACGTGTTCCCGCCGCTGTCAGTTGCCAATCCCATTGGAAGGTGGAATTTTGCATCATCATAATTCAGCGCGGCCGCACTCCACCATTCAAGTAATTGTCCTTGATCGGTGAATTTGGTAATTCCTTCATAACCCCCGATGTAATACGAACCTTTGCTGTAAACAAATTCGCCTCCGCCCCCGGGGTAATTGTTGCTATGCCCACTGGTGGATGGCCAGGTTGAGATCAACTGCCCATCCGGTGTAAATTTGTCAATGGATGGTCTCCAGGCCACGATGATGTTGTCATCCGGATCTACGGCGATGGAGGTATACCAGTTAAAATCTTTATAGGCTTCATATACACCTGCTGCTGGCCCCCACTTGGTAATAAAGTCCCCGTCGGCAGTAAATTTTTGAACAGAATAATTGGGATATGAATCTCTTTCGCCCACATACACATTATCTTTGCTGTCGATAGCGATAAAGTCAGGGTTTAAAAATTGGCCGTCGCCGCTGCCCTCACTGCCCCACGCGGTGACAAATTGCATACTTGAATCGAATTTTTGAATCCGGTGATTTCCGCTATCCGCAACATACATATTTCCAAGGCTGTCAAATGCCATCCCCCCGGGAAAGGAAAATTGGCCCGGGCCACTGCCATATGCACCGAATTTATCAATAAATTTGCCGTTTTTATCAAATCTTTGAACCCGGTTATTGCTTGAATCGGCCACATAGATAAGGCCCGTATCATCAATGGCAATGCTCTTTGGGTATGAGAATTGACCGTCCTCATTTCCGGCTTTACCCCAGTGTGTTATGAGATGCCCGGCTGAATTCAGTTTTACCACGCGATTTCCAAGTGCGTCAGCGATATAAACAAAGTCTTTATCGTCGGTCGCAATTCCCAGAGGGCGATAAAAGTACCAATCCGGGTTTACCCTTGGCCACAACCGTTCAAAAACAAAGTTGTTTTTAGCTGCCAGGGTCGCAGGATTTATCAAAACCAGAGCCACTATACAAAACAAAGCCCTGAACTTGATAGAATCAGAATTTAAGAACCGGGGGTTCAATCTTTTTAACTGGTGAAATATGAAAGCCTTACTTGCGGTTTTGGATAACGTGGTCATTTCAACCCTTTGTGCGGATATATGCCGCGACCTTTCTAATTCCAGTCCCGACCTTCATGTCCCGCCTGAGCATAACCAACCCTTTAAGTACTGAATGCTCCCCGGCAGATAGGCGTTCGTTTAATCCAAGTACTATTCTCTCAAGCCCGCTGCTTTCTGAAGGATATAAACGACATCATTGATATTTATACGAGCGTCCCCGTCAACGTCTGACGCAACCGGGATCGTTTCATTTTCAGAGCTAAATCCACTTAGTATCTTGAGTGACAGAATAGCATCTATTAAATCAATCTCTTGATCGCCGTTTATATTCCCCGTGTTACTCAGAACAATCGTCCCTAAATCGATATCCCCATTACCAACGTTACAAATTTTCCTTACAATTGGAAACCCATCAGCTGTTATGGTGACAGTTATATCATACTGCATTCTGGGTGTAAGAATTGCGAAACAGCCTTTGTCATAGTGGTAGAGTCCACCAGCTATTACATTTGCATATATATCAGCATCAGTAATGTTCTCTCCTAAATAGTTGGTAATGCAGCCCACTATGTAAGCAGATTCCAGTTCTGGCCTCACCCAGCCGATACCACCCGGGAAATCTTGAAAATCTGGATCTGTACCGTTGATGCTTTCCTGGAGATCAGAATACCCATCCGTGTCATAATCTGTTGTCGAGCCGACCACAGTCAAGTCACTGAAATATGAGAGCTCCCAGAAATCTGAAATTCCATCACTATCCTCATCCTTATCCTGTCCACCGCTCACCGTAATAATGGTAGCCGGGGATACCCGATGGCAACCAGTGATGCAATGCGGGCACTCCATTTGAGGAAATTTCTTCTGGTAATCCAATTGACTTTCAAAAAAGTTACACCATTTAATCAAGATGCTTATCGCATTGTCGCAATCTTCTGGAGAATGTAGCCTATTTCAGCCAACCCGATTTCACCATCCCCATTCACATCCGCCCCGATACTGATTGTTTCGCCACTGGTATCCAGGCCCCCTATAACCTTCAGCGCCAGGAGAGCGTCCTCCAGGGTAATGCTATCATCCCCATTTACATCTCCGGGTTGTCCTACCCCGGAAACGCTTATGTAGACGATGCTCGGATCGGCGATTTCATGCTGGGTGTCTTCTGCCAGAACAACTACCTTGTAGATGCCGTTTTCTACCAGGCCGGTAAGGGTTCGTGTGTATGTTCCGGTGATGGCACCCTCGGTCAGTTCCACAACCGGGTAATCGATGGTTGTATCACCGCCGCCTATGTTGGCACTGGGGGCAATGATTTGAGCCCAGACCCTGTCCACATCATTGTCGCCCCTGACAATTTCGGCGGAGATGTCGGCAGAACTGACGCTGGTTAAAACCAGCGGGGCGGCGACATGAATGATCTCGGGCTTCAGTCCCCAGGTCAACTGACCATTGAGATAGGTATTGGCCGCCAGGAGACCGCCGGAACTGTCCTCCATGTTGGGAGAGGGATACCCCATATTGACCATCTGCTGTTGAGCCCAGTTGAAAGCTTTTTCAAAATGGTTCCCCTGCAGCAGTTTGCTGAACAGGTAACGCGAAAACGCAATTCTTCCGGAACCGTCCGTGTTGTAAGGCTCTCCGCCGGCACTGGTGATAATGACCCGGTTGGGCCCTTGGAGCACGGGGATGAAATTTCCGGAATAGCAGGCCTCCAGAATCAGGATGACCTTGCAATCCACCCCGCCCTGCCCGGTGTAGGCGCCCACGCCTTGCAGGCGGTCCAGAGCATCCTTGATCTGATCGGCAGTAATAAAATCCTCACCTCCCAGGACTTTAAAGCGGCCATCACTGGTCCCATGCCCCTGCATATAAATAAACAGGGGGGTTTGCTCGTCTAAATGGGCGTTGTAGTGGGAGGACACAATGTTTGCGAAATCAGCCACGGTGGGGATATCATCGTCGACTACCGGGTCGGGTATATCGTTGTAATCAATATCTATAGACTGTGAGTTGATCATCAGGTAAATCATCTCTTCACTGAAGCCTTTGGCCATGAAATCGCGGTACGTACTCACCGTCAGTTTTTTGGTCACATCCCAGTAGGTGTTGGCCAGGTCTGCTGTGCCGCCTCCCAGGATAATGGCGCGTCCGTAGTCGACTCCCACCGGTAGAACCAGGTAATCGCTTTCACATCCGATGTAGTCTTCATTCCCGGTCCAGTAGGCCTTGAATTTCCAGATCCCCTCGGCGTTAAAAAAGTCGTAGGTCAACTCATAATGGCCGGCCGCATTGGCATAAACGGCCTGGTCCGGCAAGGCGCCATTGGGTCCTATGGCCCGAATGATGATCGGTGCCCACTCGATCTGCGGGTCTGTATCACCCAGAATGGTAAAGTCGACGCCTGTTTCCGGGATGACGCCGGTTTTGCGCAGACAAGTAATCGTGACCTGCCCCTTGTCGATGTTGACAGTCTCGATTTCACTGGAGTGTTCTACTGACAGATCATCAGTCCAAAATGCCTGGATATCGTGGGTGCCGATCTCCAGAGTTGAGATCCAGTCCGCATCTTCAAATTTTCCACCCGCCAGGGTTGTAATGTTACGGGTCTCGGATGAACTGTCGCTGTGCGTGACCGTCAGCAATACCGTACGCCCGGGAATTGGCGGCAGGATGGAACCATATATCTTCACGGGTTCGCCTTTGGACATCTCCGATTTTTCTAGGGCCACCTGGATGCCGGCGGCATTGAGGGGCTCCACTTTTAATTGCAATTGTTCCGTCTTGAGTGTGGAACTGCCGCCCTCCCAGACATTTTGAACCGACACGGTAAATGGATGGGTCCCGACTGGCGTGGAACTTCCTGCGCTTACCGCCAGAGTGACCGCTGCAATGGGTACAACACCGGTAAGACTCGACCCCCGGCTCTGACCGTTGAGCAGAAAGTCATAGGTTACACCGTCAGGCAGATCGGCACAGGTGACATTCAAGGTGCCCTGGAACTTATCTTTGGGCAGGAGTTGCAGATAGTACTCAACCGTGCTGCCGATATTGGCTATGTGCGCTTTTTCAATCACCCGCAGATCGTAGTTGTCCCCGGCAGCGGTGCTGGCACTCACCTGATTGGAAAAGCCATCACTGGGGATCCCGGCCTGGAACGCCCTGACTTTGTAGTAATAGGTGATGCCCTGTTTTATCTGCTTGTCATTGAAGTATATTTTCCCGGCACTCATATCCAGAATACCAAGCTGCCTGGTATTGACAGGGTAGAACACGCCGGCTTCGGTCTGGCTGCGATATACCGTGTAAACAACTTCTGTGGGGTTTGACGCCGGGTCCCATCCGATCCGAATCCGGTCGAATTGGGTCGTTTCGACAAACAACCCACTGGGATTAGCCGGAACACTCACCGTGGTATCCACCGTCCAGGTGGCCGTGGTCGGGCTGCTCCCGGACTGCCAGGCACCGGTCGCATGTTTGCCAAGTACATAAAGCGTATGGCTGCCATCAGCCAGCCCGGAAATGGCTATGGCCGTTCCTACTTCGGTTTCAATGCTCCACTCGCCGTTGTCGAGTTTGTATTGATAGGCGACAATATCGACTCCACCCACCATAATGGTGGCTGCGCCAGTCGTCACGATACCGGTGGGCGCATCGGCCAGGGCAGCTTCCGGTTGAACTATGGCCCCTACCGATACCTGGAGCAAGGCATCTGTCCACCCTTTGCCGGGGAACTCAATCGCCGACAGGGTAACGCTGCCTTGCTGCCCGGTTTGAAATTTGAACAGGTTGCCATTGGTACCGGCCGCTATGACCAGGCCGGTATCGCCCTGGGTGGGTGACCCGCCGAACGGTGTGAAGGTGAGGTTGCCGCCTGCCGTGGATGATAGTACCAGGGCGATATCTTCGGCCACGTTGACAGCATGGCCGAAGGCATCCTGGCTCTGCACCTGCAGGTATGGGCTCGGCGTATCCGGGGCAATATTGTATGGTTCCGGAATCGTGCTGTTGTCCATGGCCACGATGGCCAGTTTGCTGATGGCGCCCGGGATCATTTCCACCGAACCGGTTCCAAGGACGGCGCTATCGAATTCAACCGAAATGGTTGCCGTTCCAAGATCCATAGCAGCCACAAGACTGCACATAAACTGTCCGTTTACCGTTGTATGCGTTGACGGTGAAATGGACCCCAGGTCGGTGGTCACTGTGAAACTCGTGCCGTCACACACATTCTGACCGGCGCCGTCTTTGACCGTAACCGTTATTGGGCGGATGCCGGAACCATCCGCCAGGAGATCTTCACTGCCGGTATCTATGGTTGCCGTCGTTGGCACGGAATAGCGCAGGTTGATCGTATCTACCGCCTGGTTGCCGGCCTCGTCGGTGGCCAGAGCGGTAACGGTATACGTATCGTGTGACATGCTGGAAACTGTTGTCGACCAGGTTGTGGGTGTGGGGTATGTCACCGTGCCAACTGTAGCAGACCCGGCATCCACCGCCAAGACAGCCCCGTCTTCCAGGCTGCCGGTGAGGATCACCTCGTTCAGTGGAGTACAGGCATCACCACCGTCGATGGCAACATTGGTCACCCGGTCCAGGGTTATGCTCGCCTGGGCGGCCGTACTGATATTCAGAGCACCGTCCATCGCCCAGGCATGGAGCGTTTTACTGCCATCCACCGCAGCCTGGATCGTATAGCTTGTGGGCTCACTGGCGCTGCCGCTGTTCATCTCGGTAGGTGTGGGCACTGTATCGTTCTCGGTGATCAACCAACGTGTAATGCTGTTATCAGCGTCACTGCCGGAGAGCGTCACAGCCACTGTGGTTTCGTTGGTCAGGCTCTGGCTACTGCTGGTTGTATCACTGACAGTGAAAGTGGAAATGAGTGGTTTTGCGATATCGATCGACCAGTTGAACGTGCTGGCTGATTCTTGCGGCTGCCAGGCACCACTGCTGTTTTTGGCAATGACCTTTACCGTATGGCTGCCAACGGCCAAGCCTGTGGCTGTAATGGGGGTGTTTACATCAATCTCGGCCGACCAGCCGTTCGAATCCAGGTCGTACTTATAAGCAGTGATATCGTCACCATCGATGGTAATATCGATGCCGGTTTCGTTGATCAAATTCGCCGGCAAACTGGCAAATTGGGCAACCGGGTAATGGGCCGTGGTAAACTGCCACACCGGCCCAGCAGTGGTGCTGGAATTGTTATCATGCGTAACAATCTGCCAGTAATAAGTCGTATTGTAGATCAATGCACCCGGGTCATATGTCAGGGCGGTCTGAGCGTTAACGGCCAGTGGTGGTGTGGGGGCAGTACCGAAATAAACATCGTAGGTTACCGTATCGTCTTCATCCAGATCCCCTCCAGACCAGGACACGTCGGCAAATATGGAAACATCCTCGGCCAGGTGTACCGGTGATTCTCCAAAAGGAACCTTGGGCGGCAAGTTACCAGGCTCTATTGTATAGCCCCAGTGGGGGTCTTTATTGTTGAATTCATCATCGGTCAATTGGTTCAAGCTCTGATCCGCGACGTCCACCGACCAGAGTTCATAATCACCATTTTCGATAGAATTAATCACCATAGTTCCATCCGGTGACCAGTCAGGTGAGCCGCCCACGCCGCCCATAATTTCTCTCTGGTTCTGGCCATCGGCATCTGCGATCCAAGTCCTTGTGTTATGGCGCCAGACAATTTGGGACCCATCGGGTGAATAGGCCGGTCCCGACTCATTGCCGCCGTCAATCCGGGGAATCAGTTCCACCGCAGGTTCACCATTGGCCAGGGTGAGCTCCCAGATAGACCAATTATTCTGGTGCCCCTCGGTTGATCCGTAGATTACTTTCAGACCGTCCGGGCTCCAGTTCGGGTAGAGATCTCCTTCAGTGGGCGTCGTGTTTCCGGGAAAGCTGAGTTTGGTAGCCGAGCCTCCATTTGATGGGGCCTTATATATAGCATCGTAATTACTTCGGCGTGAAGAAAATACTATCTCAGTTCCATCCGAGGACCAGGAAGGCCCATAGTCGAATCCAGCGTTATCGGGGGTTAAATTTGTGAATTCCCGGGTTAAGAGATTCAACACCCAGACATCTGCGTTTCCGGATCTTTCAGAGGTGAATGCCACCCGCATGCCATCCGGTGACAATTCCGGCACCGAATCAGCCGCCATGTCAGTGGTCAGTTGCTCTAGAGCAGACCCATCGGGGTTCATCATCCAGATATCGCTGTTACCTGATCGATCAGATGTAAAAACGATCTTCTGCCGCCGGGAAACGACGACCTCACCGGCCCATTCTGAACGAAGATAGCTGCCATCCTGGCTTTGGACAGAGGCATATACTGTTGAGAGGGATGTAGTACCTGTATGGATCGTCCAGCTCGTATTGTGGCCCGCATTGGGATGCCAGCCTGGCGTTGCCCCGGACAGGAGTTCGTTGCCGCCGGGCGTCGTGCCGATTTTAATGTTGTAGTTTAAAAGCGTCTGCGGGGTCACATCATCGGTTGCCGGCGACCAGGACACCGTAATAGACGTGTCAGTCATCGAAACTGCCAACCCGGTGGGGATACTCGGCGGAAAGTTGGTTGAAGATGACGCGTTTGTGTGGACTGTATTCGTTACAAAATCTACCAAGCCGTCCCCATCCAAATCTCCCATACTCCGCTCGTAAGACCAAGAATCGCCGCCGATATCGGTCAAAATACCGCCTCCATCGTTGAGGTATGTAGGCCCTACATCAAAATCACCGTCATTATCAATGTCGGGCGATTTATAGGTGCCGCCGGTAAAAAGTTGCCCCGTGTAGGCAAAGCCCCCCTCCGCGCCATTATTCAAATATGGCAGAACTTCAAAAGAGTCCGTGCCAGATCCGACATTATAGAGTACGTCTGCCAAACCGTCGCTGTCTAAATCTATAAACGCGGTTCCCTCATTCTGGGCGTGGTTCTCGCCACGTTGAAAATATTTATCATCTCTTCCGGAAAAAATTCCCGATCCGTCGTTGATCTCAATAAAATTGGGATACATGTTGTTTGACCAGACAAAGTCAAAGTCACCATCATTATCGTAATCTGCCGTATCAACTTTATGGGCATAAACTGACCAGTGAAAAGTGCCGAGATCCTGAACAAGGGTTCCGTCCTTCTGGTTCCATAATATTGCACCCTTCCAACCTGATAACCCGTAATTCCCAACAATATCGTTGAAGCCATCGTTATTTATATCGGCAACTATAATGTAGGCGGATATGTCGCAAATTGGACTAGGATCATCTTTGGTAAAATTTCCATCACCGTCATTGCGCCAGATTTCTATGTCCCTATGGTCTATCATTCGAATGAAATCGAGATCTCCATCGTTATCCAAATCGCCAAGGTCTGTCAGTCGGTATGAGTTCCCATCGGCGATATTGATCTCGCTTCCATCCAGGATCAGGTTTCCCGCGCCGTCGTTAAGGTATATGCCGCCTGCTATGACATCATTAAAACCATCATTGTTCAGATCGCCTACCAAATTTCGCCCATGGCCGCCTACATTGACACCGGTATCGGTAAAAATTTGCGGCCAGGAATGGGGGGCCAGAGAAAGGAAACTCCAGTTGCCGCCAGCCACCACGCCATAGTCTATTAACGCGCTATTGGTTACCTTTAGGGCAATTCGGTGGTTATTAGGAACAACAAAAGCTGCGTCGTTTGTAGTGAAACCAAAAAGCCTGGCAGCACCATCAGCTGTAATTGTCGCCGTGAGCCCGACCGGGGTAAAATCAGAACCGTTGCTGGAGTACCCGATTGAGATATCAAAAGTCGTGCCATTCTCCGGTGCTGTCTCAAAAACTAGTTGCCCCGTTCCGTTTCCCATTGGGAATGTGGCCGGAGCCGGCATTTTCTCTTCACTTATCCAGGTAACTGATGACTCCGCAGCAAGATTGACAACCCCCTGATCGCCAGCCTGGTCCCGCTTGATCATCATCAAATCCCCTTGGAGCCACCAGGCTTCAGACAAAAATGAATCCACTGTTTTGGCCAGGGGGTAATTGTCTAATGGTTCATCACCGGGAAGTATATAGGCAGCATCGGTTACACCGTCACTGTCCGAATCTGTTGTTGAATGACCACTGTAAAAATTCCCCAAGCGGCTTTGTTGAACTGTCGCGCCATTGTATTCGTAATGGAAAGCCGCAAGCGAATGCCAGGTATTGAATGCACTATTACCGGAGTTGATGTTTTGAGCGGTATTGTTTGTAAAAGTATTAAGAAAAATAATATTTCCTGAAGCATCATCAAGGTCGATACCGGACACTGAATTGGAATCGAAGGTGTTCTGGGTGATAAGGCTGTTACCGGAGAAATTCAGGGCCATACCGCTGTCAGTGTTTGCATCACAGGTGTTGCCTGTCAATGCATTCCCATCTGAAAGAAGGAGTGATATGCCGTGGGTCGTGTTCGTACTGCAGGTGTTGGATACCAAAAAATTATTGCTTGAACTTGAAAGATAGATACCGAAATCATTTGTGCTGGTTGTATTGCTTCTGATCGTGTTGAAATTGGAATTTTTCAGGTATATGCCCGCGTACTCATTATTGTTACTAATGTTATACTGGACAGTGTTATCATGGGAGTAATTCAAGTAAATTCCAGATGCTGATCCGTTCCAATAGCAGCGATTATTCTTGATAATATTCCCATCAGCATATTCCAAATAAATACCGTAATAGTTACGATTAGTTTCATCAACGCCACAATAGTTGGAATAGATGGTACAGCCCGTCACTCCGTTTGAGAGAAATACTGCAGCTTTACGATTCCCGCTGGTGCCATAGGCACCATAGATTTTAAAGCCCTGGATGGTCACATTGTTTGCGGCTACTTCAATTCCATTGGCATTGGGGTCTGCTGCCACCAAGGTTGTTGAATTATAACCACTTTGTGATCGGAGAATAACCTCTTTGGTAACCACGACATTTTCGGTAAATGTACCATTCTGGACTATGATGGTATCACCGCCTGTGACAGAAGTACTGTCAATTGCGACCTGGATACTTCTCCAGGGCAAGCCGGAACTTCCATCCCCTGTTTCATCATTTCCAGAGATAGAAACGTAAAAAGTGTTCACTACGGCTAGGGAGTAATTGGGAGAACCTATTAGAAACAAAACAACGGCTATTAGTCCTCCCAAAGATCTGATCAATCTGAAGTAACGGGTCATAGGTGTAGGCAACCTCATTTCTCTACCTCTGTTTTAGTCTATTTGGTGATTATTGGTTCGATCTCGTATCTGAAACCACCTGCAGCGCATTGATCACCTCTTCCAGGCCGATTTTTTGATCGTTGTTAATGTCACCGATACAGGTGTCTGCCATCGTGCGACTCCCTAACCAGAATCCATATCCATTGCCGCCATCGTTCATTGTCTGGATAATCAGACTTCTGTCTGCAGTCATCACACCGTGGGTACCAGGGGGACCGCCTCCGATGCCCCCGGACGCTGACAGCGTAAACGCCGCACTGCCGGAATTGGTGGCACCACTGGAAGTCTCAACGGCAATCGTTCCGCTGCCGTTGTCATCCAGGACGTATTCTCCATGGGCCCAACCAGTCCATTGGAGGGCATCGCCCGCGATAAGGCCATTGGTAAACCAGGTACCAGCCAGATCCGCGGTGGTAAACGTCGATGTCCAGACCTTGCTCAAAATCATCAGGTTGTAGCCACACACGTGGGCCGCATCGCCCGGGCACATGATGCCCACGATAACCATCAGATCTTTGCTGGCGTTCATGCAGCCATGCAGGAAACCGCCGGCCGTAATAATGCCGGTGGATGATAACGCAAAACCGATACCGGATGGTGTATAGGAAGCATTGCCGAGGCTATCGGTGATAACAGAGGATGATGTGGCAGCACCGCTGGTATCGATTGTGTGGGAGCCATAATACCACCCCGGGGTCTGGGCAGGGCCGTCTCCTGAAATCAGGCCATGGTATTGCCAGGTCCCGGCCAGGTCTGCTGCATTAAAAGAAACCGAAGCATCTTTCATGGCAA
Organism: uncultured Desulfobacterales bacterium; assembly: GCA_964636125.1. Classification (GTDB taxonomy): domain Bacteria; phylum Desulfobacterota; class Desulfobacteria; order Desulfobacterales; family CAJINA01; genus CAJINA01. The sequence continues at coordinate 326 of CAZWPX010000074.1, read as the reverse complement.
TTAAAAGATTGTAGCCGCAAACATGGGCGAAGTTACCCGGGCACATGGTGCCAACTAGAACCAACAAATTTTTGCTGGCATTCATAAATCCACGCATGAGGGGGCCTACGGTGACAATTCCGGTGGTAGTGATCGAAAAAGCGCCACCTGACGGGGTATAGGACGAGTTACCCAGGCTATCCGTAATCACAGAAGAAGCGGTGATGTTGCCGTTTGTGTCCATCGTATGTGAGCCGTAGTACCAACCCGGGGTTTGAGTCGGGCTGTCTCCTGATATCAGGCCATAGTAGCGCCAGGTGCCTTCAAAATCAGCAGCCGTGAAAGTA
>CAZWPX010000073.1:0-24053 GCA_964636125.1 uncultured Desulfobacterales bacterium | reverse complement strand
CGTTGTCGCCCACGTTGTCGGCGATGGTGGCCGGGTTGCGCGGATCGTCTTCGGGGATACCGGCTTCAACCTTACCAACCAGGTCGGCGCCTACGTCCGCACCCTTGGTGAAGATACCGCCGCCCAGACGGGCAAAGATGGAGATCAGGCTGCCGCCAAATCCGAGGGCAACCAGCGCCATGATGTCATGCGTAAACATGTAGAAACCAGCTACGGAGGTCAGCGCCAGGCCGGCCACGATCATACCGGTAACGGTTCCGCCTCTGAAAGCCATTGACAGGCCGGCAGCCATGCCATCTCTGGCGGCTTCGGCGGTCCTGACGTTGGCCAGAACAGATACGCGCATACCGATGTAGCCAGCACAAAAGGACGCGATGGCGCCTACGGCAAAGCCAACGGCAGTCTTGGCGCCCAGGGTGGCAAAGATAACTGCAAAAATGATAATCCCGGTGATCCCCATGGATTTCATCTGACGGTTCAGGTAGGCAACCGCGCCTTCCTGGATTGCGCCGGCGATTTCCTGCATTTTTTCATTACCCGCTGGGGCACTCTTAACAACCATTGCCAGGATAAGTGCATAAAGAATCCCCACAATACCTACGAATGTGCATACCAACGGAATATTACTCAACAAAACTTCCATTCTTACCTCCATGTTAAAAATGTTAACAATTCATGACGCTTTTCCGGTTAAACCGATTCATACCAGCTTTGACACCGCTACAGAGCACAGTAACGGCTGCTTCCGAAGCCCGGCTGACAAATTCCTCCAAGTTTTCCATCTCCCGGTCATCAAACTTCCCCAGGACATGATCCACCACATCAACAGCCTCTCCGGAATGACCGATGCCCATGCGGAGCCTTTTGAAATCCCCGGTTCCAGAGGCATCTATCAATGACCTAATACCTTTGTGTCCGCCATCGCCCCCTTTCTCTTTTATTTTTAATCTTCCATATTCCAGGTCGATATCATCGTGGATAACCAATATCTCCCTGTAAGAAATGCAAAATTTTTCTAAAAAAGTGTCTACCGGCGGCCCGCTGCGATTCATGTAGCGCTGCGGCTTGAGCAGGCCTACCCCCCGGTTTTTGATGGATCCCTGTCCGATCACCCGGTCAGGTCCATCCGCATGCAGTCCGATGTTGAATACCGCGGCCAGATGGTCGATCACCCTGAAACCAAGATTGTGCCGGGTGTCCCGGTATGCGGGCCCGGGGTTTCCAAGGCCCGCGATGAGCCTGATTTGAGGGTGCGTTTCTAGCATGACTCCGCCATCAAAGCTCAACCAATACGATGTTAGGCGTCCTTCTCTGCAGCGTCTTCATCGTCTTCGGCGTCGTCTTCTTCAACACCTTCCTCACCCTCTTCGCCCTCTTCAAGCTCTTCCTCTTCCTCTTCAGCCATCGTTGCACTGAGGATGGTCAAAATCGTAAAATCGACCTCGTGCGGAATCTCAATATCCCCTTCCAGTTCAATATCTTCAACGTGGTAGGAATCGCCAATGTTCATATCAGTAATATCGATCTCAATTGATTCCGGTATGTTGCCCGGCAAACAGAGAACCTCAAGCTCACGGCGGATGAGCTGCAGCATGCCGCCCATCTCGATACCAACTGATTTTCCGGTAGCGACCACCGGTACCATCACATTGATCTTGCGTTTCATATCCACTTCATAAAAATCGACATGCAGGGCATCCCGACTCAACGGTGAAACCTGCATTTCCTTGATCATCGCGGTGCGGGGCCCATCCGACGCCCCGTCAATGGTGATGCTCAACAGGGCCTGTCCGGCAGTACCGCCTTTCAGGACGTCTTCCATTTCACCCAGGCTGACTGACAGCATCACCGGGTCGGTATTGGGTCCGTACAGAACCGCGGGCAGGCGGCCTTCCCCGCGCAGCACACGGGCCTGGCCTTTGCCGGTTTCAGTTCTGATAGCGGCCTTTAATTCAAGTAACTCCAAAATAATTCCTCCTTAGTCATTGACCTCCGGTAAACCCGGGGCAATGGATTTTAAACCGTCTATACAAACAGCGATGTAACCGAATCGCCGGTTGTACTGCGTACAATCGCTTCCCCCACGATTTCCGCGATGGAAAGCACGTTAATTTTCCCACACACAGACGCCTTGTCGCTCAAGGGGATGGTGTCTGTTACCAGCAGGGACTTCAAAGGTGACTCTATGATCCGATCCACAGCCGGACCGGATAAAACGGCATGACTGCAACTGGCATGGACCTCACTGGCGCCGTGCTCCATGAGCGCACTGGCGGCCTGGGTCAGGGTTCCGGCGGTATCCGCCATATCATCCAGAATCACGGCAACTTTATCTTTTACATCACCGACCACCGACATCGCCTTGGCAACGTTGGGAGCAGACCGGCGCTTATCGATAATGGCCAGACCAGCCCCCAGCCTTTTGGCAAAAGCCCGGGCCCGTTCCGCGCCTCCGGCATCCGGAGACACAATGACCAGGTTCTCCTGCTCGAAATTTTTCCGTATGTGTTCCAGGATCACCGGGGCGGCAAACAGGTTATCCACCGGGATACCAAAAAATCCCTGTATCTGACCCGCGTGCAGATCCATGGTAATCACCCGGTCCGCACCGGCCGTGGTAATCAGGTCGGCGACCAGTTTGGCACTGATGGGTACCCTGGGCGCTACCTTCTTGTCCTGCCGGGCATACCCGTAGTAGGGAATCACGGCGGTTATTCTTTTGGCGGATGACCGGCTGAAGGCGTCGATCATCAACAGCAATTCCACCAGGTTGTGATTCACCGGGTGGCAGGTGGACTGGATAACGAAAATGTCTTTTAAACGCACATTCTCGTTAATTTCAATCTGAATCTCACCATCACTGAAAGTTTTTACCTTGGCCCCCCCCATGGGAACATTCAGGTAATCACAAATTTTTTTGGACAGAACCGGATTCGAATTTCCTGAGAATATGCCGAAATCACCCATTGTTTATCCTTACTTCAGGGTTAACCCTGCGCCAGCCTTTTAGCTGGTGGCTGGGGCGGGAGGATTCGAACCTCCGAATGCAGGGACCAAAACCCTGTGTCTTGCCACTTGACGACGCCCCAGCATGAGACTTGCAAAGCGCCTCCTCAGTCTGTTTCCAACCGCTACCGCAGCTTTCGGGCCAGCGTTGAAAAATTGCCTGATAGAAGCAGGAGGTTGCCACTGGTTTTTTAAACCAGAAGATCCGCCACAAAAACCGTATCGCCGTATTGCCGGGAAAGGGTCCTGCCGGCTGCGCGGGCTGTTTCGGAATCAGCAAACATTCCAAACACACTCGACCCGCTCCCGGACATCAGCGCACCCTGAGCCCCGCTTTCCAACAACCTCTTTTTGGCTGCTGTAATTTCAGGATATTGTGGAATTACAGCTGTTTCCAAATCGTTGCACAGATGCTGGGCCGGTAAAAACCCATTTTGTTTTAAAAAGAAAGCTTTAAGTTGATTTTCACATTTTGTCAATCCCAAATTCAGTTTTTTGTATGCCCGGGCAGTGGACACACTAAATCCGGGATAGATCACCACAACCTGCCCCTGGCTTAGTCCCTGATAGGCCCGCAGACGCTCACCAATTCCTGTAGCCAGCGCCGGTTTCTTATACAGCATAAAAGGTATGTCTGCTCCGAGCGAAGCCCCCATCCGGCTGAGTTCATCCAGGGAAAGCGGCTGTCCGTAATGGCGGTTCAGGCCATCCAGGACCACGGCGGCGTTACTGCTGCCGCCGCCCAGTCCGGCGCCCACAGGAATCCTTTTCCTGATCTCGATGGCCACCCGGTCGGCGGTCGGATACCGGGTATAAAACAACCTGGCCGCCTGCATGGCCAGGTTGGTGCTGTCTTCCGGGACCCCGGGGTAGTCGCAGGCTACCGATAGCGCCGCGGCACCGGTTTTCAGGGTAATCCGGTCATACAGGCCAATGCAGCACATCAGTGAAACCAGATCGTGGTAACCATCCGTACGCTTACCGATCACCTTCAGGAAAAGGTTTATTTTCGCAGGTGACCGCAGTTCAATGCGCACAGGCACTACTGGCTCTGTTTGACGAAATTGATGCGCAGATCATAGAGAATGTTGCGCAGGAGTTCTGCCTCATCTTTCGAGAGATTGCCCTGTGTCTTCTCCTCCAGCATCACCAGAATATCGATCGTCTGTTTGCCCAGTTCCAGGTTTTTGACTGTCTGCCCCTGGGTCGGGTCGGCCATAAGTCCCAGATGCATTAAGGCAGACGCATTCAGGGAGATGACAAAGGTGGAAAAACTCATTTCAGGAAACGGAATCTGGCTGTCCGCCTCCGGTTCCGGGCCACCGGCCGCATCCCCGGGCTCATCTTTAAGAATAAACTCTTGTTCTTCTTTGTTGTCTGACATCAGGCTGCCCCTCCTCAACAATGATGTGTCTGCATCGATTCACCGGTTAGCTTACCGAAAACCGTGGTTCTCATTGCCTGGCTTCGGGTGGCTACCGGCAAGGGTCTTATAACCCGCAACCGATGCGTGTAACGTGCATAAAACGTTCCTAAAACTCAAGCGGGATGGCGGTCTTGACCGAGGCCAGCCTTCTGAGTTCTGCAAAGACATCTTCCGGGATGGGGGTGTCCGTGCACAAGAAGATGATATTGTTGTCCCCTTCTTCTTCCTGCCCCACCTGCATCCGGCCGATATTGATATTGTGGTTCCCCAGGGTGGTTCCAATTTCACCGATGGAACCGGGCCGATCGATATTATAAATCAGGCCCAGATGACCAGTGGGGACCATTTCCAGCCGGAAGGAATTGATGCGCACAATACGGGGATCGTTCTTCCCGAAAATAGTTCCCGAAACGGTGCTGGTGGCCTCTGTGGTCACCACTTTCAACGTAATCATGTTCATGTACTCGTCGGAATCGGCGGTCTCGGCCTCAGTGACCTTGATACCCCTCTCCTTGGCAATAATCCGGGCATTTACAAAATTCACGTCATCTTTCACTTCGGGCAGCAGCAGGCCCCTGAGGGCCGCGGTGGTCACCGGTGCAAGATCCAGTTCCTGGAAGTCGCCCACATATTCAATCACCACTTCTTTGAGCGGCCCGCAGATCAACTGGGCCTGGAGGCATCCGATCTTATCGGCGATGGAAAGAAAGGGTCCGAGTTTTTCAAGCAGTTCGCCGGTCACCGACGGCACGTTGACCGCATTCCGAATGGTCCCATTTTTCAGGTAATCAATAATCTGGTCGGCCACGGCCACAGCCACGTTGGTCTGTGCCTCGCGGGTCGAGGCCCCCAGGTGCGGTGTACAGATCAGCCGGTCCAGCCCAAACAGGGGTGAATCTTCCGGCGGTTCGGTTTCGAAAACGTCCAGGGCAGCCCCGGCGATCTTGCCGGACTCCATGGCAGCCAGCAGGTCTGCTTCGTCTACGATCCCGCCGCGGGCACAGTTAATAACCATCGCCCCGTCTTTCATTTTTGCAAAGGCATCTTTGTTCAAAAGGCCGGTGGTATCCTTGAGTTTGGGAACATGAATGGTAATGTAGTCCGCCTGGGCATACAAATCATCCAGGGTAGCGAACTTGAAGCCGGCCTTTTCAATGATGTCGGGGGCCACGAACGGATCGTATACAATAACGTTCATCTTCAATCCCCGGGCCCGGTCGGCCACAATAGTGCCTATCTTACCAAAACCAATGACCCCCAGGACCTTGTTGAAAATCTCGCGGCCCTGCAATTTTTTCTTATCCCAGCGCCCCGCTTTAAGTGTCCGGGTGCCTTCGGGAATATTACGGGTAAGTGACAGCATCATGGCAATAGCATGCTCAGCGGTGGTGACGACATTGCCGCCGGGTGTGTTCATGACCACCACACCGCATTTGGTTGCAGCAGGGATGTCCACATTGTCGAGCCCAATCCCGGCACGGCCCACGACCTTAAGATTTTGGGCCGCAGACAGGAGATCGGCAGTGACCTTTGTGGCGCTTCTGATCACCAGGCCATCGTACTCTCCAATTATCGCTTTAAGTTCATCCGGGGAAAGGCCGGTTTTCACATCTACATCCAGACCCTCTTCCTGTTTAAACATATCAATACCGATTTCCCCCAGCATGTCACTTACCAGAACTTTCATGGTTGCTCTCCCCGTTTAAGGTTTTTTATTTCGCCAAACATGACCCCTCAACATATTAAATTCGAATCGTTTGTCAAGCATAAAGCCGGATGTTTACACGCTATTCTACGCCTGGCTATCGCGGGCCGCAACGGAGCCCGGCCGGGTAGAATCAACCCCAAAAACTGAATTGAATTTAATGACTGGAATAGGCCGGGCTGAAGGGGTAGGTTTTGGTTCAGGGTAAGGCCGCAGTATCCGGGAAACCGCAGGCGTAGTCCCTCTACGCCGAGGATTGCCCGGATGCGAGAACGCAGCCCTGGGCCAAAAGATGCGCCTTATTCGGAAATAGGCCGGGCTGGGGGTGCAGCTTTTGGTTCAGGGTAAGGCCGCAGTATCCGGGAAACCGCAGGCGTAGTCCCTCTACGCCGAGGATTGCCCGGATGCGAGAACGCAGCCCTGGGCCAAAAGATGCGCCTTATTCGGAAATAGGCCGGGCTGGGGGTGCAGCTTTTGGTTCAGGGTAAGGCCGCAGTATCCGGGAAACCGCAGGCGTAGTCCCTCTACGCCGAGGATTGCCCGGATGCGAGAACGCAGCCCTGGGCCAAAAGATGCGCCCCCAGCCCGGCCTATTGGCTGACCTTGGTGCGGCGGTACTGTATATACCCATCCCGAAAAGCCTCATAAGGCTCAATAGCGGCATCCTTGATGGTTTCGTAGTCCCCGATCCTAAAGGAGGTGGAATTGACATTCTTATAGGTCCAGACACCGAGAGAGAGTTGCCAAGGCTCAAGGTAGGACAGGGGATCCACGACCCAGTTACCCAACCGGCCGATGCCGTCCCGCAGGGTGGAAGGTCCCAGGACGGGCAGTACGATATAGAATCCGTTGCCAACCCCCCAGTAGCCCAGGGTCTGCCCGAAGTCCTCATCCGGCACGTTGAGTTCCGGGTAGCGCGCGGCCACATCACCCACCCCCAGGCCGCCGACGGTCGTGTTGATAAAGAAGTTGCCGAACTCGGCCGCGGCGTTTTTAAATTTTCCCTGGAGCAGGCAGTTGGTGATACGCACCGGCGCGTAAAGGTTGTTAAAGAAATTCAGGCTGCAGACCCGTATCTCCGTGGGGATGACCAGCCTGTAGCCGCTGGCCACCGGCTTGAGAACCCAGAAATAGAGCTTATCGTTAAAAACGTGCGCGGCATAATTGATGGGCCTGAAAGGATCGGCGATGGCCACCGCCTCGCCTTCATCTATATCCATATCTTCATCGAAAAACTCGTCATCTTCCAGGAATTCTTCATCATCCGCTTCATCTTCATCGATAAATTCCGAGTCCGCGGTTTCCTTTGCAAATAAAGAAGCCGGTATCAGAACCGGCCCGGCAAGCACTAAAAGTGCGCCTATCACTATCAGCAGGTGTTTCACTGGGGAATCTCTTTTCCCTCAAGCTTGGCTTTCAGTTTTGCGATAAGGCTTTCCGGCGTCCCGGTCTCCTTTGATAAAAAGGCGTTAAATTGTCTTCTATAGTTAAGTACCAGCCCAATACCTTCTACCTTTATATCATAGACTTTCCACTCGCTTTTTTTATACCGCATCTTGTAATCAATCGTGAGGGCCTGGTTCTGCCTTTGAATCAGGGTTTTGACGACGGCTTTTTTCTTCGAAATCACATCTTCATCAACGAACAGCACCTCTTCATCGTTGTAGTTTCCCTGGAGCTTGCTGATATAGGTATTGCCCAGCAACTGTGCAAACACATCGGCAAACTCTTTTTTTTCGGCAGGGGAAAACCGTTTCCAGTTCTTACCCAGAGCCTGGGCTGAGATCAGTCTGAAATCAAACACCGGGCTTAGGAGCATCCACATTCTATCAGCCTGCTCTTTTTTCTGGGCCGGGGTCTGAATGGCTTTATCTCTCAGCAGCTCGATTCCCTCTGAAATAGGACGCCTTACCGCTTCGGTGGCCGGTCCGGCCGTCGCCGCAACGGGTCCGCCCAGAACAGCCAGTACCATCAGGATGAGGCCATACCTCAGGATTGCGCGTGTCATTTTAGATATCCTTTGTGAACAGTCAGTTTCAGCAAGATTACATGGAAAGAGCCATTCCTGTCAAGCCGAATCCATCAATTCCGTGCGCCTGCTTCCGGATGCCGCGGAAGTGATAAATTCATTAAAATTGACTTTGATTTCAGATTGATATAAACAATCTGAAACACTTGGCAGCGAGGTTTTTGCATTGGACAACCCACACAAGCGGCACCTGAGCGTTTTCACCCGGTTTCCCGAAGCCGGCACCACCAAAACGCGCATGATTCCACTGCTGGGCGCCCGGGGAGCTGCAGAGCTGCAGCGTGCCATGACCGAACATATCCTCACCCGGGTCTCAGCAGCACCCGGCCTGACGGGTTTAACCGTTGACATCAGATTTGCCGGCGGTGATGCCCGGCAGATGGAAACCTGGCTCGGCCCCGCCTACAGCTACCATCGCCAGGGCCGGGGTGATCTCGGATGCCGTATGGCGGCAGCTTTTAAAGACGCCTTCCAGGCCGGCGCTGACCGGATGGCCCTGGTCGGGACCGATATCCCCGGCCTGAGCGCAGCCATCCTGGAAGGCGCCTTCGCAGCGCTTGACCAGGCCGATCTCGCCCTGGGACCGACTATCGACGGCGGCTACTACCTGATAGCCATGCACCGTGAGAGTTTTGAAAAAGCCGCCGGCCTGTTTACCGGAATAAAGTGGGGGTCGGAAAGGGTCTTGGCCGATACGCTCAAAAAAGCGGCCGCTGAACATCTGCGTACCAATTTGCTTGAAAAACTGGCCGATGTCGACCAACCCGATGACCTGCGGATCTGGTGCGCAGAACCGGGCAGCGATAACAATTTGTGCCGCAATAATACTCCTGTAACCCTTTCTCCCGACCCATTGGGAACAGAACAAAAGATTTAAGGAGGCGCTGACTATGAGTGCATTGGATTTTGTGGAAACCACCCATGAACGCCCGGAGGGCCCGCCGCTGTTTACCCGGCATTGTCCGGCTCCCCGGGAGAAAGCCCGCATGGTGGTTACCCACGGCCTCGGGGAACATTCGGGCCGCTACCTGCCCCTGGCAAAACACCTGGCCGACCTGGGTATCACCCTGTGGATGCTCGACCTGCGAGGTCACGGACAATCCGGCGGAAAAAAAGGACATGTGGACGCGTTCGACGAATATCTTGAAGATGTCCGTTATGTACTGAACCTGGCCCTGGACGGCAAGCCGGCCGAAACAAAATGCTTTCTTCTGGGGCACAGCATGGGTGGGCTGGTGGCCATCCTGTTTGCCCTGGAACATCAGGACCAGTTAGACGGTCTGGTCATCTCTTCCCCGGCCCTGGGCGTGTCCGCCCCGGTCCCGGCCGCCAAGGCCATTGCCGCCAAAATACTCGCCCGCTGCCTGCCCCGGCTGGGCATAAAAAATGAACTCGACCCGCAGAATATCAGCCGTGATCCTCAAATTGTCCGTCAATACATCGAAGACCCCCTGGTACACGACCGGGTATCTACAAACTGGTATGTCCAATTCTTGAAAGCCACGGAAAAGGCCCTGGGCCGGGCCGCTGACATTACCATCCCCATTCTGGTCCAGGCGGCCGGTGAGGACCGGCTGGTCAGCACCGCGGCGGTGAAGACCTTTTTTGAGAAACTGACTATTTCGGACCGGGCGTTGTATGTATATGACGACCTCTATCACGAAATCTACAATGAGACTGAACCGGACCGGCAAAAAGTCATTTCCCGATTGTGTACCTGGCTGACCCGGCAAATTGACGATTGACGAGACCAAGCCGAGCAGGCAGCCGACAGCCTGCTCCCGGGATGGTACCGCGGTACCCTCTCGAAGCGGCGTGTGTTACAAAAAAGTCATTGTGTCCGGGTGCAATTGCCACTATGTGAAAGAGTATGAGCAAATTCAAAGCCATCATTTTTGATCTCGACGGGACCCTTCTGGACAGCCTGGAAGACATTGCCGATTGCATGAACTTTGTACTCAAGCGGGCCGGATTTCCCACGCACCCGGTTGACGCCTATAAATATTTAATCGGCGACGGCATGGATGTCCTGGTAAGAAAGGCCCTTCCCAAAAGGAAGGCCACACCGGAGGTGTATCAGAAATGTCTGGCCGCCATGCAAAAAGTCTACAGTCAGCACTGGGCCACCAAAACCCACCCATACCCGGGCATCGCCCGGCTGATCAACCGCTGTGATACGCTCGGGATGAAAATGGGCATTTTATCCAACAAACCGGCTGACGCCACCCTGAAAACGGTCGACCACTTTCTGCTGCTCGAGCTTTTTGCCGCCGTCCAGGGCGCAGTTTCGGATTTCCCCAAAAAACCGGATCCCCTGGGAGCCACATTGATGGCCAAACAGTTCGGCACAGAGCCTGCCGAGTGCCTCTTTCTGGGTGACATGCCAGTGGATATGCAGACAGCCACAGCTGCCGGCATGTATCCTGTGGGGGCTCTCTGGGGCTTCAGATCCGCCCGGGAACTGGTCGCCGGCGGAGCGAAAATGCTGGCGGTGACCCCGGCAGACCTGGCCGCCTGGTTGTGACATGACCCCGACCGGCACCCGATACCCACAACTCCCCCGGGCGGCCGTGGGGGCTCTTGTCATCAAAAACGAAGCCGTCCTGCTGGTCAAACGCGGCAAAGCCCCTTCACGGGGCAGATGGGCCATTCCCGGCGGCAGTGTTGCGCTGGGCGAAACCCTGCAGCAGGCCGCCGAAAGGGAAATTCGCGAGGAAACCGGTATCCGGATCAAGGCCCTTGATCCGATCTATACATTCGATCTTATCGAGCAAGACAGCCAGGGCGGCATCCGCTATCATTACGTAATCGTTGATCTTGAAGCGCGTTATATGGGCGGGGCCCTCAAACCGGGGGATGATGCTGTCCAGGCTGAATGGGTCCCCTTCAGCAAACTTCCGGAGTTGGACCTCAATACCGCGACCCGTGAGTTCCTGGCAGACTATTTGACGCATTCGTAAACCCAAAACGGGCCGTTCAATGCAAAAAGCCTGTGGAAAAGCTGAGGCATTCGCGGCCGGACCACTAACACGCATTACCCGCAAATCGGGTAAGTGCTGCAGGGCTGGATGAAACCGGACAGAACAAAATGGAATGCAAAGTATGCCGGCAAACCGCTGGGCCAGCTGGTCCCCGGGGTCGTCCGCACATACAGCCCCCTGGCCCTGCAAGGACGCGCCCTGGACATTGCCTGCGGTACCGGTGCGGTGAGCCTGTTCCTGGCCGCAAGCGGGTTCGAAGTGGACGCCGTGGATATTTCAGATGTTGCCCTGGCAGCCCTGACACAGCAGCACCCCCGGGTGCACGCCATCTGCGCGGACCTGGACAGGTTTGACCTGGCCGTGAACCGATACAGCCTGATCACCAATATCCGCTACCTCAACCGCCGCCTGTTTCCCCAGATTACCGCGGCCCTGCAGCCAGGTGGTGTGCTCATTTTTGAAACCTTTATGAAATCAAAGGAAAAAGAGATGGACAGGGGCTTTAAAAGAGACTATCTGCTCGATGAAAAGGAACTCCCGGAAGTATTTACAGCACTGGATATTATTCACTACGCGGAAACAGACAGCGGAGATGATCAAACGCCTGCGCGTCGGGCTTCACTGGTGGGTATTAAACGGTAAAAAAACGCCGGACACACGCAAGCGGCAGCCGGAGTAACCCGATCGCAAACGCGGGGGATTAACCATGCATAAACGGACATCCCTGACGGGCACAGAAAAAAAAGCCCTGGAGAGCTACCTGGAGACCATCAAGAAAGCTGCGGAACTTGAAGAGTACGAAATGGCCTTAACCGCCATGGAGAGCCTTAAGCAGATCTTCATCGAGAAGCTTATGATTGTCCATCACGGTGATAACCAGACGCAATAGCGACCCTTGTCACTGGAATTAAAATGCCTGCAAAAACAAATTGGATAATTAAGTTCCTCAAAGGGACTTACAACCATTACAGCCTGGAAATGCCTGAGAAACCCGGCTTTCTGACCGGATTCTGCCTGAAGCGCATTTTTGCAGGCATTAAAATCGACCCGGAACAGGTTGCCGTTCTCGATAATCTGCCGCAAGACGCCATCATCGTTTATGTTGCCAAACAAAAGAGCCGCTTTCAGTACCTGTTATACTACACGCAGTACCGGAAACTCGGCCACCGCTACCCGACCCTCGGTTTCTACTACAGTATTTTTATCCTGCAGCCGCTCATGCGTCTGCTCAGAATCATGACAGCCGGCACCCTGCGCCTTTTTAAAAAAGGGGAACTTCTCTCACCGCTCGACAACGGTTATCTGGCCGGCGAACTGAAAAGAGGTAAAACCGCCTTCCTCTCCCTGGTCAGCAAACGTGACTTTCGCCGTCGGTTTGTTAAATCGGCCACCGATCCACTGGAATTTCTGATAAAGCTGCAGCTCGAGATCCGCCGCCCGGTGATCCTGATACCACAACTGGTATTTTTTGGTCGCAATCCACTCCCGGGGACGCCCTCATTGACAGATATCTTCTTTGGCCCGGAACAAAACCCGGGCCCTCTGAGGCGCCTGATCACCCTTATTAAAAACCCCGGGAAAAGCTTTGTTGAAATCTCAGACCCTGTAAACCTCCAGGACTTTCTGGCCAGCTTGAAAAACCGGGGCATCTCCACCGGGCATGCGGCCCTTATTCTTAGACGGGATCTCCTGAACCAGATCAACAGTCACAGACGCGCCATAACCGGTCCCGTTCTGAAGACGGACACCGAGCTGAAGCAGAGTATCCTCACCGGTGAAGAGATCCAGGCCTACATGCTCAAATACGCCAAACGGCGCGCAGAACCCCGGTACCGGGTGCATGCCGAAGCCCTGAAATACCTGGACGAAATCGCGGCCAAGCCCAGTCCGGCGTATATCCAGGGCGGCGCCGCATTTGTCAGATGGCTGCTGGGCAGCATGTTCGAAGGTGTCTCTGTGAACACAGAAGCACTCCACAGCATAAAGCGGCATGCCCGCCGGGGTCCGATCATTTTTATTCCGTGCCACAAGAGTCACCTGGACTCCCTGCTGGTCGCCCACATTCTCTATCGTCAAAACCTGCCCACACCGCTGTTCTTTGCCGGACGCAATCTCGCTTTCTGGCCTATGGGCGCGCTCATTCGGAGGTTGGGGGCCTTTTTTGTACGCCGTTCGTTCAAGGCTGTTTTTTATGCCAAGGTGCTTTCCGAATACATCCGTAAAATCCTGGCAAACGGCCACAACATAGGCGTTTTCATCGAGGGCACCCGCAGCCGTTCGGGAAAGCCCTACGCGCCCCAGCTGGGTATTTTGACCATCCTGATAAACGCCCTTAAAAAAGGCGCCTGCCAGGACATGTCTTTCGTACCGGTATTCATCGGCTATGATCGCGTCCCCGAAGAACAATCATATCTGAATGAGATGGAGGGCGAGACCAAAAAACCGGAAAGCCTGGAACAGGTGGTCAAAGCGCGCAAAGCCCTGGGCAAGCGCTATGGACGCATCTATGTCAAATTCCACGAACCTTTTCTGCTCAGCGCCCTTATGGACACCCAGGAGTTGGCAGTGGCGGATTTGACTGGCAAAAAACAGAGCCTGTTCTGCCGCTATCTGGGCCAGCGCATTATCACCTCGATCAACACCGAAAATGTAGCCACCCCCCATGCCCTGGTGGCCTGCGCGGTCCTGCACAGTGACGCCCTGGTGTCCCAGGAAGAAATTGACTTCCGGGTAGACACCGCCCTGGCGCACCTGGCCTCGCGGAACACCCACTTTTCGGATTCACTGACCGCCAACCCGGAAGGTGCGCTGCATAACTCACTGGTCGATTGCATCAAAAGGAAAATCATCGATCCCCAGGACCTGGATGGAGAGAGCCCTTCCCGGACGGTACACTACCGGATCAACTCGAAAAAACGGGCCGGGCTGGATTACTTCAAGAACAATGTGATCAACACGTTTATCCCTGCGGCTTTTACAGCGCTGCTGATCCGTGAAAAAGACGCCTTCCAGTTTTCGGCGGCCAACCTGCACGCCAACTACAATTTCCTGCAGGACCTGTTCATCAATGAATTCACCCCCGACCCGGATCGGCCGCCGGCCTTCCTGGTACGCAAAACCATCAAGGCTTTCATAGACGATGCCATCATTATCCCCCACCCCGTTCTGCCGGACACCTACAACCTGACAGCCTCCGGGTATAAAAAACTGGTGTTCTTCTCCGGGCTCCTGAAACCTTTTTTTGAATCCTACCTGGTGGCCCTGCACTATCTGGGCAGCACTGAGGATGATTCCCGCAGCCGCAAAGAAAACATCCGTAAAATCAGGTCCCTGGGGCAGAAAATGTTCAAACGCGGTGACATCACCCGCCGGGAATCCCTGTCCGTTCTGAATTACACCAACGCGGCCGACAGCTACATCAAAAACGGACTCAAAGGTTCGCGTGGTGTTGAGAAACGTGCGCTGTTCAACCGCAACCTGACCCGGTACCTGAACATCCTGTCAAACGGCTGACGGCCGCTGCAGGTTCCTGTTTTCCTGTTTTCTGACGATCTGAGGGCGAAAAGCCACAGTAATAGTGGTTCTATTTCGAGGACTTTTCAACTGAAGATCGTCAGAAGGCGGGGTGAAGACGGGATACATAATGGGATAAAACATTTTTCCCGGGGCCCTTAGGCACTGATATGCTTCTGGGAACGAATGCCATAGCGCTTCATGCGGTTCCAGACCGTCACCCGGGTGACGCCCAGCAGTTTGGCAGCGGCCGACTGATTGCCGCCCGTTTTCTCCAGGGTTTCAATGAGTTCTATTTTTTTGATCTCTTCCCGATTGATGCTGATCCTCCGGGCTGACCGCACGGCCTTTTTCCCGGTGGTTATGTTCCCGGGGAGATGCTGTGGTTGAATCGTCTCTCCCTGGCAGGTGACACAGGCATATTCAAACGCGCTCTTCAATTCGCGCACGTTGCCGGGCCAGGTATAATTCACCAGGGCATCCATGGTGCCCCTGGAAATAGCGGTAATATTTTTACTGATTTTTAAACGTATTTTCCTGAAAAAGACGTCTGCCAGCAGCGGTATGTCCTCTATCCTTTCACGCAGCGGCGGCAAGTGGATCGGGATGACGTTAATGCGAAAATAGAAATCTTCCCGGAAAGCGCCGGCTTCGATCAGTTCCAGAAGATCACGGTTGGTGGCCGATATTATCCGCACATCCACCGCAGTCGGGGCATTGTCCCCCACCCGTTCGATGATTTTCTCCTCCAGGACACGCAACAGCTTGACCTGGGTGGACAGGGGCAAATCCCCGATTTCATCCAGGAAAATATTACCGCCGTTCGCGGTTTCAAAACGGCCGGCCCTGTTTTTGAACGCACCGGTATACGCGCCCTTGACGTGCCCGAACAATTCGCTTTCCAGCAGAGATTCAGTCAGTGCAGCGCAGTTCACTTTGACATAAGGCCCGACAGACCGCGTGCCGAGGCTGTGAATTGCCGCTGCGGCCAGTTCTTTACCGGTGCCGCTTTCACCGAAAATAATCACCGGAGCATCCGACCGGGCTGCATTGGTAATCAAATCGAAGACTTTCTGCATAGGTGCCGAGGCGCCGATAATCCCCTGGAATTCATCCTCAGAACGCAACTCCCGTTGGTACTCGGCTATCCGGTTGTCTTTTTCAATCAGGTCGGAAATGTCCGTGACCGTTTCCACAGCCCCGATCACGTTGCCATGGTCATCGTGAAAAACAGAAGCATTTTTAAGGGCATGGATAGATCCACCGTTTTTGTGGTGAAAAAGGCAGCGGCGTTGTCTGATTTTCCCGTATTCAAAAAGCTCACACCAATGATGGCCTTTGTTCTGGCGGGCTTTAGAGCAGATATTGCAATCCAGAACCGAGCAGTCCTTGCCGATCATTTCATCTTTGGAAAACCCGGTAATTGCCTCAAAGGCCCGATTTACAAAAATAATGACCCCCTGTTCATCTACGACCATCATGCCGTCGCGGATCGTGTTGGCTACAGTGCGCCAGTATCTGTCAAGCTCATGTTCAAACATTAAAACCGCCTGCTAAAATTTAACACCTGTAAAACTAAATTCGTTTAACACTTTAACACTTGGCAGTGCAATGCCTTTTGGAAATTATTTTATGAAGAAAATTCAATGTGTTGAATTGGCAAAAGAAAACTGCGGAAAGCAAAAAGCCACCGTGCTCTGGCACCATAGTTGCTCTTAGACATTGCACAAAAGAGAAAGGGTGTGCTGATTTTGAAACAAAGAGCCGATTACGTTGTCGACTTCACGGATGCAATCAAGTCCTTGACGCTTTTAAAACTGACCCATGTTTTCAGGGGGATGAAAAGCGATGAAGTGATTAAAATCATGGGGCTGGACCCTGAGACGCGCAGTGACCTTTTCAAAGTGCTTCCGACAATATCCTATGAAGTGGTCATCGAAGAGGAGCATGAAGATAACTTTTCCAGCATCCATCTAAAAAAGAAGAAGTAAAGAACCGCGGACGTATCTTTAGGAAAAAGGAGTAGCCCATGCGCGACGAGTTAATTAAATTTGAGGGGAAGAATACCAGCCTGTTTATCGACAAGGTTAAAGAGATCCTTCCGGAAGGCGGCAACCTGAACCTGTGCCTCACCTGCGGGGCCTGCTCTTCGGGGTGTCCGGCAACTGGACTTGAAGGAATGGACCCGCGGAAATTTCTACGCATGGCCGCTCTGGGCCTGGATGAGGAGATCGTAAGCAGCCCCTGGATCTGGATGTGCACCATGTGCCAGCGCTGCATCTATGTCTGCCCCATGAAAATCGATATTCCCCAACTGGTTTATAACGCCCGGGGACAGGTCCCCCGTGATGAGCGCCCCAAGGGTATTCGGGGGTCGTGCGACATGGCCCTTCGGAATGAAAGCGGGAGCGCCATGGGAACTGCTCCGGATGATTTTGTATTCGTGGTGGAGGATGTGCTGGAAGAGTACCAGGAGGCCCAGCCTGAATTTGCCGAAATGCAGGCGCCCATGGATAAAGAGGGGACCGAATTTTTTCTCAACCAGAATTCCAGGGAACCGGTAACCGAACCGGATGAAATGGTACCACTGTGGAAGATCCTGCACCTGGCCGGTGTGGACTGGACATACGGCAGCAAGGGGTGGGGGGGTGAGAACTACTGCATGTTTCTGTCTGATAATGAAGCCTGGGAACAGCTTACCCGCCAGACCGCCGGACAGGCCGATGCCCTGGGGTGCAAAACCTACCTCAATACCGAGTGAGGGCACGTCACTTTCTCAGTCCGGGCCGGACTGAACAAATTCAATATCGATCATAAATTTGAAGTCAAGAATATCTACGAATATTATGCCAGATGGATTCGGGAAGGCAAGCTCAAGGTCAACTCTGACTGGAACAAGGACTTGAAAGTCAAGTTTACGGTTCAGGATCCCTGCCAGATCGTGCGCAAGAGCTACGGAGATCCCATAGCCGAAGATCTGCGCTTCGTGGTCAAATCGATTGTGGGTGAAGAGAACTTTATTGACATGGTTCCCAACCGGTCAAACAATTACTGCTGCGGTGGTGGAGGCGGTTTTCTCCAGTCCGGTTACAAGGCGCAGCGCCTGCAATACGGCAAATTAAAAGACGATCAGATCAAGGCTACGGGAGCAGACTACTGCATCGCGGGCTGCCACAACTGTCACGCTCAGATTCACGAACTCAGCGAGCACTACGGCGGGGACTACCCGGTTGTTCATTTGTGGACCCTGATTTGTCTCTCCCTTGGAATTTTGGGGCCCAACGAACGGGAGTACCTCGGTGACGACTTAAAAGAGGTGAACGTATTCCATCCCGAGACGGCAATGTAAACCGCGCCCATAGGACCCGGTTCTTAAGATCTAACCACTGTCAAAAGGAAGAGTAAATCAATGAGCTTTCAAAGACGACTGGAATCAGGCAAATTTGTAGTCCTGGCCGAAATGAATACCCCCAAGGGTGTGAATGTCTCCGAGCTGGTTGCCAACGCACGCAGAATCAAGGGCCGGGTTGACGCGGTCATTGTCCCGGACATGGACAATGGCGTCATGCGGATGAGTGCCCTGGCCGGCGGGGCGCTTATACACCAGCAAGGGATAGAAGCAATCATTCATGTCTACTGCCGGGATCGAAATCGGATAGCGCTGCAGGGTGATATTCTTGCAGCCCACATACTGGGTATCCAAAACCTTATCGTGGTGCCGGGTGAAGAGATTTCCAACGGCGACCACCGGGATGCCGCCGGGGTGAACGACATTGATGAACTCGGACTGATCGGGGCCATCCAATCTCTCCAGAACGGGGTCGACCTGGCGGGGTTTACCCTCAACGGCAGCCCGGAGTTCACAACCGGCTGCACGCTGGGCGCCTTCACAGACGAGGGCTCACTGGCTGCCGAACTTGAAATACTCGTGAAAAAGGTGGCGGCCGGGGCCCGCTTCATTGTGACCCCGCCGGTATTCGATGTGGATCACTTTTCCGGATGCCTGCCAAAGATCGCGGCCCTGAATGTCCCGGTTATCGCTACGGTCTTTTTACTGAAATCGGTTGGTATCGCCCGCTATATGGCCCTGAATGAGCCGGGCGCGCATATCTCCGAAGAGATGATCAAAAGGATACGCAAGGCCCCGGACAGGGAGATGGAATGCCTCCGGATTGCCGGGGAGACTACGGCCGCTCTCAAGCAGCTGGTACAGGGTGTGAAGATTGAAACCCTTGGGTGGGAGCACAAACTACCGACAATTTTGGGGTTTGCAGGGCTTTAAGGGCCTCGGCCCTAAGACCAAACCAATAATTTTAGAAAAGCAGTTGGGATACGAATATGACAATTCAAAGCAATACAGTTTTGGTAATCGGCGGTGGCATCGGCGGTATGAAGACAGCTATGGACTTGTCTGAATCCGGCCGGGATGTGGTCCTGATCGACCAGGCGCCCTCCATTGGTGGCTTGATGACCCAGCTTGACCGGACCTTTCCCACTAACAATTGTGATCTGTGTACCATTTCGCCCAATCTCTCTGAAAATGCCCGGGAAAAACATATTGAAGTGTTGCCGCTGACCCAACTGGCGCACCTGGGCGGTGAGGCCGGCAATTTTACGGCCACCCTGACCCGTTCGCCGCGGTATATAGACATGCAAAAGTGCACGGCCTGCGGCGATTGCCGCAAAGCATTTCCTGAATGCGTACGTTTCAACCCGGGCCTGGACCACCGGGCACCGACCTGCATGCGCTACCCCCAGGCAACACCCCAGGCTTTTTCCATCGACCTGGAAAAATGCAAGGATCCGGCGGCCCTGGCTAAAAGTTGCCCGGCCGGCGCCATCAATACCGACGAAGCCGCGTGGTCCGAGGAACATAAGGCAGGTGCCGTCGTGCTGGCTATCGGTGCGGAACTTTTCGACCCCGGCCGGCTTGATAATTTTGGTCACGGAACTTACCCTGACGTGGTTACCGGACTCGAATACGAGCGGATAATGTCCGCCTCCGGGCCCACCGGCGGCAAGCTTGTGCGCCCCAGCAACGGGAAGCAGCCGAAGAAGGTGGCCTGGATCCAGTGCGTGGGTTCCCGCGGCATAAACCGGGAGGACGTTTCCTACTGCTCCGGGGTCTGCTGCATGTATGCACTCAAGGAGGCCATTGTTACCAAGGAGCGCTTCCAGGACGATATCGAAACCACCATTTTTTACATGGACATGCGCACCTTCGGCAAAGATTACGAACTCTACTACAACCGCACAAAACAGACCTACGGGGTCCGTTTTGTGCGCTGCCGGCCCCATTCGGTCACCCAGGCTGACCAGTCAGATCAGCTGGACATATCCTATGCCACGGACACGTCCAGTGAACTGATCACCGACCGGTTCGATATGGTGGTCCTCTCAACTGGATTTCGTCCGACGGATTCTGCCCGAGAGCTGGCCGGAATACTGGATATTGAGCTCAACAAACATCATTTTGCCCGCACCCGGAGCTTCAGCCCGGTGTCTACTTCGCGGCCCGGAATCTATGTGTGCGGCGTTTTTGAAAGCCCCAAGGATATCCCCGAAACCATGCTGCAGGCCAGTGCAGCGGCCTGTCTCGCTTCTAAAAACCTGACCCCGGTGAAAAAGACGGATGACCGGGAAGCAGTTCTGCCGCCGGAGCGGGATGTGAGCGGCGAAGAGCCGCGCATCGGTGTATTTGTCTGCGCCTGCGGCCAGAATATTGGCGGCTCTGTGGATGTCGATGCCGTCGCCGCCTACGCCGGCAAATTACCCGGGGTGGTCTTAAGCCAGAACGCGGGCCACGGTTGCAGCCTGGAGGCGCTGGCGAAAATCAAAACTGCTATTGAGGCTGAAAAACTCAACCGGGTGGTTATCGGTGGCTGTTCGCCCCGGACCCATGAAGGCCTTTTCCAAAATACCCTGCGCGAAGCCGGCCTGAACAAGTACCTGGTAGAGATGGCCAATATCCGCGATCAGGATACCTGGGTGCATATGAACAATCCGGAACTGGCCAACGCCAAGGCCCGGGATCTGATACGCATGGCGGTGGCCGGTGTGGCCCAGGCCTGTGCGCTGAAAGATAACGCCCTGCCCATGAATAAGGATGTCCTGGTTCTCGGCGGCGGTGTATCCGGAATGAATGCGGCCCTTGAGCTGGCCGACCAGGGCCACCGGGTATACCTGGCCGAGCAGGCCGGGCACCTGGGCGGAATTGCCCGGGCGGTGCGCAAAACCCTGGAAGGTGAGGATGTTCAGGCCTATATGGCGGACCTGATTGAGAAAACATCAAAGCATGCGCTGGTTGAGGTCATCACCCAGGCTATCGTGGTGGATCACTCCGGTATGCCCGGGATGTATAAAACCGGTTTCCAGATCGGTCCGCGGATGTACTATCGACAGATTGAGCATGGGGCCACGGTTCTGGCGACCGGCGCAGCGCACAATGTACCCCGGGTGTACAGTCTCGGGGAGCATGCCGCGGTCACCACTCAGATTGAGCTGGACAGCCTGATTGAGGACCAGCCGGCACGGGTGCAGGCCTGGGAGAACCTGGTTATGATTCAGTGTGTCGGGTCCCGGACCCCGGACAACCCCAATTGTTCGCGCATCTGTTGCCAGAGTGCGATTAAAAACGCCTTGCGGGTACTGGAACTCAATCCGAAAATGCGGGTATTCGTCCTCTATCGGGACATGCGGACGTATGGGTTTTCTGAGGACTATTACGCCGAGGCCCGCCGGCACGGGGTCATCTTTGTGCGTTACGAAGCGGATTTGCCACCGGAAGTCAGCCCGGACGATGAGAGGGTTTCGGTTGTTTTCAGCGACCCGATTCTCGGTAGAAAAATTATGGTTACGGCCGATTGCCTGGCCCTTTCTACCGGCATGGCGGTGAGCGAAGAGGCCACCGAGGACCTGGCCATGATTTTTCATCTCAACCGGACCCTGGACGGCTGTTTTCTGGAGGAGCATGTCAAGCTGCGGCCCGCGGACCTTTCGGTCCCCGGATTTTTTGTGGCGGGGAGCGTCCATGCACCCAAGAATATCAAAGAGTGCATTGCCCAGGCCGAGGCTGCGGCCAGCCGGGTTCTGGCCATGCTTTCGAAAGACACGATTAACCTGGGTGCCACGGTTGCCCGGGTCGATCCCGAAAAATGCGCCACCTGCCTGGCCTGTGTGCGGGCCTGCCCCTACGGAGTTCCCTTTATCAACGAAGATCGCTACTCGGAGATCGATCCGGCCAAGTGCCACGGCTGCGGGGTTTGCGCGGCCGAGTGTCCGGCCCGGGCGATTGAGCTTACCCGATTTGAGGATGCGCCCATCATGGCGCGCCTTGAAGGACTGCTGGAAAGGAGTGCCTGATGGAAAAATTTGAACCGACGATTGTGGCCTTTTGCTGCCATTACTGCGCCTATACGGCCGCGGATATGGCCGGCAGTATGCGCCTGGACTATCCGCCGAACGTCAAGATCGTGCGGGTGCCCTGCAGCGGCAAAGTGGATGCTATCCACATCATGAAGGCCCTGGAAAAAGGAGCGGATGGTGTTCTGGTGGCCGGCTGCCTGGAAGGGGACTGTCACTTCAAAAACGGCAATGTCAAGGCGCTGCAGCGGGTGACCTGCCTGAAGCCTTTCCTGGAAGAGATCGGGATCGAGGCCGGGCGTGTGCAGATGGTGACCATGTCCGCGGGCATGGGCACCCGGTTTGCCCGCATTGCCACCGAATTCACGGAAAAGATCCGGGAACTGGGACCCAACGCCGTAAAAGCGGGCGGTACGGCTGCCCCCCAACGGGCAGCGTCCTAGCCCACTACTGTAAGGAGATGAGACGACAATGATTACAGCTGAACGAAAACCGATGGATGAGATCATGGCAAGCATCGACGGTTGCGGCCGGATTCTGCTGGTGGGGTGCAATGAGTGCGTGACGGTCTGTGCGGCCGGCGGCCGCAAGGAAGTCGCCCTACTGGCTTCGGCCTTGCAGATGGCTTCCATGAAAAAGGGGCGGACACTGGATGTCCGCGAAATGACCCTGGAACGGCAGTGCGACCCGGAGTATGTCGAAGAACTGGCGCCCCATATCGGGCAGGTGGATGCCGTGCTGTCCATGGCCTGCGGGTGCGGTGTGCAAGAAGTTGCCCGGCGATTCAAGAAAACCCCCGTGTACCCGGCGCTGAACACCAAGTTCATGGGCGCCTCCGAAGGCCCGGGCATCTGGGCCGAACGGTGCCAGGGCTGCGGGGACTGCCTGCTGGGGCTCACCGGTGGTATCTGCCCCATTGCCCGCTGTGCCAAGCGGCTGATGAACGGACCCTGCGGCGGTTCAACCGGCGGCAAGTGTGAAATCAGTGAAGACGTGGATTGTGCCTGGCATCTTATCTGGGAGCGCATGCAAGAGCTGGGGATCGAAGATCGGTATGAAGACGTCATTTCAGCCAAAGACTGGCGAACCGGCCGAGGCTCTGGCCCCCGCAAAATTATCAGAGAGGACCTGGAATAATGAAAACGGAAAGCGTACTGGAAAAAGTATTGGCATCGGGTGAACTCGCGGTAACCGGGGAGTGCGGACCGCCGCGAGGCGCCCTGCCTGAAGTTGTCAAAGAGAAGGCAGCCCTGCTCAAAGGCTATGTCGACGCGGTCAATGTGACTGATAACCAGACGGCCATGGTGCGGATGTCCAGTTTTGCGGCCAGTGCTTTTCTGCGCCAAATGGATCTGCATCCCGTCTTCCAGATGGTGACCCGAGACCGTAACCGGCTGGCCATGCAAAGTGATATTATCGGGGCCTACTCCCACGGCATCAATACCATGCTCTGCCTCTCCGGTGACCATCCCAAGTTCGGCGACCACCCGATGGCCGCCAATGTCCACGACCTGGATTCGATGCAGTTGATCCAGACAGTCCGGGGCATGCGGGATGAGGGCCGGTTCCAGGGTGGGGCCGAGATCAAGAATCCGCCCAAAATGTTCATCGGTGCGGCGGCCAACCCCTTTGCGGATCCTTTTGAGTTGAGGGTTGCCCGCCTGGCCAAAAAAGTGAAGGCCGGGGTCGATTTCGTGCAGACCCAGTGCATTTACAACATCGACAAGTTTGAAACCTGGATGCAGGGCGTCCGGGACCGTGGCCTGCACGAGAAAGTCTACATCATGGCCGGCATTACCCCGATGAAATCCGTCGGCATGGCCCGGTACATGAAAAAAAAGGTTCCGGGGATGGATGTGCCGGATGAACTGGTTAAAAGGATGGCCGGCGCGCCCAAAGAGCAGCAGCCCCAGGAGGGGATTGATATTTGCGTTGAATCCATCGAGCGCCTGCGCCAGGTTGAAGGGGTTGCCGGGTTTCATATCATGGCCATCGAGTGGGAGGAGAAAGTGCCCGAGATCGTGGAGCGGG
>CAZWPX010000072.1:0-24089 GCA_964636125.1 uncultured Desulfobacterales bacterium | reverse complement strand
TGCTGCGGGGCAGGAAAATGGTCTGATCAATAAATATGAGGTCAAGATCTTTGATATGAGGATTCAGCTGGGTAAAAAGCGTGATGGCTTCCCTGTAGGACTTTGACCCAAAGCGGCCGAACGGGCCGGCAATCAGTTTCGAGACTGTATCACCTTTTTTTACCTTGTAGGTGTTGGCCGGTGGGAACCCCCGGTCGGTATTGCGGGAAAGATCGACAAAGGGGATGGTGACAATACCGGTGGGATTGTCGGGCAGCGGGCTTTCACGCAAGCGCTTCAGCGGGATTAGAATTTGCTGACCCGGTCTAATCCGGTCAATGTTTTTGAGGTGCGGGTTCAGGCGTCTGAAAACCCGTATAAAATCGGGAAAATCCTGCTGGGAAATCTCACCCCGCAGTTTGAAAATTTTTGAAACCCAGTCATTGGGCTGGACGATGTAGGGGGCACACAGGATCTCCCAGCCCATATCCTGTTTGATGACATAATTCTTGTACAGAAAGGAGCCCTGGGCCGGTTTTGGCAACGCCGACACCAGCATGGTCAGAAGGCACACAAATACCATAGGGGGAAACAGGCTTATATTTTTACGCTCGTCCGGCCTTTCCATAAGTTGTTCAATTGTTTTGCTAATGAGACCTGCTCATAGTCGGCGGTAATCCACACTGGCCTGCAGCCTGTGTTTTGCAAAGATCCTGAGCAGGCTCGGTTACCCGGCCAGTGGGCCAGTGCGAAGTCTTTTAGGGCGTGTGTTGGACCACGCCTAGCCGGCTGGCGATATCGGCGGCAGTTTTACGCACAAAATGATCCAGATCCTGGCCGGCAAGCGGTTTCTGGTGTGCGGGAAACCGGTTTACTCCTCTGGCGCGAATCAGGGTCGGCCTGTTGATCAGTTCCGGTTTGGGGGTAATTCCATATTCGGCCGGCAGCGTCCCTTCAAAATACATATCCTGAAAACCTGAAAACTTAAGGGCATGGGCGGTCGAATCGATAATGGCCGTTTCGCTTGAATCGATAAGGTCGCTTTTGACGGCACTAGCCAGGCCCGCCAAGCACTCCCCGCCGTGGGTACAGGCGATGTGACCGTTGCGATTTGCAATCAGCTCCCAGTCCATAATTTCCTGCTCTTGCACTTCTATAAAAAAGACCCTGGGCTGTGCGGCCAAGCGGTTGTATGCTTCAACCAAATGAATGACGCGTGGCATGGAAACCGGATTACCGATCATGGCGGCCTGGGCTACGCTGGGTTTTACAGTCATGGGTACAAACTTGCGGTTTTCAGGATCGGGCTCGCGGTAGTGCTCGAATACCGGATTGGCATGCTCAGATTGAACACCGATAATTTTAGGCAGCGATTCGATAATGCCCGCTTCCAGGAATTTTATAAAACCACTCATCACCGCGGTGATATTGCCGGCGTTGCCAATGGGTACCACCACCGCCTTGTCCGCCAGGTCATATTCGAATTCCTGGGCTATTTCGTATGAATATGATTCCTGCCCAAGAATGCGCCATGCATTCTTGGAATTCAGCAGGGCGACATTACAGGTCTCAGCCAGGTGTTCAACGACCTTCATACAATCATCGAATACCCCGGGGATTTCAAACACTGCGGCCCCGGATCCCAATGGTTGGGAAAGCTGCTGCGGGGTCACTTTCTGGTGCGGCAGCAGGACTGCCGATTTGATATGCGGTGTCAGGTAGGCCGCGTAAAGCGCCGCGGCCGCGGAGGTATCGCCCGTGGAGGCGCAAATCGCCAGGACATCGGATACCAGGTCGTTTTGTACCAAAAAGTTGATATAGCTCAAAGCACTGGCCATACCCCTGTCCTTAAAAGAGGCGCTGGGGTTCTGGCCGTCATTTTTATAGTAAAAACGGATGCCTGCCCTGGCCTGCAAGGCCGCGTTGGCTTCTACAACCGGTGTATGCCCTTCACCCAGGTAGACGATGGCTTCCAGGGGAATGACCGGCCCGATAAACTCATGGTACCGGTAAATGCCTTTCAATGCTGGAATGGTCAGCATTTTGCGGAAATCAAAAACCCGGTGCCAGGTTTCACCCGGCGTCTCCCTGAGAATTTCAAACTTTTCGTCATAGATCAGCAGCACACTGCCGCAGTCCGGGCAGGTATACAGCAGCTTCTCAATGCCGGCCGTCAGGCCGCAACCCAGGCACCCGTAAACCAGTTGACCGCCCGGCGCGGGGACAATCCGGGGTCGTAAATCCTCTGGGACTTGAGCGGGCCTCATGGCGTCAGCCTTTCCAGACCTTTCATATAGGGCCTTAAGGCTTCCGGGATAATGACCGACCCGTCCGCCTGCTGGTTGTTTTCCAGGATGGCGGCTACGGTGCGGCCTACCGCCAGCCCCGAACCGTTCAGGGTGTGGACCAGGCGTGTGCCTTTCTGGCCT
This sequence comes from uncultured Desulfobacterales bacterium, assembly GCA_964636125.1. GTDB lineage: Bacteria > Desulfobacterota > Desulfobacteria > Desulfobacterales > CAJINA01 > CAJINA01. The sequence goes on along the minus strand of CAZWPX010000072.1, from coordinate 21,681 downwards.
TTATTTTTAAAACGAATTCCGGCGCGACGTGCCTGGAAATCCTCAAAGTTACTGCAGGACGATATTTCCCGATACACATCCTGGGACGGCATCCAGACTTCGATATCATAGGTTTTGGCGGCTGAAAACCCGAGATCCCCGGTACACAGGGTGATAACCTGGTAGGGCAGGTCGAGCAATTGCAGGACCCTTTCTGCGGATTCAAGCAGTCTTTCGAGCTCCTCGTAGGAGGACTCCGGAGTTGCAAAATTAACCAGTTCCACCTTGTTAAACTGGTGCTGGCGGATCAGTCCCCGGGTATCTTTGCCGTAAGAGCCGGCCTCGGAGCGAAAGCAGGGTGTATGGGCTGTATATCGTATGGGCAACTTCTCCGCATCCAGGGTCTCCCCCTGGTGAATGTTGGTCACCGGTACTTCCGCCGTGGGGATAAGATAGTAGTCCCAGCCCTCGAGCTTAAAAAGGTCCTCTTCAAATTTAGGCAGTTGACCGGTTCCCGTCATGGTGGTGCGGTTGACGATAAAAGGGGGCAGGATTTCCGTGTATCCATGCCGGGTGGTATGCAGATCCAGCATGAAGCTGATGAGCGCCCTTTCCATTTGTGCACCGGCGCCCAGGTAGAGCGGGAAGCGCGCCCCTGTAATTTTTGCCGCCCGGTCAAAATCAAAAATGTTGAGCCGGGAGCCAATGTCCCAGTGGGGCAGGGGCTCAAAATCAAAGTCAGGCGGTGTGCCCACTGTCTTAAGGACCGGGTTGTCATTCTCATCTTGGCCCACCGGGACAGAAGCATGCGGGATGTTGGGCAGGCCCATCAAAAAAGCGTGAACGATAGTTTCATTTTCGGAAAGGTGCATGTCAAGCGCTTTGATCTGGGTGGAAACCTCCCTCATTTCGGCCACAATTTCGTCCGCGTCTTCCCCGGATTTTTTCAGGCGGGCGATCTGTTCTGAAACAACATTGCGTCGGTGACGCAGGGTTTCGGCCTGCTGGAGGTACTCCCGCCTTTTCTGGTCAGCTTCCTGAAAGGCTTCCAGGTTTGCTTTATCCCCCCTGGCCTGGAGCGCTTTTTCGACATTATCTAAATTTTGCCTAACAAACTTGATTTCGAGCATAATAATCCTTATATTGTATATTTAGGGTACCGAATCGCCTTTTGCTCCATAGTTGGAATCAGGTTGGTATATTCAGCCTGTGGCTGGATGCAAACCCCCTGATTCTCCGGGCGATTTCATTGCAAGTCTGTAATATGGACTGGTTATTTAGTCAATGATTAATGCAAGTTGACTTTGTTCGACGCGGATTGACACTCGATACTAACACCTTTTCTGGTCTGGGAGATTTTTATGGAGGAAATTCGGGAAACAAAGAGTGAGATACGCAGGAATATGGTCGAGGCCATTGAAAAACTGCCGGAAGAAACCATCGTTCAAAAAACCACGGCAATCGAAAAGAGATTATTTGAGTTTGCCAATTTTCTGGAAGCGACGATTGTGCTGCTGTACGTGAACAGCCCAGGGGAGGTCGCAACGGCCAGGATAGTAGAAAAATGTTATGATTTTGGTAAAATGGTGATTCTGCCGGCTTTCGGAACCAACTCTGCCCAAGCAACCCTGATGAAGGTCGACCATCTGGATACGGAGCTGGTTATGGGCCCGCGTAGAATCCTGGAACCGGACGGGACCAAATGCAAGGCTGTCCCCATCGAATGTATCGATATTGCGATTGTGCCGGGGATTGCGTTTGATGAGAAAGGGTGCCGTCTGGGTACCGGCGAAGGTTACTATGACAGGCTCATTCCGGATCTGCCCGTCACCACCCGCAAAGTCGCCTTAACGCTTGAAGAGCAGATGGTGCCCCAGATACCTATGGAAGCCCACGATAAACACGTGGATATCATCATCACAGACCAACGCATCATATACAAGATTTAAAAGTTGTCCTATGAACACCGGTTGACGGGATCACTCAGCACCTGACCCAAGGTGATCCTCGATGGCCAGCATGGCCTCCAGAAAATCGCGGCGGGTAGCGGCCGCAAACGGGTTGAACCGGTGCATGTCTTCAAAAAGCTGCCAGGTATCATTTTCGACCACTTCCAGTATGTGCAGCAGGCGTTTATACCCTTCAGTGTCTATCATAAGATCCTTGGCCCCAAAACTTGAAAGCGACCTTCCGATGAAGTGGGTCAGCGCCAGGCTGACCGCGATCTGCTTGTCGTGATTTTCGGGCGTGGATTCAATCACGACCAGGCCCAGGGATTCCAGGTGGCGGCTGATTTTTTTGAACTGGCCGGCGGCAATCCTTTCCGGGCAAAGGACAATCTTATGCCCCTTTAAGGATTCGCGGGCGCTGTCCGGTCCAAACATGGGATGGGTCGCCAGCAAGGAAACCGTTGCGGGCAGTTTTGCCCGCATCCATTGCACCGGCATGGTCTTGACCGAGCAGACATCCACAACCAGCGCCTGCGGGTTAATCAGTGGGGCTATCTTATCCAGGGTGTCTGCCATGACTGAGATCGGCATACACAGGAGCACAATTTCCTGGCGGCAGGCAGCCTCCAGTGAAACCGCTTCGGCCCCCATCTGGGCGATGGCCGTGCCATTGTCCCCGGAGTCGTACACCCTGATTTTATAATCTCGGGCAAGATAGGTGATCGCCAGCCTGCCAAACCGTCCAAATCCGATTAAACCAATCATAATACATTCCTGATGCGTTCAAACGCTGTCAATATATCATTTTCTGCGGCCGCAAATGCAATACGGATATGGTTTGCAATGCCAAAAGCTTCGCCCGGCATGACAGCTACCCTGGCCTCGCTTAGCAGAAAAATGGCAAATTCTTCGGAAGATTGTCCCGCCTGCAGTACGCGGGTGACATCCGGAAACAGGTAGAAGGCGCCTGCCGGTCTGCGGCAGTCGAACAGTTCGCGGGCGGCACCAAAGGCGCTGTCCCTTTTTTTTTGAAAATCCGCCTGGACCTGCTCATCTGAATCCGGTGCGTTCAGCAGCGCTTCAAGGGCGCCATGCTGGGCAAACGTACATACGTTTCCGGTTGCATGGCCCTGCAGGGCTGTCATGGCTGCAATTATTTCAACCGGGCCCAGGGCATACCCGACCCGGAAACCGGTCATGTTATAGCTCTTTGAAAAGCTGCCGGTGACAACCACCCGGTCCTCCAGATCCTGGAAGCTGGCCAGGCTGGTAAAAACACTCCCATCATAAACATAACGGGCATAGGCTTCGTCGCTGACAATTACAAGGTTTTTTTCCAGGGCCAGGGCCCCGATTTTTTCCAGGTCCCGAGCCGGATATACAGCCCCGGTGGGGTTGTTTGGTGAGTTGATCAACAGGGCGCGAGTGCTCGTTCCCACGGCATTGGCGATGGCATCCAGGTCGAGCTGGTTGTTCCGGGTCGCCACGAGGATGGGTTTTCCGCCGGCCAGTTTGACCTGCTCTGGAAAGCTGACCCAGCACGGCAGGGGAATAATCACTTCGTCGCCTGGATCACAAAGTACCTGGAAAAGATTGAAAAGGGCTTGTTTGGAGCCGTTGGTGACGATTATATTTTCCGGTTGGTGATAGGGCCGAAAGCGGGCGATTGCTTCTCGCAGGACAGGAAGGCCGGCATTCGCGGAATAGCGGGTTTGACCATTTTCAAGTGCATGCCGGGTGGCGGCAATGATCGTTTCGGAAACCGGGGCGTGGGGTTCTCCGATGGCCAGATTGATAATGGGTTCTCCCTGGCTGCGCAGTTTTGCAACCAGGGCCGCGAAATGGGCGGTCCTGGATGGTGCTGCCTGTCTGATTCGTTTGGAAAGCATCATCAGGCCCTCGTTTTCTGTCTCAGGGCCAGGTCTGCCAGGGTGAGGGCCGCCATGGCCTCAACGATGGGAACCGCCCGCGGCAGGACACAGGGGTCGTGCCGCCCCTGGGCTTCCAGAATGACCGGCAGGCCGTCAAAATCGACTGTGGCCTGCTTTTTCCCTATTGTAGCCACGGGTTTAAAGGCCACCTTGAACAGGACCGGTTCTCCGTTTGATATGCCCCCCTGAACACCGCCGCTGTGGTTGGTCACGGTGCCCAGGCGGTTGTCTTTTTTTACAAACGGATCGTTATGCCGGGAGCCATTCATACGGGTGCCGGCAAACCCGGAACCGATTTCAAATCCCTTGGTTGCGGGGATGGAGAGCATGGCCCCGGCCAGCATGGCCTCCAGCTTGTCAAAAACCGGTTCACCCAATCCCACCGGGACATTGCGGCAGATGCAACCGATGGTTCCGCCTATGGAATCATCCGCTTCTTTGGCTGCGAGGATTTGGGCTTCGATTGCAGCGGCGGTGGGTCCGTGGGGGCAGCGCACAGCAGAAGCGTCCACCAAACGGCGGCTGATGGTGGTAGGATCCTGGTCCGGGGCCAGGCTGTCGCCCACGCTGGCCACCCAGGCTACAATTTCCAGGCCGTAGGTCACTTGCAGGAATTTCTCCGCCACGGCGCCTGCCGCAACCCTGGCGGCCGTCTCCCGGGCACTGGACCGGCCGCCGCCGCTCTTGGAGCGTATGCCGTATTTCTGCTGGTAGGTATAGTCCGCGTGGGATGGGCGCGGGATATTTTCCAGGTGACCGTAATCTGCGGGAAACTGATCACTGTTAGGGACAAAAAGAGCGATGGGAGTCCCCAGGCTAAGCTCATTTTCCACTCCGGAGAGAATCGAGACGGTATCAGACTCTTTCCGGGGTGTTGTCAGGTGGCTTTGCCCGGGTCGGCGCCGGTCGAGTTGCTGCTGGATCTCGGCTGTGCGCAGCGGCAGCCTGGGCGGACAGCCGTCGATGGTTACCCCGATGCCTTTGCCGTGGGATTCTCCAAAAGTAGTTATTCTAAATGCAGACCCAAAAGTACTGGACATAATGCCTTCCTTTGTATTCCCGCCATCAGCTTTGCCAAAACAGCGTCAGGGGATCATGGTTTGAATTTGGGCCACGAGTGCGTCCGGTGACCGCTGGTCGGTCCGGCAGGCGAAACTGGCTGCCTGGTGATAGCGCTCGTGACGGGCCGTCAGGGTGCACCGGACTTCCTGCTCGCGTGTCTGGTGGGTGAGTGCCGGCCGGGACGCGGCCGTCGCTGTGTCCTGTGACATCCTGCGGATTATCGTCTCCGGACGGGCTTTGAGCCAGACGACAACCCCGTTTTTTTGCATACATTCAATGTTCGCCAGGTTCAATATAATCCCGCCGCCCGTGGCAATTACCAGGCCTTTTTGTTGGGCCAGTGTGTGCAGGCAGGCTTTTTCCAGCGCCCTGAAATGCGGCCAGCCACTGGTTGTTACAATTTCATCGATGGTTTGTTTTTCAGCGGCCATGATCCATTCATCGGTGTCGTAAAATGCAAGGCCCCGCTGGCGGGCAAGTTCGCGGCCAATGGTCGATTTCCCGGTACAGCGGTAGCCGATCAAATAGATGTTGGGCTGGCGGTTACGCATACAGGGTCTCCAGCACGTCCCAGAACCCGGGGAATGATTTTTCGACACACCCGGGATCCCGGATGACGGTCTCGGGTGCTTTCAGGCCGGCAATTGCAAAACTCATAGCGATGCGGTGGTCTTTATACGTTTCGATTGTAGCTCCCCGGGGTGTGCCGCCGGTAATGGTAATGCCGGAAGCGCTGCAGCGGGCGGTGATCCCCATTTTTCCAAGCTCGGTGGCCACCGCAATCAGGCGATCACTCTCTTTACCCCTCAGGTGGGCCACATTATTTATCACTGTTTCCCCTTTGGCAAAGGCGGCGACAGCTGCCAGAGTGGGGACAATATCCGGCATATCCGCCATATCAACGGTGACGCCCTGCAACGGGCCCCCGGTAACGGTGATGCCGTCCGCTGCCCGCAAGACACTGCAGCCCATCTGTTCCAGGACCTCTGCAAACCGGACGTCCCCCTGGCGGGTGGCGCTGTTGATGACGTTCACTTTCACGGCTGTACCGGTTATGGCGGCTGCCCCCCAGAAATAGCCGGCCTGGGAGCAATCCGGTTCCACGGTGTAGGTCCCCGGGCGGTAGTACTGCCCGCCGGCCACGGTGAATCGGCGGTAGCCCTCACGCTGTACCTCGATGCCAAAACGGCTCATGATATCGACTGTCATGTCGATATACGGTTTGGAGACCGGTTCACTGCTGACGAAGATATCCAGGCCTCTGGCGGTACAGGGGGCCAGCAGTAAGAGTGACGACAGATACTGGCTGCTTTCATTGCACGCAACAGTCAGCCGGAAGCCGGTAATACAGCCACCTTCCACGGTCAGCGGCGGGCAGCCGTTTTCAGCATCACAGCGGGAGGGCACCCCGATTTGTGCCAGAGCGACCAGCAGATCGGCGATGGGGCGCTGTCCCATACGTTCGGTTCCGGTGAGTCGGTAGGGACCTTTGCCCAGGGCGGCAATCCCTGTCAGCAGGCGCACGGAGGTTCCTGAATTACCAAGGTATATCGATTCCTGGCAGGGTAGCGGATGTCCCTTAAAACCTTGAATGACGACTGCGTTTTCTCTTTTTGCGGCGGCTCCCATCTGGACCAGAGCCTTGAGCGTGTGACCCGTGTCCTCGCTTTCCAGGGCGTTGATCACACGGGTGGTGCCGTCTGCCAGGGCGGCCGCAATAAAAATCCTGTGTGTATAGCTTTTTGATCCGGGCACGGTGACGTTCTGCCCTGTTTTGAGGGCCTGTGTTTTTATTCTGCGCATATACTTTTCACATGGGGCTGTCAGGCAAGCTGTTCAATAACAGCCTGCCGCATAATTGCCACGGGAGCCTTTTCTCCGGTCCACCATTCGAACTGGCGGGCGCCCTGGTTGACGAACATGGCCAAGCCATCGATAGTTTTACAACCTGCCCGGGCGGCAGTTTTCAACAGAAGGGTCTCCCGGGGATTGTAGACGATGTCCATGACGACCATACCCGGCGTCAGCATCGTGCTTGGAACCGGCGATGCCTCGACGGCCGGGGACATGCCCACCGGGGTTGTGTTGATCAGGATGTCATACTGCCAGCTCGCTATTTCCGGTAACGGCCGAAAGTCAACATCCAGATCTGCAGCCAGTTGCTCGCCGGGTGCTGTTGATCGGTTGGTGATGGTTACGTGGCCGCCTTCGCCGAGGACTCCAAACCCGATGGCTCGAGCCGCGCCCCCGGCACCTATGATCAACGCCGCCTTCTGCTCAATGGCGGTTTGCTGCCGCAGGGCGTCCAGAGCACCGGCGCTGTCCGAATTTTTTCCAACCAGTCGGCCGTTGGTCTGGACAATGGTATTGACTGCTCCAATGGCGGCAGCGGCCGGGTCCACAGCATCCAGAAGGTCCATGATCCGGGATTTATGCGGGAGGGTTATGCTGGCGCCTTTTATCCCCAAAGATCGGATGCCGGCCACGGCTGCGGCCAGGTCGGACACTTCGAAGGCCAGGTAAACGGCATTGATCCGGCGGTGGGCAAACGCCCGGTTGTGCATCACCGGGCTCATGCTGTGGGCCACCGGGTCACCCAGGATACAATAGAGGTCGGTCGCCGTGTCGATTTGGGTGTCAGGCATGGCGGTCTCTTTGCGTCGCAACGCGAATGGTGTTTTGCAGATGGCATGAAGCCCGGATAATATCTGCAAATACCCGGGTTAACAGCGTGTTGTCAATTGGGCCGCTGTTTGCTTTTTGCAGGCGCGCGATGATGCGTTTTTCTCTTTCCCGGTCTTTTACCGGGTTCCCCGTCATCTGTTTGAGGGAACCGATCTCAGCGGCCAGTTTCAGCCGGTCGTTGATCAGGAGGAGCAGGCGGTCGTCAATCTCATCGATTGCCCCGCGCAGGTTCCCGATCCGGGTATCGGTGGCCTGTTCTTTTAATCTGCTGTGGCCGGTCATCATGATTTGTGCTCCTTCAGCTTCTTGTGGGCGGTCAGCAGGAGCTCTTCGGTGGTTTCCCAGGAGATGCACTCATCGGTAATGGAAACCCCGTATTTCAGGTTCCCTTTGTCTGTGGAAAATTTTTGGTTCCCTTCGAAAAGATTGCTTTCCAGCATCAGGCCCACAAGCGATTTGTTGCCGGCCAGGCGCTGCTCGATCACACTGCGCCAGACAATTGCCTGTCCCTGGAATTTCTTCATCGAATTGGCGTGGGAGCAATCCACCACGAGGTTTTCCGGCAGATTTTTTTCAATCAGGTTCAGCCGGGCCTCTTCCACACTGATCGGGTCGTAGTTTGGCCTTTTACCGCCCCGGACCACCAGGTGCCCCCACGGGTTGCCTGCGGTTTTGATCACGCAGGTCCGGCCCGAGTGGTCGATGCCCAGAAAACTCTGGTTTTGGCGGGTGGCGACAATGGCGTTGACAGCCGGAGAGAGATTTCCGTCGGTACCGTTTTTAAACCCCACCGGCATGGAAAGTCCGCTGGCCATTTCACGGTGGGTCTGGGACTCGGTTGTACGCGCCCCGATACAGGCCCAACTCAACAGGTCGGCGACATACTGTGGGGTGATCGTTTCAAGCATCTCTGTGGCTGTGGGCAGGCCCATTTCACCAATTTCAAGCAGAATCTTACGGGCTTCACGCAGGCCGCGTTGCATATCGCAGGTACCGTCCAGGCCAGGGTCATTGATCAAGCCTTTCCAGCCCACGGATGTGCGGGGTTTTTCAAAATAGACGCGCATGATCACAACCAGGGTTTGGGCCACTTTCCGGCTCAACGCACTGAGCCGGCGGGCGTAATCAAAAGCGGCTTCTTTATCATGGATGGAACAGGGGCCCACGATGACCATCAGGCGGTTGTCTTTGCCCGCAAGGATATTTTGAATGTTTTCCCGTCCGGTGACCACGGTTCGATTGACGGCCTCGGTGATGGCGAGTTCTTCTGTCAGGGCGGACGGTGTCATCAAGGGCAGGTAATCTTCAACCCGCAAGTCTTCAGTTGACTGCATTGCTGTTCCTTTCAGCAGAAAGGTCCCGGTCAGATGTGATCCCGCGGCAGGCTCATAAAAAAAGCCGCGGGCAGTCGATCTGCCCGCGGCTTTTTGCTTGTTTGAGTTTGACTATCAGCGCACGCCAGGCAGATCGGTATTATAAAAATAATACCTAAAATAGTTGCTAAAGCTGGCGATCCAAAAGAGTTTCATTGATAGTTTTGCCTGTATAAAGATTTCACCGCAATACCCCGGTCATACGGTGTTGTCAAGCGTTTTCTGGAAAGTACGTCCATCCGGATTCAGCCTGGGGTTGCAGGTGAAGGCGGCCCTGGCTTATCGGAGCCGGGGCCAGGCGGTCGTTGGTGCTTAAATATCGTAGTAGAGAAAAAATTCGTGCGGGTGCGGCCGCAGTTTAACCGGGTTGACTTCATTCTCAGTTTTGTAGCTGATCCACGTGTCAATGACATCCTTGGTGAAAACATCGCCTTTGAGCAGGAAGTCATGGTCTGCGGCCAGGGCGTCCAGAGATTCCTCCAGGGACCCGGGTGCGGATTCGATACCGGCCAGTTCTTCCGGGGGCAGATCGTAAATGTTTTTGTCCAGCGGATCGCCCGGGTCGATCTTGTTTTCAATACCGTCCAGCACGGCCATCATAATCGCTGAGAAGGCCAGGTAACCGTTGCAGGACGGATCCGGGGTCCGGAACTCAATCCGTTTGGCCTTGGGCGAGGATGAGTACATGGGAATCCGGATGGCGGCACTGCGGTTACGGCTGGAGTAGGCCAGGTTGACTGGGGCCTCAAAGCCCGGCACCAGGCGTTTGTATGAGTTCGTGGTCGGGTTTGTCAGAGCACACAGGGCTTTACAGTGTTTGAGGATGCCGCCGATGGCGTACAGGGCATCCTGGGAAACCCCCGCATATTTTTCGCCGGCAAACAGCGGGGCATTGTCCTTCCAGATACTGATATGGGTGTGCATACCGGTGCCGTTGTCCTCAAACAGCGGTTTAGGCATGAACGTAACGGTATGTCCGGCTTTGTGGGCCACATTCTTCAGTACGTATTTAAACCAGACGAGCTGATCGCCCATTTGCACCAGCGGTTTAAAGCGCATGTCGATTTCGGACTGGCCGGCGGTGGCCACTTCGTGATGCTGGCATTCCACATCAATGCCGAGCTGTTCCAGGGTAAGCAGCATATCCGTTCTGAGATCCTGGAACTTATCTGTGGGCGGTACGGGGAAGTAACCCTCCTTGTGGCGTGGTTTGTATGCCAGGTTGGGGCCTTCGTCGCGACCGGTGTTCCAGGTGCCCTCCACGGAGTCCAGTTCGTAAAAGGCCCCGTTTGAGGCTGAATCGTAACGCACATCATCGAAAATGAAAAATTCGGCTTCCGGGCCAATGAACACCGTGTCGCCAATGCCGGTGCTTTTCAGGTAGGCCTCAGCTTTTTGGGCGATATACCGGGGGTCCCGGGAATAGGGTACGCGGGTGAGCGGGTCGACAATGTTGCCGATGAGAACCAAGGTGGGTTCTTTAAAAAACGGATCCATTTTGGCAGTGGATGCATCCGGAATAACCAGCATATCGCTCGCATGAATCGGCTGCCAGCCGCGGATGCTGGATCCATCAAATCCAAAACCGTCATCAAAGCTGGATGCGTCCAGTTCACTCATGGGTACAGTAAAATGCTGCCAGATACCCGGGAAATCCATAAAACGGATATCCACAACCTTGGCGCCCTGCTCTTTGGCCATTGCCAATACATTTTCAGGTGTCATCACACGTCTCCTCTCGTTGCTGAAATATTAATAAGTTCAAGTAAATAAAATGCTAAAGCTAAATTGCTTCTTTGCCGGTCTCACCGGTCCGTACCCGGATAGCCTGCTCCACAGGGGTGACAAATATTTTGCCATCACCCAGCTTGCCGGTATTGGCCGCTTCGCATATTGTCTGGGCCACGGCATCTACTCTTTCCGCCTCGATGACGATTTCGATCTTGATTTTGGGGATGAAGTCCACCACATATTCGGCCCCCCGGTAGATCTCCTTGTGACCCTTCTGGCGGCCATACCCTTTTACTTCCGAGATCGTCATTCCCTGGATTCCGATTTCATTGAGTGCTTCCTTGACGTCATCCAGCTTGAACGGTTTAATAATCGCTTCAATCTTTTTCATGTTTCCTCCTGCTGATCGCATTTAGGCTATCCCTGGCGGCGGCCGCTCATTTATTCTATTCGGCCAGCACCAGAGCAATCTTTTCCTTTATGGTTAACACCTGGTCCGCGTCATCGACTTTCTGGCCTTCAAAATCCCTGACGTAAAAAATATCGGCCACCTGATCTACCTGGGTGGCAATTTTGGCAACCCAGACGTCCAGGCCGCAGTTAAAAAGTGCATCGGTGATGGTGAACAGCAAGCCGGGGGCGTCATTCGTGAAAATCTCAATGATGGTAAAAAAGTTGGAGGCATCATTGTCTACGTTTACCCGGGTGGGCCGCCCGGTCACCGGGCCCCGGGAGGCGCCCGGCGCAAGCGATCGCTCGCGGACGGCCTGGTTCAGGTCCAGATCGCCGGCCAGGGCCCGGTTCAGGGCTGTGGCTGTTTTCTGCCAGGCTGCGGTTTCAAAAATCTGATCCGGCGGGGGCTGGACCGTGAATATGTCCAGGGCGATGTTGTTTTTCCAGGTGAAGACCTGGACATCCAGGATGTTGATACCGCTGAGGGTGAAAGCGCCGGCGACTCGGGAGAAGAAACCCGGCCGGTCTTGGGCGCAGATGGTCACGGTCCGGGTCGCACCATCATCGGTCTTGTCGATTCGCCAGACAAACGCCTTTCGGCCCAGTTCATTGAAAATTTCCACATGTATGCGCATCTCTTCAGGTTCTGCATAGAGAAGGTAGCGCGGTGACATGAAACTGAACAGTTTTTCCAGGGCCGGACGGTCAGGCCGGGCGGCGGCTGCCAGCAGGGCCGTCTTTTTCATCTCCACGGTCCTGACAGCCTCACGGGTCGCCAGTTCACCCCGTTCAAGTATGTTCAAGACCCGCAAGAACAGGGCCCGCAGCAGGGCGGCGGTCCAGTCATTCCATGCTTTCGGGCCAGTGGCGATAGAGTCTGCCACAGTCAGCAGGTACAACATTTTGAGCCGGGGCACGTCCGCGATCCTGCGTGCGCAGGCAATGGCAGTGCCTTCATCATTCAAATCCCGACGGGTGGCTGTTTTGACCAGGAGCAGGTGCTCGCGTACCAGAAAGGCCACGGTTTCAATGTCCTTTACCCGGTAGCCAAGCCGGGTCAACAGGCTGCGGGCAACGCGGGCGCCCTTTTCAGAATGCCCTTTGCCTGGTTCACCCTTGCCGATGTCATGTAAAAGGGCCGCCCACATCAGCGCTTTACGGTGTTTGAGATCCTTGTACAGCGAGGCGCACACCGGGTCGCTGGACAAGCTGTCGTCCGACCCAAAGGTCTTAATGGTCTGTACGACTTCAAGGGAATGTTTATCCACGGGAAAAATATGATATTCATCATATTGAATCCGGTTGACGATTTTTTTAAGCTCAGGCAACAGGGTCGTGAGGAACCCGGTGGTCATCATTTCATTCAGGACGTCAAATTCCGGCGTCCGAACAGTCAGAATCTTCTCAAATGATTTGACCACGGAGGGTAACGCCGCGAAGCGGTCATCCACCAGGTGGAGAAACTCCTTTACCAGGCGCTGTGCTTCAGAGCTCAGAGGGATTTTCAAACGGGCACTTGCTGCAAATATTTCAATCAGCTGTTTCGGGTCTGTGGGGATGCTCTCGGGCGCAGAAAAAACAAGGGTATTGTTTTTGGCGACTGCCAGCCCTTTAATACCGGTGGCCCGGGAAGGCTTGCGACGTTTGCGCCGGCTGCTGCCGCCCAGTTCATACAAGAACATCCGGTGACGCTGTTTGACCAGCTCCATGTGGCCATGCAGCTGCCCTAGAAACATCTCCACCGGCTGCTGGCCGTTGTCCTGCCGGTAGTCCAGTTCTGCGGCCAGTTCTTCCTGGTGGCTGAAATGGAGTTGGTCGCATTTGCGTCCGGCAAGCAGGTGCAGTCGGTTGCGGATTTCCCAGATGAAAGCCAATGAATTGAAGAATATTTCGAATTCGGCATGGGAAAGGTAGCCGAAATATTCAAAATCCCGGATTTGCTGAATGCCGGATATAATTTTTGCGATCCACAGCATGGTGTGGTAGTCGCGGAGCCCGCCCTGGCCTTCTTTGAGGTTTGGCTGCAGTAAGCCGGCCGAATCACCAAAGCGCAGATGCCGGGCTTCATTGGTTTCAATCAGCCAGTTGACGATGCGTTTGGAGTGCCGTTTGAGAACGGTGTTGCGCAGCTTTTCAAGGAGCTTGGAATACAGGGGAGACATGCCACAGATAAATCTGGCATCCAGCAGGGACGTAAGCACCGCATAATCCTGGGCCGCAAGTTTCAGGCACTCTTTGAGCGAGCGGGTTGCGTGGCCGACGTCAAGTCCAATGTCCCAGAGAGGGTAGACGACCTCCCGGATCAGTTCTTCGGCTTCCGGGGGGACCCGTTTGTCAAACAGAAATAAAAGATCGACGTCCGAATGCGCGCACTGCTCCTGGCGGCCATACCCCCCCAGGGCAACAATGGCATAGGGGTTTTTCAAGATGCCAATCCGGGGGCCAATGACACTCGCGGTAAAACTTTCCCAGAAATAATCATCCAGAAGCCGGGTATTTTTCACCAGGTAGTCCTTGTCACCATTGCGCAGAAGGTCGGCCGTCAATTTTTCGCGCTCTTCCAGCAGGCGGCTGGAAGTTTGGGAGTGGCTGGGTTTTATTTGGGTTGACTGCACGTTGGTCCTCACGGGTTCTTATTCTGGACTGATTCTTTCGCAATAGGCATGCCAAAACAGGGCATATATAAATATATAAAATTTACAGGTAGTTGCGTGAACGGGTGTATTTTTGTTATGGTGTGCCTGATTACAACATTGTAATTAATTTGGCAAGTTTATTACATGTTTGTCATTGGCCTGCCGCAAGGGGTGAAAGTTTTGGGTGGGGCGCACAGGCACGGCGGTGCAGCGGTTGCTTGAGGTGTGGCCCGCTATTCCGGTGGCGGGACCGGAGAGATGCGGTCGCTGCAGGGCGAAACAGGGGCGGCTGCGGGTTCGTTTGATTTTAAAACCTGAACCTCAGAGGTTATGCCATAAAGGCGGGTATCTGTGCCTTGTGATTCGGTGTCAGGGCTGTTTGGCTCTAATAGAGATGATGGTGACATCCTGGGCGGGTTTCCCCTGGCCCTTTACCGGTACCTGCCCGATTTTGTCCACCACGTCAATTCCGGCGACCACCTTGCCAAACACGGTGTGCTTGCCAGCGAGCCAGGGCGTATCCACCAGGTTGATGAAAAACTGTGAGCCGTTGGTGTCCGGGCCGGAATTGGCCATGGCCACGGAGCCTCTCAGGGGCGCATATCCGGAGCCCTGTGTGCTGTAATGATAGCCCTGGTTTTCGTAAACCTCTTTTACCGTTAGCGTGGCCACGCGGCTATCCACTTCCTGCTTGCGGCTGTCCAATTCTGCCTGAGACTTGATATTCATTGAACGAAATAGCGGCATGAGAACATTCCTTTGGAATTCACGCTGACTGCGGCCGATATACGGGTGCGGCCCTTTTTCGGGGTCAAACGCTTTTAGTTGGTCAAGCCCCAGCGCATCGGCATCAATTTCATCTTTAAATCGGTAACCGGGGTCCCCGGTTCCGGTGCCCAGTGGACATCCGCCTTGAATCATAAAATCTTTTATGACCCGGTGAAAAACCAGGCCGTCGTAAAACGGCCGTTTGACTTTTTCAGCCTTGCCAGGCTCTGTAAACGCTTTCTTGCCCTCGGCCAGCGCGGTGAAATTTTTTACAGTTACCGGGGCTTGGGCTGAAAAAAGTTCCACTTCGATGTTACCCAGGCTGGTTTTAATGATGTAGATGGGGTTGGCTGCCATGACGCTGTTTACATTGAATGCCGCTGTGCCGAAAAGCAGGAGCAGGGTGGCAGTTACCGTTGCGAGCAGGTTTTTCATGGGTCAGGTTTCCTTGTTTATTCAGCTGTTAAAAACATAATCCTCAGGGCCAGGTCAGAGTCGTTTGGTTATTCGACCGGGAACTTGTCCCCGGGCCCGCCGCAGTTCGCGTTTATAACATAGGCGATGAATTTTAGCCCCTTTTTTTTTACCGCGTGCACCACGCCCGGGGGGATGATGACCGTGCCGCCGGGTTTCAAATGGTGGCAGGCACTCCCTACATCAATAGCCATTTCACCTTCCACGACCACATATATTTCGGTGCCTTGCCGGTGATAGTGGCGCTGTTGGTCTGCGTTTTGATTAAAAACAGCCATTTCGACTGCGTGCATCTGTAGAACCGGGGCGCGTTCACCGGCCTTGGGCGGTGCCCATTGCTGGGAGCGGGCTTTTTTTTCCGTGCAATTGCAAATCTTTGTCACAGCAAGTTTCCTGGCCCCGCGGGCTCCCGGGAGCAGGGCCGGGTCAGTTTTCAGGCTGTCCAGGTTCACACAAAGAGAGGGGTTCATGCCAGGGGGCTCCTTTCAGGGTGTTGCGGCTCAACGTTCAAGGGTTTGATTGTGGATAACACGGGCATCCCTGAAAAAGTCGTCGATAGGTTTCCAGAAGCCCGGGCTGTTGGTGGGCATGTCGTTGTGGCCGCAGGTAAAAGATACCAGACGGCCGTCTGCTGCTGCATCCGCCAGGGTCTGGCCGTGTCGATAGGGAATAATCTCATCCCGGGTTCCATGAAAGATCAGCAACGGGTTTTGGTATGTCTGGATGACCGCAAGATTATCAAACGGGTCTTTGACTAAAAACCGCGGAACCAGGTAGCGCGGCGCAAAGGCGCTCACGCTTGTAAAGGGTGAGATGAGAACCAGGGCACATGAGGGACGCCGGCGGGCAAGTTCACAGGCGGCCCCGGCCCCGACGCTGCGCCCCATCAGGACTATTTTACGGGCGTCGACCTCTGGTCTGGCAACGAGGCGATCATACGCTTTTGTAAGGGTTGCGGAAATCGTCTGCTGAGAGGGTCGCCCTTGCGAACGGCCGTAACCCGGGTACTCCACCATCAATAGCGACACCTCTCTGTCTATAAAAGGATGAAATTCTTCCGGTAAAAAATCGATGGTCTCCGCGTTGCCGTGGGTCAGGATCACGGCCGGGGCCGGCTGGGCCTGCTTTGGAGCGGGCAGGAACCACGCCTCGACCCGCATGCCAGGCAGCTCTATCCAGATGCTTTCCAGCCGTGGGAATTTTTCCGGAATACGTGTCAAGGTCGGGGCCATACTTTTCGGGAACAGCATCTGGCGCTGGAAGACAAACAGCAAGCCACAATAAGCCAGGTAGATTCCGGCAAGGCTGAGGACTATTCTTAACGCCGGGTGCATCATATTCCTCTTTTTGTGCGGCGTCAGGCGCCATCTCGACTGGTAAGTTACGGACATGCGGTCCAGTCAGTATAGTCTATCTAAATCTGGATGAGAACATTTTTCTTGTCATGAAAAGGTAATTAATTTAAAATAGTTATAACCATGCGAAAAAGATACCCCGCACTCGGGGTGAGCCCGAATACCGGCCAGAAGCCGTCGCCTGTTTCCATATGACCAAAAATACCACATACACTGCACTGGAAGGACAGATCAACCAGCTGAAGGAACGCAACCGTCAGCTTGCGGATGAGGTTGACCTCTACAAAAGAGCCCTGGCCGGAAAGACTGCTGGCAAAGAAAGATACCTGGCAGCCAGACTGGCCTGGGACCCTGATGGGGTTGAATCACAACTTTTACAATCTCAGAAAATGGAGGCGGTGGGCACTCTGGCCGGCGGTATCGCCCATGATTTTAATAATATCCTGTGGATCATCAACGGCAATATTGAGTTATTGAAGTCCGAAATTTCTACGGGTAACAACCGGGCTTTTTTTCACATAGAGCGGGTGGAGGGGGCCAGCCAGAGAGCCAAGGATCTCGTTACCCAAATACTGAATTTCAGCCGGCACTCACCCCAGGAAAAGCGACCGCTTAAAATCAGCACGATTGTCAAGGAGGCTTTGAAACTCTTGAGATCGACCTTGCCGGCGACCATTGAAATCAGGCAGAATATCGTGGAAGAAGAGATGGGTATTATGGCGGACTTGACCCAGATCAACCAGGTGCTGGTCAACTTGTGTACCAATGCGGCTTATGCCATGCGCGAGACCGGCGGAACCCTCGAAATCAGCTTGACCAGAATTAAACTGGATGAGGATGAAACCGTCAGACACCAGGACCTGGCCCCTGGACATTATGCGCTTTTAAGTGTAATGGATACCGGCCAGGGAATTTCGGCAGATGTTCTGGACCGTATTTTTGATCCCTTTTTTACCACCAAACGGGTGGATGAGGGGACCGGTATGGGCCTGTCGGTGGTTCATGGCATCGTAAAAAACCACGCCGGGGCGATAACCGTATTCAGCAAGCCTGGAAAAGGAGCCGTGTTCCATGTGCTGCTGCCACTAATTGTGGGGCCCACAGGGCGTTCCGACGATAAGTACAGCCACGGTATTTCCGGGGGTGATGAGCGCATTCTGCTGGTGGATGACGATGAGATCCTACTGGAGACCGAGGAGCGCATCCTGCGCAGGCTGGGCTATTCAGTGGTCTCGGTACAGTCCAGTGCCGACGCGCTTAAAGAATTTAAACGCCAGCCACACAAATTCGACCTGGTGATTACCGATCATACCATGCCCGGGATGACCGGCCTTGACCTATCCAAAGAGCTGCTCGCCACCCGCAAGGATATCCGCATCATACTCTGCACCGGTTACAGTGAGTCTGTCTCCGAGGAGATGGCCCGGTCAGCCGGGATCAGTGCTTTTTTGCTGAAACCGGTAGTTTTTGGAAAGCTGGCCCACAGCGTAAGGGCTGTCCTCGAAGGCGGTACGGTGTAGAGGGCCGCTGACAATTACAAGCATACAAGTTTTAAGGAAATCATAACAAACATGGTGCCAGATTCTAAACGAGTAAGGGCTCTCGGGCTTTGTTCCGGGGGCCTTGACAGTATATTGGCGGCTCTGGTTTTAAGGCGCCAGGGCATTGAAGTTGAATGGGTTGTGTTTGAAACTCCCTTTTTTTCATCCGGCAACGCCCGGCGTGCGGCCCGGCTCAACCAGGTGCCAATCACGGTTAAAAAAATCCTGCCCACCTATCTGGAAATGCTTAAAAACCCGCCGGCCGGATATGGCAAGCATATGAACCCCTGTATGGACTGCCATGCCCTCATGTTCCGCCTGGCGGGAGAGGAGATGCAGGCCCGGGGCTTTGATTTTTTATTCAGCGGCGAGGTGTCCGGACAGCGGCCCATGTCGCAGAACAAAAACTCCCTGCGCTATGTTGAGAAGAATTCGGGATTTGACGGGTTCATTGTCCGCCCCCTTTCAGCGCGCATCCTGCCGATTACGCTGCCGGAGCAGCAGGGACTGGTGGATCGGGAACAGCTGCTCGATTTTTCGGGAAGGTCACGCAAGTCCCAGCTTGAGTTGGCCGGAAGCCTGGGGGTTACCGATTTTCCATCACCGGCAGGGGGCTGCCTGCTGACTGAAAAGGGGTATGCCGCCCGTTTAGAGGACCTTTTCGGGCATCAGGCGCAATACCGGGAGGCGGAGCTGCAGTTGCTCGCTTTCGGCCGCCATTTGCGTCTGAACGCAGGCCACAAACTAATTGTCGGGCGTTCCAAAGCGGAAAATCAAAAGATTGAAACGCTGATTGATCCCTCCATGGACACCCAGATCAAGGTGCAGAACTGGCCAGGGCCGGTGTCTCTGATACCCAATGGCAGTGATGCGGCGGCTGCCGGGCAGGCCGCCGCTATTTGTGCCGGTTACAGCAAAGCGCCTCAGGGGAAGCCCGTCGAAGTGCTGGTCGTCAATGGCAGCCACCAGAGCGTGCTCACCGTTATCCCCACGGCACCGGTTGATAATAAAGATTTCCTATTATAACTCAACTTTCGGGGGGCGTGAAAGTTTTGGTCCAGTATTGGCATCGGGATCGAAATCGCTATCGGGATTCGATCACAACAGGACGTTTTCGGACCGATTTCGATCCCGATACCGATAGCGATCCCGATTTTGGCTGAAGCCTGAAAGTTGAGTTATAAACTGACCGGTTTGTTCTATTTGGCGCCATGCCAGAAAGCCCGGCTGTGTCGCAATGGATCAGACTTGTGTCTGCTGTGAACCAAATCTCTTCTATGATCAGCTCAATGCCTAATCCTTCGGGTGCAACTTTTTGGCCCCATCAAGCAGTTTGCCCCGCAGTTGCCCGCAGGCCGCGGAAATGTCCTGGCCCTTGCTGTGGCGGATGACGGCTGTATAGTGACGCCGGACCAGGACCTCTTGAAAACGTCTTATGCTCTGCTCATCAGGCCTTTTGAAACCACTGCCGGGGTGTTCATTAAAAGGTATCAGGTTTATTTTAGCGCTCAGGGGGGCCAGCAGGTCCGCCAGACGCCCGGCATCGGCAAACGTGTCATTAATGCCTTTCAAGAGAATATATTCGAAAGTGATCTTGCGGCGGGGTTTGAGGGGGTAGTCGGCACAGGCCGCCAGGAGGTTTTCTATCGGAAATCTCCGATTGATCGGCATAAGTCGACTGCGGGTGGCATTGTCGGTGGCATTCAGGGAGATGGCCAGGTTCACATCCGTATCGCGCCCCAGGTCTGCCAGGCGTGAGGCGAATCCGGCTGTTGAGAGCGTGAAGCGCCGGCTGACGATACCCAGTCCGGCCGCAGTATCCGTTATGATGTCAATTGCCGGGATGAGATTTTTGTAATTGGCCAGGGGTTCTCCCATGCCCATGACCACGATATTGGTCAGGCCCGCATCCGGTGCAAAGTGCATCACGTCGCGTACCTGGGCGATAATCTCTCCGGCGCTTAGGTTGCGGACCAGTCCGCCGTCGGCCGTCAGGCAGAAGTGACACCCCTGGGCACAGCCCACCTGGCTTGAGATACACAAGGTGGCGTGGTTTTTTTCCGGTATCAGCACCGATTCGATGTGGTTTCCATCCCCCAGGCGGAACAGGAGTTTTTGGGCCCCGTCTTTAGAGACCTCCGTGCCGGCAATTTCAAGGCGGCGGATTTCAAATGTCCGGGCCAACTGTTCCCGCAGCTTTTTCCCGAGATTTGTCATCTCAGCGAACGAATTGGCCTGCCGTTGATAGATCCATTCGAAAATTTGTCTGGCCCGGTAGGGCGCCTGCCCTTTTTCGGTGAGCCATTGCACCAGCGCCGGAAGGGAGAGGTCTTTAATATCTGTTTTTGCCGAGGTCATGGGTGTCATCCGGTCTGTTGATGAGGCGCCTGTGGGTTCCGGGTACCAATAATTAAGTGGATATTCGCATTCTAACATGTTTTTACTTGACTTAGCATATCGTACCCATTATTTTCAAGGTTTTCGAAACTTGAGGAATCTGGTGCTAAATGTTTGACAATCTGAGTGATAAGCTCGACATTGTATTTAGAAAACTTAAAGGCCACGGTAAATTAACCGAGAAAAACATTGATGTTGGCCTGCGGGAAGTCCGGATGGCCCTGTTGGAAGCGGATGTCCACTACCGGGTTGTCAAAAAGCTTATTGCGGATATCAGAGAACGCAGCCTGGGCCAGGAGGTGCTGGCCAGTCTGACCCCCGGGCAGCAGGTCATCAAAATTGTCAACAATGAACTGACCCGACTGATGGGGTCGGAGCACCAGGGACTGAGCCTGCAGGGGCAGCACCCGGTATCGATAATGCTGGTGGGGCTGCAAGGGTCGGGTAAAACCACCACCAGCGGCAAACTGGCTGTGCTCCTGCGCAAGCAGGGGCGGAATCCTTTTCTGGTACCGGCAGATGTTTATCGTCCGGCGGCCATTGATCAGCTGACAAAACTGGGTGCGCAATTGTCCGTACCGGTTTTTGAATCCAGTACGGATATGAACCCGGTCGACATCTGCCGCCGGGCCAGGGCTGCCGCCCAGCAGCAGGGTTGCGATACCCTCTTGCTGGACACGGCCGGGCGGCTCCATGTAGATGAAGAGCTGATGGCTGAGCTCAAAATGATTCAGACAGCGGTTCAGCCGAGTGATGTCCTGCTGGTGGCCGATGCCATGACCGGGCAGGATGCGGTCAATATTGCCAAATCATTTGATGGTGCGCTTGATATCGGCGGCGTTGTCCTGACCAAAACAGATGGGGATGCCCGGGGCGGAGCCGCGCTCTCTATCCGGGAGATCACCGGCAAACCGATAAAATTTATCGGCGTGGGCGAAAAGCTCGGTGATCTCGAAGCGTTTCACCCTGACCGGATGGCCTCAAAAATTCTGGGCATGGGCGATGTCCTCAGTCTTATTGAGAAGGCCCAGACCGTTGTCGATGAAAAAAAAGCGGTGGAACTCGAGCAGAAACTGAGGAAAAATCAGTTCACGCTTGATGATTTCAGGGACCAGATGGTTCAGATCAGAAAAATGGGATCCCTGACGGATCTTATAAAAATGATACCGGGCATCGGCAACAGTAAGCAGTTGAAAAACCTGAAGGTTGACGAACAGGAGCTGGTGCGTATTGAGGCCATGATTAATTCGATGACACCCCAGGAGCGTCAGCAGCACGCAATTATTAATGGGAGCCGCCGGAAAAGGATTGCCAAGGGCAGCGGTACCAGTGTACAAGATATAAATC
>CAZWPX010000071.1:0-24482 GCA_964636125.1 uncultured Desulfobacterales bacterium | reverse complement strand
ATATGAGCGCCCAACGCCGAGTTTGGGCCAAAAGACTTTTTTGAGATGGGTTCTATATCTTTTCAAGCGCCCCATACGCGGCCTGCACTCTGTCCCGCAGCAGAAAACAGAATTTTTCCATCACATTGAAACCCAGGTCCTTGTTGCTGTGCATCAGCAGCCGCAAGTCGGCACCCCGCAGAGTCAGCAGATGGGTCGGTTTCTGGCAGATGGCCGATGACATCAGGATGTGCTGTTCCCCCAGCAAGGTTGCCCAGCATCCCAGCACCCGCCCTTTTTCCAGGGCCTCGATGGTAACCCGTCCTTTGCGCACCCCCAGATCTATGGCCCGCTCTAGAACCACCTGACCGCTGACGATCACGTAGAGATATTCACCGACCTCACCCTGCGTGAAAACTGCTTCACCGCTTTTGTAGTGCCGCATATTGCAAAGCGGTACCAGCTTGTTGAGGTCGGTCATTTGAAGCCCTTCAAAAAATTCACAGCCCGCCATTGCTGCCCGCATCTCTTCTTTTTCCATGGCGCCTCTCCTTGGATTGGGTTCGTCTGCCCGCCCAATGAATCAAGACAAGTACAGGATGCTAAAATAGCGGTAATCTATCACGACTGTCAATAGGCTTTCAGGCCGGGCCCCTCCGGCCAAATTGACAAAAACGGTCAACTGGGCTATTGATGAAAAGCATCTCAATCTGCCGATTCTTTTACGCGTCATCACCTAAATATCAACAGTTTGCTTAAGCACCGCCGGAGGGTACCCACTTAGCCTGCGGTAAATGCTGTTTTGGATTTGCCGGCAATCACCGGTCATGCCATTGGTTCTCCAGGCCTTTGAATGATCAGTCGGACGCGTAGTGCGGCATCGGTCTCACGGTTTCTATATAGGGGCTCTAACCAGCGGACAAAAGGGGGCATGCATGAAAACGACTGTAATGGCAGTGATGAAAGAAACTGTGGAAAAATTTGGTGCGCAAACCGCCTTAAAAATGAAGATAAACGGCAGCTGGAAGGCCACCACCTGGACCCAGTACCATGACCAGGTAAAAACCGCCGCCCGGGCTTTTATGACCCTGGGACTGGAACCGGGAAAGGCAGTCAGTATCCTGGGTAACAATTGCCCCCAGTGGTTCATCAGCGACCTGGCCGGTATTTTCGCCGGGGCGGTCCCCGGTGGCATATACACCACCAACAGTCCGGAACAGTGCCAGTACATCTCGGCCCACAGCGAAGCCAACATCGCGGTGGTGGAAGACGCCGCCCAGCTGGCCAAGTTCAAACAGATCCGGGGCCAGCTGCCGGACCTGAAAGCCATCGTCCTGATGAACGGCAGCGATGAAGATGAGCAGGTCTACGCCTGGGATGAACTTCCCGGACTGGCGGAACAGACGCCGGAAGCGGATTTGACCGCCCGGATCGAAGCCCAGCAGCCGGATGACTGCTGCACCCTGATCTACACGTCCGGCACCACCGGGGACCCCAAGGGCGTCATGATCAGCCACGACAATATTGTCTGGACCGTACAGCAGCTGGTCAAAACCGTGGGCATCGACCACTCCGCCCAGATCATCAGCTACCTGCCGCTCAGTCACATTGCGGAACAGGTGGTCAGTCTGCATGCCCCGGTCCTCACCGGCTGCACGGCCTGGTTTGCCGAAAGCCTGGACCTGTTGGGCGACAACCTGCGGGAAGTCCGGCCCACCCTGTTTGTCGGAGTGCCCCGGGTGTGGGAGAAAATCCAGGCCAAGATGGTGGCGACCGGCGCACAGAACTCGCCCCTCAAGAAAAAGATTGCGGCCTGGGCCCGTAAAAAAGGTCTCGGGGGCGTTTACGCCCTGCAGGCGGGCAAACCTATGCCCGGCCTGCACGGCCTGGCCGGCAAGCTGGTGTTCTCCAAAGTCCGTGAAAAACTGGGCTTTGACCGCTGCAATCTCTTTATCTCCACCGCCGCCCCCATTTCGCTGGACACACTGGAATTCTTTCACAGCCTGGATGTGCCCGTCACAGAGGTATACGGCATGAGCGAATGCACCGGTCCCGGTACGGTGTCCCTGCCCCAGCCGCATAAATTCCGCACGAAATGGGCCGGCCCCGTTCTGGAGGGCGCCGAAATGAGCATTGCCGACGACGGGGAGGTCCTCATGCGCGGCCGCCATGTGTTCAGGGGATATTTCAAGAATGAGGCTGCCACAGCGGAGACCATTGACAGTGACGGCTGGCTGCACTCCGGTGATGTCGGGCAGATTGACGACCAGGGTTTTTTACAGATCACGGATCGCAAAAAAGAGTTGTTGATCACCGCCGGCGGTGAGAACATCGCACCCCAGATCCTGGAAGGCAAGCTCAAGGCCATCCCAGTGGTCAGCCAGGCGGTGGTCATCGGGGACCGCCGCAAATACCTGACCGCTATCTTCGGCCTGGACCCTGAAAAGATTGTCTCCGAAGCTAAAGCCGCAGGCAGTGCTGCCCGTGATACCGAATCAGCGTCCCGGTGTGAAAAATTCAAGACTTATATCCAGTCCCAGCTGGACGGGGTCAACAATACCCTGGCCCGGGTGCAGACGATCAAAAAATTCATCCTGCTGCCGGAGGAGCTCTCCATCGTAGGCGGCGAACTCACGCCGACCATGAAATTGAAACGTCGCATTGTCAACGAAAAGTACGCTGCGGAAATTGAGAGCATGTACCAGGAGGCCTGAAGCACTGCTCGCCCTTGCAGGCTTGTAAACGCATCGCCGGAGCACGCATCCGTCTGCCTATCCGATACCGGTCTTCCGTAGCGCTTTGACTTAAGTCAAGGCCAAATTCGCCAATCGGTTTTAGGGTTGCAGTAAATGGCACTACTGAGAGGACAAACCCGCAGCGGTAGATTTTCAAGGTTGTTTCCCGGCCCGGGCACTTTTGCGCACGGCGTGCATCCACCCCAGCGCAAGGTGCTGTCAGCTGACGCCCCCATAGAAATTGTGGCAACCCCTGAAAAAGTAATTCTGCCGCTGCAGCAAAATATTGGCGGTGCCTGCACGCCCCTGGTCAAAGCACGCCAGGCAGTCGTATTCGGCGAAATGATCGCTAAAGGTGAAGCCCATGTTTCCGCATCCCTGCACGCACCTGTGAATGGTATTGTCCAGAGAGAAGCCATGGCCACCCTGGCCAATGGGCGCCACATGCCGGCCATCGTTATAAAACCCGAGGGAGACCAGCTCTCCGGCCAGGCGCTGTGGGATAAGCTCTACGGGGGTACCTGGCCCCAGAAATCCTATCAGACCATGGCCCCGGAAGAAATTTCGGCGGCCATACATGCCGCCGGCATTGTCGGACTGGGGGGCGCCGCCTTCCCGACACATGTTAAAATCACCCCCAGTGACCAGAAACCCATTCACGATTTGATCATCAACGGCTGCGAATGTGAGCCCTACCTGACAACGGATTACCGGCTCATGGTGGAAGCCCCTGAAGCCATTGTGGCCGGGGCGTTGCTGGCCGCCCGGGCAGTGGGGGCCAAAAAGGCGACTATCGGCATTGAGAACAACAAGTTGGAAGCGGTGGCCTCCCTGCGCAGAGCCGCCGCCGGAGCCGGCATCAGGATTGCCGTGCTTAAAACCAAGTACCCCCAGGGTAGTGAAAAGCACCTGATAAAAGCCATCCTCAACCGGGAAGTTCCGCTGGGCGGATTGCCTGCCGACATCGGGGTGGCCATGACCAATGTAGCCACGGTCACATCCGTGGCCCGGGGCGTTATGCGTAATATCCCCTTGACCCACCGGGTTGTCAGCGTCACCGGGGGAGGGATTGTGGAACCAAAGAACCTGCTGGTTCCCATCGGGATTCCCATGGGCAGCCTGATCGAATATTGCGGAGGGCTGAAAAAAACGGCAGCCCGTATGATTGCCGGCGGCCCCATGATGGGGTTTGCATTTGCAAATCTGGCCATACCGGTCACCAAAGGTACCAGCGGTATTACGGTTCTGAACCACGAAGAGATCCAGACCGTGGAACAATCCGCCTGCGTCCGCTGCGGCCGCTGTGTAAACGTGTGCCCCATGAACCTGGTGCCCGCCAAGGTGGCCCTGGCATCCCGGTTTAAAGATCTTAACCTGGCACGCAAATATAATATCATGGCCTGTTTCGAATGCGGATCCTGCGCCTACATCTGCCCGGCCGGCCTGCCCCTGGTGCAAAATATCCGCGCCGGGAAAGCACTGCTCGCGGCTGAAGGAAATAAGTAACTTGAAAACGGAACCCATCACCGGCAGCGCCAGCCCCAGCCTGCACGTTTCACCATCACCCCATGTGTTTGACACCGGGTTGACAACAACGCGCATGATGGTGGACGTGCTCATCGCACTGCTTCCGGTGATGCTCGCCGCCCTCTATTTTTTCAGATGGTACGCGGTCAAACAGGTGTTCATCTGCATTGCAGCCAGCCTGGTGGCCGAAGCTGTGTTTACCCGGATGCGATCAAGGCCGGTGAGCCTTGGCGATCTGTCTGCAGCCGTCACAGGTGTCATCCTGGGGCTGTCACTACCGGCCGCGGCCCCCTGGTATGTCGGCGTTATCGGCAGTGTCGTAGCCATCGGCATCGGTAAAATGGTCTTTGGCGGACTCGGGATGAATATCTTCAACCCGGCAATGGTCGGCCGGGCCTTTGTCATGATTGCCTTTGCCGGAAACATGGCTGCCTCCGGATACCTGCTGCCGGGGGAAACCGTGGACATTCTCACCCAGGCGACCCCGTTATCCCTCTATAAACAATCCGGTCAGAGCACCTCGCTGGGCCTGCTGGCGATAGGCGCCACAAATGGCTCTTTGGGAGAAACCAGTGCGCTCGCCTGCCTGCTGGGCGGCCTGTTTCTCTGTTTGCGGCGGGTGGCATCCTGGGAAATTCCGGCGGGCATCCTGGCCTCCGTAGCCGTCATCGGGGCCGGGGCTGACCTCGTAAGCTGGGACAGTGGGTGGACCGTGGGGCACCACCTGACAGGCGGTGCCCTGCTGTTCGGGGCCTTTTTCATTGCCACCGACCCGGTCACAAGTCCGCTCACCCCAAAGGGCAAATGGATCTACGGCATCGGCATCGGTGCCCTGATCATGCTCCTGCGCCTGTTCAGCGGATATCCGGAAGGACTTATGTTTGCCGTATTACTGATAAATGCCATAACCCCGCTTATCAACCGCTGGACCATACCACGTCCATTTGGCGGTGTTTAGAGGCACTTGACTTATGGAACATGCATTAGAAAACAAGATCCCGGAACCTGTCAATCGGTTTCAGAACAGCAACCTGGCCCAGGCGTGGCTGGTACTTGTCCTGACCGTCGTCTTTGGGGCGGCCCTGGCCGCGGTGCAGGTTCAGCTGAGCAGCAAAATCGCTCAAAACAAGCTGAACGAGACGCTGGAACGCATTCCGGCCCTGGTGTGGGGCGAAGCAGCTGCCCGGGAAATAGTAACCGGAGACCCGACCGTTGCAATCATTCCCGGAACCTTCTCATTGCAGACGGATGCCGGCACCGATACTTACAGCCTGTTCAAGGTTACCCGTCACGCAAAATTGGCTGGATGGGTCCTGAAATCCGGTGGACAGGGCTATGCGGACAGAATTGAACTGCTCATCGGGGTGGATGCACAGGCAAAAACCATCACCGGTCTTTTTGTCCTGGAGCAAAAGGAGACCCCCGGGCTGGGCAATAAAATTACATTTCCCGAATGGCGCCGGCAGTTTGTCAACAGGCCCGCCGGTCTGGCGCTGAAGGTCATTAAAGGCGGCCCTCCAGCTGGAAATACAATCGATGCAGTCACCGGTGCCACCATCTCATCCCGCAGCGTCACCGGTATCGTCAACCGGGTCATGGGTGCCATCGCGGGCAAACTGACGCCGGAAACCGTACGGCTGTCAGGAAGGCAAACCTAAATGCAATCGTTGCCAACCCCAACAGAACGCTTTATCCAGGGTATTCTGCCTGAAAATCCAGTCTACCGTCAGTTTCTGGGCCTCTGTCCGACGCTTGCGGTGACCGGCGGTTTAAAGCCGGCGTTGACCATGGCCGTAGCCGTTGGGTTTGTGCTGCTGTGCGCCAATATCATGACCAGCCTGATCCGGAACCTTTTAAAGCCGCACCTGCGAATTGTGGTCTTCACCCTGACCATCGCAACCTTCGTTACCATTGTCGATCGACTGCTGGCCGCATACCTGTACCCCATGAGTAAAGCACTGGGGCCTTACATCCCGCTGATTATTGTCAACTGCATCATCATTTGCCGCTGTGAAGTCTGTGCCTCCCGGCAGTCCGTCCCGGCCGCAGCGGCGGACGCCCTGGGACAGTCAATTGGTTTTGGGCTGGCTCTGGCGGGTATCGCGACCGTTCGCGAAATCCTGGGCACCGGCATGCTTGCCGGTTTTCAGGTTCTCCCGGAAAGCTGGCCCGCATGGGTAATCATGGTGCTGCCGCCCGGCGCATTTTTGACATTTGGCCTCCTTTTGGCCCTGGTAAACTGGATCGATTCTGCCAGGCCCAAAAATAGAGCGCGTAAAGGATAGGGCATGGAGTACCTGGTTGAGATATTCCTGATATCCATCAGCGCCGCGCTGATCAATAATTTTGTCCTGTATTACTTTGTGGGCATCTGCCCTTTCATCGGCGTCTCCCGGCAGGTGGACATGGCCGTGGGTATGGGCAGCGCGGTAACCTTTGTCATGACCATAGCGGTTTTCATCAGCTGGACAATTACCACCCTGGTTCTGAAACCAGGCGCACCGCTCGCAAGCTGGGTCGCGGCCCGATTCATGCCCCCGGAAGCCGCGGCAACCATCGACCTGACGATTTTAACGTATATAGTCTATATCTTTGCCATCGCTTCAGCGGTTCAGTTCGTTGAGATGTATGTGCGCAGGTTCTATCCCCCCTTGTATAAATCATTTGGCGTATTCCTGCCTTTGATCACCACCAACTGCGCCATCTTGTTTGCGTGCCTCACGGTCATGAGCCACATCATCGGCGTGGACAATCCCGCCGACACCTGGGACCTGGGCCGCGCGCTGACCCTGGGGATTTTCGGAGGTGTCGGGTTTACGATTGCCATCGTCATCATGGCCGGCATCAGGGAAGAACTGGATTTTTGTGATATCCCGGAGCCTTTTAAAGGGGCGGCCATCACCCTGATCGTCGGGGGTATCCTGGCCATGGCGTTCATGGGCTTTACCGGGGTGGACAGTGGGCTGCGCGCCGCATTGACCGGCACACCGTAGCGGCGTACAAAAGCAGCCGGAAGAACCGGATGACGGGTTGCCCGGGAAATGGGTGTGCATCACAATACAAGTTTACAAGGGCTGAAATGAATGCGTCGCCAAGTATTCAAACTTCCGCAAAGCGCGGCAACTTTTGCTTTTAACCCACATCCCTCCAGACACTTGGAGGTGGAGGACATATGACCCTGGTAACCATCAGCCTGTCTGCTGCGACCCTGCTGGCCATGGCGGTTGTGCTGACGTCTATATTGGGTTGGGCCAATAAAAAGTTTCATGTCGATGTGGATTCCCGGGTTCTGACCATTATAGACACACTGCCCGGGGCCAATTGCGGCGGCTGCGGCTATGTGGGCTGCGGTGAGTATGCGGAAGCCATCGCGCTGGAGCACGCGGCGGTTAACCTGTGCACGGTGGGCGGACAGGTCTGCGCCCTGTCTGTAGCTGACATTATGGGCGTGGAAATCAGCGAGACCCTTCCTTACCGGCCCATTGTGCACTGCGGCGCCCATTATGAAGATCGCCTGGGGAGAAATGAATATCGCGGGGCCCAAAGCTGTGCCGCCGCCAACCTGGTGACCGATGTGCAGGGATGCACGTATGGCTGTCTGGGATTCGGCGATTGCACCCGGGCCTGTGAATTCGACGCCATCCACGTCATCGATGGCCTGGCCACGGTGGATTATGACCGCTGCGTGGGGTGCGGGGCCTGCGCCAGAGTCTGCCCCCGTAACATCATCACCATTACCCCCTTTAAGGCCTCCCAAATGCTGGCCGTCACCTGTTCCAACAAAGACAAGGGCAAGGATGTCATCGCGGTCTGCAATGTGGGCTGTATCGGCTGCGGCGCCTGCGCCCGGACATCCAGCCTTTTTAAAATTGAAAACAATCTGTCCACGATCAACTATGACGCCTATGAACCCACCTGTTCTCTGGATATCCTGGATGCCTGTCAGAAATGTAAACGGCAGAGGCTGGTTTTTGTGGGCAAACCTTCAACCGACGACCTCGATAAGGCCAGTGACCTGAAATCACCTGACGTGGTCGAGCCGGATTTCAAGACAACTGTTGACGATACGGAATGGCGGGGCTAAACCGGAGGGGGGAATGCGGGATTATGACCATTAAACGCAAAATACTCATGGCGGTGGACGGTTCCGACCAGGCCCTGGAAGCTGTCCGCTACACCAGCACCCTGGTCCGCCCGGAGATGACCGCCGTGGTTCTATTTTACGTGGGCAGCGGTTTCCCGGAAGTCTTCTGGGATATGAATCGCAATCCGCTTTACCGAACCAAGAAACCCGGGGTCATGGGATGGCTTGCCGACCAGCAGCTGGTGATTGGCGAGTTCAATGCCAAGGCGATGCAGATTCTCGCCGGTGCAGGCTTTGCAGACACGGATATTACGATAAAGACCCAGACCAGAAAAACGGGGGTCTTAAACGACATCATTCAGGAATCCTACCAGGACTATAGTGCCCTTGTGGTCGGCCGGACCGGCCTGAGCCGCTTAAAGGACCTGCTACTGGGCAGCATGGCCCATAAGCTGGCAGCCAAAATCAAGCATCTGCCCGCAATTGTTGTGGGCGGCAAACCTGCCCGCGGCAAAATATTGATTGCCATGGATGAATCCATCGAGTCCATGCGGGCGGTCAGCTGCGTCGGCGCCCTGGCCGGCGGTTGCGGCTGCAGCATAACCCTGTGCCACTGCCTGCCCCCCCCGGCCCGCTCAACCGTCACAGGCCGAAAGCCCATGGCGGACCCCAGCGACCTTGACTGGTCCAAATACAATGAGAACCGGTTCGGGCCTTACATGGAAGAAGCCACCCGGCGACTGGTGGATGCCGGAACTGATGCCGGTAAAATTTCCCGGAATTTTGTGTGTGCCAAAGGCAATACCATTCAAAAAATCACCGAAACCGCGCTCGCTGGAAATTTTGGTACCGTTGTGGTCGGTCGACGGGAAGCGGCCAGTTTCACCGAAGCCAATTTTCGGGGACGTTTCGGTGAAACACTCATTCGCACACTTGAGAATATCGCTGTTTGGGTTGTGAGCTGATATGACCATATTGAGAGTCCATCCATTAATGGCCACACCGAATAGCGTCTAAGGATAAACGACTTGGCCCTTGACGCCTGGGTGGAGTCATCCTTATCTTGCCCCATGCCCCGATCAAATATCTTGTAATGGAGATCTTCATACCGGAAGAAAACCAAGAGAAGGAAGCGTCTATATGCAGATGTTTATAAGAGTGGCCGTGCTGGTGCTGGCAGTACTGCCAACCGCTGGTTGGTGCCTGGATATTACATACGACCTGGCGGTACGCATCAATCCGGAAAAAAAAGAGCTTATGGGTCAGGGCTCTATCCGTTCACTTACGCCCGTTGAACTGGCCCTGTCCACAGCCGGCCTTGCAGACATCCGGATCAATGACCGGCCCGTAACCCCGGACGGAGCGCATAAGATAACCATCAGGCTGGCCGCCGCTGAGCAGGCCCGGATTACGTATCGCGCAGTTTTCAAAAAGGGCCTGGGATTCATGGACACTGAGAATATCTTCCTGACGGGACGCTGGTATCCCCAACCGGAACAGCTGGTTCGTTACAACCTGGCGGCAACCCTGCCCGCAGGCTTCATCGCCGTCTCTGAAGCAGAAGCCGTCTCAACGATCGCACACCCGGGCGGCACGACCTTTCAATTCGATTTCAAAAGGCCCCTCGACGCACTCCATCTTGCGGCTTCGAAAAATTTCACGGTTGTAAAAGACCACCACGAAGGCATCGCCATTGAGGCCTATTTCTTTCAGGAAGATGCCTCCCTGGCCGAGGCTTACATCAACTACAGCAAGCACTATCTTTCCCTGTACAACCGGATGCTGACCCCCTACCCCTACAAGCGTTTTGCAATTGTTGAGAACATTTTGCCCACCGGCTATTCAATGCCGACCTTCACCCTCCTGGGGCGTGAGGTTGTCAGGTTGCCATTCATTGTCCGCACCTCACTGGGGCATGAAATTCTACACCAGTGGTTTGGCAATTCGGTTTACATAGACAGGTCCCACGGAAACTGGGCCGAAGGCCTGACCCAGTACCTCGCGGACCACCACTATGCTGACCTGGACCACCGGGGAGCGGACTTCCGCCGGCAGATGCTGATCAATTATCAGGCCTATGTCAACCCCGACAATACCATGCCAGCCAGCCGCTTTGTAAGCCGTGCCAACAGGGCCCAGGCAGCCATTGGCTACGGCAAAGTCGCCATGATCTTTCACATGCTGCGGCAGAGGTTTCAAGACGGACTGTTTTTTAAATCCCTGCGCGAACTGATTCAGAAAAAATCATTTCAAACAGCCGCCTGGCACGATATCCGACAGGCCTTTGAAACCACCACCGGAGACAACCTGGAGGCTTTTTTCAAACAATGGCTGCAGCGCAGTGACATACCGGATCTTGCCGTTGAAGATACCAAACTGACCTTTGACAGGGGGCAGCTTAAGTTGCGGTTCAACCTTCTCCAGAGCAACGAACCTTACCAGCTGGCGGTTCCGGTCACCCTAAAAACAGCGGAGACCGAAACCACCCGGATGATTTCAGTAACCACAAGTCCGCAGGCGGTCTCCCTGACTCTGGCATCACCGCCCACGGCCATTTTCATCGATGGAGACTACACGCTTATGCGAACCCTGAACAGGGCTGAACGGCCCCCGGTCCTGGCCGATATTCTGGGAAGTCCCGGTATCCTGGTCGTGGCGGCCAAAAAGCAACGCCCCCGTTACACGGCTCTTGTAAAGGGCCTGGGAATCAAAGAGGCCACCTGGGTTGCGCCGGATGATGTCACATTTGCCCAGATGAAAGCAGAGACGGTCCTGGTGGCCGGATTTGACAACCCCCTGGTCGACCTCCTGCTGGGGGGACTGGAAACGCCGACCGACGGTATTCGCCTGAAAATCTATAAAAACCCCTATGCGCCTGCTAAACGGCTGTTGATCGTGCACGCCGGCGGCAGCCGTGAATCTGAGGCCGTGGCCCGGAAACTGGTACACTACGGGAAATACACGGAACTGGCTTTCAATGCCGGCCGGAACACCCACAAGGCCACCCAGGCCGCGGAAAAAGGCATTCCGGTTCTCTCCCGGCCGGAACCCGTGGTCCTGCGGCCTGACAAAAAGGAAACCCTGGCAGACCTGTTCCCGGAATTGAGAGCCAGCCGGGTCATTTTCGTGGGGGAGCAGCATGACCGTTTTTCCCACCACCTGAACCAGCTAAGGGTCATACAGGCACTGCAGACCGCAGGTGAAAAGATCGGCGTCGGCATGGAGATGTTCCAGGCGCCTTACCAGCCGGTTATTGACGCCTATCTCGCCGGTGAAATTGATGAACGGACTTTCTTAAAGCGTTCCGACTATTATGAGCGCTGGCGATACGATTACAATCTCTATAAGCCCATTCTGGATTTTCTCAAGGCCAACCGGATCCCCCTGGTGGCGCTGAACCTCCCCGGTGACATCTCCCGGAAAACCGCCCGGGATGGAATTGAAGGCCTGACCCAAAAGCAACGCGAACAGGTGCCCGGGCAGATGGATTTTTCCGATGAGCACTACCGTGAAGATCTCAAGCAGGTTTTCAACCTGCACGGCAGTGAAACCGACCTGAATGAATTTAATTATTTTTACCAGGCGCAAACCCTCTGGGACGAAACCATGGCAGCCAGTGCGGCTCAATTTTTGAAAGCCCACCCGGATCGCAAACTGGTAGTCCTGGCCGGCAACGGTCACCTGAGATACAAATACGGCATCCCCCAGCGTCTGTACCGGCGGTCCGGCCAGCCCTTTGCCGT
Organism: uncultured Desulfobacterales bacterium; assembly: GCA_964636125.1. GTDB lineage: Bacteria > Desulfobacterota > Desulfobacteria > Desulfobacterales > CAJINA01 > CAJINA01. The sequence goes on along the minus strand of CAZWPX010000071.1, from coordinate 12,414 downwards.
TATTTTACAGGATGATGAGATCGAAAACGGCATTGCCGACTACGTCCTCCTGACAACTGAAATTGAAGGCGTCCGGGCTCCTAAACTGGGTGTCATGGTGACCGAAGAGGACAAATCCCTGCTGGTCAAAAACGTCATCGAGCAGGGGCCGGCCGGCAAGGCGGGTCTGCAGAGCGGTGATGTCATTACAGCGCTGGCGGGTTCCCGGATCGACTCATTGGCCGATCTCAAAATTGCCCTTTTTTACACCCGGCTGGGCGACCGGATCCACCTGGTCGTAGACAGGGCGGGGGAGACTCTGGAGATGGAGGTTGAGCTTAAGGCGCACCCGCGGCATATATCCCGGGCAAAACCCTGACGGGTCCGTGCAGAAAGGGCATCTTTTGTCCCGGAGCCGCGTTCTCGCTCTTTCAAGCTTGGCTGAAGGGCCGCTCCACCGGCTGCCGCTCAAATTCGGCTGTGAAGTAAAAGGAGCTGCCACGGCCGGGAGCACTCTCAGCCCAGATTTTGCCCCCCATCAATTCAACCAGGCTCTTGGAAATATATAAGCCCAATCCCAGCCCTTCATAAAGCCTGGTGCTCGAGTTATCCACCTGGGTAAACGGCTCTTTAAAAAGTTTGGCCAGGCTGTCCGCGGAAATCCCGATGCCGTGGTCCACCAGGGAAAATCGCAGGGAGGCTTTACGCTCCGTTTTCCAGGCCGCCTGGATACCGATGGTGACATCGGCCTTTTCACTGGAGAACTTAATGGCGTTGCTGACCAGGTTCCCCAAAACCCGCCTCAAGCGCCGGGCGTCGCCCACCAGGGCATTGGGCAGCGCCGGCTCCAAATCCAGTCGGCAGGTCCCCTGACTGGTGGTGATACGCTCGCGTAAATCATGAATCAAAGTGTCAAGATAAAAGTCTCTGTTCTCAATCTTGACGTCTCCGGTGCCGATCTCAGCCACCACCAGGATATCCCTGATGATGCTGTTGAGGACTTCAGCCCTCTCCAGGATGGTCTCCACATAATCCGTCTGTTTTGGTTCCAGGCCGGTATGCAGGAGGATACTGTTCAAGCCGATGATGGCATTGAGCGGGGTCAGCAGCTCGTGACTGATGGTGTGTAGAAAGTCTGTCTTGGCGCGATTGGCCGCCTCCGCACGGTAAGTCAGCTGTTTTTCATTTTTGAGAAGTTCACGCAGGTTCCGGTTGGCTGCTTCAACGGTTTCCTTTGATTTTTGTATTTCCAGGGTGCGTTCATCCACAAGGTCTTCCAGGTGTGCCCGGTACAACTCCCTTTCCAGATGATGTTTAACCCGGACTTTCACGATGGCCGGACTGATGGGCTTGGTGATGTAATCGACCGCCCCGCATTCCAGGCCCTTGGTCTCATAGCCGACATCGCTCATGGCCGTAATGAAGATCACCGGAATAGTAAGGGTCCGCTCATTTCCCTTGAGCCGACGGCAGACCTCGTAGCCGTCCATGCCCGGCATCATGATGTCCAGCAGGATCAGGTCCGGCGGCGGATCCGCTGCCGCCCGCTGCAGGGCCTGTTCCCCGTTTTTGGCGACAACAGTCTTGTAGTCCGGCTGCAGAGCCTCTACAATGATACTGATGTTGACAGGCTCATCATCCACCACGAGTATTTTCTGTTTGGCGATCATTGTTCGCTTTTCCTTTCAAGGGTGACGTTTAACACGCCCGCTATTTTCAACAAGGTCTCCCGAGCGTCCTCAAAATCAAAAAATCGGATCTGCTCTTCCATCTGGGACAGCTGACTTTCAAACTCGCCCGCGGCCAGGCAGCCTTGCAACGGGACCACTAATTTTTCAGCTTCCGCGTCCCCGTCGGAAAGGAGCGCCTCCAACTGGATCAGGATGGACTCAACCCGGGCCCGGTCGGTTTCAGTGGCTCCGTCCGGCGGTGAATCACCCCCGGAGGCCCCCGCAGGATTGATCCTGATATTGCGCCCGGCCTCGATCACCTTGCAAAACTCTTTTTCAAAGGCGGCTAAATATGCCGGATTGTCATCCGCCCCGGACTGCCGGCTCCAGTGCTCCAGTTCACCGGCCGTACGATGCAGCGCCAGGGCGCCCAGGTTGCCGGCCACCCCTTTAACAGCATGGGCGGTCAGGGCTATCTGCTCCCGGTCGCCGGCCGCCAGGGCCGTCTGGAGCGCCTGAACAACGTCCGCATATTTTACACAAAAGTCATGTACCAGCTTCCCATAAAGGTTCGTGTTGCCCCCGACCCGCCGCAACCCGAATTCAATATCGAAACCCGGCAGGCTGCCGGGCAGGAGTTCAACCTCTGCGGCAACCGGCTGCAGGTCATTGTCCGTGTCGGGCACAGGCATACTCTGGCGTTTGATATCCGGTTTGATCCACCGGTCCAGCACCGCATGCAGTTCATCCGGGTCCACCGGCTTGGTAATGTAGTCATCCATGCCGCCGACCAGACATTTTTCCCGCTGGCCGCCCATGGCATGGGCGGTCATGGCAACAACCGGCAAGTCACGCAGCCGCGGATCGGACCGGATTCTCTGGGTGGCTTCGAAACCATCCATTTCCGGCATCTGCAGGTCCATCAGAATGGCATCAAACTGCTGCTCCGGGTCTGCCGCCTCCAGGAGGCCCAGGGCTATCTGGCCGTTATCCGCCGGGGTCACCTGAAGGCCTTGATTTTTAAGCAGTTCCATGGCCACCTGCTGGTTGATTTCGTTGTCTTCGACCAACAGGATCCGGGCCCCTTCGATATGCTTCAGGGCCCTGGTTCTGACCCTTTGCTGGACAAGAGACCGGGAGGGCTCGGCCTCCGTACGACCGAGGGTGTCCATGATGGTATCAAAAAGCACCGACTGGTTCACCGGCTTGACCAAAAAGGCATCCAGGCCAACCTTTTCAGCCTGGCGAATGATCTCTTCCCGACCGTACGCCGTAACCATTAAAACCGCCGGCACCGGGTTGCGGCTCCGGCCGGCCTTGATTTGCCGGGCCGTCTCGATACCATCCATCCCGGGCATTTTCCAGTCCATCAAAACAAGTTCGTAGGGATCACCTTGATCGGCGGCCTCAAGCTCCACCAGGGCCTCCTGCCCGGAAGCAGCCTGGGTCACGTCAAAAGAAAACGTCGCCAGGGTTTCACTGAGGATTTCGCGGGAGGTGGCATTGTCATCCACAACCAGCACCCGCATCCCGGCGCAGTCCAGTGGCGCGGCCAGGGGCTTTTCGGTTTCGTGGGCCTGAATGCCGAAACGCGCGGTGAAGCTGAAGGTGCTGCCCTGGCCCGGCTGACTGCTTACGAAAATACTGCCGCCCATCAACTCGGTCAAATGTTTGGAGATGGCCAGCCCGAGACCGGTGCCGCCGTATTTGCGCGTGGTGGAGCCATCCGCCTGGGTAAAGGGCTGGAAAAGTTTGTCAATCTGTTCCCCGGTAAGACCGATGCCGGTATCACGAACTGAAAACTTCAGCGCGGTCAGGGACGAATCCGCATCCCCGGTTGCGGACGCCAGTTCCACCGCGACGACCACTTCGCCCTGCTCAGTAAATTTCACAGCATTCCCGGTCAAATTGATCAGCACCTGTCCCAGGCGCAGCGGGTCACCCACCAGGGTCACAGGCACTTGCCGATCGATACTGAACAGGACTTCAAGCCCTTTCTCCTGAGCCTTGAGGCTGATCATGCTGGAGAGATTGTCCAGAACATCCTCAAGATTAAAATCCGTGTATTCGATTTCCAACCGGCCGGATTCAATTTTTGAAAAATCGAGAATATCATTAATGATACCGAGCAGCCCGCGACTCGAAATCTGAACTTTGCGCAGGTACTCCTGCTGCTTCCGGGTGAGATCGGTGTGCAGCATCAATTCGGTCAGTCCCATGATCGCGTTCATGGGGGTCCGGATCTCATGACTCATATTGGCCAGAAAATCACTCTTGGCCCGGGTGGCTGCTTCAGCCGCCTCTCTTTTTTTGAGTTCCTCTTCGGCCTTCTTGCGGAGGGTGATATCCCGGTGAATCGCAATCAGGCCGGCCAACTGACCCCCTTTGTCCTTGAAAATGGCGCTTTTGAGCTGGACATCCAGCAGGCGTCCGTCCCGGGTCAGCCGCTGGGCTTCATAGAGGACGTTCTCCCCGGCCAGCGTTTTCTGCACGGCAATCCGGGCATTATCGGCCTCATGTTCCGGCACGTTGTCCACCCGCTCGCCCAGAAGTTCGGCACAGGACCAGCCATAGGTTTTTTCGAAAGCCGGATTGGCGTAGGTCACCCGGCCCCGGGCATCATACACCACCATCGCATCCGGCGAGGCTTCCATCAGGAGCCGATAGCGACTTTCACTTTCGCGCAGGGCCGCCTGGATGCGTTTTTTCTCGGTCACATCGCGCAGGGTGACGATACTGCCGACCATGTTCCCGCCCCTGTCTCGAACAATCGAAGTGTTTCCAATCACATCAAGCACCCGGTCGTCTTTGGTAAAACGCCTGGTTTCAAGTGAAACAACGCTCTCGCCCCGCTTGACGCGTTCTGCCGCTTCTACGGTTTCAGGTATGTTCTCTTTGGGCACGAAGTGGAGTTTACCGTCGCTTAAATCATCCCCGTTCCAGCCGAAAACCCGGGTGAACCCCGGGTTGACATACGTGACCTTGCCGGCCAGGTCGTATACGATCATGGGGTCCGGTGAGGCCTCCAGGACAGCCCGGTAGCGGCCCTCACTTTCGTGCCTGGCCGCGTCTGCTTTTTTAAGCGCGCGGATTTCCTGCTTGAGTTCCCTGATTTCTTCTGCCCGATCACCCCCGCTGGACCTGTGCATCATGTATCCCCCCGAACAGTCGGTAGTCGCTGGAATGTTTTTAAAGTTTTGAGTGTGTGGTACCCGCCTGTCGAGGCAGGTCTGAATGGAATGCCGGTACCGTCACCGGTTCTACGGCCGTGTAGTGGTAAGTAATAAAAGCAGACATATTTGTCAAATGCTGCGGCAGCGGACTTGCAACAAAACTTCATTTTTGCGATAGTGCGTCCAGCCTATGTTTTCCCATCTGTGCCCGGGGGTACTACAATTCGTATAGCATCCTCGCCAAAAAGACAGGTTTTCAAGGTCATATAAAGGGGCGCGAATGCCGCTGGACCTATCCACGTTTTTCGAAGACAAGCGCGAGACAATCGTTGCGCAATGGGTGACCCGCCTGCGCGAAGAGGTTGGGCCCCAATACACCGGCCGTCCGAGGCAGGAATTGGTTGAGACGGTCACCGCCGCCTATGATGCGAACGTTCTGGTGATAACCGATAATAATTTTGGCCTTGTCAACGGTTTCATTACCAGGATCGCAAAAAAGCGTCTGGAAGCAGGCTTTTTGCTCTCCGATGTCCAAAAAGCATTCGAACTGTTTCGCGATATTGTCACACCCTTGCTCGCCGAAGCGGCAACCAAAGCCGAATTTCTATCGGTCATCACGCGGCTGAACCATTGCCTGAACTACACGATCCACCGCTTCAGCGACTATTTCCAAACCCTGCATGAAAAACATATCCTGGAGCACAACCGCCGCCTTGAAGAGACGGTCCGCACCCGCACAGCAGCCCTGCAGGAATCCGAACTAAAATACAAAACCCTGGTTGAAGAGATCAATGACGGCTATTTCGTCATCCAGAACCAGGCAATTGTGTTCGCTAACCGGGCCTTTTGCCTGATGCACGGTTACCAGCCGGAAGAGGTGCTCGGGAAAAAATTTGATACCTTTGTTTCCCCGCCAGACCGCAACAGGGTGATCGAATTGTACAACCGGCCGGTTGCTGAACAGGAAAACCCGCGCACCTTCGAGTACCTGCGCCTGACAAAAAAAGGAGACGAGTACCCGACTGAAATTCTCGCGAAATCCACCCGCTACGGAGGCACGCTCTCTAATATCGGCATTTGCCGTGATATCACCAACCGGGTGGCCATGGAGAAAAAAGTTCGTGAAACCGAGAGAATGGCCTACATTGGTCAAATCACCACGTCACTTTCCCATGAAATCCGCAATCCCCTTTCAGCTGTTAAAATGAACCTCCAGATTCTCAAGAAAAACCCCGGCATAGCGGGCAACGATCAACGCCGGATAGACATCTCCGTCCGGGAGGTCATGCGGCTGGAGGGTATTCTGGAAGAATTGCTGGACTTCGCCAAACCCCTGCAATTAAAACCGGCAATCTGCAGCGTCAACACCCTGCTGTCCGCAGCTCTGGAATTGCTGGAAATGAAGTTTGAGCAGGAATTAATCTCGGTCGCCACCCATTTTGATCCGGAGATCCCCGATATTACCGGTGACGGCGAAAAATTGGGCCAGGCCTTTATCAACATCCTGCTCAATGCCCTGGAGGCTTCCGCCCCTGGCGCTGCCATTGAAATCAGAACGATTGTTGACGCTGCAACCACCGGTGACGTAAAAGTCATTATCGCAGACGAGGGTACCGGTATTGCTGAAAAACAGATCCCTGACATTTTCAAACCGTTTTATACAACCAAAAGTAAAGGTACCGGACTGGGCCTGAGCAATGCCAACCGGATTATCGAAGCCCATAGCGGGCGCATGGAAGTTGTAAATCGCAAACCCTGCGGCGCCTGTTTCGCCATCCGGCTGCCCTCACACCAGAGAAACAACTATGCGTAAAATTCTGGTTATTGACGATGAGCAATCCATCCGGGAAACCCTGGAAATGTTTTTCAGCGAAAAGGGCCACGCGGTTTACACCGCCGCCACGGGCAGCCAGGGTGTCCAGCTTGCCCGCCAGGAGACTCCGGATGTGGTTATCCTGGACATCCGGCTGCCGGACTGTAACGGTCTGGACCTGATAGAACGGATCAAAAAAGGCAATCCGGCACCCAAGATCATCATGATCACGGCCTTTCAGGATATGAAAACCACGATCCAGGCCATGCAGCGTGGGGCTTACGACTATATCCACAAACCCCTGGACGCAGATAAAGTGGATAAAACGGTTCAGCGGGCCCTGCACACCCTGCAGATTGATCGTGAAACGCCGCTGCCCGCCGGCATCACCAAGCCTCCCAATCCGGACGTGATCATCGGCAAAAGCGATCAAATGCGCAAAATCTTTAAAATGATCGGCCTTTTGTCCCAGAACCAGGCCCCGGTTTTGATTGAGGGGGCAACCGGTACAGGTAAAGAGTTGATCGCCCGGGTGATCCACCGGAACAGTTTTGTGAGCGAAGAGCCCTTCATTACATTTGACTGCTCCGCCGTGGTTGAATCCCTCTTGGAAAGTGAACTTTTCGGACACGAAAAAGGCGCCTTTACCGGGGCCGATTACAGCAAAAAAGGCAGGATCGATCTGGCCGGCAACGGGACCTTGTTCTTGGATGAAGTGGGCGAGCTGCCCCTTGTCATGCAGGGGAAATTCCTGGGTTTTTTGCAGCGCCATGAATATATGCGCGTGGGCGGCATCCGGGTGCTGACCTCACGCTGCCGGATCGTGGCCGCCACCAACCGGAACCTGGCCGATATGGTCCGCCAGGGACAGTTTCGCCAGGACCTCTTTTTTCGTCTGAAAGTCGTGACTTTGAAAGTACCGCCCCTCAACGACCGGATTTCCGATATCCCGCACCTGGTGAGCCATTTCTTACACAAAATCAACTGGGAACTCGGGACCCGCATCTCCACCCTGCAAAAGGGCGTCCTGGACCGCCTGATGGCCCACCCCTGGCCCGGGAATGTCAGGGAACTCGAGAATGTGCTGGTTGAGGCGGCGGTCCGCACCGGCGGCCGGGTCATTCTGCTGGACGAAATCGCTGACATCCTGCCGTCGCATCAGAATATAGCCCGCAATGGCCTGGCAGTCTATTCACTGCCCCGGATGGAAAAAGAGCACATTTCCGAAGCGCTGGAACAACTCAAATGGAACCGTTCGGAAACAGCCCGCGCCCTGGGGATTTCCCTGCCCACCTTGCGCAGCAAGATCAAGAAATACAAAATTACCCCCCAGAACGGATAGAAAGTTTTTTTCACTCCTCCTGAAAGTTTCTTTCTACTTCTCTATGTGTATCACGCTCGTGATGGGTCCGGCCAAGCTTGTAAAATTCTATTTAATCAAACCGTTAAAGCCGATTGTGATTTTTATGTGGCCTGTGGCGCGCCGTTTGCAGGACTAACGACCATTCAGTGACTGAACACCCCTTAACCTCTGTACTAAATTCTATCCGGGGTGGCCTCCAAACCTTCAATTCGGATAAGATAATGAAAATCAAGGCCCTGAAGGAAAAAGAGCAAGAACTTCTCCGGGAGGTGCTGACCAAAACAAACTGGGACCTGGAAAAAGCGTCCCGGCTTTTAAAAATACCGGTTTTACAGTTAAAAGAAAAGGTCCGGGATCATAACATGTCCAAGCCGGATGCATCCCAACCATAACCTTTGTCTGATAACCCCCAAAAAAGGAGACACCATGAAAACCCGGAGAATCGTATTGGTCCTGCTGACTGTGGCCCTGCTGATTTTTTCAGCCCATCCAGTCCTGGCTGCCAAACCAATCGTCATTGGTGCCCCGCTCTCAACCGCATTTTTATACGGCTGGGCTGCGGAAAGAGGCATCAAGCTTGCGGTGGAAGAAATCAATGCCCAGGGTGGTGTGAATGTAAACGGTGAAAAACGCCCATTCGCAGTGGAAGTTATCGACACCCGCGACCTTGAGCCCGGCGTCCCGGTCAGTGAAGCCCTGCTGGCGGTGGAAAAACTGATTCTGGACAAAAAAGCCGACTTTCTCATTGGCGGGCCGGTTCGCTCCGAAGCCGCCCTGGCAGCCATGTCCCTCCTGTCAAAATACAAAAAAGTATCCATTGTCACCACCGGTGTGCTGTCCCCCAAATATCATGCAATGGTGGCCAAGCAGTACGACAAGTTCAAGTATTGTTTCCGCATTCACGGCGAAGCCAAACAACTCGTCGGTGAGATGTTCGCCAATTTCGGTGCCTTAAAAGCGAAATACGGCTTCAACAACCTGTTCATCATTGCCCAGGACGTTTCCCACGCCCGCGGCGCAGCCAAAGTAATGAAAAAAGTGGCCACCAAAAAAGGTTGGAACGTCACGGGGGTTGAGTTCTACCCCACCGGAGCCACCGATTTTTCCATTGGTTTGCTGAAAGCCAAGAAAACCAACAGCGAAATTATCAACATCTGGATGGACATGCCCGAAAGCGCCATTTTGTTGAAACAGTGGTATGAGATGAAAATCCCGGCCCTGCCTTTCGGCTCTACCCTGGCCGCAGCCGAACAGCCCGGATTCTGGGAAGCCACAAAGGGCAAAGGGGCCTACACCCTGTGCAATGTGGTCAATGCGGGCAACGCGCCCTCCGAGGCCACCGAGTGGACCATGAAGTTTTACAACGCCTACACCAAAAGGTGGGGTGTGGAACCGGAAGGCCTGGGAACCTCCAGCAGTTACATGGCCGTACAGGTTCTCAAAGCCGCCATTGAAAGAGCCGGCAGCCTGGATTCTGACAAGGTTGTATCCGAGATGGAAAAAACCGACGTGATGGGCGTTTACGGCCGTCTCCGGTTTGACCCCAAAAGCCACCAGGTCATTCCGGCCAGCAACCCCAAAGAAGGGGCTGTGGGCAGCATCCTGCAATGGCAGAACGGCAAGCGCGTGGTCATCTATCCCCAGAGTATCGCCAAAGGCGAAATCCAACTGCCGCCCTGGATGAAGAAATAATGGAAATACTTGTATACGGAACCATTAACAGCGTCACCCTGGCGCTGTATGCCCTGGGATTCGCCCTGGTCTACGGCATCTGCCGTCTGCCCAACTTTGCCCATGGCGCCCTGTATGTGCTCAGCGGGTTCATCGCCTGGAGTGCACTCAACACCCTGAGGCTGAACTATCCACTCAGCATTATCCTGGCACTGGTGATTACTGGATTGATCGGGGCGCTGATCTACCAGATATTCCTGATCCGCATCCGGGGCATGGAAATATCCGAGATCATCGCCTCTTACGCCATTGCCCTGGCCATCCTGGAAGGCCTGCGCTGGGGTGGGTTCAAAGGCATGACCTACACCCTGCCCTCCTTCATCGAGGGCAGTACGTCAATCGCCGGAGTCCTGGTGGACTACCAACGGTTGCTGGTGGTCGTCTGCGGCGCGATCCTGGTGGTATTTTTATGGCTGTTCACCCATCACACCCGGGTAGGCCTGGCCCTGCGCGGCATGGCCCAGGATGAACGGGCCGCGCTGATGCTGGGGGTTGACTCGGACATCATGGCGGTGGTGGCCATGGGACTGGGATCCATGCTGGCGGCATTTGCCGCTATTTTACTCCTGCCGCTGGGCAACATCGTGGTTGAATCCGGCTACAATGTTTTGATTATGGCCATCGCAGTCTGCATTGTGGGCGGGATCGGGAGCTGGGGCGGGGCAGTCCTGGCCGCTTTCCTGATCGGCTTTGCCCAGATATTGACAGTGGTTTACCTGGGGGCGCACTATCAGATGATGGTGGCCCTGCTGGCCATCATCCTGACCCTTATTTTGAAACCATCGGGCCTCTTCGGCCAGCAGAAGGAACTGGAGGAACGGGTTTGACCAAAACCATCCAAAAACGCCGCAAAGAGCGCATTGATCGGGGAATCAAAGTGCGCACGGACGGGCTGTACGCATTGATGTCCTGGCGCGAATTGACCTACCTGATCATGCCCCGGGTCATCCTGATCGGCGGCCTGCTGCTCCTGCCGCTGCTGCTGCCCGGCTTGTACTGGCCGCGGGTCATCACCATTACCTGTATTTACGCCCTGCTCGCCCTGGGCTTTGATTTTCTGGCGCATTATGTCGGGCTGGTATGCCTGGGGGGGGCGTTTTTCGTCGGTGTTGGCGGCTATGTAGCCGCAATCTTGAACACCTCCTTCGGCCTGCCGCCGCTGGTGACCGTGCCATTGGCCACCCTGCTCGGGGCCTGCATCTGCACCGTACTCTTGTTCCCCTGCCTGCCACTGCGCGGGGTCTATTTTTCCATCGTCAGCCTCATGTATCCCCTTTTCGCCGCCCGGGTTATCGAGGCTTTTGACCTGTTTGGCGGCACCGACGGCATCATGGGCATCGATGGCTTCAGCAACCGCTGGGCAGAACAGTATTTCGTAATCAGCGCATTGCTTCTGTTTCTCTTTTTTATCCGCCGCCTGGTCAACATGGACATCGGGCTTGTTTTCCGCGGCATCAAAGACAATGATCAGGCCATCCGGGCCTCGGGCATGAATATTACCTGGTTTAAAACCATCGCTGTTTTTATCGCCTCCGCCCTGGGCTGCCTGGGCGGCGCCTGCCTGGTACATATCTACATGTGGTCCGGCATCTCCCAGTTTGCCCTGGATTTTTCCATCTTGCCCATTGCCGCAACGGTTATCGGGGGAAGTGCCACACTGGTGGGACCGGTTCTCGGCTGCCTGATCCTGGTCCCGGTTTCGGAGCTGCTCCGGGACTTTGGTACCCTGCGAATTGTATTCTATTCACTGCTGCTGCTGGCCTTTATCGTCTTTCGCAGCGACGGCCTGATGGCTTACGGCCAGAGGAAATATCACCAGTTTGAAAGGTGGACGAAAATATGATGGACGAGCCAATCCTGCAGGTTAAGGAGGTCACCAAAACATTTGGCGGCATTATCGCCCTCAACCGGGTTAGTTTTGACGTCGGGGAAGGTGAAATCCTGGGTATCATCGGGCCCAACGGGTCCGGAAAAACCACGGTGGTCAACTGTATCACCGGATTTATAAAAGCCTCCTCCGGAAGTGTCTATTTCCGGGGCCAAAATATTACCGGTAAACCACCCCACAAAATTGCCGACATGGGCGTAACCCGCACCTTCCAGATCATGCGCCCCTATTACAGCCTGCCGGCCTATAAAAACCTGGTCATCCCGCTCTTTTCGCCCCGGGCCCGCCGCACCGGCGGCTGGCGCGGCGGCGGCCGGATGGGCGACCGCAACACGGTCAGCATCGACATCCTGGAAGAGATCGGTTTCGAGCGTGACTCCTATGTCCCTTACAAAAAAACAGCCACCCTGCCCACCGGTTATCTAAAGCGTCTAGAACTGGCCCGGTGCCTGGCACTGAAACCGGACATTATCATTTGCGACGAGGTGTTCTCCGGGCTGAGCATGAGTGAAATTGCCAGCATGGTACCCCTGATTGAGCGCCTGCAGATGGACGGTATCACCCTGATCATGATTGAACATCGCCTGCGGGAGTTGTTCCGGGTGGCCAACCGGGTCATGGTGCTCAACTTCGGGGAAAAGCTGCTGGAAGGCAGCGCCGAAGAGGTCATGGCCGATCCCCGGGTCAGGGAAGCTTATTTTGGATCGGAAACGGTTGAGGAGGTCATGGATCATGCTTGAAGCAAGCGGGCTGATGGTCTTTTACGAAAACATGCTGGCCCTGAACAATGTCAGCAT
>CAZWPX010000070.1:0-24813 GCA_964636125.1 uncultured Desulfobacterales bacterium | reverse complement strand
GCGAGTGTGGGGCGAAAGTTCCACCGAGGGTTCGAATCCCTCTCTCTCCGCCACATTATGGAGCAACCCCTTGAAATTTATTTCAAGGGGTTGCTTGCTTTTCAACCTTTACAGGCAAAGTACCATCACCCGGGATCAATTCACCAGCTATACAACCGCTTATTTTAAGGTTGCATCCTCAAGGGCAAGCCTTTAGAAAGGCAGTGCTATGCCAAAAATAATGCTTATCCCGACTTGCGCCCTCCTGGGCATCCTGATGGCTGCCGGCTGCATGACCATGTCGACACCCGAGCCACATCCAATTATTGCCGGCAGCAGCATTTCCCACCAATACGGTGAAGAAATCCTCGCCTATATGATGCAGGTTGTACTGGGACAGGCCGGTAAGCCCAAAACCCGCAAAAAATGGGCTTCCCGAGGTCTTGGGCAGGATCTGAATTTCGAACAAATAGATCACATCATGGTCAATCCAGATGGGAACAAAACCGCGTATATTGTCAATGATCCGAATATACTGGGCCTTTCGAAAGTTCTTTACTATTATGCACCAGAAATGAGTCAGTTCACAGGAAGTTACGGAACGAGTCTTTATCCTTGCACGGAATTAATTTCTTTAAGGCTTTTTTTGCTCAAAAGGCTGCGGGACAATCGCAAATTATCCATTCAAACCCTCATCAACCACAAAAAGCTGCTAACCGATCCGGAGCACCAGCCTACCCGCAAAGAACTTGCCGCTACGAACCTTACCCTGGAAGAAACCCTGCTTCTACAAGCCGTGTTTGCATCAAAGCCCTGGCTTTTTAACAGCCTCACAAACCCTTTTCTGGTTGAAGCCTTCTCAAAAACCGGCATCCTTGAACTGGACCCGCTTACCACGCAGCTGATTGCCGGAGCGAGATACCGGGACATGACCTGCACCCCAACCAGTAGAAAGAAACTGAACCGGAATTCTGTGGTCATTGCATTTTTCCCGTCGATCACCAAAGAGTTCATATTGGAAAGTTCCGGGTTCAGGCCCACCAGGGAGTACACCGTTGCTATTGAAAATTTGCAAAATGAAATCCTGAAAGCATGTCGGCGTATCGCCGGGCAGGCATTAAACATCGAATTGGGCGCCCCGGAGTTTTCCAACCAGCGCCTGGAAAAGCGTTTGGACCAGCTTCTTTCCGAAAGAATCTCCTTTAAGGCCCTGAACACACGGCCACTGGTGATCTATCCCGAAAATGCAGCTGAAGTGGTCCGGGACAGCTGCCCCGAAGCAGACTTTGCAGTTATCATTCTGGGCCGGAATGTCTATCTTTCCATGGATATCGCCCCGGAAAAAAATTTCTACCCCCAGGCCAATCGCCTTTACCTGGATATAACCGATTTGAAACATTCCCAGGTTTCATCAGAAGCGGAAGATATCGGCCTGTTTCTCTATACAGCTCTAAGGCCATGGCTGCAGGCAGCTTTATCAAGGGGGGAAGGTTCATGAAAGCTTGTAAAGGAAAGGCTCAGTGCATTCGGTTTTTTCTATAAATAACTACACGCTGTATATCAACTTCCTTAAGCGGCGATTGTTAACTCAACCAGGAGAATAAGCGAAATGGAAGATCATCAGGCATCAAGCCTCAAAATCGGAAAAAAGGCTTTCTTTTCGGCATTCTTTATCATTCTGGCCCTGATGCTCGTCTCCGGGGTTCTCACCCGGGTGGTGCCTGCCGGGTCTTACGAACGGGCCATCGAAAATGGCCGTGAAATGGTCGTCCCCGGCTCTTTTGCCTATGTGAACAGCCCTGTGTTTCCCATCTGGAGATGGTTTACGGCACCGGTTGAAGTGCTTTTTGCCAAGGGTAACATTGTCGTCATTACGATTATCATCTTTCTGGTCTTTGTGGGCGGCTCCTTCACAATCCTTGAGAAAGGCAACATCCTCAAAACCCTGCTGTCAAAGCTCGTGGTCCGGTTTATGGACCGCAAGTACCTCCTCATGGGGCTGATCATCTTCTTTTTCATGTTTTCGGGCGCAGTCCTGGGCATTTTTGAGGCCATGGTGCCGCTGGTCATCTTTATTGTACCGCTGGCCCACATTCTGGGCTGGGACTCTTTAACCGGACTGGGGATGAGCCTGCTGGCCCTGGCTTTCGGGTTTTCGGCTGCGATAACCAACCCTTTCACCATCGGCGTGGCGCAGAAGATTGCGGAACTGCCCCTGTTTTCCGGCGCCTGGCTGCGCATCATCTTTTTCTGCGTAGTCTATGTCTGTGTCTTCCTGTTCGTCCGCAACCACGCGCGCAAGGTCGAGCAGAATCCTGAAAAATCTATTGTTTACGACGAAGACACAAAGCTGAAAGAGACCTTTTCAGCAGAAGCGATCATCCAGACCGAAGACTCGGATGCAAACCCGGCCATCAAAAAAGCGATCATTTTCTTTTCCCTGGTTATCGGGTTCGCGGTGGCATTTATCATCGTCACATCCCAGATACCAGCCATTTCTTTCCTGGCCTTTCCTGTGGTGGGCCTGCTTTTTCTGGTGGCCGGGGTCGGCTCCGGCCTGCTGGCCGGCATGGGCATCCAGAATGTCTTCAAGGCTTTTTCCGAAGGCGCCCTGAACATGCTGCCCGGCGTGGTACTCATTATGATGGCCATCAGCATCAAGCATATTATAACCAGCGGCGGCATTATGGATACGATCCTTTTCGGGGCCAGCTCGTACATTTCCACGGCCTCACCTTACCAGGCCGTATTCCTGGTTTTCGCCCTGACCATGGGCATGAATTTCTTCATCGGTTCCGCCTCCGCCAAGGCTTTTCTCATGATGCCGATCCTGACCCCCCTGGCTGACCTGGTGGGTATTACCCGGCAGGTCACCGTGCTGGCCTTTGACATCGGAGACGGATTCAGCAACATGCTCTATCCTTCCAACCCGCTGTTGATGATCGCACTGGGCTTTACCGTCGTCTCCTATCCCAAATGGATAAAATGGACCCTCAAACTCCAGGGGGTCGTACTGGCAATATCACTGGCTTTCATGGGGTTTGCGGTGTGGGTAGGGTATGGGCCTTTCTAGATGAGGGTTGCAAGGCAATGCCTTTATATTGTCGAAGCACTGAGGGCATACCCGAGGATCGACTTCATAGATTTTCCAGATCAACCGGGCCCATCTTCGCCAGCAGGTCCGGTTTGAGAGGCCCGGATGATACAGCGGGCCAGGTTCCCCACTGATGTTTCGTATCGCGGCAACATGCGTGATCCGGCAAACACATTGAACATTGAACCCGTATTTTGGCAAAGATTATGATTTCAGGCAGTTGTCTTTGGTATTGATATTGTTCAGGCATTCATTATAGTATTGATACGTTGCTCTTGATCTACTCCGTGAGGGCAATATTGAGCCATTGGCGCTGACATGATGATTTTGATTTTTTCTTGAACAATTACCCTTAGAGCGATGGTTTTAGTATTGAATCGCCGTTAACAAACCCATTCCAGATTAACCTATAAAGAGGGCATATGATTCAGATTATTATTGGCTGTGCGGTTGCAATCCTCATCGTCGGTGCCTTGACCGTCTATTTTGTGCGCAAAAAGAACAAGACGGATGAAGCGATGGAGGTGGTTGAAACAATACTGAAGCCGGCAAAAGATCAGGTTAAGCCGGAAGACGCCATTGAGGGGTTGGTCCTTTTCAATGTTTTTGTGCGAGATCACATTCATCAACTCAGCGATGAGGTGCTTCAACTGAGTGAACAGATTGTGGATACCTTTCGCGAAATCGTACCCAAGATGATGGAGCGGTATCCGGAACACGCTTTGACCTATGAATTGCGCCGGGCCAGTGAAGAGCATCTACATCGCAAGCTCAAAGAGTATTGCGATATGTCGGATACAAATCGGCAAGAAAGAGGCCCCATCCTTGTTAAGCTGCTCACGGAGTTGCATGAGCATGCCTTGCATGCCGCTGACATTATTGAGCGTAATGAAAAGGATGAGTTTGATACCGTGGCCAACTTCATGAAGATGAATCTGAGTGGCGTTTAACACAATTAATTATCGCTAATAATCGATTTTAAAGGGGATTTAAAAAATGATGACCGCAACTGATGAAAGAGAAATCAAACAGATTCAACAGACCGTTGATAGCTCTCAAGTTCCGGAAACATTGGATATTACGGAGTATGATGGGCAAGGGGCGCTGACGGTGGTGCAGACTCCGGAGCATATTATTCCTGTGCGCCCGGAACATCTGGACGACACCAGGGACCAGGAAATTGGTCAGGATGCACAACAGTTTGCCAACGCGGTGGCGAGCACTCCGTCTAATTTTGAACTCGGTGATCGAATCTTTGATCTGGGGTCAAGTGCCCGCAACCTAATCGATACCCAAGTCTCCTTGTTTGATGCCTCCCTGGGTGTGGTTCTCAAAGATATCAATGCGGAGGGTGAGAATACTTTTCAGGGCAATATGATGCAGCTAAAGATGAATATCGACCAGATCAACCCCGGCATGGTGGCCAAAGAAGAGTGCATAACCGAAAAGGTGGGCCGCATTTTCAAAAAGACCATCAAACGGTTGCCCAAAGGCGAAGAGATTCTCACTATCATCTATGAACGGCGGGAGACTACCCGCAGCACCATTTTGGGCCTTCAGAATCATTTGCGCAAGCACGGTGAGACGGTCAATTTGCATGCCGCCGAGCTAATCACCATTTGCAACACGTTAAAAGACTGCCAAGCGCTCCATGAGGATATCTATTGGGGGCAGTTAGCGTGGAAAGCGATCATGGAGCGCTTGGGGGGTGTGACGGACCCCATGGCTAAAGAGAACATTACGATGCTGGCGGCGGACTTGGCCACCGCTGTGGTGGACAACCAGCAATTGGATAACATGAATTTGCAGACCCGCTATGGGGGCGGCTTGACCATTCGCAATGCGCGCCATGTGGGCCGTGTTATCCGCAGTACCAGTACTCTTTTGGGTGGTGTCGCCGGGGCCTTGGCTGTGAGGGCAGCCGCCGCCCAGCAACTTCAGACCATGGAAGTTGCCAACATGATGCAAGATGCCATCGGTCAGACCATGGTGGATACGGCGGACCAGGTGGGCAAAGCGGTGGTTGCCAGTGCCCAACAAGCGGCCCGCATGGACAAAAACATCGCCTTTTTGCAGGAAGCCTGTAATAAGTACGAGTTTGCCGCCCAAGCCCTTACTGAGGTGTGTGCAAATACGATTAAGGTGGCGACGCTTTCCACCAATAAGCTCAATGAAATGAATACGGTCCTGCGCGCGCGCGCTGATGCAGCGGCGGCCTTTCAAGGGAAATAATCGGACCCGGTATATTAACGAAGGAGACCGTTATGGATTTTGCCTATCTTAAAGGTGTTCAACAACGCCTGGATGCCATCCGTACGTTGACCAGAGCGTCTCGGGTCCCGTTCGGGGATCGGTTTAAATATGCCATCAAAGATGTGCAATCCGGTGGATTTGTGCGTCTGCATGATGATGTGTGCCAAGTGATGGTGAGCGGCCGTTATGATGAATGGGATGAAAACTACAAAAAGAAAAAGGAGTATGCGTCCCATGAGCTCCGCTTGCTTAACATGCGCACTGGGCAGACGGTCCTGATGGAGTGGGATGAAGAGGACCAGACCATCAGCGCTTGCACCAGCATCCAAAAACTCAAATGGGCCGAGCTTGCCGATGAGGCCGGTGAGGTTGTCGACGAGGATGATCTCGAGGAGATGGGATCTGGTGACGGTCTCAAATATATCGGTAAAACCTTTTGGTATGAAGATGATTGGGCGGCAAAATACACCCAGTCCGGTAAAAGTAAAAGCGAAAAGGCCTGGGTTTATGAATTCGAGGCGGACGATGGGGAAATGATCACCATCGAAGAGTGGGGTGGTGGTGAAAAGCCCGATGACTATGAGATTTGGTATTGCCGATCCATTGATCCTGATACTGTTGAGGTTCTCGCGGTTACTGCCGGACAG
Organism: uncultured Desulfobacterales bacterium; assembly: GCA_964636125.1. Lineage (GTDB taxonomy): Bacteria > Desulfobacterota > Desulfobacteria > Desulfobacterales > CAJINA01 > CAJINA01. Next base: position 18,840 of record CAZWPX010000070.1, on the reverse strand, counting down.
CCTGCCGCCTGAAATAGAGCCAACATGATCTGAAATTTGTATAAAGACAAACCGGTACGGGGGGTGGATGCCTTTGTGCAAGAGTTTAAGAAATCAAGGGCGTAGGGCCGTGTCCATGACAGCCGTGCTGCAAACGGCACGCGATCTGCGTCTCCACCTCGTGAAAGGCCCGCTTGCGAACCCGGCCGAGTATGAAATCCTGCAAAAACAGCGCATGGTCTCCGGTCCGTGGACGATCAATGCGCACATCATCGGTGCCAGTCACCTGATTTCAATTCAATATAAAGATCTGCTCTGGCATGAAATTTTCGCTTGTATGACCATACAAGACGATCCCGAACAGTTATATTCAGGCCGTCTTAAGGACGTCAACCAATTGATCCATCGGTTCGCAGATCAAATCGAATATCATTTCCGTTCGGAAACATTAAGCTGGGATCGCGGGGAACCCATTCTGAATGTATTAGAGGAGAAAGCGAACCAAAGTGCTGCCGGGCAAATCGGCTTGGTAGAGGACTTTTTACCCATTGACACAACGGTGGTTCCCAAAACAATCATTGTAATCACCGTAAACGGAAAAGTTCTCGAGTTTGAGACCCTGCACAGCTATCCCAACGAAGAGCGCCTCGTCTTTACCCAAACGCTTATTAAGGAGATGTTATGAAGTACAAAAGATATTGGGCAATAATCATCACGCTGATGTTTATTGCCTCTTGCGGTATTGATGGCGATCTCAAGCGGATCGTCAAAAGCCGAGGGGAAGCTATGGAGCGGACCAAAACGAAAATCGAGTCTGCCCGTGATAAACATATCGCGTGGACGAAAACTTCTGCCTATGAACCGTTTGAACGCTATGCAAAGGTCTATAGCTGGCAAGAGCAATACTCGCAGGCAATTTCAGAGGTCAACTCCGCCCAATCCATCTGGGCCGAAATTGCGCAAATTCTAAAGCGAAACAGAGAGGAAGATGAAGATAAGCTGAGGCTTAAAGTCCGGCAACTCAATGGGCGCCTTGGATTGGCCCTTAATCGGTCAAAGGGGCCGAACAAGCAGATCGGTGTTTTGAAGCAGCTGATGGCAGATGCGGCGCCCCATATTCAAAAGGCTGATGAACAGGTCTCAGCGATGAAGGGCATTGTGGCGAAAATGGCACCGGTTGTCGACCAGGCTGGAACTGATTCAAAAGAGTTCGCCTGGAATAAAGAGAAAGATATCGCCAACCGTTTCAGCCAGTTTGAAGGTATCTACACCACAGCTGTGGAAGCACTCGTCAGCGCGAAGTCTCAAAATGAATCCGATGATAGTGACTATGCGATTATGGCTGCCGACCTGGCACGGGTGGCGCAACAACTACCTGAACTGCAGCAGGCCGATATCCATTTTCGAAAGTTGTTGGGTGAATTGAGCCGAAGTTACACCAAGCGACTGATCGACATGAAGTACGCCTACATGACCACCATCGGCCGAACCAGTTGGAATAACTACTATGACTACCCCACGGAGACCGATTATAAATACCGTGGACGCGAGGTGGATGAGTCGGCCTTTAAGTATCTTTCGGGTCAATCAGGGGATATTGCTTCGGGCATGAGTTGGGTCAGGCCGCAGATGCCGGTGCGCATGTGGAAGCAGTTAAAGATTAACCCAAAGGAGAGAGCACCCCGTGGCGATGACGACGCCGTTTTTTGGGTCAGCTCCATGGATATTGATTACTTCCATCGTTATCTGGTCATTGAAAACGGTAAGGCAACGGAGACCGATTGGGAAGCTGTCAATGAAGATGAGTTTGCCGATAATCTGAATAATTTGGGAATGGATATTGTCTCAAAGCCATATGGCCTGTATTTGTCTGAGGTCATTGAGGAGGCAACCCCGCCCGGGTTGGCCCATGTGGGCAACGAAAAGTATGGGCATTGGGAAAAGGATTCCTCAGGTAACTCCTTTTGGGCTTTTTATGGTCGCTATGCAATGCTTAATGCTTTGCTGGGCGGCAATCGCTACTACTACAATGACTGGTACGGCTGGAATCGGGATTATCGCGGACGCAGCCCCTACTATGGTCGCCAAAATAATGGGCCTGCGCGGTACGGCACATCCGGCTCTACTGTTCGGAGCAATCCACGCTACAAATCATCCACCTTTTCAAGGCGCGGGGGCATCAAGACTGCGCCGGCCGATATTCGCTCGGCCGCCGGTGGTGCACGCGGTAGAGGCCCCGGCAGTCGTGGGAAGTAAGACCAAAGAGTTTGTGGCAAATAAAGAAAACGAAACTCTCGCTTATAAATAAAGGGGTAATTATTATGGATCACTTGATGGACGCTTTAACGATAATGGGAACCAGCCTGGTTTATGTGCTCATATGCACAGGCTTTACCTATGTCGCCTGGTTGATTGCCGACTGGCGCACCAAGAATATGGATGACCTGCAGCAGATTGGCGAGGGCAACCTGGCCGTTGGCATCCGGCGCTTTGGCCTGCTGGCGATGTTTGGATTCGGTTTTTCCGGTGCGTTATCCGGTGAGGGTGCAAATTTTAGCCAAAATATAGTGGCCCTGGCCGTGGATGGCGTATTGATCACTATCTTTGCTTTTGCATGTCGCCATATCAATGATGCGGTCATGATGGGGCACATCGACAATGATGAGCAATGCGAAAAAGGCAATGTGGCGGTGGGTGTGGTTGAAGCGGCCAATTATATCGCCACCGGCCTCATCCTGTGGGGTGTTTTTTCTGGTGAAGGCACGGATCTTTTGAAGGGTATTGGATCTGCATTAATCTGGTTTCTGGTTGGCCAGGCAACACTGCTCATGGCCGGTTGGATCATGGAAGTGCTCTTCACCAAGTTTAATATTCGCGATGAAATAAAAGCCGGCAATGTCTCTGCCGGCGTGTTTCTGGCCGGCATTTTAGTGCCGTTGGGCATCATTATTCGCTCCAATCTGTTAGGACCGAGCAAAGGACTGGGGGACGATATCGTTTTATATCTGGTCTACATGGCTTTTAGCCTATTGCTCATGGTTACCTTCAGCGCCATCTTTGATAAAGCGTTGCTGCCGAAAGGAACCATTAAAGAGATGATTGAAACCAAACACAATGTGGCTGCCATTTCAGTGGGCGCAGCTGTGAATGTACTAGTAGCGCTGGTCGTTTCGGCAACGTTGTAACACAGACAACCTTTAGATAGTGCCCATCCATAAATCAAATATTTCAGGATGGCGCTATTAGCTCTTAGCGGTTAGCAATTAGGTAATACACTGTATTTTAACAGTTTTATCTAAAAGCTAATGGCTAAAAGCTAACACCTTCCATCCATGATTTCCAATCATGGATGGACAATAGATAGAGGTTTCGATGGATTCGACCACGGTTGAAACTGCACCGGTTAAGCAGAGTACCCTTGCATGGGCAAAGTTTTTGCTTATTCTGTGTACCTTTTTAACCGGTGCCTGTGGTCTGGTCTTAGAATACATCCAAGCCACAGTGGCCACCTTCATTTTAGGTAACTCCATCGAACAATGGGCTGTGATCATCGGTCTCATGCTCTTCATGATGGGTGTTGGCAGCAAAGCGCAACGATTCATTATTGGTGATAACAACCTGGTCAATGCGTTTATTGTCATTGAGATTACCCTGGCGTTGGTTGGGGCCTGGTCACCATTGGCCACGTATGCAGCGTACGCTTACATTGCCAACCATTTTATCTTGGTGCAATACAGCTTCATTATGCTGATCGGTTTTTTAATTGGCCTTGAAATCCCAGTTGTGACCCGCATCAATCAAGATTACACGGATCAACTCAAGATCAATTTAGATTATATTCTAAGTGCCGATTACTTCGGTTGTCTGGCCGGGGCTCTATTCTTCGCCTTTATTCTTTTACGCTATTTTCCACTTACCGAAGGCAGTTTTATCGCCTCTACACTCAATTTTATTCCGGCTATGCTGGCCTTTGGGTTCTTTTTAAAACAAGGCCGCGTTAAAAAGTATGGTTGGTTATTGCTGGCTGCCATGCTTGTTTTTAGCTCTTTGTTGGTCGGTTACAAATACAACCGGGTTTGGAATTTTAAGCTGGAGCAGCACCTCTATGATGATCGCATTATATTTGCCAATACGACCCAATATCAACACATTGTCGTTACCCATAATTCCACCCTTGATGAGTATCGATTCTATATCAACGGTCATATTCAATTCAGCAGTACGGATGAGGCCAGGTACCATGAATCGTTAGTCCATCCGGCGATGCAGGTGGCGCTCTCCCGCAATAATGTTCTCATTCTGGGCGGCGGAGACGGCATGGCCCTGCGTGAGGTGCTCAAGTATGGCGATGTTCGCTCGGTAGACCTGGTGGATTTGGATCCCCAGTTGGTCAAGCTGAGCGCCAATCATCCGGTGTTGCGTCTACTCAATCAAGGGGCCTTTGACGATGCCAGGGTAAAACTGGTTGATTCACAAGGCATTGAGACCGGGGACTGGTATTATCTATTTCAGGAAACCGGAAACTTAGATGCACACCGGTTGCCGGAGGCCGAAAGAGTCGCGACCCTAAATGTGATCAATGTGGATGCGGATAAATTTACCAATAGCGCCAAGAAGCGCTATGACATCATTATTATCGATCTTCCAGACCCTTCTACAGTAGAACTCAATAAGCTATATACCAAAGGGTTTTACAGCAAGGTGAAACGACTACTGGCCGATGGTGGGATGATTGCCGTTCAATCCACGAGTCCATTTTTTGCCCGGGAAAGCTACTGGTGCATCAGTCGCACTATCCAGGCGGCCGGGTTAAGGGTCGTTAACTATCATGTGAACGTCGAAAGTTTCGGTGACTGGGGCTTTGTGATGGCCACCCACAGTTTAAAAAAAGGGTATGTGGACAAACGCATCGCCACGATGGAACTGGACGGAATTAGCACCACCTTTTTAACTCCGGACGTGTTTCGGGCCGCCCTGGTCTTTGGAAAAGATATGCGGTTAGTGAAGAATAGCGAAATAAATACCCTCATGCGACCGGTTCTGCATATTTACTATCTAAAGGAGGATTGGCAGTACGATTAAAAGTCGGTCTTCGAATTTTGGTTTTATGTCTCTGGAGGCATCACCATTTTGATCGCATCCACCGGACACTCCGTTTCGCAAAAGCCGCAGGCAATGCACCGGCGCGGTTTGGCCAGGGCCGGGTATCCGATTTTATCCGCCGTATCCTGGGTGTAGTCCAGTCTGAAGCACGCCGTGGGACAGGCATCCAGGCAGATTTTACAGGAAATGCACAGTTCCCGGTTGATAACTGGCTTGGGCCAGTTCTTCCGCAGCCGGATGCGCTGGCAGATATTCCGGTCCGCGTCCAGGACCGCTCCATGGGGACATATCCGGCCGCAGGCACCGCAGTCAAAACACAATTCGGGGATCACCTTGTGCTGCTTGTTACGCAATCCGGTAATGGCTATCACGGGACAAACTTTGGTGCAGACCGCGCAGCCGATGCATTTATCCGTAATTGCATAAGCCATCAGCTGTCTCCTTTTGCGGAACTTCGCGGACGCCCGGTGCGTGCGTCCCATCCAAATTGCCGCCAGTAGGCGCGCATCATTTCTTCTATGGGGATGCTCCGGCCGGCATTGGGCCCCGTCTTGAGCGGCGGCCGCCCCAGGGCCCGGCTGCTCATTACATTCTTCAAAGGATCGACGCCATGTTTAATATTGAACGACTGCCGCAACGTTTGAATCCGCGCCCCTGTCTCCAGGTATTGTTCGGGGGTGAAATCCCAGCCCGTGGCCGCATTCAGCCATTCGAACAGAGGGAACCGGGCATGCCCCAGTAAAGCACCATATAAGCAGCCGCCAGCACCGTTCATAACGTTCACGAACTTGCTGCAGGCAGCCGCAGCGGCGGCTTTCTCTTCATCCGATTTATACTTGCTGTTCTTCAGGTATATGATGCTTGGTTCGGGTAGTCCCGGGACCTTTTCCCAAAGCCCGTACAGTTCGTAATACAACTGGGAGCCGATGGTGTGCCGGCCCGGTGTCGGCTCCACGCTATTGTGCAGGGCAAACCCCGGGTCAAACCGTCCGTCATGCATGGCCAGTTCCTGTCCACCGGCATGGATGGCGTATTTTTCAGACCCTTTCCCGATTTTTGCGGCAGCGGCCTTGACCCCGTCCGCCAGCAAATCCCCAATCCCCTCGCGGGCGATCATTTTTTCCACCAGCGAAACGATCGCCCGGCTGTTTCCCCAGGACAGTTCCAGCCCATCGGTATCCGCCTGTGTAAGAATACCCGTCTCGTAGCATTCAATGGCAAAAGCCACCGTCCCCCCCACGGAAATCGTATCCATACCGGCCCGGTTCAAGCGGTCGTTCATCAGGAAAATGCTGTCCGGGTCGTCGTTCAAGCACAGCGCCCCCAGGGCTATGACGCTTTCATATTCCGGCTTGTGGGTCTCAGTGAACTTCCCGGGTTTGGAGCAGATACCGCCGCAACCCAGCGGACAGGAATAGCAGTGGTATCTCACGATCACGCATTCCGAAAACACATCCGGGCTCAACCGTTCCGATTTTTCGGAATCGAAATCTTCCGTACTCCCCTTCCAGTTTTTGATAGGCGAATCACCCAGTTCAATCATCAACTGGTTGAGGCTGGCGGTTCCCCATTTTTTTAAAATGATATTCAAAATGGTGTTAAAAAAGAGAATCTCGGTGGCGGGTTGTGCCGGCAGGGTGCGCAGCACCGTGCCGAAATAAGCCAGGATCGGGCTGGGCGGAAAGGGCAGCATGAACTGGACGGCCTCGTTGCACGCCTGACTCAACCGCTTCACTTCTTTGGAATCGTGCGATTTTATACGCTGGGCGCCGTCTAAAACCACCGCTTTCAGTTTTTTAGCCCCCATAACCGCACCCAGCCCGGACCGGGCGGCAATCCGACCACCATCATTAACGATCCCTGAAATCAGGGAACGCTTTTCTCCGGCCGGACCGATACAGGCCACGCGAGGATGTTTACATTTCGAAGCTTTTGTAAGCTGTTTTTCGGTTTCGATGGCATCCAGGCCCCAGACATCTGCGGCATCGCGCAGGGCCGCCTTGCCTTTTTCGATGCACAGGTACACCGGCCGCGGGCTGCTCCCCCTGAAAAAAATGCCGTCATACCCGCAACGCTTGATCGCCGGCGAAAAGTCGCCTCCACAGTTGGCATCCCCCCAGGTCCCCGTCAGGGGGGATTTGCCCACAACCATCCAGCGACCGGTAAACAAACTGCCGGTACCGGTAAGCACGCCGGAGAGAAATCCAAGGATATTGTCGGGCCCCAGGGGATCGGCACCGGCCGGGATGCGGTCATAAAGAAAATAGGCCCCCAGGCCGGTTCCGGACAGGTACCGCCGGTAAATTTTCTCAGGAACCGTTTCCTCTGAAATCAGGCCGGTGCTGAGATCCACCCACAACACCTTGCCCATAAATCCAAAACTCATCTAACCCTCCCAGGGTCCAGCTTCATAATTAGTGCCTATCCACAAACGGTATCTTTCGGCTCAGGTTAGCGTTTTCGCTCTTTTGGAGTAACGGGGCAGCCGGTCATGCTTTTTCGAAATAGCCCGCTATTCCTGCAGTTTCAAAATTGCTAAAGCCTTGTACCACGATGGGCACTGGCTTCGCGACGCCCTGAACCAGAATCTACCATTTATGGATAGGCACTGGCAGTACAATAGAAAGGCTCGTTTTGAGCATAAGCTCACAAATATATAAAAGACCGGCCCGGGCCTGTCAATGAGAAAAGTTGGCAGGCTACCTTTTTACAGTCGGCAGTGCCAGATTTGAGCGATTCAGATGAACGGTGGCAGTCTGTCCGGCGGTTACAGTCACCGGAACCTGCCAGGCAACCTTGTGTCCGCGTATGTTGCCCGGAAATTTCACCAGGACAAAATACTGTCCAGGGGGTACGGCGGGGATCTTAAACGTCCCTTCCTCCGTGACCAGGGTGCTCGCAACCAGATACCCGGGTTCGTCCATTCTATTCTGGACCTGGATATATAACCTTGAGTGCATCGAATTGACGCTGTCGATATAGCCGGGATCGCCCGGCTGCCCGGCCCCCTTCATTCCCGGTAACGGCACCGCCCCTGTAACCAGCAGGATCCGAATCCAGTTGCCTGGCGCCACCTGGCCGTCTTCCATCTCAAGCAAAACCGTACCGGCGACCATTCCGTCAGCCGCCAGGGCATATGCGCAGGGCAAAATACACAGCCCGACAGTAATTAGGACCACGACCGCGCGGTTCCTGCTATGCCACCGGATACCAGAAGCGATGCGAAAAAATAGGTTGAGACTGTTTACCGTGGTTTTCATAACCCCTCCCTTGTGGGCATTGAGAAATACGAGGGGCCGGAACCAGCCCTGTGGGAAGCTTCCAGCTAAGGGTTCACGCAAAAATAAGTTCGCAAATTTTCAGGGTTCAAGCGCTCAATCAGCAAGGTGCAAAAATTAAGAAATATCAGGTATATTTCGTATTTTTGAAACGCCGCTGATTGAGATGATTGGGCTCTGAAAATGTGAAGTTATTTTTGCGTGAGCCCTGAGGTTCCGGATACACCAAAACTTTAGAACACTTAAAGACCGGATGTCAAAAGGCTTTTTAGAAAAGGGGGTCCGGCACCGGGATAGGGCCAAAGGACTTTATTTTAAGGGCTTCTATTGTTGCGGCCCTTAAATTTTTTACTCAACTTTCGGGCTTCAGCCAAAATCGGGATCGCTATCGGTATCGGGATCGAAATCGGTCCGAAAACGTCCTGTTGTGATCGATTCCCGATAGCGATTTCGATCCCGATGCCGATACTGGACCAAAACTTTCACGAACCCCGAAAGATGGGTTAACTCGTCTGTGGGTCACAACACTAGTACTGGAGATGTTCCGCTACCTCATCAATAAACCGGCTGCGCTGGTTGAACTGCCCCTTGCGGAACTCGGTTGAACTCAGGTAGAGGTATTTTTCAGCCCGGGTGATGGATACATACATCAACCGCCGCTCCTCCTCGAGGCCGGTTTCCGAATCAAGTGAGCGCCAGTGGGGGAAAAGCTGCTCTTCACAGCCCACCACAAAAACCGTGCTGAACTCGAGCCCCTTGGCCCCGTGGATGGTAGAGAGGTTGACCCCAAACTGGGGCTCCTCTTCTTCGTCCGCCCGGTCTTCCTGGATGAGTGAAGCTTCCTCCAGGTACTCGTAGAGGGTCTCTTTCTGGGAGGCTGAATAGACCAACTGCTCCAGGTTCTCTTCCCGGGTGGTCATATCCATAGAGTTGCCGCGCACGTACCGTATCAGGTAATCCATATATCCGACCCGCTCAATAACCGTTTCAATGGCCGCATCCGGCGTCAGTGTCTTGATGTCGTCAAGGAGTCGCAGGACGCCTGAAAGCGCCCCGTAAATTTTAGGGGTCAGGATTTTTTCACCCAGGGCCCGCCGGGCTGCATCCTGCAGCCCCATGCCATCGGTTTTCATGCGAGCGATCTTCTTGAGCGTGCCGGGCCCGATCCCCCGCTTGGGAATGTTGACAATGCGCTCAAAACTGACGTCGTCCTGGGGAAAAGCGGCCGCGGAAAGATAGCAGTTGATATCCATGATCTCTTTGCGGTCAAAAAAGCCCTTCCCGCCCAGCATGCGGTATGGTACCCGCAGGGCCCGGAACATCTGCTCAAAAGCCAGTGAACAAAACTTGGTCCGATACAAAACCGCCATCTGGTCATAGCGGATCCCCATGCTGTGCAGGGTATTGACTTTCATGGCCACCCAGCGGGCCTCCTGGCGTTCATCAAAAAATTCATGCAGTTCAACAATACCGCCTTTTTTTTCAGAAAAGCAGTGTTTGTCCATGCGGTTGTCATTAAATCCAATCAGCTCGTTGGCCAGTTGGACCACTTCATTCGCCGACCTGAAATTCTGTTCGAGTCTGAATATCCGGGCACCCGGAAATCTATCCTCGAAAGAGAGAAAGTGATCCACATTGCTGCCCCGGAATGAATAGATTGCCTGCCAGTCGTCACCCACGCAAAAGAGCCGGCCGTCATTAACCAGCAGGCGGGTAAGTTCCTCCTGGAGGTTATTGGTATCCTGGTATTCATCCACCAGAAGATAGCTGAAGAGTTCCTGGTAGTAGTGCCGGACCCCGGCGTCACTTTTTAGGATATCCCGGGCCAGGAGCAGAATATCATCAAAGTCGACAGCGTTTTTGGATTTCAACTCCCGGGTGTACAGACGATAAACATCCGGCAGATTGGTGTTGGCCACCTTCATGCTGCGATCGAAGTAGGCCACCGGGTTCCCCGAGTTTTTGGCCCGGGATATTTCACCCAGCACCGCCGGGGTGTGTTTCTTGTCCAGGTTCATTTTCCCGACAATGAGGTCCTGCAATGTCTTTTTCTGCTGGTACTGGGCAAAGATCTGCAGCGGCGGCTGGAAGCCCAGAAGGCGGCAATGGGCTTTCAGGATGATAAAACAGGCGGAATGATAGGTCCTTACCCAGGGAAACTTTCTTAATGGCAGACCAGTGGTCCGCATCAGGCGGGATTTCATCTCGTCGGCGGCTTTATTGGTAAAGGTGATCGCCAGGATTCGTTCAGGATCGTATCCGGCGTTGATCAGGTATGAAAATTTGGCTGTGAGTGTCCGGGTTTTACCGGAACCGGCGCCGGCCACGACCAGGGCGGGGGTGCCCATGTGTTCGACCGCCGCGCGCTGCTGTTTTGAAAGCTCCATGAGTATAGGTATCCAAATATTATTATAAGGCGGCCAGCTTGTTTAAGGCTGATAGAACTGGATTCAAAAGCAGGGACAGTAGGGCAAAAATAGCCGCCTGTCAAAGCAAATCCGGGACTCATCCGAACCCCGGAGATTAATGCCAACCGGCAGGTCCCGCAGCCGCCCGATTGCTCTTGACATTTCACCCCAACCTTATTAATGGTATCCATTTGTGACTGAAACCCCTCTGATCGTAGCAAAAACGATCGCGAATAAACTATAATTGAAAGGAGACTTAAGCAAATGGCGAAACTCGTAGACCCCCATGGCGGGAAAGGTTTGACCATCTGTCTGCTCGAAGGCGCTGAACTCGAAGCAGAAAAAACCAAGGCCGCAGGCCTTAAAAAAGTGGAAATCTCCCCTCGTGTAAAGGGCGACCTGATCATGATCGGCAACGGCGGCTTCAGCCCCTTGACCGGTTTCATGACCAAAGCGGACTGGAAAGGTGTCTGTGAAAACTTCCTGACCGAGGACGGAACCTTCTGGCCTGTACCGGTTACTCTGGACGTATCCCAGGAAGATGCCGACGCTGCAAACGTAGGCGACGAAATCGCACTGTACGATGCTGAAGGCGATGAGATCATGGCCACCATGCAGGTCACTGAAAAATACGAATTGACCGAAACCGACAAGACCTGGGAATGCGAAAAGGTCTATATGGGCGAAGGTACCCCGACGGCTGAAGATTTCTGGAAAATCGCCAAGGAAGACCACCCCGGCGTCCAGATGGTTATGGAGCAGAAGGCGTTCAACCTGGCCGGTCCTGTCAAGGTCCTCAGTGAAGGCGAATACCCCACCAAGTATGCCGGCATTTACCACCGTCCGGCTGAAGCCCGTAAGATTTTTGAAGATCGCGGATGGAGCGATGTGGCCGCCCTGCAGTTGAGAAACCCCATGCACCGCAGCCATGAATATCTGTGCAAGATTGCCATCGAAGTTTGCGACGGCGCTTACATCCACTCCCTGGTCGGCAACCTCAAACCCGGCGACATTCCCGCGGAAGTTCGCGTTAAATGCATTGACGCCCTCGTTAAAAACAATTTCGTCGAAGACAACGTCGTTCAGGGTGGTTACCCGCTGGATATGCGTTATGCCGGTCCCCGTGAAGGCCTCCTGCATGCCGCCTTCCGCCAGAACTACGGCTGCTCCAGAATGATCATCGGCCGCGATCACGCCGGCGTGGGTGACTTTTACGGCATGTTCGAAGCCCAGACCATCTTCGACAAGATCCCGACCGATTTGGAACCCGGCAAAGCGCTTCTGTGCCAGCCGCTGAAAATCGACTGGACCTTCTACTGCTTCAAGTGTGACGGTATGGCTTCCTTGAGAACCTGCCCCCACGGCAAAGAAGACCGCGTCCTGCTGTCCGGTACCATGCTGCGCAAGATGCTTTCCGAAGGTGCTGAGCTGCCGGATCACTTTGGCCGCGACGAAGTGGTTGCCATCCTGCGCGACTACTACGAAAACCTGGAAGATAAGGTTGAAATCAAGACCCATACGGCTGCCACCGGTTGATCACCTGACCGCTGACCAGCTTTGCGTTTGAAATTCAAAAGGGGAGACGCCGCAAGGTGGCTCCCCTTTTTGTTGCGCTTCGCGCCATCATGCCAATAAAGCCCTGAACTTCGAACATTGAACATCGAACGTTCAACCTCAAGAATAAAAATGGGCAGCTGGTAACCAGCCGCCCATCTTTCATAAAACAATACTCTATTTTTCAGACTATTTCCGTTCCGCGTACTCCATGTAGGTCATGGCTACGGTGCGGTAAACCAGGTGCGCCAGTTTTGAAAACGGTGTATAGGCAAACAAACACCAGATGAACACCAGGTGGAAAAAATAGATGAAATAGGTCGGACCCGCCATGCCGGCCAACCGCGTCATCTGGGTTCCCATGCCGGTGATACCCAGCCCGAACACGAGTCCCAGAAGTTGCCAGTCCCAGTAGCTTGTAATCTGGTCCGCTTTACCCATCCTGTTCTTGATCAGCAGCAATGAACCGATTACCAGGGCCACACCGCTCGCATTGCCCAGCCATTTAACCGGGTTGATCTGACGATAGGGGCCTTCAATATGCAGGATCCACTCGGCAAAAAAGAAACAGTTGGTGACAATGAACAGCCCGATAAAGCTGAAAAGCACCATCATATGGGCCGTGGCCCGGTCTTTGTTGTCGCCGCACTCGGTAAACTTACTGTGGGTCATAATCGTGGGAACAACCTTGATCAGAGCTTTCACCATACCGGCCGGGTCAATTTTCTCCTTATCCGTCTTGCCTTCCCGCAACGCATTGGCATGAATGTCGGCCAGGAAATTTTTCAGCCCCAATGCGAATACACCAGCGGCGCTAAAGAAGGTCGGTATCATAATGATATCTACAAGGTAGTTGTTAATGAAATGGCTCTGCCATATCCCGTCCGGGCTCTCACCAAAAATGACTTTGGTAAGAATCGCGGCGATAATGAATAGCACTGTCGGAATACCCAGCAGGATCGGCAGCTTTTTTGGATCCGGCACCATTTTGGCAATTGCCCTGGGCATCGCGTATTCGCTTACATTGTAAGCACGCACAGCCGCGAGCACATCGCCCGGTTTTGCGCCACGGGGGCACAGACTCGTGCAGTCACCGCAGTTATGGCACAGCCAGATATCGGCGTTGCCAACCAGTTTGTCTTTCAGTCCCCAACCGGCAGCGATCATCTCTTTCCGGGGGAACGGTTTGTTTTCCGGGGATATCGGGCAGGCCACCGAGCAGGTCGCACACTGAAAACACTTCTTCAGGTCCTGACCTCCGAGACCGGCAACTTCTTCAATAAACCCCACATCAGGTTCTACAAGATATTTTTCCGCCATATCAATCCTCCTGAATCGGCAGTTGAAATAAAGGGTTGGTACTAAGTTACCATTCCCGGATTAGAAGCCCTTAAATGGGTTCGGGCCAAGGTCTTCGACCATTTCCACAAAATCATTTATGATCTGCGGAACCTTGTGATACTCGTCGATGGCGATCTCAAACTGGGCCACCCGTTCTTCCTCAAGCGCCAGGCTGGCGAGGGCGTCCCCGATCTTTTTCATGCGAATCTCAGCCAGCTCGCTGCCCTTGACAAAGTGGCACTGGTAATCATCCCCGTGCTTGCAGCCCAGCAGGAAAGCACCGTCCAAGCCCTGGGCCAGGGCATCCTTGATCCAGATAACATTCACGGAGCCCAGACAGCGAACCGGGATGATCCGGACGTTGGCATTGTAGCTCAGACGCTTGATCCCCGCCATATCCAGCGCCGGCAGGGCGTCGTTTTCACAGACCAGCCCGAGAATCCGCAACGGCGGATCATCATAGTCGTCCTCAGAAGGTACCGCAATTGATTTGACCATGGAACCGATACTGTCAATGTTGTAATCGGCAAACCCGATGATTCTTTCCGGACAGGCACCCATGCAGGTACCGCAGCGCCGGCAACGGGTCGGGTTCGGCAGGGGGGTGCCCTTCTCATCATCGTCCAGGGCGCCGAACGGACACTCAACCGTACAGCGCTTGCACTGGGTGCAGCGCTGGAAGAAGAAATCCGGGAAGGTCATGTCGCCGGAGCGCGGATGCACCGCAACCCCGCGATTGACAGACTCAAGGCACTGGATCGCCTTGAGAGCGGCGCCGGACGCATCCTCAACCGACTCTTCAACCGTCATGGAGCGACGAACGGCCCCGGCCGCATAGATCCCCGTCCGCTGAGTCTCGTACGGAAAACAGATAAAATTGGAATCGACATAATTGCCACAGTCACCGATATCCCTGAAGCCCGGCCCCTGGCGATAGGCCATATTCACAACCGGATCATCATTGGTCGCCGGCACCATGCCGGTGGCCAGGACCACCATATCCGCCTTGATCTGGATCTCTTTACCCAGCAGGGTGTCGCTGGCATCAATGATCAGGGCATTGCCGTTCCGGGCTACCTGGGTCACATCGCCTTTTGACAGGAAGATACCCAGATCCTGCTGCAGGCTCTTGTAAAAATTTTCCTGCAGGCCGGGGGTACGCATGTGCTGGTAGATCACGTACGCCTTGCCGTCGGCATAATCTTCACGAACATATTTGGCCTGTTTGAGAGCCACCAGGCTGGTTACCGCGCCGGTGTAGCTAAAGTCGTTGTCATTCCCCTGCCCCGGACTTTGAACAAAGACCACGCTCTTGGCTTCCTTGCCGTCCGAAGGCCGTTTGATCTTACCTTCCTTGGCAATTTTTTCGAACTGGTCGTTGGTGACGACATCCGGCAGCGCACCATACCCGAGATGGGCGAATTCCCCCTCTTCCGGTTCATACGGGCGCCAGCCGGCAGCCAGAATTACAGCGCCAAAAAGTTCGCCGTTGGGATCAAGCTGCAGAATGTCAAGCTTGCCCTCGTTGTATTCCATGTAGAGTTCATTCTGCTTATCCACATCATATTCATTGCCTTTCTCATCGATCTTCATCTCTTCCGGCAAGGGGTAAGGGCAGTCAAATTCGATCTTTTCGCCGGGCTTTTTGAAAGTTACTGTAAATTCACCGGGTTGACCGGCCAGGCGGGCCACAACCGAATTGGTTTTAACCGCGATGCTGTCCTGGGCCTCTACAGCAGCAATCATATCCGCCACGGTGGGATCGATCAGTTCGGCATAAGGGACCTCCACCGGCAGCTGCTTGCGCCAGTTGAGGGCCTGCCCGCCGAGCTGATCTTCTTTTTCAACGATGGTTACTTCAAAACCGGTCTTGGCGGCATCCAGCGCCGCGGCCATACCGGTCATACCGCCGCCGATCACCAGGATCCTGCGCGACAGGGTTTCCAGTTTGAATGGCTCCGGCAGCTCGCTCTTTTCCAGACGGGCCATACTCATGCGGATGTAGTCTTCCGCCATCATCTGGACCACGTCAAACTTTTCCTCGTCTTCTTTTTCCTCATCGGTAAGGGCCGGGAACTCTGACCGCGGATGCGACCAGACAACGCCTTCCCTGATGTTAGCACGGTCAACAACACAGCCGTCAAACCGGAAGACATCAAAATTCACACGCCGGGAGCATGCAATTATGCCAATCGAATTGGTCTCTTTTTCATCAATATCTTTTTTAATCAGGTCAACCCCTTCCTTGGAACAAAGGAATGGATGGGTTTGAACAGGCAGCCCTTCCTCTTCGGGCACGTCGCACAATGCTTTAACATCGAGGTTGTCCCCGATTCCACAACCTGTGCAGATATATACACCATATTTTTTACTCATGGATGTCCTCCTACTTCCTCGCCAGAGTTTGAATTGCCTTCAGGGCCATACCGGTCGCGTTCTGGTTGGACGAAAAAACGTCCGCTGGCTTATTGGCACACCCTGTGGCAAACATGCCGCCCTTATCAAAATCATTGATAATGAAACCATCTTCACTGTAGTTCAGATCGGCGGGGAGTTTGTTTGCGGCGGCGGTCGGTTGCATGCCGGTAGCAAGGACAGCCATATCCACTGTCTGCCTGATTTTTTCACCGGTGACCGCGTTCTCGGCAACCACGGTGATCGCCTTGCTGTCGGGGTCTTCATTGACTTCGGCAACCTTGCCCTTGATAAAGAAAATATTCTCATCTTCTTTTACCATATTGTAAAACTGCTCATAGCGACGCCCGGGGCTCCTGATGTCGATGTAAAAAATGAAAATCTTGGCGTCCGGGTACTGGGCCCTGACGTAGGTGGCCTGCTTCATGGAGGCCATGCAGCAGATGTAGGAACAGTACGGCAGGTGGTTTTCATCCCTTGAGCCGGCGCACTGCACAAAGGCCACGCTTTCAGGCTCTTTACTGTCCGCCGGGCAGAGAATCTTACCCTCGGTGGGACCACTGTAGCTGGCCATGCGTTCGAGCATCATGTTGGTCACGATGTTCGGATAGCGGCCAAACCCAAGGTTATCGATCCGATTGGCGTCGTAAGGCTCCCATCCGGTGGCCCAGACAATCGCGCCCACCTTCAGTTCCACGGTCCTGGCTTCCATGGCAAAGTCTACGGCATCGTACTGGCACGCTTCCTGGATCCGTTTTTCATCCTCGGTGCCTTTCACCTGCGGTGAAATGACGTACCGGGAAGGAAACGCCATGGGAAAAGGCAGGCCGGCGCCTTTGGTCTGGTCCATACCAAAGTTGAATTCGTCCGATACTTCCATCTGGCAGGCTGCCTCGCAGTCTCCGCAGGTGGTGCAGTTTTCGTTAACATACCTGGGATTCAACTTGATTGTCGCATCGTAGTTACCTGCCGTGCCTGAAACCTTCTCGACTTCTGCCAGGGTGTAAATCTTGATGTTGGGATTGTCCTTGATTCTCCTGAAATTGATTTCCAGACCACAGGTCGGAGGGCAAAGCTTCGGAAAATACTGATTCAGCTGTGCGACTCTTCCGCCCAGGTAAGGATTTTTTTCGACCAGAAATACCTCATACCCTACTTCGGCCGCTTCGAGGGCTGTGGTCAGGCCGCTGATACCTCCGCCAACGACCATAATGCTCCCACTAGCAGGGGCTGCGTTGTCTTCTGTCATGCTATCCCTCCGTGCATTTGAAAGTTCGTCAAAAAAATACCGTTAACTATCGTGTGTAAATATTTGGTTATGGCTCCAGGGGCGATATCCACTATTGCCGTATCCTGATACCAAATGGATCTTTTCCAGCCAAATTCGAAAAAATCCCTTGAGAATCCGGAAACGGCGCCGGGCCAAAAGGATATCACCCATACAGCGTCAAACCGATGAGAATTGTTCTTACGGATAACCCGTACCGGTCAAAACAAAACCAGCTGCGGGCACTCGGTACTAAAAACCTCCAGGCACCGGTAGGCACCTGGAGGTCTTTATTTATGCAAGGCGACTAATCATCAGTCTATGCGCAATTAGTCCTTGATGATCTTGATGTAATCTTTCTTGAACACATCCCACTCTGCTTTTTCCGGATCATACTTTGAGTTCACAAAGCAGAACCAGTTCTCATCATCCTGTCCCGGGTAATCCGCCTGGTAGTAGAAGCCAGGATAGCGGGTCTCTTTACGATACTGGATGTGACGCAGGTGAGCCGCAACAGTCCAGATACGATGGATGATTTCCCAAGCTCTCATCAGTTCATGCAGATCACCGGCCGCAACCTTTTCCCAGTCTTCGCGCATAAGGTCCAGAAGATCCAGAACGACTTCGAGGGATTTTGAGCTGGTCTGGTAATATGTGGCCGTACCGGCACCGTACTCATGGGTGCATTTCATCAGGCGATACATCAGGCCCTCAGGTTTAATATAGTTCGGGTTGATGTTGACTGCCGTTGTATAGTCGCAGTTATCCAGGAACGTCCGAACCGGTTTGTAAGTCAAGTCTACCAGTTCCTCGTTGGACTGCTTCAGGGTCGGAGCGAAATCCGCGTTATCTGTCGCGTAGCGGACCATCGCCTTGGCACACATGCGGCCTTCAGCATGGGATCCGGAGGAAAACTTGTGACCGGAGCCGCCCACGCCGTCGCCAGATGTGAACAGACCGTTAACTGTGGTCATACGATTGTAAACCTTGCCGTTGTCAGCCTTGATTTTGTAGGAATCCGGGACCCAGTCAAAGTCGGGGCCGGAAGTCCACAGACCGCAGCAACCGGAGTGGGAACCCAACAGGTAAGGTTCGGTCGGCATAATTTCAGAGTTTTTCTTCTCGGGCTCGCAGTCCTGGGCACACCACAGGTTGGCCTGGCCACAGGTCATATCGAGGAAATCTTCCCAAGCTTCAGACTCAAGGTGCTTGAGTTCTTTCTTGTCCATGGTCTCGCCGAGTTTGCCCAGAGCGGTCACGGTGTCCATCATGATCGGACCGCGGCCTTCTTTCATCTCGAAGAGCATCAGGTGGTTACGCAGACAGGTCGGCGTAATAGCAGCCGTTCCGTATGGTGCGTATCTTTCCAGTTCAGCCTTGGCGGCATCGCCGGCGGCGAAGTTTTCACCCAGACCATTAAGGGTTTTGGCTTTGAACAGCAGGAACCACGCACCAACCGGGCCGTAACCGTCTTTAAAACGGGCCGGGGTGAAAC
>CAZWPX010000069.1:0-24819 GCA_964636125.1 uncultured Desulfobacterales bacterium | reverse complement strand
CGCCTGGGCCAGTCACTGGATGATATTGCACTTGGCAACTTTATTGGACTTGTTGTCACAGGCACCGAAGGGGCGGGACACACCCTTGATGTAATTGAAGCCGAGGGACTGAAGCTGGCCGAGGATGTGATCGACGGCAGCACCATCGATGTCGGTTATGCCCATGGCCTGGTGACCGGACAGGCGGTGACATACCGCAGCGGCAGCGGCAGTGATATCGGCGGGCTTGCGGATGGTGAGTCTTATTTTGTAGTCGTGGTGACCCCAACCGCCTTTAAACTGGCGGTATCGCTGGACGATATCCTGTATGCCAATCCGGACGTGGTGGACATCGGCGACGCCGGGGCCGGCAGTCATGCTTTCACGCCGGTTGAGATGCTCACCGGTGCGGCGGGAGATGTGGAACTTACAGCCCGGGGCAGCATCGTTGCCTTTGATGCGGATTCGGTTATCCAGGGCGGGACCATAATCCTTACGGCGAGTGCGCAGATCGGCGCATCATCGCATCAGCCGCTTCTGATCAACACCGCAACGTCGTCCTCGAGCGGGCTGGTTGCCCTGGCCGATGGCAATGTTTTTGTTGCAGAGCAAAGCGACAGTCTCAACCTGTTCCAGGTGGAGTCTTATAACGGGAATGTCGAGATTCGTGCTGCTGCAGGGGCCCTGCGTGACGTCAACCGTGAAGCGCAGACCGACGACGAGGCTGTTGCTGACCTGTTGAACATGTGGGACGCGATGAACCTCACCGGTGCGGCGGCCGAGGCTGCGGCCAACGAGACCATCAATGCCTACATCGCCATGAAAGAGCGTGAGTACACGAGCTACTGGCAATTGCGGAATCAACAGGCCGATCCGACCCAATACGATTCCAATTTCGCGGTAACCTTAAGTGGCGCAGAACGTGATGCGTATGCAGCGTACTACGCCGAGGTTGGCCAGGAGCAGGGTAAAAGTGGCGCCGAGTTGGAAGCGTTTGTTGACGATGCCATCACCACCCTGGAGGAGAAACGTACCCGGGAGTACCACGAACTGCATACCGTTTATGGCACGTTGGGTGATGCCGAGATCGAAAATTGGGAATATGCCGCCTCGGATGCCTATGAGCCCGATTTCGATGCGACCACGGCGATTGATGACCTTAGCGACAGTATCGATGCGGGCGTGCACCTTTATAAAACCGGTCAGGGCGTCCTGTATAGCACCGGTGGCGGCACTGCGCTGACCGGTCTTGAGGACGGCACCATCTACTACCTGGTGGTGGTCGACTCAACCACCCTCAAATTTGCCCTCACCGAAGAAGATGCCCTGGCTGCAACACCGGTTGTTATCGATATAGCGGCCGGGGGAGCCAGCGGCACCCACAGCCTGTCTGAGATCGCGGCGCTCCGGGACGGTTCGGTATGGAGCGAATCGCAGCTTCGCTACTCGATCGGGGGCGGTTGGCTCAAGAAGACTGCCGATACCACCACCCGCATTGAAGGGGCCAATGTCATTGGCCAGAATGTCGTATTGGATGGCGAAGCGATAGGCGCCGATATGGAAGAGGTGGTGATCGACCTCTCCACCGGCATCGGTGAACTGACCGATGTCCAGAAGGTGGCTCTGGCCGCGGCCGAGCGCGACAGCCTGACCCTTATCGACGGTCCCAATGATACCATTACTCTGGGCAGGCCGCATAATCTGGCCGATGGTGATGAAGTCATCTTTCCCGGAACCTGGAAACTGCACAGTATTCAGGGCCTGAATGCGGGTCAGACCTACTACGCCATCGTGACGGACAGCTTTACCTTCCAGTTGGCAAGTACCGTGGACAATGCGACCAATGGGATCTGTGACGTTGATATTCTCAGCCATGAAACCCGGATCGTTTCCCAGGAGGACCTGGATGTCAGCGCATCCGGCGCCCTCACGGCTGCATCTGACACTTTCGCCTACCTCGGGTCGGAGCAGACCCTTTCCATCGATACTATCCAGGCCGGCGGAGCGGTGCGCATCAAAGTGGGCGGTGATATTATTGACGGCAGTGCCGGGGAACTGGCCAATATTACAGCCGCTGAACTTCTGCTGGAGGCTGCCGGCGATTCTGCAGACGGCTTTATCGGTGCCGGCACCGATCTGCTTGACATCACCTTGAACAATCAGGGACCGTTTACCGCCCGGGCAGAGAAGGCTATGTATGTGAATTCGGTCGCCGCCGATCTCTACGTGGACACACTCTATACCAAAGAGACCATCACCCTGCGTTCGGATTCAGGGATCTCGATCCTGGATGCCTACAACGCGGATTATGAAAATATTGATGCCCTTGACCTTCACCTATACAGCGGGTCAGACATTGGTGCCGAGGGGAACCAGTTGGACCTGAACCTGAGGCCCGAAGGTGTGCTCTACGCGGAGTCGGCGGGCAGTACCCATTTATCCGAGGTGGCCGGCGACATGAACATCGACCGGATCGTATCGACCGATGGTGATGTCAGCCTCAGTGCCGATGTCTCGATTCTCGACCACCATGCTGATCTGCTGGCGAACATCACCGCCAACAGCATCAAGTTGCTTTCCCGTAACGGGAGCATCGGTGCCGACCTCAACGATCTTGATATCGACACAGCCGCCGGTGTAACCGGCACCGGTACCCTTGAACTGAACAGCCAACACAGCGCCCACGTCACGGAGACAGCCGGTGATCTGAGCATTTTTCAAACCGCCAGCACCCTGGGTACCATTTTCATTGCCAATCCTGTGGGGCAGATCCTCAATGGAAACGCCACCGGCGCCAATGTCGTGTCGGGTCAAACGCTCGTTTTTGCTGCGTCCAATATCGGGACTGAGACCAACCCCCTGGAGACGGTTGTGGGCTTTTTGGAAGGGTATTCCACGGGTGGCGATGTCTGGATCCGCAACACTGGCCATCTCACCCTCGGTGGAGTGACCGGGGCCGACAGCATCATCAGCAACGGCGATGTGGATGTGACGGCCGCCAGTCCCGTAACGGTGAGCATCTCCTATACGGCCGACAGCCTGAATTTCCATGCAACCGATGATGATGAGCAGGTCGCCGGGAATGAAGCCCCTGACGATCTGGTGGTCAAAAGCGGTGTGACACTGACGTCCAATGTCGGTGATGTCATCCTGCGCGCCGGCGATGATCTGATTATTGAGCCCGGGGCTGTGATAGCGTCTGCCGATACAATTGAAATGCACGTGGATTATGGCAACGCCGATCCAGGTCAGGGTGGCACGCTCTACCTGCAGGGGCAGCTGACCGGCAGCCGGGCTGAGATCTACGGTTACGGAGATGACGACGTCATACCGCTTGCTTATGTGACCTTGCCGACATTCGTGGCCACGGGAGGCGGTGATGACAGAATCCAGGTGGGCAGCAACGCAGCCCCAGGTTCCAACACCGCCGGAACACTTGGTGATATCGGGGCCATACTGACTGTTGACGGTGGTTTGGAATCAGACGCGGACACCCTGAACCTGGATATGACCGGGGAGACCGCGGGCGTCACCGGGGTTGTGACCGCAACCACCATCACCGGCATGGGGTTGGGGGCCGGCGGCCAGATCGTCTATACCGAGATCGAGAATTTGAATCTCAAGCTGGGAGCCGGTGATGATGAACTGAACGTTCAGGGAACTCGGGCGACCACCCATCTGGATACCGGGGCAGGGGACGATACCATTAACGTATCCTCGGATGCGCCGACCAACAGCGGTAACCTCGACGACGTCCAGGGGATTATCAACATTGATGGCAATGCCGGCGCCAACACCCTGAACGTCAGTGACGCCGGCGCTGTGGTCGCCGATACCAATGTGGTCCTCACCGACAGCAGTATCACCGGGCTGGCACCGGCTGCGATCAACTATATCGCCACAGGCGGTACCTTTGCCGGCGGTATTAACATCGTCGCCGGCACCGCCGGTGACAGCGTTTCCGTCGAAAGCCTGCGAAGCGATGACGTGACCAGGCTCACCGGCAACGCGGGGAGCGACACCGTTGTTGTGCAGGCGAGTGTGGTGACCGGCCACCTGGAGGTGCGTGGGGAGGCCGGGGACGACACCATCGATGCATCGGCGACACCTGCCGGTGCCGAACTTGTCTTTATCGGCGGCGCGGATGCAGATACGCTCCAGGGTGGCCAGGGCAATGACCTGCTGTTTGGCGATGGGGCCGATCTTACCCGGGACAGTGCCGGCCGCATTACCGGGGCGGCGTCCGCTTCAGCGGATCAGGGCGCCGGCGATTTGATTCAGGGCAATGGTGGTGACGACTTGCTGGCCGGTGGCTTTGGTGATGACAGCCTCGCGGGCAACACCGGCAGTGATATCATCTTCGGCGACAACGCCGTGGCGACGTTCACAAACGGTGTCGTAACGGTGGCCGGGAGCACGGACACCACCGCAGTCACCGGTGGCGCAGATACCATTGACAGCGGTGCCGGGAATGACATTGTCGTGGCCGGCATGGGCAGTGACCAGGTCACCAGCTCCGGTGGTGACAACGTGATCCTCGGTGACAACGGTGTGGCCAACTTCGATGCCGGTAGCGGCACATTGACAGGCATTGCCACTACGGTTCCGGATACGGGCGGTGATGACCGGATACTGGCGGGTGGCGGCAATGACCTCGTCCTGGCCGGTACGGGCAGTGACCAGGTCACCAGCTCCGGTGGCGACAACGTGGTCCTCGGCGACAACGGGGTGGCCAGTTTCGATGCCGGCAACGGCGTGCTGGCCGGCATTGCCACTACGGTCCCGGGTACGGGCGGTGATGACCAGATTTTGACCGGTGGCGGCAATGACATCATCATGGGGGGTTTTGGCAGTGACTCTATCAATATGGACACGGCCGGCAATTTTTTGGGAACCGATACCGGGGACGATGTCATCCTGGGAGATAGCGGTTCGGCCCGGTTCGACACCTCCGGGGGGACGAACGTGCTCACCCACGTTGAAACCACGGACCCGGAGCATGGCAGTGACGATTTCATCTTTTCAGATGGGGGCGCCGATCTGGTCCTCGGCGGAAAAGGAAATGATGAACTGTTTGCCGGATCCGGCGACGACACTGTACTCGGTGATAGCGGAACGGTTGAATATAAGGACGGTCGCCCCGCCAATGTCCTGGCTATGGATATCTCCGGAGATAATACCGGAAATGATATCATCCAAGGCGGGGATGGCAACGATATAGCCTTTGGCGGTACTGGAAACGACCTGCTTGCCGGTCAAGCAGGCAATGATATCCTGGTTGGTGACCACGGGCAATTGAAGCTGACGGCAAGTGTCCCCACCTCCATCGAGAGCGATAATATCGCATCGGGTGGTTCCGATACGATCACCGGAAATGGCGGTGATGACATTCTCATGGGCGGTGCGGCCAGCGATACTGTGTTTGGTAGCGCCGGTTTGGATATTCTCTTCGGAGATAACGGTGCCGTGGTCTTTGACGAAGGTGTTCCTGAAAGAGCGGAAACCCTGCAGGGCACCAACGGTGGCAACGATTACCTGGACGGGCAAGGCGGTAACGATGTCCTTTTCGGGGGAGACGGCACGGATGCCGGCCAGGGGCGTTTCCCGGAAGACGCACTTGTTGGCGATTACGGTTATGTTATTTTCAAAGACGGCAATGTCGAGGATTTATATCCGCGCATCAATACGCTCTTCGGCAGCCCGCTGGATACGGGGAGCGGCGGTTTTAAACCAGTTGGGCCGGTTGTCAGCGAGATTTTGCCTGCGGTCAACAGGCCGACTGATGAATCCGGACCGGAGAGTGAAGGCCGCCTGATCGGCGATACTGCCGGCGGGATGGTCTTCCTGTCCGCGACCAGTGTTACCGGCTTGCGGCCCTCCGGCCAGGGCTCGCAGCAACTGTATCCTGCCGGTACCGCCCCGGCAACCGGCAACGGCCATTTTCAGGGCGGCAGCAAAACCCTCACCCTGCCGGACGGGTCGGTTGAGAGAACCTTTTCCAACGGTATCGTAGAAACCATCCAACCGGACGGGGCGGTTATGACCCAAACGCCCGATGGCACCACCACAACCATTCGACCGGACGGAACCTTTTCGATCGATTCTCCGGACGGGAAAACGACCACCACTTTGCCGGATGGAACCGTCATTGAGACATTACCGGATGGATCCATTATCCGAACGGCACCTGATGGGACCAGTACCAAAACACGTCCTGCAACCCGGGGCCTTTTGGATTATCCATTGCCTGAGAAGAGACATGATGATATTAAACTGGACGATGTGGTTGCAGGCCTGGCGGGTTGGGGACTCGTTACTTCAGGGTCTTCAGTCGACAGACCGGTCCTGAACCAAAATTCTTTCAAGGACCTGGAACGTGAAAATAAAAAACGGCGCTTTCGGCGATGGCGGAAGGGCCGCTTCGTCGGTGCGGCACAAGACCCCGGCGCCAGGGTTGATGGGATAGATCTCCCATTGAACAAACTTTAACTCACTGGTGTCCGTCCACAAATGGTAGCTTTGGGTTCAGGGCAAGGCTTGAGCAATTTTGAAACCGCAGTAATAGCGAGCTATTTCGAGGATTTCAAAAGAGTGAAAACGCCGCCCTGGGCCGAAAGATGCCGTTTGTGGATAGGCACTGACTAACCTCGATGATAGGAGAACGCATGGCTCAGAAAAAAGAGACTAAAGAGAACGAAGCGGTAGAAAGTGCGGGAGTTGCGGGTGAAGAAGAGCGGGTCGAAAGGACTGTTCGCTGGGAAGATACCAACATGGCAAGCACCTACGCCAATGTGTGCAATGTATCGAGCACGAGGGAAGAGGTTACTTTATTGTTTGGCACAAACCAGACCTGGCATACGGGCCAGCAGGAACTCGCTATCCTGTTAACCAATCGTATTATTCTCAACCCGTTTGCCGCTAAAAGGCTCTCTTTACTGCTCAATAATATTATGGGTGAGTACGAGTCGCGCTTTGGCAAACTTACCACAAGCTAAACCTTGAATTCAGCGGCCTCCAGCAATATCTGCAACCATGTGTTACTGGAGGTCGTCAGCGCATGACCGAGGGCATATATCCCCTGTTGCGGTACATCCGGTGGCAGTCACTGATGGCCGTTTTTGGCATGAAAAGGGCGATATATGCTTCTCCTTTTTGGAACGCCGTTGGAGGGCTTTGTGAGTGCGACCCGATCCGACAAAAACACATTCTCAACCCAAAGTTCCCCTGATAGCCCCTGAACTTTGGAACAGCTTCGGCAACGCGGAGTCTCGCGAAGATTATTGTCGTTTCTGGCTTGCTCTACAGTGTGCGATCATTCCGAATGCTATACAGGGCATCGTTGTCCTTGGAGAAGCCGACAGCGGCGCTTTTTCCCCGATTTCCAAATGGCCGGAAGAAGGTGAAGATCCGGAGCGGCTATCGGAAATTTCGGAACATGTGCTCGCAGAAGGCTGTGGCCTGCTGGTAGAACTGAACCCTCCCGCGGGCGTTGCCCGCCCCAGCACGTTCCGCTATGGCGTCGCCTATCCGATTAATGTGGACAATCGCCTGCAGGGAGCCGTCGCAGTTGAGGTAGCAGCCGCTTCGGAGGAACAGCTGCAATCTGTCATGGCACAGCTCCAGTGGGGTATTGCCTGGGTAGAGCTTTTTTTTCGCCGCCACCGGGCCCAGAACGATGAGGCCGCTTTAACGCGCCTCAAATCCGCAGTGGATATCCTTGCCAGCGTGCTTTCAGAAAAGACCTTCAAGAGTGCCAGTATGGCTTTCGTAACCGAAATGGCCACCCAGCTCAATAGCGACCGGGTCAGTCTGGCCTTTATGAAAAAAAACCACGCGCGTATACAGGCCATCTCCCATAGTGCCAAGATAGGCCGCCGCATGAATCTGATACGCGCCATTGAGATGGCCATGGATGAAGCCATTATTCAGCGCAAACAGGTTTTCTTCCCCCCCCATCCCGGTGGCGAAACGCTGATTGTCCGGGATCACGAACAGCTGTCCAGGCAGCAGGGAGCGGGATCGATCCTCACGCTTCCTTTTTACGGGGACGAAAAATATCATGGCGCCCTGACAATTGAACGATCCAGGGAAGCGCCTTTTACGGTTGCGGAAGCAAGCTTCTGTTTGAGTGTGACCGCGCTGCTCTTTCCAGCCCTGGATAACAAACGGCAGAACGATCGATTTCTGATCACCAAGGCCTGGGATTCACTGAAGGATCAATTGAGCCTGCTGCTGGGTCCCGGTCATCTGGTGAGAAAGCTGCTGGTGGTCGTTATCATCGGTGCTATCGGTTTTTTCAGCTATCAAACAGCGGACTACAGGATTGCTGCCAATTCGGTCCTTGAAGGGGCCGTCAGGCGCGTGGTCGTGGCACCTTTTGATGGTTATGTGAAAGAGTCCAGTGTGCGGGCGGGTGACGTTGTGGCGGCGGGGGCCCACTTATGCACCCTGGACGATCGGGATCTCAGGCTGGAGCGGTTAAATTGGCTGAGCAAGCAGACCCAATACCAACGGCAGTACCAGGAAGCGCTCGCGGAACACAACCGCGCCGAAGCAAATATCATCAAGGCCCAGCTTAAACAGGCCACAGCCCGGTTCGACCTGGTGGAAAGCCAGTTGGCAAGAACAGTGCTGGTTGCACCTTTTAAGGGCATTCTCCTCAGCGGTGATTTGACACAGCACCTGGGAGGTGCTGTTGAAAAAGGAAAAATCCTTTTTGAGGTCGCTCCCCTGGCAGCATACCGTATCATCCTGGAGGTGGATGAACGGCGCATTGCCGATGTTAAGATCGGTCAGCGGGGAGATATCGTTTTATCCGCACTGCCCCATGAACACTTCGAGTTTGAAATTGAGAAGATCACACCCATCGCAACGGCCAAGGAAGGTTTGAACTATTTTCGCGTCGAAGCGAAACCGGAGAAGGTTTCGAAACACCTTCGGCCAGGCATGGAAGGTGTTGGCAAGATTCATGTGGACCGACGTAAGCTCATCTCCATCTGGACGCGGGACTTGCGGGAGTGGTGGCGGTTAAAACTTTGGGCCTGGTTTCCATAGAACCCGCTTTTGTAAATATCCTGTCATACAGGGAGTAGCAGGTGGTTGAATCTCTTTTCAGTGAATCATGGTACCGGGTCGCAGATCTGAAGCCGCGGCTGCGCAGCCATGCCCAGATCCATCGCCATACCTATCGCCAGCGGGACTGGTATATCCTCGAAGATCACTCGACCGGCAATTTTCACCGTTTTTCGGTGGAGGCCTATCACATCATCGGGTTGATGGACGGGAGACTGACGCTCGACAGGATATGGGAGGCCGCCTGTGCCAGCCTGGGTGATAATATGCCGACCCAGGAAGAGGTGATTCGACTCCTTTCACAACTTCATCAGGCAAACGTTCTCCAGACGGATATACCGCCGGATGTCGCAGATCTGTATAAACGCCATGCCCGCGATCGGCGCACCCGTATTTTCGGTCAATTGCTGGCCCCCTTTTCCATCCGGTTTCCCATCTTTGACCCGGAAAAATTTCTTTCAAAAACGCATTTTCTGGTCCGCCCCATCTTTGGTTGGATCGGTCTCCTGGCCTGGGGCAGCGTGGTGATTTCGGCGTTTGTACTCGCGGGGATTCACTGGGACCAGTTGACCACGAATCTTGCGGATCGCGTTCTGGCCACAGAGAACCTCTTTTTGCTCTGGCTGGCATATCCATTGATAAAAACCGTCCATGAATTCGGCCATGCCTACGCCGTTAAGCAGTGGGGGGGCGAGGTCCATGAAATGGGCGTTATGCTCCTGGTATTTGTCCCGGTTCCGTACGTGGATGCCTCGTCGTCTTCCGCTTTTCAAGATAAATATCAGCGCATGCTGGTGGGTGGGGCCGGGATCATGATCGAAGCATTCCTGGCGGCTCTGGCCATGTGGGCCTGGGCAAATGTGGAACCCGGGGCCATACGCGCCCTGGCTTTTAATGTGATGATAGTGGCCGGTGTATCCACCATTCTCTTCAACGGGAATCCATTGTTGCGTTTTGATGCCTATTATATCCTGTCTGATTATCTCGAAATTCCCAACCTGGGATCACGCGCAAGCCGCTACTGGGGATACCTTTGCCAGCACTACCTATTCCGGATTAAAGAAGCCCAGAATCCCGTTAATGCGTCCGGAGAGGCACCCTGGCTGGCGTTTTACGGTTTGGCCGCCTTTGTTTACCGAATGTTTATTATGGTTCGTATCGTCCTGTTCGTGGCTGGAAAATTCTTTATGGTGGGGATCGGGCTGGCATTCTGGGGCGTGATTACGATGCTCGTCCTGCCGGTTTACAAGGTGTTGAAATTCGTATTCACGGACCCCGCTATAAAGCGGAAACAGCGCCGGGTTCTCTCCATTGCGGGGTCCTTTGCGGCACTTGTCCTGGGGTTTTCCATGGGTGTGCCCCTGCCTTCATTTACAGTTGCCGAGGGAGTGTTGCGGGCTCCGGAGAATTCACAGATATACGCACGTACAGATGGATTCGTGGGGCACCTCGTGGTGTCCCCCGGGCAGGCCGTTGGGCATGGCGATCCACTTATTATCTGTGAAAACTCGGAATTAGAGACCAACGTCAGGGTGTTGGAAGCGCAACTTAGCGAATACGAATCCCGTCACAGGCTCAGCATCACCCGGAGCCGGACGGAAGCCGAGATTTTGATGGAAGAGATGGGTCGTATCCGGGCAGAGCTTGAACGGAAGCAGGAGGAAAAAAAGGATTTGAGCATACGCAGTCCGGCCAACGGCAGATTCCTCCTTCCCAATGCCGAAGACCTGCCGGGCCGATATGTCCGGCGGGGGATGCCTTTGGGGTATGTGGTGGATTTTAGCAAGGTGACCGCCCGTGTTGTGGTCCCCCAGCGGAATATCGGCCGGGTGCGTTCAGAAACACGGAACATTGAGGCGCGGCTCGCAGAGTTCATCGGCGAAGAATTGCCTGCAATCATTAAAAGCGAGGTCCCGGCCGCATCCAGGGATCTTCCCAGTATGGCGTTGAGCCTGGAGGGCGGCGGAACACTTGCGCTGGATCCGAGGGATAAAGAGGGGCTCAAGGCCTTTGAGCAGCTTTTTCACCTCGAGATCGCCATTTCAGGTTACACGCTGAACACAATCGGTGAACGGGTGTTTATTCGATTCGAGCACGATCCGGAAGCGCTCGCCTTTCGGTTGTATCGGAACATCCGCCGCACATTGCTCAGAAAGTTCAGCGTGTGAATCCGATCTCCATAAATTCCCCACCGGCCACCCATGTTCTCAGACCTGAGAGGACAGAGGTGCGCCCGGGCTCCCTGGAAAAGCTCACCCGGAAGGTAACCGGCCGTTTCTCACAAATGGTCAGAGAACGCAGGGGCTGGATGCCCGGCTTTGTTTCAAGGGTTGCAAACTACGGCCAGGCATTGACAGCGGCCAGGGATGCGAAACTCAAAGAGCTGGCTGCCCGCCTGCGCAATGATTTGCATGTGGACGGTTTCCAGGAAGAACGGGTTGCCCATTCCTTTGCGCTCATCCGTGAGGTCGCTTCAAGGTCCCTGGGCATGCGCCATTTTGATACCCAGCTTCTGGGTGGGAGAATACTGCTCGACGGCATGGTTGCAGAGATGGAAACCGGCGAAGGGAAAACTTTGACCGCCACCCTGGCGGCCGGAACAGCTGCCCTGGCCGGTGTTCCCGTACATGTGATTACGGTGAACGATTACCTCACTCAACGAGACGCTGAATGGATGGCGCCCATCTACAGTACCCTGGGATTGAAGGTCGGATGTGCAATTCACGACATGGCCCCTGAAGATCGACGCGCGGCCTATGCCTGTGACATCACCTACTGTACCAATAAGGAAATTACCTTCGACTATTTAAGAGACTTGATTGTACTGAAAGGGCGCCGGGATCCTTTACGGCTGCAGGCCGAATACCTGTACGGGCAGGGTGCGCGGGTGCATCAACTGCTTCTCCGCGGGCTGCATTTTGCGATCGTGGATGAGGCTGACAGTGTCTTGATTGACGAAGCGCGGACACCGCTCATCATTTCAAAGGCAGGGGAAAGGGGCGGGGAACATGACTTTATGCAGCAGGCCATGGCGCTTGCCGGGAATCTAAAGTCACGTGTGGACTACAGCGTTGATGAAGCAGCCCGGAAGGTTGACCTGACAGGTCATGGGAAACAGGCTGTTCAGGAGCAGGCCAGGGAATTGGGACCCCTCTGGACCGGGGCCGTAAGGCGCGAAGAAATCGTTCGCCTGGCATTGACGGCCATACTGCTGTTTCGAAGAGATGAGCAGTACCTGGTACAAGACGGGAAAGTTCAGATCATCGACGAATTTACCGGTCGACTCATGCCGGATCGTTCTTACGAACAGGGATTGCACCAACTGATTGAAGTGAAAGAGGGGTGTGAGATAACCCGGCAGCCGCAAACGCAGGCCCGGATCAGTTACCAGCGTTTTTTCAAGCGCTATCTGAATCTTGCCGGAATGACCGGCACAGCGCGTGAAGTCAAGCAGGAGTTGTGGTCCGTATACGGCCTCCCGGTTGTGCGCATCCCGACACACAAAAAAATGCTTAGAAAGAGGCACGCCGATCGCATTTTTTCCACAGAGAACAAAAAATGGACAGCGGTCATTGAAACGATTCGAAAGATGCATGCTAACAATCGGCCTGTGCTTGTGGGGACCCGTTCGGTGGCCGCTTCAGAAAAAGCCAGCTTTTTTCTTACGCAAGAAGGGTTGACGCACCAGATTCTGAACGCCAAACAGGATGCCGAAGAAGCCCAAATCATATCCAGCGCCGGAGCGTCGCGATCCATAACGATTGCCACCAACATGGCGGGTCGCGGAACTGATATAGGCCTGGGACCTGGCGTTATAGAAAGTGGCGGGCTGCATGTTATAATTACCGAACGCCATGAAGCCGGGAGGATAGACCGCCAGTTGGCCGGCCGGTGCGCCCGTCTTGGCGATCCGGGCAGCTACGGTGCCATATTGTCCCTTGAAGATCCCATTCTCGAGGGCAGGCGCGGCGGCATTGCAGGCTGGCTTGTAAAACTCATCGGGCAATCCGATTCCCGGCTATGGACTTGGCTGGCGAGGCATGCTATTTTACGTGCTCAAAAAAAGATAGAGCGGCTACACGCCCGGATCAGAAAAGCACTTCTGCAAGAAGATGAACGCAGGGGTGACATGCTCTCTTTTTCCGGTCGATCAGAGTAGAAAGGTTTGTCAATGAGATTAACGTTGCGTCCGTCTATAATCATGCTTGGGTTGCTGCTGGTGTGTCTGGCTGATGCCGCAGCGCAGGAAACCCTTTCCTTTGACGGCCTTATTGAACCGAGTAAAGTTGTCGGCATCAGCACCCAGGTGCCCGGGACACTGGAAGAGATCAGCGTCGAACGAGGGGATCGTGTGGAAAAAGGCCAGGTGATCGCCAGGTTGAATTCCAATATAGAAAAAGCCGCCGTGGCGCTGGCCATTGCCCGGATGGAGTTCGGAAAACGCAAAGTACTCCGCAATGAAGAATTGTATCGCAAGAAACTCATCTCTATCCACGACAAGGATGAGATGGAAACGGAGCTTCGTATCTCAGAGCTGCAGCTTCGCGAAACGCAGGAAAAACTTGACATACGAACCATACGAAGCCCCATAGACGGCGTAATTGTCGAGCGTTTTCTCTCTCCCGGGGAGTATGTGGGGGAAGATCCGATCATGGAAATCGCCAGGATTGATCCACTGTACGTGGAGGTTGTGGTACCCTACGGTTATTTTGGGAAAATAAATAAAGGCATGCGGGGCAGAGTGTTGCCGGAGTTTTCGAAATCACGCGAGTATCGCGCCCGTGTTATCATCGTTGACCGGGTCATTGACGCTGCCAGCGGAACATTTGGTGTCCGACTGGCACTGCCCAACCCGGAATACCGGCTGCCAGCTGGCCTCAAATGCAAGGTGGCGTTTGACACAAAATAGATTCTGAAGCTCAAAAAGCCGGGGTATCCGCTTTTGACAATTTTCAAACGTCTGCCTTCCAGATTATAATCGATTCCCAACAGGCAGATAGCTGGGTATCAACTGCAATTTTTCTAAGCGGCGAACCACCGGGTTGGACGTTTTTGTGTAAACCGAGTCCTGCGCCTCATACCCGCGCATTGGGCGGCACTCCTGTTTCTTGTAGCCACACTCCTGATCGTTCCAGAACGCATGGCTGGCTGGGGATTGGGGAAGGGTGCCGGCGACCCTCTAAATTCGTATCCAATCCTGCAGTGGTTGGGCAATATTTTCCTGGTGGGTAACGGTCCTTGGCGACAAAAAATTGTGCGCATATCATTGCCGCTTTGCTGCCTGGCTTTATGGGTCTCGCTGGGTTTTATTTTGGGATTGCGGATATGGAATTTGAAACCAGAACTATCTACCCTGGTTTCTGTTTTCCTGACCAGCCTGGCGCTTGCGGCCATTCAGAGCCGAAGGCACACGTGTAATTCCAAGTTTATGAAACTTGACAAGTTTTTTGGTGATTTGAGCTATTCTATATAGTTCTATTTTCACATCTCTTGGGTTATGCTATCAGCCGCTATATTGAAGAGCCTGTAAAAAGTTTGAGGCGTGCCGTCAGAAAACAATAGGGTTTCGTAAATCGGCTGCTCTATAGGGCTCTGGTTGGAAGGCATATGGTGTCAACCATGGCGTTTGCCTCTATGACAAACAAGGAATAGTGTTGCTTAGAATTGGCTACATAAAACTGAATGGGTGTGTACTACTAATAATTGCATCGTATATCTTGCCAAGTTTATACCTGTATTACAAAGCCTTGTGGGACCCATACATTCCTTTTCTACCAAACAAAAATGGCGCTGAATGGATTTGCTATAAACTACCATCATCGCTTATGGTTCGAAACAGTGATTACACCAATCAATCAACTCGGTTTTTACGCTCATTTCATCTTGAAAAAGTGAGTCACAACACCAAAATAGAGATAAAGGCCTGCACTGATTTTCAACTACGGGTGAATGGAAGGCTGCTAAAACGAATAAAACCAGGTACGAACTGGAAGGAGCCGTTCAGCATCCCTATTTCATCTGTCTTGAAAAAAGGTAAAAATAGGATTGAGATAGTAGTGACGAACAAGCGAGGGCCGCCGGTTCTTTGGGCTGTATTATATAATCTGCCAGTCAACTTGGGTACAGATCCAAAATGGGAAGCGGAAACCGGCAGTATGCCGAGGGTCCCTGCAGGACTGGTTGTCTCAAAATTGGACCGTCCAGAAAATTATCCATATAAAAGGCTGCCAAAATCACATAGCCGAGTATGGGTTAAAGTGGCTTTGTTTTTTCTTCTAGGATCTATACTATGTTGGTTTTGGGACTTAGCAAGGCGCAAGAATAATAGCCTTAAAATCAATCCCAAAAAAGTGATACTTGTCACACTATCTGCGAGTATTGGTTGGATTTTTTTATTTGTTAACAATAATTTTAAATACCCTCATTTAGCCGGCTTTGATCTGGTTGAACATCTCTACTATATGCAATTCGTAATAAATAAACAATCGTTGCCTTATGCCACAGAAGGTTGGAGTACTTATCATCCGCCATTGTTTTATCTGTGTTCTGCTTTTATAGAGATGCTGAACCCGCGTCAAATGACATTTAAACTGAAATTTATCCCATTTTTAGCAGGGTTGGGAAACGTGTTGCTGGCATACCTCCTTTCAAAGAATATTTTCCCTAAACATTTCCCTAAACAATCACTCATCGTATTGTTCGCGGCAATTGCCCCGGTAAATATTTATCTATCGCATTTTTTTACCAACGAAGGCTTGGCTGGTTTTATGATGTCTGCCCTGCTTGTTGCGACTGTTATACAATTAGGCCGTCCAGTACAGCAAAAAAGAAATCTTCTCCTGATGGGGGTATTAGCAGGGCTCGCACTATTAACAAAATATACAAGTATTGTGCTCTTTATTAGTATTCTTTTTATTATTCTTTTAAAAACTACTACATCACCAAAATGGTCTCGGAAAAGAGTTTATACATCATTACTAATTTTTATAGGCGCCACCGTCGGTATGGCTGGCTGGTATTACCTAAGAAATTATTTAGCATTCGGAACTCTGTTTCCCGGAAATTGGGATAATAGATTGGGTTACGCATGGTGGCAGGATCCTGGCGTACATACGACGGCATACTATACCCAATTTGGCGGCGTATTTACCAATCCATTTTTTATCGGGATCAATTCTTACTTTGATTCCATATTTGCAACCTTCTGGGGTGACACAATGGCGAGTGGTGCTATTGTGTTAGATCAAGGATTGCCATGGAACTTGGAATACATGCATGCAATAATGATACTATCTATACCCGCTACAATAATGATAATGGTCGGGTTCCTTCAAGCGAACAAAAAAGCGATTGTTGAAAATAATGATACATGGTGTTTATTGGTTATTTACCCTGTTTTCATGTTCTATTTTATCCTTTATGCTTCTCTTGTAGTGCCCGCATATTCTGTTTCAAAAGCTATCTTCGGGATAGGAGCATTACTCCCTTTATGCATTTTTTTCGCTATAGGATTCGAATCCGCAGATCGTTTTTTTAAGCGCCGTTTTTATAATATAAGATTTTGTCTATATGGCTGGCTGGTAGCCCTGACCGGAGCAATTGTTAACCTTCATTTTATGACGGCATGATGGTCTGTAACCATCCATAACTCTCCTTTCCGGTGAGAACTCGGATAGCTATACCAGTTTTCTTCAGTTTCTGATTTCGGGAATTTTAATTGTCGTCAGGCGGGTATTATAATTGACGCTGATCAGATAAGGTTGCCGCATAGGCCCTACGTGTATTTTTTTTTGGAATTGGCCCTGTGATACTCCATCCAGAATTTGCCTGCATTGGCAAATTTCATGTTACACATCCCTGAATTTAATGAATATTGGTTCCTACTAAGCGATTACCGCTTGCTTAACATTATGATATACGATAATTATATTCAACAAATTCAATGCGATGATATCTTGGGCCTGTGGCAAGGATCCACAATATACCAGCAGGCTGTTTTGCGTGGGTTATTCTTAGCATAAATGTAATAGACAAGGCCTGACTGCGAGTTTGTATCGTCAGTGCTGCAAAAGTTCCGGTAAGAAGGGGTCTATACTGATTATGAAGCTATTCACTGCGCAAAATCTGAGGTTAAAAAAAATTGCCTTCACCTTTCTAATATTTTTACTCTTGCTGCCCACCTTTGCTTTTTCAGAAGAAACATATGTGTTTGAGCACATGTGGCCGACATTACAGCAGCCCTGGTATTTTGATCATCCTAACAGCGTTACGGTAGATAATAGCGGCAGTGTATATGTCAGCTCATATGCGGGTATCCATAAACTCAATTCAAACGGGCAATTTATCACGAGAATCAACATCGGCTCAGTGTCAGATCTTTCCACGGACCTAAATGGACATCTGTTCGCAACGATAGGGAGGTTTGACAGCCAGTGGTTTGATGGAAATGGGGCCATTACAATTTTTGATTCTAACGGCGCAGAGTTCCTCAATATCCAGGATTGGGATGATACGGCCAGCCAAAGACTGAATCCGGTAGGGATTAGCGTCGATAGTGATGGGTTTTTCTATGTAACCGATGTCGAGAATCATTGTGTCTATAAGTTCAATCCTGAAGGGCAGCGGGTCTTGAAATGGGGTAGTCAGGGAAATGGGGAAGGGCAGTTCTATATGCCGCATGGCATTGATATTGATTCTGAAGGGAACCTTTGGGTCGTCGATAGCGGCAACCATCGGGTACAGAAATTTAGCCGGACCGGTGAGTTTTTAGGCCAGTGGGGCAGCAACGGACAGGGTGATGGTCAGTTCGAATGGCCCCATGGAATCAGTATTGACATCAGTGGCAATGTTTTTGTCAGTGAAGGTACAGGGCCCTTGGGAGGCCCATGGAGTAGCTCCCACAAAATTCAGAAATTCGATGCGAACTTCTCCTTCATTAAAAAATGGGGGACGTTTGGACAAAACAACGGGGATATGCGGGACCCCATGCATGTCGCTGTCGACAATGATGGGAAAGTGTACCTGGCGGATATAGGCAACCACCGTTTGCAGGTTTTTAGCAATGACGGTGAGTATTTAACCAAATGGGGTGCCAGTGGTACAGAACCTAGCTATTTTATGTATCCAAGGGCGCTGACCGTTCATCCAAATGGGAATCTTATCGTCGCGGATACCATGAACAACAGGTTACAAATATTCAATCAGGACGGCAGCCTGGTTGATATATGGGGAGACAGTGAGGGGGAAGCGACTTACTATCAACCCAGCGGCGTTGATGTAGACAGTGCGGGGAATATCTATGTGGCCGCCTGGAACCATGTCAAAAAGATAGATGTGAACGGGCACCTGCTTCTTGAATGGGGCGGTTTGGGAAGTGGTGACGGCCAGTTTGATTATGCTCTTGATTTAGCGGTTGATGCAAATGACAATATCTATGTGGTTGATTCAAACAACGCGCGAATTCAAAAATTCACCTCAACTGGAACGTTTATATCCAAATGGGGTAGCCCGGGTACTGGTAATGGACAGTTCCAGAGACCAGGTCGTATAGCAATAGACACTTCTGACCGGATATATGTCAACAATTGGTGGGGCAATGAAGATTATGTTCAGATCTTTGATACAGAGGGTGATTTTCTATACCGTTGGGACTTCGGAGGTTTTGCAGTAGCCATCGCTTGTGATGATAATGGTCATATTTACGTTACCCACAATCAACTTATAGAAAAGTACGATTCTAATCGCAATTTGATAACGTCTTGGTCTACTACTGGGAACAGCATAGTACCACCGTCTACTCCCGAAGGGATCACTGTAAATAATTCGGAAGAGGTTTATATTTGCGCCAATACTTTCCAGGGGGTTATGAAATTCAAAAAGGTGATTGTTACCGAGAATACAAAGGCTATCATTGTGGCTGGCGGCGGCCCATTCCCAGGAAATAATTTGTGGAATGCCACCCAGATGGTTGCAAACTTTGGGTACCGAACTCTAACGTACAAGGGCTTTACTAAGGAAACAATTCATTACCTATCTTCCGATTCAAACCTTGATTTGGACAGCAACGGCGTGATAGATGATGTTGATGGAGATGCCACCAATGGCAACTTGAAACAGTCAATTACAAATTGGGCCGCTGACGCTGAGAACTTGGTAGTGTATATAGTCGACCACGGTGGTAATGGTACTTTTCGGATGAGTGCCTCTGAGACACTTTCCGCCTCAGAGCTTGATGCCTGGCTGGATCAACTCCAAGAATCGACTCCTTGCAAAATTACTGTAGTTTATGATGCTTGTGAATCCGGTAGTTTCATCCCCGCCCTCACACCTCCGGAAGGTAAAGAGCGAATAGTAATCGGGAGCACCTCACCTGGAGAGAGCGCCTATTTCGTAACCCAGGGCTCTGTATCCTTTTCAAGTTATTTCTGGACGCATGTCTTTAACGGACTTGATATCAAAAACGCTTTTAACCTTGCATCGGAATCCATTCAATACACGACTAATTTTCAACATCCTCTTATAGATGCAAACGGTGACGGGACGAGTAACCAACCGGATGATTTCACTTTGGCCGAGAACAAATTTATTGGCAATGGTACAGTAATTCCCGGTGATGCGCCCGTGATTAGCGGCGTGTCTGCGGACCAGACTATCAGTGACACCTCTTCCGCACTCTTATCTGCATCCGGTGTAATGGACAATGATGGTATCGCCAGAGTGTGGGCCGTGATAAAGCCACCTGGCTATTACCAGGGGGCATCATGCAATCCTGTGAGCGAACTTCCATCTATAGATCTAATGCCAGTAGGTGGCGATCAGTATGAGATTACCTACGATGGTTTTAATATAGCGGGAACCTACCACATAGTCATTTATGCAAGAGACAGGATCGGCAACACTTCAGTCTTGGATATTGCACTTGATGTTGTACTCAAAGGTGATGTCAACGGTGATGGCAAGGTGGGCCTGCCGGATACCGTTGTCTGCCTGAAAGCTATTGCAGGCCTCGATGTATCGGCAATAATTCGTCCAGGATACGTCACCTCAGGAGTCGATGTAAATAACAACGGTTCAATCGGGATTGAAGAGGCGATATATTCGTTGCAGGGTGCTTCCGAGTTGAGATGATACCTTCATTTTGAACTCTGTGGTATTCGTGGTGAATCTGTATAGAGCTCAGATGCAAGCATATGCTATAAAAAGAAAATATCAATTTGTTAATTCTCTAAGTGATATAGAAATTATCTGTATTCGCTCAACACACATCAAACTTTGTGAGAATAAAAAATGGGGTAAATCAACGGAGTGACGGTAAAAAAGCACGGCCCGAGAAAAAAACAAAGCTGCGGTGGTCTGTAGTTTTGATTGTGGGCGTAATCCTAACCACCATTGCCAGTCTTTCATGGTTCACCTATACGGCCTATATCAACTCCAATGACGGACCTTCAGTTCGGTCTACGGTGGAATTTCCAATAATCAAGCCTTGGGGCAGAATCATATCACCCGTAACCGGGCAGACAATCCAAAGACACTTTAAAATATCCGGTGAAACACGCAATATCCCTAAAGAGCATAAGTTGGTGTTGGTTTTAGATGTAGGTGGAATCCGTCTTTTCTGGCCGCACAAGCCGCTTCTCAAACCCAACACCAGGTTTACAGTTGATTCTTATGAAGCGGGGCCAGAAGGGGAGTTTAAATTGTTTCTATATGCGATAGACGAAAAATATTTTGATCTCAACAAGGAATGGTTTGATGACAAAAAAGTGGGCGAGATCCCACGGATTCCAATACGGTATTTATTGGACTCGGTAGTGTTAAAAGTTAAATCATCTAACCAATAAACGGCAATTCAAAACACACGACTTTGCCTTGAAGTCAGGCCACTGGGCACCCGGTTGTTAGGGTGGCAAGAAAGTGGGCGGTGGACCCCAGAGGTTGGACCACCTGAGGGGTAAGTTAAGCTATAGCCAGAAGTTAAAAAATAAACCAAGCATCAGGCTGCCTGCTCAAAAGGGTGGGGTAAACCGTAGTAAACCTCATCCGGGGTTTTATCGTCAAGGGTTGAAAGTTTCTGATAAAGAAAGGATCTTTTCGGAAATTGATTAAGGATTATCTCAAAGAGTTAGGGTCTCGGAATCGTCCTTGGCTTCTCCATGATCCGAATTTCCCTGCTGCTGCCTGCTGTCGTTTTGGAGAGTGTTGACCATCGTTGTCAACTCATCCATATCCTTTTCTAGTTTTTCATACTTTGTCATACTGTGGCAATTGAATAAAACCAGAAAGCAAATAACGATGATACGGTTGTAAGCTTTCTCGGTAGACGGCTGAAATAGTTCAACAGCAAAACTGACACTATCACTATAAATGTAACACAGCAGTGAATCCAGAAACCAGTAAGACAGTCCGAAACCGATGGCGACAATCAGGATGTCCATATTCTTATTCTTCACCATTCGCATGTAAACTCCTATAAGCTTTACGAGTGGCCCGGTTAAATTTCTATCCGAGCGATTCGGAAGCTGTGCTTTATCTTGGTTTGCACCCCTCTCTGATTGTGAATATAACTCAGTACTTTACTCAAACCCAGGTTTATATAAGAATCGAAAATAATAGAAGTGACAATTGCAGATATAGCAGTAATAGTATTTTTAAAATGGAAACAGGCGCATCCAAAATTTTCTCTGAATCCTGACTGTATCTTGCCTACTGTTGCACTTCGGGCAATTTCGGTTAAGCGAAAAACATATCATGAACCTTGTTCTCCGTTCCGGGTGATTAAAGCCTTAAAACAACGTTTCAAATAGTCTTCCTAAGATACTGGATGTAATTCCGATGTAGTGTTGAAAATCGCTAATAATAATAGTACACTATCTCTCAATTTGCAAGGCCCAAAAAAGAACTAAAAAAGACCTATATAAAATGGGCTATAATTCTTATTGGTTGGGTGGCAAAAACATTTGCCACTTAAATATACTGTAAGCCATAGAAATTTTTGCATATAAATGGTGACGGCAGCGGGTGTGGATTAGCGGATTATGTATTTTTGAAGGGGGAAGAGATTTTTAGAATCGATTGACAAACAGAGCGTGATTATCAGAATAAACAGGTCTCAGTTTTTATCAGTTTAGGCTCTCTGTTTATAACGATTCTAAATTTTACAAAGCGGATAAGCATGTTGTTATGCTGACAGGCCTTTTGATAGACGAGTACTGATCAGAGTGAAACCCACAGCTTGACATCATAGCCTTCCTTATTAATACCACTTGAATGTGTCGTATATTTGTCGTATATATTGAGCGGGTTTTGGGTGGGGTAACAAATTAGATAGGGTGCTGAAATGACAAAGAATATTAAACATGAAATTGGCGGAAGTGCATGGGAATCGAACCCTAACACACACCTCTAACCCTCCAATAACACTATCTTTTTATCCAGCCTATTTTGCCGTTTGGTAGTTTTTTGGTAGTCGTGATCAATTCACACCGAGTGTATTTTAATTTTATGGTGTCCAATTCAAAGAAAGCTTACGGTTTGATTGAACACAATCACGTAAGTACAAATTAATTAAATTCTGATATGGAACACCGGTTTCCTCTGCTAAGTCTTTAAAGTATTCTATTATATCGACACCCATTCGTATGGTGACCTGCTTTTTTAAATGTTTAACATAAGGATTTTTCCGTCCCTTCATTTTATCAAAGTCATATTCTTTTCTCATAATAATCTCCTAAGATACACCTTTTGCTCTTTTTTAGTCGCTTTCCTTGCAGAAATAATACGTATTTCAGTTTCGTTGCTGTGATAACAATGGCAGACAACTAAAATTTTCAGACTTTGACTAAAACCTAACAGGATAAATCGTTCTTCGAGAATGGAGTGATCCGGGTCTTCAAACTCAATTGCCTTTTCATCAAAAAATACAGTTTGTGCCTCTTCAAATGAAACCCCATGCTTGCGTTCATTTGAGATATTTTTATTATCATCCCAAGCAAAAACCAATTTTTTCATAATTATACTGTAAATACGTTGTAATTATATGTCAAGGGGGGAATTGCGGTGGATATATTTTTGTGCAGTACTCAATCTGATCGGCCAATTATTTTTAACTTTGGTGTTTTGCTGGTAGTCGCCATCAAACCGCGAACCGTATCCAAATCGTATGCCGCATACTTTCTAACTGAGTCTATGCGCTTATGTCCGCTGATTTTCTGCAAGTCGTGAATGCCGATCCGCTTTTCATTAATGTATTGAGAGCAGCTTGAATGCTTGAGGCCAGAATACAGATCTATTTTTTCACCAACCTTTTCACATGCCCGCCGCCAGAGGATATTTAAAGATTCATTGGTATAACGTTTCCCATCCTTTCTTGCTCTTGGATTCTGGAAAATATAGTTGCCAATGGACGGTTTGAAATTTTTAATGATCGGTTCAAAGTCTGGATGGCAGGGTACTACGTGTTCAACGTGGGTCTTTGTTGATTCAGTAACTTTTCTGGCACTCAGGCTGCGTCTAATAATGAAAACCCGGTTGATTGCATCATAATCTTTCCACTTGAGAACACAAGCTTCCCCTGGGCGGCGTAGATGGTATTTTAACCAGAGGAATATTGACCGGTTTTTTTCGGGTATCGCTTCTATAATTATCATCTGGCGATCTTCTGTCAGCCACTTAATTGTTGGTTCAACAATATTGTAATCCTCGCGCTTCGGGAAGGCCGGGACCTCTGGAATTCGCTTCGAACGCCATGCATAATCCATCATTGAATGCATGGACATCATAACGTTCATTTTATGTTTGCCTGAGCCTTTTATGAAATTTAGGAGTGAGGTGAGGGTGTCAAGTTGTATTTCATGGAGCATTACAGGGTATTTCTCGAAAAATGGTCTTATCCAATTTCGATAATATGACCAGTATCCCTTTACGGTGGCCGGTTTTCGTTTGGGTTCGATTACCTTTTCCATCCATTTTTCGAAATAATCAATTACATCTGTCCAACCTTTCCGGGTAAATTCCTCAATTCTGAATCGGCATAACCCCTGTTGAGCTTGTTCCATGCGGCCCTGGATCATGGATAGGCACTTAATGGCATATTTTTCATGCCACATGGGTTCACCCATATAGCGGGAAATTTTCCATTGTTTTCCCTGATACCAGAATCCTACAATATAGCGGTTGCCTTGTTTCCAGTATGAGCCTTTCATACAAAACACCTCTGCATGGGTTTTGAGAGGTGTATCATTATTTTGTATTTCGGGCAAATTTATCATTTGATTTGTTTCGATATCTTATTTTTACCTGGCTGCTGCAAGAAAGTGGACTGCAGCCGGATTGATTTCCATATCAAAATTCGTGTTAGCCCTTGTTTTAGGTGATTCTACGAGAATTTCACGCACCTTGTCTAAGGGGACCATCAAAAGATTCACGTAGGATGTCCATTTATAGCTGGTTTAGCTTGGTCGGTGGCCAGGCTTACCAATTCCAGATTGTCGGGCAGTCCCAATCTTGACCGGATGCTGATAATATCGAGGATCTTTTGTTGATGCCGGTCAATCTTTTCCCGTTTTTCCTTAATGTTTTTGGCGAATTCGTTCCCCGATTTTTCAGAAATTTGAGTCATGGCAATGAATTTATCGAGCGCCTTAAAAAAACTGAGATTTTCAATGGCCATTAATTCATCTTTTTCCATCGAGGCGGCAATCAGGGAGGTAAAACAACCGTATGTTTGTGCAAAATGTCTTTCTTCCTCAGTACAAAGGGCCTTGCAGCGTA
>CAZWPX010000068.1:0-25110 GCA_964636125.1 uncultured Desulfobacterales bacterium | reverse complement strand
GGCGGTCCTTGTCGTAATTCATCTCGGTCATTTTAACCTGATTATGATCGCTCATTTACCCTGTCTCCTCTTCATATAATTAAAGTTTCCTGTTCAGAAATTTTCAGTAAAAAGTAACCTTACTTAATCCCGTGAAAGGCCTTCATCTGCATCATGCTGCGCATCTGCATGATGCCCTGGCGTCCGCTGACACCCCACATTCCCACAGGAGGTGCGGCTGCAACCGTTTCCAGCTCCGGCGGCGCCTGGGCCGATTGCATCATGATCGCTTCTTCTTCGGTCTTTATGTAATTAATAACAGCCGCAAGGGCCGCTGCTTTTTTCTTCTCGTTCATGGGTGTCTCCCTGGCTTATCGTAAAAAACATCCGAACCTTACATGGGGATATTGCCATGTTTCTTCGGCGGTCTCAGTTCGCGCTTGTTGCACATCACTTCCAGGGCATCAATCAACCGCGGCCGGGTCTCGCTCGGTGTAATGACCGCATCGATATACCCCCGGGTTGCCGCGCAATAGGGGTTGGAAAACAGGTCCTGGTATTCAGCAATCTTTTCCTTGCGTTTGGCCACCGGGTCATCGGCGCCATTGATCTCCTTGCGGTGGATAATGTTGGCCGCGCCTTCGGCGCCCATCACCGCGATCTCAGCTGTCGGCCATGCGAAAGCCATATCCGCGCCCAGGTCTTTGGAACACATGGCCAGGTAGGAACCGCCGTAATCTTTACGGGTCACCAGCAACAGTTTCGGAACAGTCGCTTCAGAGTAACACCACAGGAGCTTGGCCCCGTGCCGTATAATGCCGCCCCATTCCTGCTGGCTGCCCGGCAGGTACCCGGGTACATCCGCAATGGTCAGCAT
This sequence comes from uncultured Desulfobacterales bacterium, assembly GCA_964636125.1. GTDB lineage: Bacteria > Desulfobacterota > Desulfobacteria > Desulfobacterales > CAJINA01 > CAJINA01. The sequence continues at coordinate 24,254 of CAZWPX010000068.1, read as the reverse complement.
GGGGATATTGAAAGCGTCACAGAAGCGAATGAAGCGGGTGGCCTTGTCGGAGGCGTTTATGTCCAGGCAGCCGGCCATGAATTTCGGCTGGTTGGCAATAATCCCGATGGTTCGGCCGTTGAGCCTGGCAAACCCGATAATGATATTCTGCGCGTAGTACAGATGGGGTTCAAAAAATTCCCCGTTATCCACGATGGAGGCGATAACCGCTTTCATGTCGTAAGACTGGGCCGGGCTGTCCGGGATGATACTGTCCAGGGCCGGATCCGTTCTGCGCGGATCATCACCGGTGTCCACGATGGGCGGATCTTCCATGTTATTGGCCGGCAGGTAAGCCAGCAGTTTTTTAATCTGGTCGATGGCGTCCTTGTCACTGTCGCAGGCAAAATGGGACACGCCGCTCTTCTCGTTATGGGCCATGGCGCCGCCCAGATCTTCAAACGAGATCTCTTCCCCGGTCACCGACTTGATAACTTCCGGGCCGGTAATAAACATGTAACTGGTGTTTTTCACCATGAAGATATAGTCTGTCATGGCCGGCGAATAGACAGCCCCGCCGGCTGTGGGCCCCATGATAGCGGAAATCTGCGGGATGACCCCGGAGGCCAGGGAGTTGCGGTAGAATATCTGTCCATACCCGGAGAGGGCATCCACACCCTCCTGGATCCGGGCCCCGCCGGAATCGTTGATGCCCACAAAGGGTGTTCCGGCCTTCATGGCCAGGTCCATCACCTTGCAGATCTTTTTAGCATGCATTTCGCCCAGGCTCCCGGCCCGCGAGGTGAAGTCCTGGGCATAGGCAAACACCGGGCGTCCCTCTACCAGGCCGTGGCCGGTGACGACCCCGTCGGAGGTTACCTCCACATTTTCCATGCCGAAATTCACACACCGATGGGTTACGAACGCGTCAATTTCGCGGAATGTTCCGGCATCGAAAAGTTCGTCAAGTCTTTCCCGGGCCGTGAGTTTGCCCTTTTCCTTGTGTTTCGTAACCGCTTTTTCGCCCCCCATCTGCTGTACCTTGGATTCACGGGCTTTAAGCTCCTTGATTTTATCTTCCACTATACCCATTGCGGCCTTCCTTTCCCGGGGTCCTGGTAACCACCCCTTTCAGATGATGAATTCGAACCAGTAGACGTTGGTTCGCAGCAAACAATTTGTAATTTATAGAACCTTTGACAAAACTAGACCGGCCCCCGGTTGTCAAGTAAAAAAAGAAGCTCATCGGCGGCCGCAGCCGGTGCCAGGCTGCCGTTGATCACGGCACCCTTCAGAGCCGGCAGGGCGGTGATGACCTCCGGGTTTTTGTAAAAGCGATCTTTCAGCCCCTCCTCGATCAATGCCCACATCCAGTCGAGGGCCTGCTGCTTCCTTTTTTCTGAAAACTCACCGGACTTTTCAAGGGCGCTTTTGTGAGCCAGCACTGTCCGCCATATTTCAGCGATTCCGCTCTTTTCCATGGCACTGCAGGTCAACACAGGCGGCGACCAGACGGGCGAGGCTGGCGACAGCAGATGCAGCGCGTTCTCGTACGATTTTTTAGCCTGATTGGCCTTTTCCAGGTTATCCCCATCCGCCTTATTGACGGCCAGGGCATCGGCGATTTCCAGGACACCTTTCTTGATGCCCTGCAGTTCATCGCCGGCACCGGCCAGCATCAGGACCAGGAAGAAGTCCACCATGGAGGCCACTGCCGTCTCAGACTGCCCGACCCCCACGGTCTCCACGATGATGATGTCAAAACCGGCTGCCTCGCATAAAAGCATGCTCTCCCGGGTTTTACGGGCCACGCCGCCGAGGCTCCCGCCGGAAGGCGAGGGTCGGATAAACGCCCTGGGCTCCACGCAAAGTTGTTCCATACGGGTCTTATCCGCCATGATGCTGCCGCGGCTGCGGGTGCTGCTGGGGTCCACCGCCAGCACTGCCAGCCGGTGGCCCTCTCCGGCCAGGTACATCCCCAAGGTTTCAATGAAGGTGCTTTTGCCCACCCCGGGCACACCGGTAATACCCAGCCGGATGGCTCTCCCCGTATGGGGCAGCAGGTCTTCGAGAATACCGGCAGCCGCCTGCCGGTGCTCCAGGCGGCTGCTTTCAATCAGGGTAATGGTCTGTGCCAGAACCCGGCGGTCCCCTGCCAGGACGCCGTCTATGTGAGACTGGAGGTTCATAAAAAACTTTAAATAGTTACAATATTCAACGTTCGATGTTGAATGTTCAACGTTGGACGTTCATGCTTTCCCTACTTTTCCAACGCGCTCAGCACCTTGTCCGCGGATTCGGTTATGGCCGTTCCGGGGCCGAACACCCCGCTGACCCCGGCATCATACAGGAATTGGTAGTCACCCGGGGGAATGACCCCGCCCGCAACCACCAGGATACCCTCGCCGCCCAGGTTTTTAAGCTCTGCAATCAGCTGCGGCACCAGGGCTTTGTGCCCGGCGGCCAGGGACGAGGCGCCCACTATGTGAACGTCATTTTCAACGGCCATTTTCGCAGCCTCTTCAGGCGTCTGAAACATGGGGCTGATATCTACATCGAAACCGATATCCGCAAATGCGGTCGCCACCACTTTCACGCCCCGGTCATGCCCGTCCTGCCCCATTTTGGTCAAAAGGATTCTGGGCCGGCGGCCCTCTGTTTCCTCGAAGTCATCCGTACGCCTGCGCAGGGCTTCGATGGCATCGTTGCCGGCATACTCGGACGCATACACCCCTGAAATACACTGGGTCGTCGCCACAAACCGGCCAAACACTTTTTCCATGGCGTCGGAAATCTCTCCCACGGTGGCCCGTGCCCGGACCGCCGGGATGCAGGCTTCCAGCAAGTTGCCGCCGGATTCAGCTGCAGCAGTTACCGCCTCCAGGGCCTTGGTCACGACGGCATTGTCACGAGCGGCTTTGAGCTCTTCCAGCCGCTGAATCTGTTCGCCGCGCACAGCCTCCGAGACTTCCAGTAAATCTTTAAGCGGCTCGTCCTCTATCTTGTACTTGTTGACGCCGACAATCACGTCCAGTCCCTGGTCTATGCGGGCCTGTTTACGCGCGGCGGATTCTTCAATCCGCATCTTGGGCATGCCCGTCTCGATGGCCTTGGCCATCCCGCCCAGTTCCTCAACTTCGTTGATAATGTTGCGCGCTTCCGTGATGATGCCGTTGGTCAGTGCTTCTATGTAGTAGGAACCCCCCAGAGGGTCCACCACCTTGCAGACCTGGGATTCTTCCTGGATCACAATCTGCGTATTCCGGGCTATGCGGGCTGAAAAATCTGTGGGCAGGCCCACGGCCTCATCAAAAGAGTTGGTATGCAGGGACTGGGTACCCCCCAGGGCCGCGGCCAGGGCTTCCAGGGTTGTCCGGATGATGTTGTTGTAGGGGTCCTGTTCGGTGAGGCTCCAACCGGAGGTCTGCACGTGGGTCCGCAGCATGGTGGATTTTGGATTCTTCGGGTTGAACGGACTGATCAGTTCATGCCACAGGAAGCGGGCCGCCCGGAGCATGGCGATTTCCATGAAGAAATTCATACCCACGCCAAAAAAGAAGGAGAGCCGCGGCGCGAAGTCATCGATATCCAGACCGGCTGCCAGGGCGGCGCGGACATACTGCAACCCGTCGGCCAGGGTAAAAGCCGTTTGCAGCACGGAATTGGCCCCAGCCTCCATCATATGGTATCCGCTGATGCTGACCGTGTTGTAGCGTGGCATGTTGCGCGAACAATAGCCGATAATGTCCGAAACAATCCGCATGGACGGTTCCGGAGGATAAATATAGGTGTTGCGCGTGAGGTACTCTTTCAGGATGTCGTTCTGAATCGTTCCCGAGAGTTTTTCGGGTTTGACACCCTGCTCTTCGGCAGCGACAATGTAGCCGGCCAGAATCGGCAGGACGCTGCCGTTCATGGTCATGGAGACACTCATCTGGTCCAGGGGAATCTGATCGAAAAGGACTTTCATGTCCTCTACGGAATCAATGGCAACACCGGCCTTGCCGATATCTCCCACCACGCGGGTATGGTCTGAGTCATAACCCCGGTGGGTGGCCAGGTCAAAGGCCACCGAGAGCCCTTTTTGCCCGGCAGCCAGATTGCGCCGGTAAAACGCATTGGATTCTTTAGCGGTCGAGAAGCCGGCATACTGCCGGATGGTCCAGGGGCGGCCGGCATACATGGTGGCCATGGGGCCGCGTACATAGGGCGCGAAACCGGGCAGGGTGTCAGTGTGTTCCAGCCCCTCAAGGTCTTCAGCCGTATAGAGAGGTTTGACCTTGATACCTTCGGGTGTCTGCCAGTCAAGTGCTTCGAGGGGTTTGCCTCGCAGCTGTTTCTCTGCCAGCACTCTCCAATCGTTCACGTTTTGCTTATCGGCCATGCTGTCTCCTTTGAGCGGTTTTGAAGGAAACTGGAATTTCCAGCACTTCAAAGTGTTAAGTTCCATGGATATAGTTTACCCCACCACGATCACCGAGAACGGGTTCAGGCAGTCTGTCAATTCCCGGCGGGCTTGGATATGGCCCGCCAGACCATTTCAAAAAGGATATCCGTCTGGTCGGCCAGACTCTCCTTCTGTCCCCGGGACACCCACATGAAAAAGGACCGCTGCACCGTGCCCAGCATAAAGTCAAGCAACACACCGGCCCGGACATCCGGATTGAGCTGCCCGCGAGCCTGTCCCTCTTTGAGTACATCCAGGTACAGGTTAATCATTGGCTTCTGCCGGAAGGATTCATCTGCCATCCAGGTTTTCATCGGTACCGTCATGAACAGAATGCGACCGAGCTCCGGCGATCTCTCGTAATAATCCAGCTGCAGCCAGAGGACCTTTCTCATCTTTTCCTTGAGATCCTGGATGCCCTTGAGATGATCTACAATACGTTCGGTCAACGTGCCCAGCCCTTTATCGACAAACGCAAAGAGCAGCCGCTCCTTGGATCCGAAGTGGTTATAGATGGTGCTGAAACTTATCCCGGCCCGTTTGGCCACATCCCGCATATTGGCTTTGTGGAAGTCGGAGCTGGAAAATATTTCCATGACAGCCTTTTCCAGGCGCTGCATAACTTGTGGATTTATTCCGTTTAATGCCGTCATAATGCCAGGATTAAATAACGATGTTACCTTTCACCAATACAACGTTTGCTTGATTTTTGAGTTGATTCGAAACCATTGAATGTAACAATGTTACACCACCCATAAATGAAAACTTAGAGTGTGTCAACAAAAGAATATGACCCTCGATAGGGAAATGAATGAACCTCGGCAGGAGGACTGGCAGGGCAAAATGCCCTGTTCCCGGGTCCGGGGAAGGAACAGGGCCATTTATAACTTGAAAGGCGCTTCCGATCTTTCTGCAAACAGCAACAGGCCTTCACTGTAGATCACCCCAGGCACTTTTAGCATCCTGCAGAGCACAGCCGATTTACACCCTGCTGACCCGGAGATCCAAATTGTTAGGCCGCACAACGCAGCCACATGTTAGGAGCGCTCACAAAGCTCCACCAGGACCCCATTGGTGGCCTTGGGATGTAAAAAGGCGATTTTCGCGCCACCGGCGCCGATGCGTGGTTTCTGGTCAATCAGCTGAATACCCTTGGCTTTCAGCTCTTCCAGGGCGGCTTCCACATTTTCAACCCGAAAGGCCACGTGCTGGATCCCCTGGCCTCTCTTTTCTATGTATTTGGCCACAGGACCATCCGGCGCGGTGGATTCCAGCAGTTCCACTTCGCTCTCGCCCACCGGGAAAAAAGCCGTGGTGACCTTTTGCTCCGCTACTGTTTCGTCCCCTTCAAAAGGCAGGCCCAGCGCTTCGGTCCAGAAGCTTTTGCAGTCTTCGATGCTGTTTACCGCAATACCAAGGTGGTCAATTTTTAGAATTTTCATAGTCGGTTCCTTCTTCTCCTTATTTATATTTGGCCATGACCCGCTTAAATCCCGGCAGGGCATTGATGATTGTGTTGTCATCACAGCAAAAGGCAATTCTGAAATGTCCAGGGCCCGCAAAACCGCTGCCCGGAACAACCAGGATCAATTCTTCCTGCAAGGCTTTTACAAACTTGACATCATCTGCAATCGGTGTTCGGGGAAAAAGGTAAAACGCGCCGGAGGGTTTGGTAAATTCATAGCCGCAATCAGCCAGGCCATCGCACAGCAAATCACGTTTGCGCTTATACTCCCCGATATCGACACTCAACCCCTGCATGCACGCAACCACCCGCTGCATCAGGGCCGGTGCATTGACATACCCAAGGATGCGGTTGGTCAGCGTCATGCCGGCCATCAGATTGTCTTTATGGGTTGCCGCCGGATTAATGGCAGCAAACCCGATACGTTCACCCGGAATCGAAATATCTTTAGAATACGAAGTCCCAATAATACTTTCAGCATAGCAATTGAAAATACTGGGAACATTGGCATCATCGTAAATGATTTTACGGTAAGGTTCATCAGAAATCAGATAGATGGTCCGTCCGAACTCACGGCTTTTGTTGGTAAGTAAACCCCCCAATGCTTTTAAGCTTTCTTCGGAATAGATCTGTCCGGTGGGGTTGTTGGGCGAATTGATAATCAACGCCTTGGTTCTGGGCGTAATTGCAGTTTCAAGTGCTTCCAGATCCAGGGTAAAGTCTGGATGGGTGGGCACCATTTTTAAAGTACCACCATGATTGTCGACATAAAACATATATTCAACAAAGCAGGGGGTCGGCGTGATGACTTCGTCGCCCGGATCCAATAGCGCTTTGAGCATGACATTCAATGCCCCCGCGGCGCCGCAAGTCATGATAACTTCCTTGTTCGAAACTTCCACGGCCTGCTCTTGGGTCAGGTATTCAGCTACGCTATGGCATACCTGCGGGTAGCCGGTCTGGGGCATGTAGCAATGATCCCCCAGTCCGCAGGAATCGATAGTGTCTCTGAGAACTTCATTAAACTTGTCCGGTGGCGGCAAGTTGGGGTTGCCCAGGCTGAAATCAAACACATTCTCAGCCCCGTGTTCGGCCTTGAGCCGCGCACCCTCTTCGAACATTTTCCGAATCCAAGACGACTTGCTCATGATTTCTTCAATCTTTTTTGCAATAGACATAAAATCCGTTCCTCCGCGCAGTCAGTTTAAAGGGGTCAGGCAAAGTAAAGCATCCTGGCTCAGGGCCAGGCTTTGGGTTGCCCCCGAAAAGGGCTTCCCAAATACATTGAGTGTGAAGTGATCTTTAGCTCACTTAAGGCACTTGCCTCAAATTTTCACGGCTTAGCCAATCATCTCTGACCTGGCCCTGAGGATCAAGTTTTTAAAGACAGAACAAAGTTCAGGTGTATGCCTTAACTAGTGCCCATCCATAAACGGCATCTTTCGGACCAGGGCGGCGTTTTCGCTCTTTTGAAATCCTCGGAATAGCGCGCTATACCTGCGGTTTCAAAATCATTCAGCCGGCTCCACCGCCTTAATCTCTGGAATAGCCTGTTTGAGGGTCCTCTCAATGCCGTTGCGCAGTGTCATCTGTGACATAGGGCAGCCTGCACAGGCCCCCTGGAGCCGTACCGTGACGATACCGTCTTTCACATCCACCAGTTCCACATCTCCGCCATCTGCCTGCAGCATCGGCCGGACCTTGTCTAAAACCGCCTGTACTTTCTCTTTCATGGCTCTCTCCTGATTTGAAAAATTAAGAACCATTTTTCAAATGATATATGGTTTCAAGTGAAACCTTTTTAGAAATGTGTAAGAACGATTTTCAAATCTGCCCACATGCCCAGCAAGATAATGATAAAGATATCGAAAGTCAAAGGGTACTGCAGGATAGGCGTTCATAAATGTATCCGACGGCCCTGCCAGACTGTATGCAGCTAAAAAAGAAACCGGTAATATCTGTTTTACCCAATTCGGAACAGACTAGGTTGATTGCTTCCTTTTTCGATAAAATTCCCCACGGAATTGTAAAAATTCATCCCTGGTGATTGCCTCCCGTATATCCGCCATGAGGTTCAGATAATAATGAATGTTGTGGATGGTATTCAACCGGTAGGCCAGCAGCTCCCGGGTCTTGTATAGATGTCGCAGGTAAGCGCGGGAATAGTGCCGGCAGGTGTAACATCCGCAGCCCACCTCGATAGGGTCCGTGTCGGTACGGAACCTTGCGTTGGCAATGTTCAGGGCGCCGCTGCCGGTAAAAAGCTGCCCGTTGCGTGCATTGCGGGTGGGCATCACACAATCGAACATGTCCGCGCCCAGGGCAACCAGTTCAACCAGATCAGCCGGTGTCCCCACGCCCATAATATACTTGGGCTTTTCAGGGGGCAGCAGGGGCAGGGTGAAATCTGCCAGTTCCCGCATCAGATCGATGGGTTCCCCCACACTCAGCCCGCCGATGGCATAACCCGGCAGGTCGAGCTGGACCAGTTCCGCCGCCGAACGCTGCCGCAAATCCGTAAACATACCCCCCTGGACAATCCCGAACAGGTTGTTCCGGGGGCCCCGTTTCTGCTCCCAGGTGGCCTGGCATCTGCGGGCCCAGCGGGTGGTCAGGTCCAGGGCCTTTTCAACCGCTTCCCGGTCTGCCGGGTACTGGATGCACTGATCCAGGCACATGACAAAATCCGCATCCAGACACAATTGAACCTCTACCGACTTTTCGGGGGTCAGGGTATGCCGGGAGCCGTCAATATGGGACTGAAACGTATACCCTTCCTCTGTAATTTTCGAAAGCCGGGCCAGTGAAAAGACCTGAAAACCACCACTGTCAGTGAGAATCGGGCCGCCCCAGTGCATAAATTTGTGCAGCCCGTCAAATTGCGCGATGACCTCGCACCCCGGCCGCAGGTACAGGTGATAAGTGTTGCCCAGGATAATTTGCGCCCCGCAGCCGGTCAGTTCTTCCGGGGAGAGGGATTTAACGGTCCCCAAGGTCCCCACCGGCATGAAAATTGGGGTTTCAATCCGGCCCCGGGCGGTCTCAATGACGCCGGTCCGGGCTCTGGTTTTGGTTGACTCTTCTAAAACAGTAAATTTCATTCTGACCATCCAGTCTTTAAAGCTAAATATTTCTGCTGATCTGCACCGCCGGGATCACCTGCTTACGCCGAAAGTTGACCACCGCAATTCCGGTCCCGATGAGCGCCAGGGACAACAGGATGTTGCCGGACAACGGTTCTCCTAAAATGAGCCATCCCATACACACACCCGATATCGGCATAATAAAGGTATAAGACTGGGTGGTCACAGCCCCGTAGATTTTTAAAAAATAGCTCCAGGCCACAAATCCGAATGCCGCCGTGACCAGAGACTGGTAGACCAGCGATAGGATAACCGCCCTGCCGATGGCTCCCACGGCCGGCGGATCCCAAAGCCCCCCCGCCAGCAGGAAAAAAGGCACCGACAGGATCATGGGATAAAGGACCACCTGAAAGGCCCTGAACTCTGAGATGACCGTTTTTACATAAACAGTATTGATGCCCCACAGGACCGTTGCTGCAAGTACGATCCCGTCACCTGTTTTCAATTGAGCGGCCAGGGTGCTGTTGTCCAGCAGCACGCAGAGCACACCGGCAAATCCCAGGGTCAATCCGACAATCTTGCGCTTGGAAATGCGGTCACCCGGTATAAAAAAATGGGCCAGGAGCAGCACCACAAACGGCTGGAAGTTGACAATCAGAATCCCCCGGGAGGCATAAGTCAGGGAAAGTCCGTGGTAAAAAAGAGATAGCTGGACCAGAAAGATCACAGAGAGCACCAGCAGGTGCAGCCGTTGCCGCCCGCTTACCCTGAACGGCCGCCGGGTTGCCCGGGCCCACAGGGCAATTGCTACAGAAGCGATCCCAAATCGAATCCCGGCCACGGTAAAGGGTCCCAAGCCTTCCAGGCTGAGCTTGATGGCCACCGAGTTGGCCCCAAACAGGACACACAGACCGGCCAGGGCCAGAACTGCCGGCAATTTCGGCTCGCGGCCTTTTTCAAACGACGTGTTTTCCAAAAATCAGGTCTCCCAACTACCCGGCTTCAGCGATCGGATACCCTAAGACTGCAAATCCAGGGTTAAAAGATACTCAAGAAAGTCAGCGGCATCCGCTGCAACCCGGTGAACGCCGACTCGTCGGGCCAGATCCGGGTCGGCCTTGAAAACCGGGCCGCCGGCCACAATCCGGGTTGTCACGGGAATGTTTCGGGCGATCAGGGCAAGGTCATCTTCTGTATCAAACTGCAGTACGGTAAGCCCCAGAAATTGAGGCTCCAATTTCCGGCAGGCGGCCGCAACGGATTCAGCCGACTGCAGCAGGCCCAAAGCGTGGATTTCGACTCCCGCCAGGCCGGCATAGCGATGGATTAGCTCCAGGCCATGACCCATGGCATCATCCAGGGTCGCGGTGAGCATCAGGGGCGGCGGTGCCCACAAGCCGCCTGTCTGGTTGGTTTTTTTCCACTGATCCAGCTCTTCAGCAGCAGCTGCAAGTTCAGTCCGGGAAGGTTTACCGCCCGCTTGCAGCCCGCTGAGCATATCGGTCAACCTGGCTTTGAGGCTATCTTTTTGAGTATCTGCCCGCATGGTATCCGGTGGTGATATGTTCTTCAAAAAGACCCGCATCATAAAACCTGGCCCAAAGAGACTGTGCCGCAATTGCTTCAATCACGATATTCGCTTTTTTGAAGTGGCTGCGCACCGCTGATTTTCTATAAATTGGCAGCATTCCTTAACTTTAGATCACTTCGAACTTTAGTCACTTATACTAGTTTTTCGACAATCCTAAAACGCAACTGTCTCCCCCACCTGGGGCACAAACGCCTTATACCCGGCACCATTCAAATGTTCAGCAAACGCAATCGACTGGTCCTCTTCGCCATGAACCACCGCGATCTTTTTTACCTTGAGTCCCGAGTCAACCAGGAACCGAGTCATCTCGTCCCGGTCGCCATGGGCGGAGAATCCTCCTATTTTGACCACCCGCGCAGCCAGGGGGTATTCTTTGTTTAAAAACTTCACCAGCGGGGGATGGCCGCTACGGCCGGATTCTTCGTATTCGGTCCCAATTTCGAGAATCCGGCGCCCCAGGGTATGCTGGGCCATGTAGCCGACAATCAGAATGGTGTGTTTCGGGTTGTGTATTTTGTGCCGCAGATGGTGCAGCACCCGCCCGGCTTCACACATCCCCGAAGCGGAAATGACGATATGCGGGGTTTCATCGCGATTCAGCGCCATGGATTCTTCCACGGAACCGACAAAATTCATCTGGGGGAAAGAAAACGGGTTCTGGCCTTTTTCCAGAAAGGTTGCATGGGTCTCTTCATCGTAGACTTCAGGATGCTCCCCGAAAACCCGGGTAATATTGGTGGCCAGCGGACTGTCCACGTACACCGGCACCGGTTGTACCGCACCCTCATTGTAAAGTTCATGCAGAACATACAACAATTCCTGGGTCCGCCCGTAAGCGAAAGAGGGAATTATCACCGAGCCGCCTCTTTCAAAGGTTTCCGTCAACACAGCCTGAAGCCGGGGCTTGAGATCCACCACGGCATCGTGGAACCGATTGCCGTAGGTGCTTTCCATGAGCAGCAGGTCCACCTCCTCCCCATTGAACTTTTTGGAGGGGTCCCGCAGGATAGGTTTATCGTAGCGGCCGATATCGCCCGTGTAACAGATCGTCTTGGGCTTACCGTTGTCGGTAAACTTGAGCAGCGTCACCGCGGACCCCAAAATATGCCCGGCTTCGTAAAGCTTGCAGGAAACATCCGCGCCCAGCGATATGTCGTGGCGGTAGGGATACCCCTCGAAAAATTCCAGGGCATCTTCGGCATCCACCTTGGTATACAGCGGCTCGACACCGTCTATGTGCATCTTTTTAACCAGCTGGGCCACCTTGTCGTAATTGATCCGGTGTCCGTTGCGCTTGAGTTCTTTCAGCAATTTTTTATTGTCCCGACGCACCCTGCCCTTGCCCCCCTTTTCGCTCTTTCCGGAAAGGGCGTTGCGAACCAGTTTATAATTAAGGTACAGGGCATCGGACTCTTGGATATGGGCTGAGTCCATTAGCAGATAGCGACAGGCATCAGCGGTGGCTCGGGTACAGATGATGCGCCCGTGGAAATTTTTAGACGTCAGCAACGGCAGGCGGCCGGAGTGGTCAATGTGCGCATGCGAAAGGATAACGGTGGAAACCTGGGCCGGGTCAAAGGGCATCTGCCGGTTTTTTTCAGCAGCTTCCTTTCTGCGCCCCTGGTGCATTCCGCAATCAAATAGAATCTTCTGTTCACCGGTGGACAGCATGTGCATGGAACCGGTGACTTCCCTCACCGCACCGTAAAATGTCATATCAGCCACTATTGATCTCCTTTCAAATTAGGTACCCCGGACAACTGTCAACAATCAATCGACCTTAGAGAAAGGGGGCGGTGGTGTCAAGAGTAAGCCCAAATGTTTAAAAAGTGAAACATTCAACCCTTCAACTCTTTTCCCCGACCTGCTGGTCGGTAAAACATATGAACCAAAACCGTTTCCATTTATAATGAGCTGTATTTATTTAGAAATTAAAACTTAAGGGGGGGTCTTGACAACCTGCCTCGGCCATCTTATTTTACGACCAATCATTCGGGAAGCCACTCTCCCCAGTGGATAAAACCGAAAACCCAGAGAAACCCGATGCAGGATAAAAAAGCCACCCGCACCCAGGAGATCGCACAGGCCGCCCTGGCTGTGTTTTCCAACCACGGCTACGCCCAGGCCGGTATCGAGCAAATTGCCCAGGAAGCGGGGATTGGTAAAAGCACGGTCTATGAATATTACAAAACCAAGGAAGAGCTGTTCCTGGCCGCTGTCATGACCGGGGCGGCAGACTGGATTGCGGACCTGCAGGCCATCGGCCGGGAAACAAGCGATCCGGTCCAACGCCTGGCGGGCATCGCCGAGTTGTACCTGGAAAGCTGCCAGGAGAGCCAGCAGGGTTCCCGCATGTTTCTGGAGGTCATCACCCAGACCTGCCTGCAGGGCGGGATTTTTTACGACCGCCCCCACTTGATTCGCGAACTGCATCAACGGATTGTACGCATCCTGGTCGCTTATCTGCTAGAGGGGGTGTCCCGTGGCCAGCTCCGCCCGAATATTGCCCGCAAAGCGGAGAAAATCTGCATCAACCTGATGGCCTACCTCGATGGCATCCTGATGCATGGACTCATCGAGGAAGGCTACATTGACGTCAAACAACAAATCTCCCTTTTTATGGAACAACTGATACCGCTGTTGATCAATACAGCGGACAAAAACCAACACAGGAATAAAGATGATGCCTGAACTTCAGAATGAACCCAACCCGGTCGCAAAACGCCCGCGCTTGCTGCAGCGTCTCTGGGGCTACCTGCCCACCCTGGTCGTAATTTTACTGGTCGGTGTAATTTTGCTTCTGTTCGGCCGGATCCAGAGCAAAGGTGAAGTGCTGAAAATCGAGGCCGCCGAAGGTCTGCGCAGAGAACGCCCGCAGCCCAATGTCATCGCCCTGGAGATGGTGCCGTCCACCCTGCGCGAACGGCTGAGCCTGCCGGGTACCGTAAAGCCCTGGATGGCGCTCACAGTTGTGGCTGAAGTAAGCGGTAAAATCGTTGAGAAACGGGCTTCCGAAGGAGAACAGGCTAAAAAAGGCGCCATCATCGCCCGGATTGACGACCGCGACTACAAAAACGCCCTGGCATCGGCGGAAGCTTCCTACCAGGTGGCCCTGGCAAGCCGCAAACGGCTGGAACAGTTATACCGGGAAAAAGTGGGCACCCAGGCCCGGGTCGATGATATCATCGCCCGGGTCAGGACCAGTAAAGCGGCCCTGGACAATGCTGCCCTGGCCCTGGAGCGCTGTGCCATTCGGGCACCCTTTGACGGGGTGGTCAACCGGTTTTTCATCGAAGCCGGCCAGTACCTGGGCGTGGCCGACCCCGTGGCCGAAGTCCTCCAGATGGACCGGGTCAAAATCGAGGTCGGGATCCCCGAATCGGATGTCGACAAAGTCCGCCGGCTGGAAAACTTCACTGTAAAAATAGATGCCCTCGGGGGCCGGCGATTTGCAGGGACCCGCCACTACCTGTACAACAACTCAGACAACTTCGCCCGGCTGTACAACCTGGAAATTGCCGTGGACAACCCGGATGGTGAAATCCTGCCGGACATGTTCACCCGGGTTGAAATCGTCAAAACCGAAGTCGCAGACGGACTGGGCGTGCCCCTGTACACCCTTATCAACCGCCTGGGCACCAATGCGCTCTACGTTGTCACCGCCGGTATGGCCCGCCTGACGCCGGTGGAAACCGGCATCCAGGACGGCTGGCAGATACAGATCAGCAAGGGGCTTAAGCCGGGAGACCGTGTGGTGGTGGTCGGCCAGCGGCAGATCGACGACGGTGAAGCGGTCAACGTCACCCGCACCATTCGCGATATAGGAGACCTGGCCCTGTGATTGTTTCCGATACAGCCGTAAGAAACCGGATCAGCGTGGTGGTCCTGGCCATCATTATCTTCGTCATCGGCACTTACAGCTATACCGTGCTGCCCCGGGAAAGCTCCCCGGACATCACGATCCCGCATGTCTTTGTGAGCACGGATTACCGTGGGGTTTCCGCGGTAGATATCGAGACCAGCATCACCCTGAAAATTGAAAAAAAACTCAAGGGACTGGACCGGGTCAAGAAGATCAAGTCGGTCAGCTCTGAAGGGCGCTCCCAGATCGACGTGGAGTTCATCCCGGGCACCGAAATTGATGAGGCCCTCACCAAGGTCAAGGACAAGGTCGATGAAGCCAAACAGGACCTGCCCACCGATCTGGAGAACGATCCATCCGTATATGAAGTCAATTTTTCGGAAATGCCCATCGTGGTCTACTCGTTGTCCGGCAACTGCGGCCCGCGCTGCCTGAAAAAGATTGCCGATGACCTCAAAGACGATATCGAGGCCGTCCCCGGCATCCTCGAAGTGGTGGTCACCGGCGGACGTGACCGGGAAATCCGCGTGGAAGTGGACGCGGACAAACTGGCCTATTACCGTATTCCGATTACCGCTTTGCAGCAGGCAGTGGTCAGTGAAAACCAGAACACCTCGGGCGGGGCGATCACCTTGGGACAGGGCCGCTACCAGTTGCGGGTTCCGGGCGAGTTTGAAACTCCGGAAGAGATCCTCGGGCTCATTGTGGCCACCCACAACGGCCGGCCCATTTACCTGAAAGATGTGGCCCGGGTGGTGGACGGCCTCAAAGAAGAAACCAGCCGTTCACGCTTGAACGGGGTGGATTCGGTGAACATCTCCGTTAAAAAACGGGTGGGTGAAAACATCATCCAGATCAGTGACCAGATTGACACGGTCATCGAGCGGTCCCGGCCAACCTGGCCCGGGGATACCCGGATTACCAAACTCATGGACCGGGCCAAGGAGATCCGGCAGATGGTGGCCGACCTGGAAAACAATATCATCTCCGGCCTGCTGCTGGTCATCATCGTTCTTTTGTTTGTCCTAGGGTTCAGGAATGCAATCCTGGTCAGCCTGGCCATTCCCTTTTCCATGCTGCTCTCCTTTTCCATCCTCCAGGCCCTGGGGATCACCCTCAACATGGTGGTTCTCTTTTCCCTGACCCTGGCCCTGGGCATGCTGGTGGACAATGCCATCGTCATTGTGGAGAATATCTACCGCTACCTCGAACAGGGCACGCCCCGCATCGAGGCCGCCATGCGCGCCACCGGGGAGGTAGCCTGGCCGGTGATCGGTTCGACAATGACCACCCTGGCCGCGTTTTTCCCGATGATTTTCTGGCCCGGCATCATGGGCGAATTCATGAAATATCTACCCATCACGCTCATCGTCACCCTGTTTTCCAGCCTGTTCGTGGCCATGGTGGTCAACCCCGCCCTGTGTGCGATTTTTATGAAACTCAAAGGGGACACACCCCGGACACAAAGGGCTCCCGACGGCGACAAATCCCGCCCGGTGGAGGAACCGATCCGGATCCAGGGGCGGGTCCTGACCGCCTATGCCCGGCTGCTGCACGGCGCACTCAAACACAAATTCGCTGTTCTGGCCATCTCTTTTGCCCTCCTGGTAATCCTGACCCAGATCTGGCTGCTGGGCATCGGACTGGAAAAACCGGTTGAATTTTTTCCAGCCATCGATCCCAAGAGCGTGTATGTCAACATTGATCCACCCGAAGGGGCCGACCTGGATTACGTGGACAACGTGATCCGGCAGACGGAGATGGTGATCCTCGCCGACCCGAAGCAGGCCGAGATAACCGCGCCGCCTGAATACACCCGGGCCTATTGGCCGCAGGAGCATCGTAAAAAAGACGACACGCCTTTTATGGGGCCCGGTGATATCAACAATATCGAACACATCTACGCCAAGGCCAACCAGGGCGGGGGCGGCTTTTCGTTTGACGCCAACCTGCCCAATCACATCGGCATCCAGTTCGTTGACTTCCAGGACCGCCGCTCCCCCACCAAGGCCGATGTCGAAACCCTGCGCAACCGGGTCAGGACCATTGCCGGGGCCCGCATTACCGTGGATGAACAGGAGGAAGGCCCCCCCACCGGCGCCCCCATCAACATCGAAATCTCCGGCAACGATTTCAACCGCCTGGGCCTGCTGGCCGAACAGGTCCGCCACACGGTGGCCCGGATCCCCCATGTTGAAGATGTACGCGATGATTATGTCCAGGGACTCCCTTCGGTGCGGGTGCGTATCGACCGCCAGAAAGCAGCGCTTTTCGGGCTCTCCACCAGCAATATCGGCTCTGCTTTGAAAACCGCCTACAACGGCCTGGACGTCACCACCTATTATGAAGGTGATGAAGATTACGACATCACGGTCACCCTGGGTGAAGCGGACCGCCGGGTGACCGATGTGCTCCACAGCCTGATGATTCCAACAGGCAGGGGGCAAATCGTCCCCCTGACCACCCTGGCCACTATCGAATACACCGGCAGTGTGGGCGATATCGTCAGGATCAATCACCAGAGGGTCGTGACCGTCAAAGCCAATGTTGACGAGACCAAGATACCCGGTGCGGTGGCTCGGGCCCAGGCGGAAGCACTCCTGGAAGCGGTGCCCCTGCCGCCTGGCTACCAGATCAAATTCACCGGCGAAAATGAGGAGCAGCAGGAATCCCAGATTTTCCTGACCCAGGCTTTTGTGGTGGCCATCTTCCTCATTTTCCTGATCCTGGTCACCCTGTTCAATTCGGTGGCTCAGCCCCTGATTATCCTCACCTCGGTGATCCTTTCCCTGGGCGGCGCCTTTATAGGTCTGTATGCGATTAAATCCCCTTTTGGCATCATCATGTCAGGGGTGGGCGTCATCTCCCTGGCCGGGGTGGTCGTCAACAATGCCATTGTCCTGATTGACTACACCAATAAGCTCCGAAAGCAGGGGTTTGGCTTGCATGCTGCCGTGGTATCCGCAGGCGCCACGCGTCTGCGGCCGGTTGTCCTCACCGCAGTCACCACTATCCTGGGCCTGATCCCCATGGTGACCGGCGTCAGCTATGACTTCCACATCATGGCCATCTCCTGGGCCAGCGAATCAACCCAGTGGTGGCGCAGCATGTCCATCGTGGTGATCTTCGGACTGATGGTCGCAACCGGACTGACGCTGGTGGTGGTGCCGACCCTGTATGCCCTGATTGAAACCTCAAAGGCAAACTTCGCAAAAGGTTATGCCCGGTTGAGGGCTTGGTACTGGGCCCCTTTTGCCCGATAGAGGTCTTCCACAGGCGGCATCTTTTGGCCCGGAGCCGCGTTTTCACTTTTTCACTTTTTTGAATCACCTGAATTTCTGACGCTGCCAGGCGCCCTTGGTTTTATCTAATCAGCAGAATACCTCAACTTTAGTTCACTTCAAACAAGATAACTTCAGGCACTTGTATCAGTCCTTAATGATTATTATTGCGTCCAACCGGAATTTTGGTGTAATTGCAGGGCATGAAAGACTGGGCCAGACCTATTACAATCCACCAGTGGATCAAACGCCTGTTCGGGCTCCAGGCCATTGTTGTCAGCCTGCTGGCGGTCCTGCTGGTGGTTTCGGAACTCCGCTTCGACTGGATCGAAGAGGCCGTCGGCGCCTACCTGGCCACCACCAACACCCACCGCCCGAAAATCGGCGCCATCTGGGAAAAAGGCCAGCAGGCCACCACCGCCCGGCAGGCCCTGGAACAAATCGTCACCGACCGCCAGGCGAACCGGCGTGAGGCCCTGGATGCGGCCAGCTTCAAACAACTGGCCGAAGGCATTCCCGAAGGCCAGGGCACCATGTTGAGCCCGGACCACTTTAAACAACTCTATTTGAAATTGCCGGGTGAAATCGCCCGTGAAATCACCTCGCCTTTCGAGCTTTTGAGCCTGTTCAGCCAGGAAACCTGGAACCGGACCTATTTCGAAAAAAACGCCGGTGAGCTAAAAATCTATCTCCTGGATGCTGAAAATCGAGTCCTGGAACAGATGACGATCACAGCAGACCTGCTGCTTTACATGGACCGCCGAACCACCGCCGCGGCGGCGGCCCTCTCCGACCTGCCGCAATTTGAAAACCGGATCTACCCGGCCCAGCATTTTTTCAAAACCCTGGCCAACCTGCCCGAAGAGATCCGCAAAGGCGTCCTGCCCCACCCAGAAAGGCTGCTGGCCCTGCCCGGTCAGGTTCTCAGGGTCGGTATTTCCGACGAGGCCGCCTCGGGATTCATAGAACTCGGTTTTGAGATCACGGACGGAACCCGGCCGGAAGTTGTCCGTTTCCAGGGGCAGGAGTGGGCGGTCTGGCACATCCGGGCAACCCTGGAGGGTAAACCCCGGGCAACTGAGTCGCTCTCCGAATTTTTCAAAGGGCTGCGCCTGCAATGACACCTGCCGCCAAATTCATGCGCCGCGTCGCATCCGCTTTCTACCTGGCCCTGGCCCTGGCCGGCTGTGCGGCGCTGGTGATAATGGGGCTGTTCTTCGTGGTGCTCAAGGACCTGCCCCAGGTGCCGGCGCCCTTAAGCCGCATCATTGAAACCCCACCCACCCAAATTTACGCCGCTTCAGGAGAGCGGATCATGATCCTGGGTGGCCGCGAAGCCATCCCCTTGAATCGGGTCTCACACCATTTTATCCGGGCGGTAATCGCCACCGAGGATCACCGGTTCTGGGAGCACAGGGGCGTCAACAAACTGCGTACGCTCAAGGCGTTGTGGATCACGCTTTTCGAACGGGGACGGATCCAGGGGGCCTCCACCATCACCCAGCAGCTGGCCAAAAACCTCTTTTTCAGTTTTAAAAGAACCTACAAGCGCAAGTTCCATGAACTGCTGGTGGCCCTGCAGATTGAATCCCAATACAGCAAGCGAGATATCCTGGAAGCATATGTGAATCAGATTCCCTTCGGGATCGGTGCGCATGGGATCGAACAGGCCGCCCGCAAATACTTTGACAAACCGGCCGCCACGCTGTCACTCTCCGAGGCGACCTTGCTGGCCGGCCTGCCCAAATCACCCGCCCGCTACAACCCCTACAGGCACTACCAGCGCGCCCGCCAAAGACAGCAGGCCGTCTTAAACCGCATGGTGGCAGTGGGCTATATAACTCCCCGGGATGCCCGTGAGGCTGCCCTGGACGCACCGGTTCTGAAGGAAAGAAAGCCGGGCGCGCGGACCGGCAGCTACTTTCTGGATACCGTTTTAAAACGCCTCGAAGTACGCTATGGGCCGGAGGTCATCCACCACGGCGGGCTGCAGGTGACCACGACCCTGGACCCCCGCCTGCAGGCGGCTGCCGTGACCGCCCTGACAAAGGGAATGACCGCACTGGAAAACCGCATGGGGATTTTGGGCAACGACCTGCCCCGTGCAGACCAACCCCAGGGCGCCCTGGTAGCGGTGGAAGCCAACTCGGGGGCTGTCCGGGCCATGGTCGGCGGCCGGGATTACGCCGAGAGCGAATACAACCGCGCCACCCAGGGCCTGCGTCAGCCCGGGTCCGGGTTCAAGCCCTTCCTGTACTACAGCGCCATGGAACGCCTCGGCCTTTCACCCGCCGCGGTGGTCACCGATCAAGCGATTACCATTCCGGTGGCCGGTGCGAATGATTGGACGCCCCGGAACTTCGGGCGCAGGCATGCCGGCCCGATGATCCTGAAAAGAGCCCTGATGAAGTCAGTCAACACAGTGGCCGCGCAGCTGGTGGCGGAAACCGGGCCTGAGGCTGTTATCGACGTGGCCCGCCGCTGCGGCATTCAAAGCCCCCTTAAAAATGTCTATTCCGTGGCCCTGGGCTCCTCTGAAGTCACCCCCCTGGAAATGGCCGCGGCCTTCGCGACCCTGGCCACCGGCGGTGTACACAATCGCCCGTTTTTCGTCAGCCGCGTGGAAGACGCCCTGGGTCGAGTCCTGGAAGAACACATCGTCAGTGGCAAGCGAACCCTGGAGCGCAGCCTGACCTACCAACTCGTGGACATGCTCCAGAGCGTCATGGACCAGGGCACCGGGGCAATAACTCGCCGGATGGGCTTTAACCTGCCCGCGGCCGGGAAAACCGGCACGACCAACGGATACCGGGATGCCTGGTTTACTGGATTTACCCCCACGCTTAGCACCACGGTCTGGGTTGGATATGATAAGAAAAAGGGCCTGCGGGATAAAAATGGAACCGGGATTACCGGCGGCCGCGGGGCCGCCCCGATCTGGGCAGACTTCATGATTCAGGCCACCTCCGGAGAACCGCAGCGTAAATTCACGGTTCCCGACGATATCCATATGGCCCGGGCCGACCCGGTGACCGGCTACCTGGCCACCGACCAGACGAAACACCCGCTGCGTGTGGCCCTGAAAAGTACGCAGCGGTTGAAGGAACTGCCGGATGGAGAGAACCAGGCCCAGGAGGGGCCCTAACCTTGGTTCACACTTTAAAACATATTGCCTTTCGCCTGTGGAGCACCGTTCTGCTGGCCGGGCTCGCCAGCCTGTGGCTCCTGCCAGTGCTTGATTTCAGCCAGGATCCAGCCAGGGCACCCTTGCCGGCGGCGGTCCTGGCTGTTATCATTTTCTTTTTCCTGGGCTGGCTGTCCAACCACCTGGCCCTTTTTCTGGTGGATCGGCATATCCGGGAAGCGTCCTCCTGGGAGCGGCTGGGAAGCAACACCGATGCCGGGGCCGCTTACGAAAAGGCCCTGGCCGTTTTTGACAGCTTTCTGATTTCACCACGTGCAAAACACCTTGAAGCCGGTCGCCTGACATCCCGCCTGACCCGGTTTTACCTTGCCCGGGCTGGCAAGCAGCACTACTCTGAAGCTTTCATTGCCTTCTACTTGAGCACGCACCCGGACGATCAGGAAGTTGCAGAAAACTGGCTGCGGCAGGCTCGCTCGGGCGGGGGACTGGAAACCCGGTTTCAGGATACGGCGGCCCGCATCGGGGAGGCCCTGAAAGAAAACAGGGTGATTCAACAATTGCTGGCACGGCTATATCTTTCCGAAAACCGCACAGATTTCCCGGCCCTGCAAACCTATCGCCGGGCAACCCGGGGTCGGGGGCCGGCGGCCAAAGCAATTTCGGAGAACCTGGCCCTGTTGTTCTTGAAAGAGGGCCGGGCGGATGAGTGGGCCCTGCAACTATACCTGCAGACCGCATCCGACAGCCGGCCCCGGCAAGAATTGCTCAACGGTGTTGCAGCCTGTATCCACTGGATACCGGAAACCGATCAGAACAGGCGCATGCTCAACCTTGGCAGCCAGATGCTGGCAGGCATCGATCCAGAGCAACTCGCGATGATGCGGGTCGGTTTCACCCCCCCCACCCCCCCTGAATCCCCGGTCAAACATTCCCGGATTCTGAAAATCATGGCCCCGACCGGTTGGGCCATTCGTCAAATCGTGGCCGCAGCAGCCTGGGCAATCAAAGGACTGCAGCAGGCAGTTCGCGCCCTGGCAACGGGCCTCTACCAGCGTACCAGCCGTTCACCCCGGACACGGCCGTTCTTGAAATGGGCCGCTGTCACCCTGCTTTCGGTGGGGGTTGTCCTGCTGATTGTGAACACGGCCCGCCACCTGCAGACCAGCAGGCCTGAGCAGCCCGCCGCAATACCAGTTGAGAAAGTGGTTACCGACCGGTTCACGCTCCAGGTAGCCGCCTATCTGAAGAAAAAACACGCTGTGGCCTATGTGGCCCGCCTCAAAGCCCTGGAGATAGATGCCTACTGGGTCGAAACTGCCCGCCGCCAGAAAATGTGGTATCAGGTTAGGGTCGCCCATTTTCCTGACAAAGCCTCCGCCCGGGCTTTTGGTTTGTCTTTGAGAAAGCAGGGCCTGATCGACGATTTTTACGTGGCCAATTACGGCCCAAACTGACCGGGAATCGGCTGGGTCAATTCCTGAAAATTGGACGTCTTAACCGTAGGTCGGAGTGCGAGCGAGGCAAGTTCCCTGACAAGCAGCAGAATACCTTATCTTAAGTTCACAAGACACTTCTATCAGCCTTTCAAATCAGGGCCTTTTCAGCCCCAGGGCAAAAGCACCGAAGAGCCGCTGGTTTGGCGATTTTCAAGATCCCGGTGTGCCCGGGCGGCCTCTGCCAGCGGATAGGTCTGGCGCACCGCGGTTTTGACCGCTCCCGATTGAACAACTGCAAAAAGGTCCCGGGCATGTTCCAGCAGGTCCTGTCGCTCTGCGGTATACGTCATCAGGCTCGGGCGGGTGACGAACAGCGACCCCTTGGCCGCCAGGATACCCAGGTCCAGGGGGGCAATTGCCCCGGAAGACTGCCCAAAGGACACCAGCATCCCCATGGGTTTCAGGCAATCCAGCGACTGGGTAAACGTCGCCTGGCCCACCGAGTCATAAACCACATCAACCCCGCGTCCGCCGGTAAGCTCTCTTGTCCGGGCAACCCAGTCTTCGCTATTGTACAAGATGGGGTGGTCACAGCCATTGGCCCTGGCCAGTTCGGCCTTTTCCGGAGAACCCACCGTACCGATAACCGTGGCGCCGAGATGGCGGGCCCACTGGCAGACGAGGGTGCCCACCCCCCCGGCGGCGGCATGCATCAGGATGGTGTCCCCGGCGGACACCTGGCAGCAGCCCCGGATCAGGTAACGTGCCGTCATGCCCTGGAGCATCATGCCGGCTGCCTGGGTAAAGTCAATTTCATCCGGCAGGATAACAAGTCTATGGGCGGGAATATTGCGCTCCTGGGCATAGGCTCCCGGCGGAACCCCGGCGTAAACCACCCGGTCTCCGACAGCAACTTCAGTGACCCCTTCACCAATAGCTTCGACAGTACCGGCCCCTTCAAGACCTGGAACAGCCGGCAGGGCGGGCAGTGGATAAAGGCCTGTGCGGTGGTAGACATCGATAAAATTCAGCCCCACCGCTGCATGGCGCACCCGGGCCTCACCCGGTGCCGGTTCGCCCGGGTCAAACGACTCCCATTGCAGGACTTCCGCACCTCCGGTTGCATACATTCTTATGGCATGGCTCATGGTATCCTCCTTCCCCGACTTCAATTCAGGGGGTTGTTTTTATGTTCAACGCCAACGAACAGCCCGGATCCACCACCGCAACCACATGCTGATCATGAAAAAAATGCCGCACTCGCACCCCAATACCTTTGAAGTCCAGCCGCAGGTTGTGGTCATCCACCACCGCGGTAACCCGGCAATGGGAGAGCTCCCGAATACCGGTGCCGGCGACCTTTAAAACCGCCTCCTTGGCCGTCCAGTAGCGAAAAAACAGGTGCCGCCGCTCTTCTGTCGACAGGTGCCACTCAGCCCCTGTCGCAATTTTGCGATACATACCCGCAGATACGTCCGCAATCTTTTCAAGGTCGATACCCACCGGGATATCGGCTGCAATGGCAGCCACATAGTCGGATTTATGGGCCAGGGACCAGAAAACACCATTGCTGGGCAACGGCGCGCCCGCTGTGTCTTTGGCGAGCTCCCCCAGGGCCAGACCGGCCTTTTGGGCCGACATGGCCAGGGCCTGGCGGGCATGCGCGCTGAGGTACGCGACCTTCTCACGACCCACCAGCCCCCATTGGGCAGCAGGCACGGCAAGCAGGACCGGATAAATAAACGCCAGGGCAGTCACGGCCGACCATTTATTGTCTTCAGGCACCAGGTTGATCGCAGGTATCCTTTTCAAATTTCCCAGTACTGTTTTCTCCTTCCACGTCCACCGCGTTAAGAATAATCCGGCAGTCCGCAACCGTGGCCCCTTCACCCTTGGCATGCACCAGCAGGGGATTGATGTCCAGTTCCATGATCTCGGGGTGGTTGTTCACCATGTCGGAAAGGC
>CAZWPX010000067.1:10093-25294 GCA_964636125.1 uncultured Desulfobacterales bacterium | reverse complement strand
GGAACAAAAGACAAGTAATATCGTGCAAGTTATTAAGTTCGCGATCCTTAGCTATAGATATTGCTGTTCCATGCGGTTTTCTAATGCAGCCACTGCCAGAGAGCAGGCCAGGCACACGACGAGATAGAGCAGCATAACCGTAATCCAGACCTCGAAGGTGATCAGTGCCGCGGCCATCAGCTCCATGCCCTGGAAGGTGAGTTCCTGGATGGAGATGATCGATATGATGGATGAATCCTTTATGGTTGAGATGAATTGCCCTGCCAGGGGCGGTAGAATGCGAGCCAGGGCCTGGGGAAATATGACCAGGCGCATGCGTTTGAAAGGTGTGAGACCAAGGGTGACAGCGGCTTCCCACTGACCCTTTTCAATGGATTGAATACCGGCCCGCACAATCTCCGTGATATAGGCGCCTTCATACAGGGCCAGGGCCACCACGCCGGCTAGAAACGAAGGCAGCCTTTCCGGGGCGCCAAAAAGAAAGTTAATGGCCGCCAGGGTGTCTGGCGAACTTTGCAGCAGGCGGGATTCCAGATCCACCATCTGAAAGACCTGGTCGCTGATAAAGTAATAGACAATGAACACCCACACCAGGATGGGCAGGTTGCGGATGGTTTCCACATAGGCCCAGCCCAGAAATCGCCGGAAGGGGCTTTGGCTCACCCGGAACAGCCCCATCACGGTACCAATCATCAGGGCCAGCACCGAGGCCCACAGGCTCACCCGGATAGTCACCAGCAGTCCCTGTAAGATCAGCCCCGGTACCAGTGAGCCTGTCTGGATATCGTGCAGGACAAGGTACTGGGGAATAATGCCCCAGTTCCAGTTATAGCGCAGGTTTGAGCGGATCTGCAGCCCAATCCAGGCAATGCCGGCGGCCACTATCAGCAGCAGGATGATATCCGGCCAGCCGAAACGCCTGCTATTCGTGGGGAAACGGGTCGCAGGCATATTACTTAATCAGGATTTCCCAGTCTTTGGTTCGAAACCAGTAGTGCTTGCGCTCGGCAATCCAGCCTTCGGCCGTTACGACCCGGATCCAGTTATTGAAAAAATTCAGCGTGTCGTGGTCCCCTTTCTTGACGGCAAAACCAATTGGCTCGCGGGTGAAAGGGGCTGCCAGCGGGAGGTACAGCCGGTCGGGGTACTTCAGGGCCTGGAAGGCCGGGGTTGGCGCTGAACCGACCACCGCATGGACCCGGCCGTTCACCAGTTCCTGGTAGGCCTGGGATTCATCATCGAAGAGCCTGAGTTTGGCCCTGGGGAGATACTTTTTGGTGGCTGTGACCGCGGTAGAGCCCAGCCGGGCGGCGATGACGACATCCGGTTTGTTGAAGTCTTCCAACTGGCTGTAACCCGGTGCTTTTTGACTGTGCGCGGCCATGGACATGCCGGTGTAGTCGTACGGAATACTGAAATTCACTTTCAGGTTGCGTTGGGGAACAATGCCCATGCCGCCGATAATGACATCGAATTTGCCGGTCATCAGGGCGGGTATAATGCCCGACCATTTGGTCGGCACAAATTTCACCTCAACCCCCATATCCTTGGCCAGTCGGCGGGCCACATCGATTTCAAAGCCAATCAGCTTACCGGTTTTGGCTTTCATGGCCCAGGGTACAAATGTGGACATGCCCACTTTCAACACCCCTTTTTTTAAAACCCTGTCCATTGTACTGGGGGCAGACTTATCACCGGCCATTGCAAAGGTGTTCAGGCCAGGGGTGAGCAGCAACGGGACCATCAAAATAGTGACGATGACCGCAAATTTTCGTGTGTTCATATGAAACTCCTTTTAACAGGTTAGGGTGTCAGGCCTTTATGGCTAAATATTTTTCCATGGCCGCCGCAAAGGCCGACAGGCTGGCGGTCAGGAAAAGATAGAGGCCGGCAATGGTAAACCAGATTTCAAACACCAGGTATGTTTCGGCGATGATTTCCTGGCCCCGCATGGTCAGATCGTAGATGGCAATGGTGCTGACCAGAGCTGAGTCTTTCACCAGGGACACGGCCTGGCCAGTCAACGGCGGCAGCATTTTGCGGATGGCCTGGGGAAGAATCACCAGCCGGTAGACCTGCCAGCGGTTTAGCCCGAGGCTGAAGGCGCCTTCCCACTGGCCCTGTTGGATAGAAGCAATGCCGGCCCGGAAAATTTCAGAGGCGTATGCCCCTTCAAACAGGCTTAGCGCCAGGACGGCGGCGGTAAAGCGGCCAAACCCCAGTATGGGTGAGAGGACAAAGTAAATGAAAAAGATCTGGACCAGCAGCGGGGTGTTACGAATGATTTCCAGGTAACAGCGGGACAGAAAGCGTGCCGCCGGAGAGGCAGAAAGTCGCATGACCGCCGCAGCCAGGCCGAAGAGAGTAGAAAACACCAGGCTGATGACGGATATTTGCAGGGTTATCACCAGGCCGGTCAGCAGCGGGCCGGGCCGGAACTGACCCTGCTTAAAGGTAAAAAGGTAATCCGTTACCCGGTACCATTGCCAGTCGTAATTCAGGTTGCGGGAGCCGTAAGCCAGCAGCCAGATCATGGCCCCCGTGAAAAGGCTGATTTTCAGGCTGGTGGACAGGACCGCCGCCAGTTTTTGGGATTGTGGCATAGAAGTCATGGGTAACGCCTGGGGCTGGGCTGGCACACATTGTCGGACATTGCTCCGGTTGATGGTGTTCACCATAGCAATTATTTACCTGATTGGAAAGAACTCCAAGATTCATGCCAACTCGCTGCCACTTGCAATTTACCGGGGCGGGCGGGCCCTGTGACCGATGCGCGGCCGATTTACACTGTGGTCCCTGGAGGTGTGCCGGCCCTGTTGTTTATGGAGGAAATCGACCAGGATGATACAGTTGTGTCTCGCGGGACATGCGCAGCAAAAGGAGGACAATCCAGAACGGGACCTGGAGGATGCGGTTTCAAGGATTTGGGCGCCGGTTGCAAGGTGCCACAATGTGGCATGGTTGTTGCTTTTTGACAAAGGCCAGAGAGGCCTTAGGTTGTGAGAAACGGATACCCCTAACGATGAGGTGAACAATGACACTGGACGATATTAAGAATAACATGGATCTTATCAATTCCATCAGTTGGGACATGACCCCGGAGGATGCGGTCACCATGTACCTGGAATGGGGCAACAATCCGGCCTTGGGAAGCAATCTGGTTAAATCCAAGGATGACGAATCATTTTATTTTGTGGTCAACACCTGGAAGGAGCCGGTGATCTACCTCATGCGGCGGAATTCAGAAGAGGCCGAAGAGATGGCCACTATCCGGATGCCGGCCAGGATTGAGAAAATATTCAAGAGCGAGTATGGCAACCTCAAGGGCGTGTTTGCCCCCGAGGGCGAAGTGAAGACCTGGCTCCAGAAAGAGTTGAACTGGAACTAAATACTACAGGGAACGGAGAGCAACTCCGTTCCCTGTTCTATCTTGGTATTCCACAATGATCCGGCTACTTGAATGCGTGACCCGGTTTGACCCCGATCTTTTTCAGGATGATGGCCAGTGGGCAAAATCCAGTTATGGAGGATTGCAGAAGATTGGCGCCCACAAAGGCCGTAAACCACAGCCAGTATGGGCTGTGAACCAGCGACAACAGCAGGGATATAAGTATCATGGTCCCGGCAAAGCCAAGGACTAAACGGTCTAAGCTCATTTTTGCCTCCTAATTGGTTGTGTTTCCTGCCCGGTTAATATACAAGATTTATGCCTGTTTGCATTTTGCGGTAGAATTTATTAGCAGGTTGTTTTCACGGTGAGCCGGTTCCTGCCTGGCTGTGGCCTGATTTGTGACGGCCGACACTGGTTGGCACTCTTTTTGTATATAACGTTATAGAATATATGAAACAATATTAATAACCGCTGAAAGAGGAGAGATCTGAGATGGATTTTAAAACTATGGGAGATATTGTCGCCTACGCTGTTGAAAAAGAGAGAGAAGCAGCCGAATTTTACGAAAACCTGAGCCAGAATGAGACATTCTCAGTGGCCAAGAAGACGTTTGCGGAATTCGCCCTGGAAGAGCGAAAGCACGAAGCCCTGTTTGCCGACCTGGGAAGTAATGTTGAAAAACTGGACGCCTACGAATACAAGTGGATTCCGGATATCAAAAGAAGTAATTACATGACCGAGTTGACCTACGAGCCGGGGATGTCTTACGTCGATATTCTCAGAATGGCGATGAAGCGCGAGGAGCAGGCCCTGCAGTTTTACAATGATATGTCCGGCAAGGTTGACGACGCAAATTTTATCAAGGTGTGTAAAATTCTCGCCCAGGAAGAGGCCAAGCATAAAAATATCCTGGAAACGATCTATGATGATCATATGGCTGAGATGGGCGACTAGAACCCATCTCCAAAGAGTCTTGTAATCCAAATTCCATTTTTCGAGATAGGCTCTATTGAGATAGCTTCTGGGGCCTGAACTCAGGCCTCAATGGCGCCGCCTCATGTAAACCCGGCTCCGGCCGTACAGGTGTAGCAATAGTCGGCCACACTGATAGGGCTGCCTGGCGCGGGCGGGCTCTCAAGTTCGGAAACATGTATCTTCCTGCCTCCCAGCGGCAAGCCGGCCGCCAGGTTGAAGTCGCAATCGTAGAGGTACCCCTCCCAGGAAACGGAAACCTGGCTGCGGCACATGAGACCCTCCACAGCACAGGGGTTAAAACCGTCGGCCAGTTTTTCAATGTAGCTGTCAAGGTTGCCGGATTTTTTCAACCAACCGCGAAAGCGGCCCAGGGGCACATTTGCAAAGGTAAAGAGGTTGTTGAATACAAGGCCCCATTTTTCAGCCAAAACCTTGCGAAAACGCTTTTGGGTATGTTCCTGGCCCTGGGGCAGGAATGCGCCGGAAGGGTTGGATACCAGGTTCAGCTCCAGCCCCGAATCCCTTTTTCCATAGCCGCAGGCATTGAGGCGCTGCAGGACGGCGACACTTTTTGTAAAGATCCCTTTCCCGCGCTGGCTGTCAGCCTGGGCCGCGTTGATGGAGGGGAAAGAGGCGGTTATAATTACCTTGTTGCGGATCAGGGTGTCCAGCAGGACCGGCTGCTCCCGGTCATGCAGGGCGGACAGGTTTGATCGGAAAATAACGCGGGGCGCAAGCTGGGCCAGGCGCTCCACAAAGCCTTCAATACCCGGTACGAGTTCCGGTGCACCGCCGGTGATGTCGATGGCTTTAAAACTGGTGCGCTGCGTATAGGCTGTCACAGCGGCCATGGTATCTGAGTCCATGACTTCCTTGCGGTCCGGCCCTGCATCCAGATGACAATGCTTGCAGACCTGGTTGCACAGCAGCCCCACGTTCACCTGCAGTATCACAGTGTCCAGGCGCTTGAGTTTTATATTATGCTTGTTCAGGGTTGCACTGAAAGGCAAGCATGGTTGTTCGGTGTCCATTGCCAAGTCCTTAAACCATGTCTTTTATTCACTACAATAGCTAAACTAAGTCTACATTGAAAGTTTTTCAACAATATTTCTCATCTGGATGCCGTGGACCAGGGAAGCCCCGCCCCGGATGGCATTGACCACGTGGACAGCTTCGGTCATCTCGGACAGGTTGGAGCCTTTTTCCAGGCAGTTGTGGGTATAGGCGTCAATGCAGTAGGGGCATTGGATCGCATGGGCCACAGCCAGGCCGATAAGGGCTTTTTCCCTCTCGGTGAGGTCACCTTCGGCAAAGACCGAACCATAGTAGTCAAAGAACTTTTGGGCCAGTTCCGGGGCGTCTTTACCAATGTTTCCGAATTTAGCCAGGTCGGCCGGGTCGTAATACGTCTCCATGATTTCTCCTTTGTTTGATGCGTTTGTTTCGCTTGTAATTCAGGGTTGAGGACCTCACAAGAGCGCAAACACGGCTCTGGGTCAAAAGATGCTCTTTGTGGGCGAACACTAATTGCGCATCCAGTTGTGGTACTTTCGCACCCAGGCCAGCAATTTCTCCGGGGCGTGTGCTTTTTTCCATTCACCGGCAGCGTATTTATTTGCCTCGGCGAGGGTGGGATAGATGTGAATGGTGCCCAGGATTTTATTCAAGCCCAGGCCGTGTTTCATGGCCAGCACATATTCTGCGATAATGTCACTGGCGTGTGGTCCCACGATGGTGACGCCCAGAATTTTATCGCTGTCAGGCGGGGTCAGCACCTTGACCAGGCCGTGGTCTTCCGAATCCGTTATGGCCCGGTCCAGATCGTCAAAACCATAGCGGGTAACCTCATAGTCAATATTCCTTTCAAGGGCATCCTGCTCGTTAAGCCCCACCCGGGCAACTTCAGGATCCGTGTACGTCGCCCACGGGATGACGCTGTAGTCTACCCGGAATTTTTTAAATCTCCCGAAAAGGGCATTCACAGCCGCGTACCAGGACTGGTGGGCCGCGGTGTGGGTAAACTGGTACGGTCCGGTTACATCACCGGAGCAAAAAATGTTTGGAAAGTTTGTGCGTAAGAAGCCATCAGCCTCAATGGTCCCTCCGGGAGCCAGCTGGACGCCCAGGTCCTCCAGCCCGAAACCACTTACGTTGGCTGTCCGGCCAACCGCCACGAGGATGATGTCAAACGCAATGCGGACGCTCTGGTCACCGGCCTGGCAGATCAACGCAGGGCCGTCGGTATCAGTCACAATTTCAGTTGCCCGGTGTCCGGTGAGCAGTTCAATACCTTCCGAGCGGAATTTTTCGGCAACCAGCCTGGAAATTTCCGGATCTTCCCGGGGCATGATATGCTCATGCAGCTGCACCTGGGTTACCTTTACATCAAGGCGCTTAAAGGCCTGGGCCAGTTCACAGCCGATGGGGCCGCCGCCCAGCACAAGCATCTTTTCCGGCCGCTGCCTGAGCTCCCAGATCGTATCAGAGGTGTAATAATCCACTTTTTCAAGGCCTGGAACAGGCGGAATGAACGGCTGCCCCCCGGTGGCAATTACCAGGCTGCGTGACGTTATGGTCTTTCCGTTCACAGATACTTCCCAGGGGCTGGTCACCCGGGCTTCTCCCTGGATGCAGTTGACCCCGAGGTCCGTATAGCGTTGCACTGAATCGTGCGGCGCGACTTTCTGGATGATATCCTGGACCCGCTGCATGACATCCGCAAAGCGATAGGTCATCCGGCCCCTGGTAAAACCGAACTCTTTGGCCCGCTGCACGTATGAAAGGATTTTGGCACTCCTGATCAGCGATTTGCTGGGTACACAGCCGGTGTTGAGGCAATCGCCGCCCATTTTCTCTTTTTCAATCAGGGCTACCCGTGCTTTGACCACCGCGGCGAT
The DNA here is from genome assembly GCA_964636125.1 of uncultured Desulfobacterales bacterium. GTDB lineage: Bacteria > Desulfobacterota > Desulfobacteria > Desulfobacterales > CAJINA01 > CAJINA01. Next base: position 18,031 of record CAZWPX010000067.1, on the reverse strand, counting down.
GTACGCTGCCACCAGCCCGGCCGAACCCGCCCCGATAACAGTGAGGTTGTAGTCAAATTTCGCAGGCCGGCGGTACCCCTTGTAGATTTTGCGGGCCTGCAGGGCGTCTACTATTTTACGGGCAATCAGGGGGAAGATGCCCAGCAGGGCGAACGAGAAAATAATGGCGGGCGAGAGAATGCCCGCGGCGGAATCCAGTTTGCCCAACTGGGTGCCCGCGTTAAGGTAGACAATGGTGCCCGGCAGCATGCCGATCTGGCTGACCAGGTAGAAAGAGAGGGTCTTGATGGGAGTCAGACCCATGACCACGTTGATCATAAAAAAGGGGAAGACCGGGACCAGCCGCAAGGTGAACAGATAAAAATTACCGTCCTTTTCAATTCCCTGGTTGATACTGGCCAGCTTGTTTCCAAACTTCTTCTGGATGGCGTCTCTGAGCAGAAAACGGGATAGCAAAAATGCCAGGGTCGCCCCAATGGTGCTCGCGAAAGAGACCATAATCGTTCCCGTGACCAGCCCGAAGAGAGCCCCGCCCGCAAGGCTCATTACGGCGGCACCCGGCAGGGACATGGCTGTGACCAGGATATAACCCAGCATGTAGACGGTGATGGTTGCGGCCGTATGATCTTGATAGAAAACTTCAAAATCGTGCTGGCGCGCCTTGAGGGCCTCGAGGGTGAGAAACCGTTGCAGGTCGAAAACAAAAAACGCTGTCACCGTTAGGGCAATCCCCACGAGCATGATTATCCGGGTCTGTCTGTTTTTCATTTTCAGTTTTTACCTCAATTATTCCAAAGTTCCGGTCGACAGGGGCCGCGGATTCAAGATTCCGGGAAAATCTGGCCTGGATTGTCAGGGCACGCATGCGAACCTTTAGTGGCAGGATTTTTTTTGGGTTCTCTTCGCGAGGCGGTCTTTCCGGCGGGTGATTGCCTCGCAATTGCGTCTTTTTTCTTCAGCGGTCATGGGAACGATCCCGGGTATCTCACGCGGGTGATTATTGGCATCCAGAGCGACAAATGTCAGATAGGCTGAAGCCGTATGCTGGATGGTCCCGGTGACCGGATCTTCGGTCTCCACCCGGGCGCCAATTTCCATGGAGGTCCGATTGGTGAGGTTGATGCTCGCTTTGACAGTGAGCAGGTTCCCGATAAAGGCCGGGAAATGAAAATCCAGCCGGTCGATGGAGGCGGTCACCGCATTGCCGCCTGAATGCCGCACTGCTACCACCCCTGCGGCGTCATCGATGTGTTTCATGACGACCCCGCCGTGCACAATACCGACGGGGTTGGCGTCCGGAGGAAGCATCATGTGGGACATGACCACGCTGGTGGATGCGATTGTTTTGGGCTCCATCAGTTTTTCCAGTAGGGATTGATGATGTCTTCAAAGACGGTCAAGGCCGCTTCGGACCCCTGTCCGGCGGCGGTGACAATCTGTTTGTACCCACCGGTCACATCGCCGGCCGTGTAGATACCGGGGACGTTTGTTCGATAGTTGTCGTGCCGGACATACCCTTCCTCGGTGAGTTCAAGGCCAAGCTTGTCGGCCAGGCTGGTGGCTGGTTCATATCCGATGGCCATAAAGACACCATTGACGATCATTTCGGTGGTTTTTCCGGATTCATTTTCCCGGAGCAACACCTTTTCCACGATGCCATTGCCCTCGATACTGACAACCTGGTGGTCGAAGATCACCTCAATTCCGTTCTCAGGCAGTTTATCAGTCAGGACTTTCTGGGCTTTCAACTGGTCACGGCGATGGACGATGGTGACATCAACCCCCATGTTCTTCAGGTGCAGGGCCTCGGTAACCGCGCTGTTGCCGCCGCCCACCATCAGCACTTTTTTACCTTTGAAAAGCGGACCGTCGCAGGTGGCACAGTAGCTGACCCCGCGACCGGAGAACCGGTTTTCACCGGGGACCCCGAGGTGGCGATGGCTTGCACCGGTGGTCAGCATGACGGACTTTGTCCAGAATTTGCGGCGGCTGGTCTGCACCAGGATCGGATTACCGGGTTGAATCGCTATGACTTCCTCTCCGGGGAAGATATTCACATATTCAAGCGCGTGGGTGACCATGATGTCCACGAGGGTTTTGCCGCCGACCTGTTTCATGCCCGGGTAGTTTTCAACCACTGGCGTGAGGGCTACCTGGCCGCCCAGGACCCCTTTTTCCAGGATGACGCTTTCCAGGCCACTGCGGGCGGCATAAATGCCGGCACTGAGGCCGGCCGGGCCGGCGCCGATGATGACCAGGTCGGTGGTGACCTCTTCGGCATCTGATTCAGGAATAAACACGGTCTGCTGTTCCATCTTTTCCAGCGACGACATGAACAGCTCTTCGGTCTGGGCGCCCATGGCAATCAAAATGTCATCTGCGAATGTCTGGGGCACTGAATGGGCCGCGTAGCGGTCGGCCAACTCCGGGTTGGCCTGGATATCGATAATCTCCAGGGATATTAACGCCGGTTTGGCCACTGCGGCCTTGAGAGCGTTCAAGGCCTGCTGGGGACAATAGGGGCATGACGGGCTCACAAACACTTTGACAGCCGTGGGGGCAATGATTTTTTCCAGCACGGCGGTAGACTGCTCGTTCAGGCCGGCGTGCTGGGTCCCGATGCGCAGTAGGGCTTCAAGGAAGATTTTAGCCTCTTCGCCCATGGGCGCTCCCAACCATTTGACGTTGTAGTTGTCCGGGTCAAAGATGATGGTTGGCGAGCTTTGTACACCCAGTTTGGCAGCCATGTCGTGATTGAGGCCGAATTCTTTTAACCTGACCCGATCCGTCAGTTGCCTGAAAAACCGGATGCCCTGGCGGGCGGCATCACTGAAGACGTCGTTTTCGCCGGCCTGGGTGAAAAGGTAGATCGGGATTTCCCTGTTTATCTGTGACAGCGTTTTCTCCAGCTCCAGCTGGATTCTTCTGATCTCTGCATCTTGGGCAGTTTCCATCTTGCAATCTCCTTTGGGGTGTCTATCTAGTGTCCATCCATAAATCAAAGATTTCAGGATGGAGCTATTGGCTCTTAGCTTTTAGCATTTAGGTAATACACTGTATTTAAACTGTTTTTACTAAAACCTAATCGCTAAAAGCTAACACCCTTCATCCATGATTTTCAATCATGGATGGGCACTATTAATTCTCAGCGGTCATCTACCGGAACAAACGTACACTCATCAGGGCCGCAGTAATCACCGACATAATCGGATTCCGGTCGGTACAGGGCCGGCTTGGAGGCGGCGCCCCCGAATTGTTCCTCAATAACATGGGCTGCCCAGCCGGCAATCCGGGATATGGCAAACAGGGGTGTGAACTGGTCGGTAGCGACGCCCATATAGTAGTAGAGAGAGGCACTGTAAAAATCGACGTTTACATAGATATCCTTGCCTTTTCTATCCTTGAAAGCCTGTTTACCGACTTTTTCAAGCTTTTGGGAGAGGTCGTACCAGGTGGTATCCCCGGCGCGTTCTCCCAGGGTTTTCGACATGGGGGCCAGGATATGGGCACGGGGGTCATCGGTCTGATAAACAGCGTGGCCCAACCCCATGATCACCCCGCCGGTCTCTAAAACATTGTCTACATAGGCTTCAGCCTTGTCTGCCGAGCCGATCTCCAGCAGCATGTTCATCACGCGGGTATTGGCACCGCCGTGAAGGGCCCCGGATAGCGACCCGACGGCGGCGGCCACCGATGCGTACATGTGAGCCTTGGTGGAGGCGACTTCCCGGGCTGCAAAGGTCGAGGCATTGAAGGAGTGTTCGGCATGCAGCACCAGGGCGGTGTCAAAGTACTCGGCCAGATCGTTATCCGGCACCTCACCATTGAGCATGTAGAGGAAGTTGGCGGCGTGCCCCAGGGTAGGATCGGGGTCCACGGGGGCCTTCTTGTTTCGGATCCGTTCCCAGGCGGCCACGATGGTCGGGAATTTTGCGATCAGCTTGACGGCAACCCCAAGCGCATTCTCATGTGAGTGCTCATGTACCCCGGGGTCATGGTGGGCCAGCATGGGGACCACTGCCTGTAGAACATCCATGGGCAGTGCGTCTTTGGGAAAGCCTATCATTGCGGCAAATATGTTCTGAGGCAATTCACGGTTTTTAACCAGATCGGCTGAAAACTCAGCCAACTCTCCAGGGTCTGGCAATTTTTCGTACAAGAGGAGAAAGACGACCTCCTCATAAGAGGTTTTGCCAGCCAGGTCCTTGGCCAGGTAGCCCCTGTAGACCAGTTTGCCCTTTTGACCATCGACGTCGCTGATTTTCGTGCTGGCAATGGTGACTCCCCTCAAACCTGTGTTTTTAGTAATCTGGCACTCTTCCATGGTTCACCTCAACTTGTATTGGTTTGCCCGCTGTCCGACCAGCGGGGTTTAATTGGTGTTGAACAGTGGAGAAGCTGACATCACCACAGTCTTTCAAGTTCCGTGCCACCCTGCAGTCAGCCCGGTATAAAGCCGGGCCATTTGAAAGTTGCTGATTTTGGTGCGGCCTGCGGCGGGAAGCTGATTTAAATGAGCTTCCCGCCGCCCTTAAATCGCGGCACAGAGGCTTGCCCTGCTTTGGGGCTGCCGATTCGGCCGCCGGGACGGTTTTGTCTCGTTCCGGGCCGATACACAAGTGTATCGCAATACAGGCGGCGGGGGTTGGCTAAACTGTCTCTTTTTTAAACAGGATTTTTTGGGCCGGGCCAAAATTGGAGATGCAGGCAGGCGAAAAACAGCCGGGCTAAAATGGTAACAGGGCTTTGGGGTGCTTAAGGCGCTTTTTCTTGTTCGGCAGAACAGTTCGGGCACAGTCCTGTGAATTCAAGGTTGTGCCCAATGATCTCGAAAACGGTGGTTTTATAAAGTTCATCTTCCAGCTGGTTCAAGGGGGCGACCGGCGCATCAACGACGGTGTTGCAGCGGACACAGCGGATATGGTAGTGCCGGTGCGGGTGGCCGTCGTATCTTTTCAGGGCGCCGCTCAGTTCCAGTTTCTGGATTTCCCCGAGTTCGGATAGAATTTCAAGATTGCGGTAGACTGTCCCGAGGCTGATCCGGGGTAATTTTTTACGAACTGTCTGGTACAGCTCATCCGCACTCGGATGGGCTTGGGTGCTGCGTAACTCTTCCAGAATAACCGCTCGCTGGCGGGTCATCCGCATATTTTTATGGACTTCCAAAACCGGTACCTTCTTGCATGCCGGGTCCGAATGCGACCCTGATTTTGGTAAAACCAACCTCTTTCGAATCCCTAAAATGAAAAAGGGGCCATGTCAAGCGTGAAATACCCGCAGGTCCCGAGACCGGACGGGGCACCTTTCATCAATGCCTCCCAGATACCATATATTGCCAAAAAAATAACTACAAAAAATTTGTCATTTGTGGTTTCCTAAATCTACCGGCCTGGCCGGAGACAACCGGCATGATAGTTGCTTAATCATTACACGTGCCAGGGGCTGTTTCTAAATTCCGGTTTGCCGAAACGCCACGGGTTGTTTCTGAAAGGGACCGGGTGAAGGGAACATGCAAACCTGAAGTGCCGAGTCGCGTTCACAATCAATCCTCTGATCCACCGGGAATCGACAGCGGAGTCAATATGGTAACTGTATCTGTCAAGAAAGGTTACAACCTCAATCTCGCAGGCAGACCTTCCCTTGAAGTTGAAATTCTTGAAGACTCTGACCGGGTGGGGTTCCATCCAATCAGGATACCTTTCATCAAACCCAGGCTGCGCGTGAAGGAGGGCGACCGGATTCTGGCCGGGGCCCCCCTGCTGGAAGATAAACGCAATCCGCAGGTGACATTTCCGGCCCCGGGTTCAGGCCGGGTAGACCGGATCAGCTATGGACCGCGCCGGGTGATTACCGAGCTTGTGATTCGCCTGGATGCGGAGGAAGCCGGGGCCGTTTTTCCTGCCCTTTCCCCCGACCAGCTGGCCGCCGCCGAACGCGGGGCGCTGGTGGAGGCCATTCTGGCCCGGAGTGGGTGGCCTTTTTTCAGGGAGCTGCCGTTTCACGATATCCCGGACCCCGCCGGTATACCACCGCTCATCATTGTCAGCCTGGGCTCCCAGGCACCTTTCCACCCGCTTGCCCAGGTGTATCTTAAAGACCGCGAGGCGGATTTTGAGTACGGCCTTAATCTTTTAAACAAATTATCCGACCGGGTGATTGTCACGGCCCGCAAGGGGACCACCGGCAATGAGCGGATTGACCGATTCATCACCCATGCTGTGGAGGGGGCCTACCCTGCGGATGATCCTGCTACCGTTATATACCACATCAAAACAACTGCAGCTGAAAATCGGGCCTGGTACATCACTGGCCAGGATCTATTGACCATGGCCGCCTTTCTCGACAGCGGCACCTACCCGACGACCAGAATCGTGGCCCTGGGCGGGCCCCGGAGTTCCAAAAGCGGTCACGTCCTTACCCGGGCCGGTGCACCTCTGGCCGATCTGCTCGGCAAGGAAAACCCCGGCGGCCAGCGCCCGGTGGCCGGCGGGATTTTTGGCGGCTACACGGTCGATACCGACGCCTACCTCGGGTTTTACGAAACGGCCCTGACGCTCATGCCGGCGGGAGATCCCAAAGAACTGCTGGGATTTATCCGGCCGGGGTACCAGAAAGCAAGCCATTCGCGGGCCTTTACATCTGTTTTCAACACCAGCCCGAAAGTGTTGTCGTGTGATATGAATGGTGAGGACCGCGCCTGCATTAATTGCGGTTACTGCCCCCGGGTGTGCCCGGTGGATATTCTGCCCCAGTTTACTTTAAAAGCGGTGCTGGCGGATGAAATCGAAGAGGCCCTGGCCCTGGGGCTTTTGGATTGCGTCGAGTGCGGACTCTGTAGTTTTGTGTGCCCCTCCAAACTGGAGATCAGAGACATTCTGAAAACCGCCAAAGATGCCTATGCCAAGGAAATCGCTTGAATATGAAAAAACTGCGCAGCTTTATAGACCACGTCAGACCCCATTTCAGTAAAGGTGGACGTTTCCAGGGGCTGGGACCTTTTTTCGGGGCCTTGGAGACCGTTTTTTTTGTGCCGGTGATACCCACCCGCAAAGGGCCGCTGGTCAGGGACTCTCTGGATGTCAAACGCTATATGGCCTTTGTCATCCTGGCGCTGTTGCCGGTTACTTTTTTTGGGATATTCAACGCGGGCCTGCAGTCCGCGACTGCAGCGGGCCTTGCGCTTTCATGGATCGAGATTTTTATCCGGGGTCTCTGGATTTTTGTACCGATGATCCTGGTGGTTTACGCGGTGGGGTTTTTCTGGGAAACACTGTTTGCCTCCATTCGTGGACACCATATCAGTGAAGGGCTGCTGGTATCCGGATTGTTGTTTCCCCTGACCCTGCCCCCCACCCTGCCGCTCTGGCAGGTGGCCGTTGGATTTTCCTTCGGGATTGTCATCGGTAAAGAGATTTTCGGCGGCGTGGGGCGCAACTTTCTGAATCCTGCCCTTACCGGGCGCGCGTTTATATTTTTTGCCTATCCGACCAATATGTCCGGAGACAGTGTCTGGACGGCCGGTACCCGTGCGGCCGATGCCGTCAGCGGGGCTACCCCGCTGGCAGCCCTGTCCCTGGCAGACGCTGGCCAGCAGGCCCAGAGCGTATTGACCGCGGCCGGCTATTCGATCCAGGACCTGATCATCGGCAGCTATCCGGGGAGCATCGGCGCGACCTCTGCGCTTTTCTGCCTGGTGGGCGCCCTGTTCCTGGTTGCAACGGGCATTGCCAGCTACAAAATTATGGTCGGCGGCGTGGTGGGTGTGGTGGCCACCGGATGGCTGATCAACCTCTTTGCCGGGGCCTCCAGCAGCGCCTGGTTCAGCATGAACCCCCTCTATCACCTGGTCATGGGCGGGTTTCTTTTCGGGATTGTCTTCATGGCGACCGACCCGGTTTCGGCACCCGGTATGGAAATCTCCCGCTGGATCTATGGATT
>CAZWPX010000067.1:0-9993 GCA_964636125.1 uncultured Desulfobacterales bacterium | reverse complement strand
CCGCATTCAACTTACCAGGAATATGGATTCACAATGAAATTAACCGCAACAAAAGAGTTCAAGGCGCTGTCGGAACCGCTGGTTAAAAATAATCCGATCTTCATCCAGTCACTGGGAATCTGCTCGGCCCTGGCAGTGACCGTGCAGCTTAAAACAGCCGTGGTCATGGGACTGGCCATGACCCTGGTGGTTGCTTTTTCCAACCTGATTATTTCCAGCATGCGCAACGTGGTGCCCCGGAATATCAGAATGATCGTGGAACTCATCGTGATCGCTTCCCTTGTGATCCTGGCCGATGAACTCCTCAAAGCATTTTTATATGATATCAGCAAGCAGCTTTCAGTCTTCGTGGGCCTGATCATCACCAACTGCATCGTGATGGGGCGGGCGGAGACCTTTGCCCTGGGCAATCCGCCCTGGGTCTCGTTCCTGGACGGCCTGGGCAGCGGGGCCGGCTACAGTGCAGTTTTGATCACCGTTGCCTTTATCCGTGAGCTCCTGGGGGCCGGGAGCCTGTTTGGTGTTCAGGTGGTGCCGGAAGCGCTTTACCGGGCGGGCTATCAGGATATGGGATTTATGCTGCTGGCACCGGCTGCATTTATCATTATCGGTCTGCTGGTGTGGTTGCAGAAATCGTTAGTCAACGATTAAAGTGGAAAGGCTGAAGGCTGAAGTAAAACCATAACAGCCCTTTGATCCAAGGGAAAGATCGGGATCGAAATCGCTCTTGTACGGTGATCCCGCTTGTCCCCGGTTTCGATCGCGATTTCGATGCAGATACCGATTGTGCTGAAAGTAAATGTCAGAACCTGACCTTCAACCTTCTATCTTGCAAAGCATACGCGGAGCATTAAATGGAAAACCTGATCAACGTTTTTCTCAACTCGGTCTTCATCGGGAACATCCTGTTGGCCTATTTTCTGGGGATGTGTTCCTTTGTGGCGGTTTCGCGCAACATGGAAACCTCCCTGGGACTCGGATTTGCCGTGGTTTTTGTTCTATCCATCACCGCCCCGGTCAACTGGCTGGTATACCACTACCTGCTGGCACCGGGTGCTCTCTCCTGGGCCGGGCTGCCCACTGTGGACCTGAGCTTTCTTAAATTCATTACCTTTATTGCCGTGATTGCGGCCATGGTCCAGGGGGTCGAAATGGTGATGGACCGCTACTCCCCAGGATTGTACAACGCGCTGGGGGTGTTTTTGCCCCTGATCACGGTGAACTGCGCCATCCTGGGAACCTCGCTGTTTATGATCGAAAGAGAGTACACCTTCGTGGAATCCGTGGTATTCGGGGTCGGGTCGGGGACCGGCTGGCTGATGGCGATCGTTTCCATGGCGGCCATCCGGACCAAACTCCGCTATGCCGATGTCCCCCGGGGCCTGGAAGGCTTTGGGATTGCCATGATCGTAACCGGTTTGATGGCCATGGGCTTTATGCTATTTTCAGGGATAACCTTGTAGGCTCGGGAGTAGAAATTGACCTATCTCATCAGTATGACGGTATTTACAGCCCTTATCTTGATCCTGGTGGGGATCTGCCTGTTTGTTGAGGCCAAGGTTGTCAAAAAGGGCGACAGCCGGATCGTCATCAATGCGGATGAAGATAAAAGCATCAAGACCCCCATCGGGACAACCCTGCTGGCCTCGCTTGCCAACAACGGCATTTTCATTCCTTCGGCCTGTGGCGGCGGCGGCTCCTGCGGAATGTGCAAATGCCAGGTGTCCGCCGGGGTTGAAGGCCACATCCCCACGGAACTGGCCCACCTTTCCAGGAAAGAAAAGAAGGCCAACATACACCTGGCCTGCCAGTTGAAGGTCAAGGATGATCTTCAAATCCGCATACCGGAAGATATATTAGACGTCAAAAAATATAACGCCACGGTTGTATCCAATGTAAACGTGGCAACTTTCATCAAAGAGCTTGTGCTTGAGCTTGATGACGGTGAGCGGCTGGTATTCCAGGCAGGCGCCTATATCCAGATCGACATACCCGAATACGAACTCTCTTTTGGCCAGTTTCGGGTCAGGATTGGTGAACGTTTCAGGCCCTCCTGGGATCGATTTAACCTGTGGGGGCTCAAGAGCAAGATTGAAGAGCCCATATTCAGGGCCTACTCGCTGGCCAATCCGCCCTCTGAAGACAGGCAATTGAGCTTTACCATCCGGATTGCAACTCCGCCGCCGGGGAAAGCTGCCGCCCCACCCGGAGCCGGCTCCTCCTACATTTTTAACCTGAAGGAGGGTGACAAGGTGACCCTGAGCGGTCCTTACGGTGAATTTTTTGCCCGGGAGTCTGATCGGGAGATGTGTTTTATCGGCGGCGGTGCCGGCATGGCCCCCTTGCGGTCACACATTTTCAACCAGCTTGAGAGCCTGCACACCAAGCGGAAAGTCTCCTTCTGGTATGGCGCCCGGTCTATACAGGAGTTGTTTTTTGAAGAGGCGTTCAAGGAACTGGCCGACAAACATCCAGGTTTCAGTTACAATGTGGCGCTTTCCCAACCCGACTCGGACGACCAATGGGATGGTATGATCGGGTACATACACGAATGCCTTCTGGAACACTACCTTGCACAGCATGAGGACCCCACCGAAATCGAGTATTACCTGTGCGGTCCGCCGATGATGGTGGATGCCGTGGAGAAGATGCTGGACGACCTGGGGGTTGAACCGGAAATGATTGCCTATGATAAATTTTAAAACATTTTTTCAGGTGGCCGCCGCTCCGGCACATACTCCTTCCTGATGCTGCCCGCGTTCCACTCTTTAGACACATACAGGTTGCAATAGCAGCTGCCAAATTCCTTTACGTCGGGTTCACGGTATACACAGGGGCAGATGATGTCCCGGTCTTTGTCGCGGTCACCGGCCGCCAGGCGGCAGGGGCAGGCCATGTAGCCGTACCGCTCCTTGTTGGTGAGCAGGGCTTCGATCAGGTCCATCACCCGTTCTTGCTCTGCGGAAAAATAGTAGCCCTTGGACTCCTGAAATTTTTCCAACTGTTCGTGTAAGGTCTTTGCGTCCATCAGAGTCCCAGCGCCTCCTTTATCTTCTCTTCTTTAAAGCCGACAATGACTTTTTCACCGATAATGACGGTGGGAAATGAGCATTTGGGGTTGAATTTCCTGACATCTTCCAGGATGGCTTTCCGTTCGTCACCCTCGAGCAGGTCAACATCGACAAAGTCGTATTGGACCGTACAGTCGGAAAGGAGTTTCTTGGTGGACTTACAGTGACTGCAGGTACTCAGCGAAAATACTTTGATTTCTTTATCTGGCATGGCGGGTTCCTTTCCAAAATGGGCTTAAAGCAGTTGATCGACAGTAGTTTGAAGCTTAATAGCCACTACCGGTTCCGGCTATACCTGCGCCAACAATCAGGCACAGCCTTCTGCCGGCGCAGGATCCGCGTTTGGATGTAGATAAATTATAGACCTGCTCTTGTCTGTAGCATTCCAATTGAAAAATTTGAAGATGTTTTAATCTCGACAAATTTAGATTTTGCCAAATTGGTTGTAAACTCGGGCCTGGTTTTGCCGCAGTAAATATATAAAACTGTATAAAAACAATTAGTTGATTCCAAGTGCCGGCCATATAAATATTTAGAAATTTACAGAATACCTAGTTTACATGTTTTTTATACACTCCCTGCAGCGGCCTTTTATTTACCGGTTGTGGTCCGGACCCCTATATAGCACTGTTTTTAATTTTAATTACAGTATCATAGGGAAACTTTCCGATAGTACCGCAAGACACTCTCTAAGAAAAAAGTATCTGTTAACAGAATAATTATGTTGACTCAATTGCTGCCTTATCGTTAATAGTAATTATTACTATTAAGAATATCAAGAGCTGAAGAAGCACTCTCAATTAACGGGGTGACCACTGTAAACCCTATAATCCCATGGAGGACTCATTATGGCTATCGATAAAAAAGCTTCCAAGAAGGAAGTCGATCCTAATATTCTAACCAGCTGTGAAGCCACTGAACAGATGCTTATCAAAGCTCGGCGTGATGGTGTTGAGACAACTTTTGACCGAGCGCAGAATATGAAAGCCTGTCCCATCGGTAAAGACTCGGCCTGCTGCAAGCACTGCGCCATGGGACCCTGCCGGCTGAATGCCCGAGACCCTTATGGGAAAGTCGGTGTCTGTGGGGCCACGATTGACACGATTCAGGCTCGAAACTTTGGTCGTATGGTTGCTACCGGCACAGCCTCGCATACCGACCATGGCATGGCCATGCTGGCTCTCTTCCGAGACGTTGCCGAAGGACACATCAAGGAATATACCATTCGTAATCCCCAGAAGCTTGAAAGGACTGCCCTGGACCTGGGCATCGAGGTGGAAGGCAAGTCATTGAAGGAACTGGCCCTGGCTGTCTGTGATGAATTTGAAAAAACCTATACCCAGGTTGAGGGTGAGATTCCGCTGATCAGGCGGGCACCGGAGAAAACCAAGGAACTCTGGCGCAAACACAACATGGTGCCCCGTGGTGCCATGCGGGAGATTATGGAGATGATGAACCGCACCCATATGGGCGTGGATCAGGATTACAACAATATTGTCCAGCAATGCAGCCGAACTGCCCTGGCCGATGGGTGGGGCGGCTCCATGGTGGCTACCGAGATTTCAGACATCCTGTTCGGCACACCGGTTCCAGTGTCCGTTGAAGTCAACATGGGTGTCCTTAAAGAAGACCAGGTCAATATTATCGTGCATGGCCATGAGCCCAACCTGTTTGAGTCCATGATTGCCTCGGTAAATGAACCCTCTCTTATCCAGGCATCCAAGGATGCCGGGGCCAAGGGGCTCAACCTGGTAGGTATGTGCTGTTCCGGGGCCGAGATGATGGTCCGACACGGCATCCCCCATGCCGGTAACTTTATGTCCACGGAGACGGTGCTGGTCACCGGTGCGGTGGATGCGTTTACCGTTGATATACAATGCATTAAGCAGGGCCTGGCCAAAGTGGCCGACTGCTACAATACACCGATGTTTACCACCAACCCCAGGTGTAAAATCGAAGGTGCTACCCACCTTGAGTTTAATGAACATGACCCCAAAGCCTGTACGGACGAGGTGGTTATCCGTGCCATTGGCCGCTTTAAAAATCGATCCCTGCCCGTTGAGATCCCCCAGATCGTGAATACAGGGGTACATGGTTTCTCGCATGATTACATCGATTACATGTTGGGTGGTTCATTCCGGGGGGCTTACACTCCGCTCAATGAAAACATCATCAATGGCCGCATCCGTGGCGTGGCCGGCGTGGTTGGCTGCACCAATCCCAGGGTCAAGCAGGACTGGGTGCACGTGGAACTGGTCAAGGAACTGATTAAAAATGACGTGCTGGTATTGCAGACGGGCTGTTCCCAGATTGCCCTGGCAAAAGCCGGCTTGACATCGCCGGAAGCTGCGGTTCTGGCTGGACCGGGATTGAGCGAGGTCTGTGAGACCGTGGGTATGCCGCCGGTTCTGGGGCTGGGTGCCTGTGTCGACAACAGCCGGATTCTGCTGGCAGCCACAGAGATGGTAAAAACCGGCGGTTTGGGTGAAAGCATTGCCGATTTGCCCGCGGCCGGGGCAGCGCCGGAATGGATGAGCGAAAAGGCGATTGCCATCGGCCAGTACTTTGTGGCATCGGGCGTTTATACCCTGTTCGGGGTCACTTTTCCGATCATTGAAGACACCAAGTTCCACAAACTCCTGTTTGGCGGTCTTGAAGAGATGGGCTTTGGCAAGTGGGGTTTCACGCCGGATCCCTACGAAATGGCCCGGTTGATGATTGCCCATATCGATAAAAAGCGTGCGGAACTTGGCATCGACAAAGCCCGGGAACGCGTACTCACCGACATGGCTGCGCGCAGGGATATTGATGCAGCGTAAAAGAGCGGTTTAAAAGTTAAAGGGTGTCAGGGTTTCAGAGTTATGGACCTGGCCGAAACACTAAATCAGACCACAGAGCCATCTCAAAGAAGCAATTTGAGATGGCTCTGCCTATTTTGGGATAAGTAATACGACAATTATAGCAGAAGGAATCTCAGGGAAGGATTTTGGTTCAAGATCAAGGCGGACGTGAATTTCCCCGCGTTGCGGGACTTCCCGTTCGATTTATTCCTCAACGGTGGGTCGCATACCGGAGGAATACGTCTGTATTTCGAGGATTTGGAATTTGCGTCCAACGCAGAGATTGGGCCAAAAGCCTTTGCTGAGATTCCTTCTAAAACGAATCCGCGTTGGCGCCCAAGAATCGATACAGCGTGGCCCGGCCCACGCCGAGGACTTTGGCCGCCTTTGCCTTATTGCCGCCGGTGGTTTTCAGTGCTGTCTGGACGGATTCAATGTCCAGTTTACCCGAACGGTTCTTTTTCGAAATTTCCTTGGATTTGAGACGGGATATTTCGGGGGGCAGGTCGGTCTTCTTGATGATATCCCGGGTGCTTTTGACGATGGAAAATTGCACCGCGTTTTGCAGTTCGCGCACGTTGCCCGGCCAATCATAATTCATCAGGGCGCCCAGGGCATCATCGGTGATGGAGGCGGCCGGGCTTTTATTTCGACGGCTGGCTTCCTTGAGAAAGTGTGATACCAGCAGGGGAATGTCGGTGCGACGGTCGCGCAGGGGCGGCAGGTTGACCGGTATGACGTTGAGCCGGTAGTAGAGGTCTTCCCGGAAGCGCTCCTCCTTGATCTCTTCCATCAGGTCCTTGTTGGTGGCGCTGATGACCCGTACATCCACTTTCTGGGTGCGTTCACCGCCCACTCTTTCAAAGGTGCCGTCCTGGAGAAAACGGAGCAGTTTGACCTGCATCAGCTTTGAGAGCTCGGCCACTTCGTCCAGGAAGATGATGCCCTTGTCGGCCAGTTCAAAGCGGCCCTTTTTATCCCGGATCGCCCCGGAAAATGAGCCTCGCACATGGCCGAACAGCTCGCTTTCGATCAGGCTCTCAGGCAGGGCACCGCAATTGATGGGTACAAAGGGCCCCCCAGAGCGCGGGCTTTCATTGTGAATCGCCGCCGCGACCAGTTCTTTGCCGGTACCGGTTTCACCGAAAATGTGCACCGGATAATCATAGGAGGCGACGTCCTTGATCTGCTGGAAGACCTGCAGCATTTTGATGTCCTGCCCAATGATGTTGGAAAAGCTGCGGATATCCCCTGCTCTTATCCGTAGGTTGATCAGGTCGGTAAGATCTTTGAAGGAAACCAGTACGCCGAAGGGTTCATCGTGCTCATCGTGCATGAGGGTAATGGTCATCTCAATACGTCGCTGCTCACCCGACTTGGTGGTAATGGTCAGGGCCTGTTTTCCCAACTCGGCCGGAACGGGAGCGCCGTCGCAAAAGTGACACTCCGCACTGCAAAAGGGTGCCGTAAACGCTTCATGGCAATCATGGCCCAAAACTTCATCACGGGTAAAGCCGGTGATTTTTTCTGCTGTTTGGTTGAAAAAAAAGATGTTGCGGTTTAAATCGTGGGCGATGATGCCTTCCTGGAGATTATCGAGAATCCGGATGAGGTTGTCAGGTTTCTGGATAATCCTGTTGAGCTTTTCGGAAATATTGGTCTTCATATTATCTCGAATTTATGGGTCGCGGTGGACCTGCAGGATATGAGAAGCCCGGGGCAAACCAAACACGGTGTGTCCCCCGGGAGACCCAATTGTTCCATTTCAATATATCAATCTGATTTCAAAGTCAAATTTTGTATTCTATCGGCCGGTTGAGGGCGATGGACGTCAGGTCGATGCGCACGTCATAAACCACGATTTCCATCCCGCCGGCACATGCCTCCCTGAGGGCATTGCCGTAGGCGGGATCGATGTCGTCGGCCGGCTGGAAAAAATCGGCGTCCATCCTCTGGACAAGGAAAAACATCACGGCCCGGCAGCCGTCGGCCGCCAGGCGCATGAGTTCCCCCAGATGTTTACGGCCCCGGGCAGTCACGGCATCCGGAAACCGGGCATTCCCAGCTTCCACCAGGGTACAGTTTTTGACCTCGATATAGCAGTCGGCTTTGCCCGGTGCCCGGGCCAGCAGGTCCAGTCGTGAGTGTGCCCCCACCTTTACCTCTCGCTTGATCTCGGTATATCCGGCCAATTCATGGACCTGCCCGTTCGCAATGGCATGGCCGACCAGGCGGTTGGGCAGCAGGGTGTTGACACCCACCAGGGAGGTGGGCATTTCAATGAGTTCCCACGTGTACTTCAATTTTCTTTTGGGGTTGTCGTGCTGGGACAGGTAAACCGGCTGGCCGGGATCGCTGCAGGCGATCATACGGCCTGAATTCGGGCAGTGGGCGGTAACCGTCTCACCGCTGTCGAGGGTCACATCCGCCAGAAACCGTTTGTAACGTTTTATAAGCTTTCCCGGGAGAAGCGGGGGCAGGGGTATTCCTGAATTTTGCATGGGTACCATCATTGTTTGAGATAGATTGTACCGGAAGCTATCCAGTTTGGCGCATCCCGTCAACTCAAGAATGTCCGAAAAGGGTCACACATGCGGTTTGTTCAGGGGAAAAGGTGCAAGCCAACAGCTGTGGCCGCCGTTTAGGGAAAATTTATAGGTTGTCAGGGCAGGTCGCCTGTGCGAAAAAAGATAGATTACCAATGACCAGCCATGCAAGGGGGCGAAATGGGAAAGATGGCGCCGGCCGAGGCCGATGTATGGATGACATCCGTTATCAGGGATTTTGTCGCAACTTCCCGACAGAATGCACTCAACGGAGAATCGGGTGAAAAGGCCTTTGATGCACCCTTGGTGGGATTTTCAAATGGGGCTGATCCGCTGTATGCTGAGTATGTGGCCCACATTGGGGATTTTTACCTGGAGCCGGCCGACTTTTTCCTGAAGGCGTTCCCGGATGAACCGGCTGTTGATCCCCGGGCCTTGACTGTGATCAGCTGGATTCTGCCTTCCACCCGGGCCACCCGCAAAGAGCAGGCCGCCCGTCACCGGCGGCCGGGCGAACGCTGGATCCGGGTCCGCCATTTCGGGGAGTTATTCAACGTCGCCCTGCGCAAACACGTCGTGCAGACATTGGCCGAGGCGGGCATTTTAGCGGTGGCGCCCATGCTGTCGGATTCCTGGAGCCGGTCCGACCAGGGGCCCTATGCGCCCTGTTCCAACTGGTCGGAAAGGCACGCGGCCTACGCAGCCGGGCTGGGCACCTTTGGCCTGTGCGATGGGCTGATTACGCCCGTGGGCAAAGCCATGCGGACCGGATCTGTGGTAGCCCGCCTGACGATTTCCCCGACCGAACGTTCCTATGACGACCACCATGCCTATTGTCTTTTTCACTCCCAGGGTACCTGCGGCCGCTGCATTGACCGCTGCCCGGTGCAGGCCCTGAGCGAATCCGGCCATGATAAACGCGCCTGCCTGCACTATACCGAACACAAGATGAACCGGTACACGCGCAGGTCCTATGGTATCGATACCTATGCCTGTGGGCTCTGCCAGGCGGACGTACCCTGTACGGACCACATTCCAGGACCGGACGAAGGATAGGCTCCCTGCGGCTTAAGTCCGCGAAAACCATCCTGTGAGGTGTATATATTAAGCCGGCGATTAAATACATGAATCGTCATTCCGGCGAATGTCGGCATCCAGCGTTTTTACTGGATGCCAAACTGTACCTGTTTAGTCGCCGGGTTAATATTAACACGGCGGCCAAATGGGCTATATCTCGATGTGTCGGACCCCGGATCGCTTCTTGGGCAAGCGATAATCCGGAATTCACTGCCTGGATGGACAGTGTGGCGATAGCCTTACAAAAGCCTTGTATTGACAGGCATTGTTTACAATTGGTTGACAACTACCCAAGTATCCCTTATTTTCAGGCATCGAACCGGTGATAAACGAGTTTGATACGTTCTTTCACATAGGATCTTTTATCCCATCCTGTGAAAACGTAACCTTTCCAAGGTTCCGCACTTCATGGGGGCGAAACGGCTTCGACGGGGATACTGAAGCTCCGGCTGCATACCG
>CAZWPX010000066.1:0-25551 GCA_964636125.1 uncultured Desulfobacterales bacterium | reverse complement strand
TCATCCAGAAAAATGGTGCCGTTGTTCGCCCGTTCGAAACGGCCCCGTTTTTGGGACAGGGCTCCTGTAAAGGCACCTTTCTCATGCCCGAACAGTTCGCTGTCCATAAGGTTTTCCGGAATGGCCCCGCAATTGACAGCAATAAAGGGGGCGTCCCGGCGCGCGGATGAATAGTGGATGGCGTTGGCCAGGACATCCTTGCCTGTACCGGTTTCCCCCAAAAGCAGGACCGGACTGTCGTGAGCAGCCACCTGGCGTACCTTTTCCATGACGTTTTTCAATCCAAAGTCCGCACCAATAATCTGATCTCCGGACAAACTCAGCAGTTGGTGCTGGAGGAATCGGTTATCGTCAGCCAGCAGCTCTTTAAAGTGCAGCACCTCGCGATGTTTCAACGCGTTGGACATCGCTACGGAAAAAGGCTCCTTCAACAGCGATAAGAGGCGGGCATCCTCATCTGAAAAACGGTTTTTGTCGCGGGCGACAACCATCAGGCTGCAAAGTGGTCGGCCTTCGGTTTCAAGGGCCATATGCAAAAGGGCCGCACCAGCAGCCCGCAGCGCGTCCAACACCAGAGGGGCAACCGGATCTGTTTCCGGGTCGTTTATCACCACGGCATCCAGCCACCCGGTAGTTTTAAAACGGCGGTAGATTCTCTCCATCATACCCTTGGCCTTTTTATCTAGTGGAATCAGCAGGTCCGTTTTCACGCATTCCGCCAGGGAGGCCCGGGCGATAATCCGCAGGGTGTTGATGTCCGGCTCATAGATCTCCAAGCAAATCATATCGGCCGGCATGATCGTTGACAAGTAGTCCAGGCAGGCCGACAAGCCCTTTTCAATTTCCAAATGCCGACAAATTCTTAAAGTTGCCTGGCGAAAAAATTCATTTTCATCCACAGCCATAGGTCGCCCTCCTGGTCAAATGCAGGGTTCATTTTTCGGCCAACTCCAATCTGCGCTATTTAACGATATTACTTCTTTTCACAATTCTATCCAACCATATTTCGTTATATTTCGCAATATATTGCCACTGCAGCTATAACTACCTGTATATACATAATTTTTAAACATGGCATGATCCTGGCAATATTGTAAGCCAAACCAATAATCAACCAAGCAGAAAGGATTTTTTGTGGAAACGATCTCGGAAATTAAAATCAGAGGCTATCATGTCGATCATTTCAACCATGTCAACAACGCTCGTTACCTGGAATTTATAGAGGAGGGGCGTTGGGACTATTCCGATAAAAACGGCCTGATCGACACGTTTCATGAGCGGGGCATCACTCATGTGACCGTCAATATCAATATTAATTATCGCCGCAGTGCCGTGGTCGGGCAGATTCTAAAAATAGAGACCAGGGTTGTAGGCAAAAGCGATAAAAGCTTCACCATGGGACAAAAAATATTTTTACAAGGTAGTGAAAAGCTTATTGCAGATGCCGAAGTCACCAATGTGCTGCTGGACATCTTTACAGCAAAGACCCTTCCGATCAACGCGGCTACCGTCGATTTCTGGCCGGACCTGGTCGGGACTCATCAACAGTAGGTATAGTAAAATGACGTTCAAAAGAAAGGGAGGATACACGATGGGAACAACACTGATGGAGACATTTAAAAACAGAAACGGCCGCCCTACACCGGTCCGCACAGCCGGTGGTGGAAAGCGCATAATTGTAATCAAACTGACCTATTGGCTGGGAATCGGAGCCGATGCGCTCTGGGCGGTGGGGCTCCTGATCCCTCAGGTATATGCCCTGCTGGTCGGCAATCCTGACTTTTCACCCGATTTCCAAACCCGGCAACTCATGCTGGCCGCCGGCTCACTAATGACAGGCTGGACGTTTCTCTTGGTATGGGCACTCCAAAGACCCGTAGCACGCAGGGGCGTCCTTCTGCTGACTGCTTTTCCGGTGATCTTCGGGTTGTTCATCACCACGGTAAATGGGATTTCAAACGGCAACCCAATCCTCTATTGGGTGCTGGTTAAATTGGTCGTCCTCATGATCGCCATGGTTGGCAGTTACCTCCTATCAAGCAAGCTGGCGCATCTGGACAATCATTTGTCACCAACCGAATAAATTGAAAGGCCGGGGTACCAATGTGGTCCCCCCGGCCTAAACACTATTTACGATATTTCTCAATTGTCACAAAATCAGGAATACCATCGAAACATGGTCGTTATGTTGCCAGTTTAGATACTGTGTTTACTGTTGTGATTTGGTAGAGATATCCTATGGTTTTTGACCTTGATAAGTAGGGAACCATAGCTGATACAGCCGGATCATCAAAATGCCAACTCTGCTATGGAAATCACAAGGCCAATTTGCTTTTCATAAATACCCATCCCCGAGTATTGCAATCGGGTCCTGATTGTAATAACCTTGTTTGAATATTTTCCATCCAATCGGAAATACACGCTAAATCAGAAATCCAATCAACCGAAGGGTGAATCGGCATGGCCATATCCGATCCGGGATTCCAACTTCTACATACGAAATTGCATCGGCCTGCTGTGGATGCCGATCATATCCACCGGCCGCCTCTGTTGGCCCGTCTCAATCGTCACCGCCAGCGCCCCTTAACGCTGATTTCCGCGCCGGCCGGGTACGGCAAGAGTACGCTGGCAAGCTGCTGGCTGGACACGGGGGATGTCCCCGGCGCGTGGGTATCGCTTGATGAAAATGACAACGACCTTCGGGTTTTCCTGGCCTATTTCCTGGCCGCAATCCACTCCCTTTTACCCGGCAGTCTTCCGCAAACCGAAACCTTGCTCAACGCCCCGGTATTGCCGCCGGGGTCTGTCCTGGCCCAAAGCCTGATTAACGAATTGGACGAAATAGAGACCACCTTTATTCTGGTTCTGGACGATTACCATACGATCAGAGAAAAATCCGTGCACGACCTGCTCTCACAGCTGCTCCAATATCCGCCCGCCCCCATGCACCTGGTAGTGTCATCCCGGTATGAGCCGCCGTTATCAATCGCTTCTTTTCGGGCGCGGCGTCATATGACCGAGATCCGGGCCAGGGATTTGCGTTTTACACGCCGCGAAGCCAGCGTGTTTCTCAAGCAGGTAATGGAGGTGAACATATCTGAAGAGACGGTCAGCGAACTGGTGACGAAGACTGAAGGCTGGATTACCGGCATTCACCTGGCGGCACTCTCCTTGCGCCGTCTTGGCGAAGTCGACCAGTGTGTGTCTAATCTCACAGGTGACAACCACCAGGATGCAAAAGACCTGCATGTGTCTCTTCTGCCGGGAAAGAACCGCTACATCATGGAATATTTCATTGCTGAAATTTTTTCCAATCAATCTGAACACGTCAAAAACATGCTGATCAGGACCGCCATCCTGAAGCAGTTCAATGCCCGACTATGCGAAGCCTTGTGCAACGCCAGTCGCCATGACAAGTCCCCGGTCATGTCCGGTCAGGAATTCATCGACTGGCTGACACAGTCCAACCTTTTCTTGATCGCCCTGGATAGTGAGGGGCAGTGGTTTCGCTACCACCACCTGTTTAAGCAGTCATTGGAACGCCAATTAAAAAGGGAGTTCAGCCCGGATGACATCGCCACTTTACACAAAAACGCCAGCGCCTGGCTCGATCGGCATGATTAT
This sequence comes from uncultured Desulfobacterales bacterium, assembly GCA_964636125.1. Classification (GTDB taxonomy): domain Bacteria; phylum Desulfobacterota; class Desulfobacteria; order Desulfobacterales; family CAJINA01; genus CAJINA01. The sequence goes on along the minus strand of CAZWPX010000066.1, from coordinate 21,927 downwards.
GTCATTGACGCTATCGACCAGAGGCTGGCTTCGGGGGATCTAAGGGCAGCTGCGCAAATTATCGAGAGGCACCGGCATACTGCGCTGGACAATGACAATTGGGTACTTTTAAAAAGCTGGATTGCCAGATTGCCTGAATATCACCATCATGAACAACCAGAGTCTTTGATAACCATGGCATGGCTGGAACTTTTTCAGGGAGCCTTTAGAGCTATACCGCCGATATTGGAAAAACTCGATTATTTAGCACAAAATAAAACAATTGATCAGTCTTTGGAGGGCGAAATCTATTTTTTTAAGGCCGTCGTGCTGTTCTGGGATGGCCGGATTGCGACCAGCCTGAAAAGCTTTAACCTTTCCCTCCAAAAAATCAATCAAAACCATACCGGTGTACGGAGTTTGGTTGAAGTTTATACTGCCACCGCAAGCCAAATGATAGGGCAGGACAAACCGCTGGTGCAAAGATATCAAAGTGATATTCATAGGGTAGCCAAAGACAGCTTGTACCATTCACGCCTAATCGCCAGCCTGATTTTCATCGATTTACTATCAGGGAAACTGACTACGGCACAGAAATGGGGGCAGATTTTACTGGAAATGGGGATTAGAACCCAAAATGCCTACTTAACCGGATGGAGCGAATATTTTCTGGCATACATTCACTATCAAAGAAATGATCTGGAGGTGGCTGCCCGACATTTTTCACGAGTACTTGAAAATAAGTACTATCTTGATTTAAATATACCCATAGACAGCTTTGCCGGGCTGGCGCTGGCTCTCCAGGCAATGGGGCACCCTGCAGAGGCAAATGAGGCGATTGACCGTATGCTGACATTTGCTCAGCAGTCCAACAGCGCGAGACTGATGGCCCTAGCCGGTGCCGCCAGAACCGAACTGCTGCTTGCTCAGGGTGATCCGGGATCAGCGGCGCTCAGGTCAAAAGACGTGGATCTGTCAACAGATAAAAGCCCAATGCTTTTCTGGATTGTGGAGCCGCGCATCACCCAGTGCAAGGGGTTGCTGCTCCGGGGATCAAAAGCCAACTTGCATCAAGCAGCAGAACGCCTTGACCGGCTCCTGCAGTTGGCCCGGGAAACTCACAACATCCCACAGACAATAGCGCTTTTAAATCTTAAGGCCGTGGCTTGTAACAAGCTAAACGACATCGATCAGGCCGTGAATCTATGGGAGCAGGCTTTGCTGTTGGGCCAACCCGGCGGCTGGATCCGACCCTTTGCCGCACCGGGCGCGGAGATGCGCAGTTTGTTCGATTGCCTTGATCGCGATAAATTTCCCGGAGACTATGTCGACACCATCATGACCGCCCTGGATACCGAAAAAACAGATCTGGCCGGCAAGGTATCTGCCCCGCAAACGGTGGCACCCTCTGCATCCTCGCAGTTGAACCTGGCAGCACCCCTGACCAACCGTGAGATCGACATCCTTGGCCTGTTGAAAGGACGACTCAGCAACCAGGAAATTGCCGACAAACTGTTCATTTCTCCTGAAACGGTGAAACGGCACCTATACAATATCTATCGGAAACTTTCCGTCAAGAACCGCCGGGAAGCATCCGCAAAGATCGCCACATTAAATATACTGCCCTGAAAGCGGCCGCCGGACACCCCCGGCGACATGCCCGACAGCCCCCTGCAATCCCACAACCGGCAGTTCCACCCTCACCTCCTACAACTTAATTACAACTTTTCGGGGTATTTACCTAACCCCAGAGATACCATATCTTTATTAAAAGAGATCCTTTCTCCAATAAAAGCTTCACAATCGATCCGCATTACCCGGAGGTGGCCGTATGAAAATAGACACACCCGCCCTCTATCGCATCAAAGTACAGGGAATCCTTGACGCCGACTGGGCCGAGAACGTGGTTGGAATGGCGGTCACATCGGTAACTACAGGTGACGTGGAGGAAACAACTCTGGTAGGCCGCGTCCAGGATCAGGCTGCCCTGGCAGGCCTGCTGATCGCCCTTTACGAATTGCACCGGCCCTTAAAACTGGTTGAATGCCTGAAGGAAGACTCCGCATGAAATCGAACACAATCTTTCGGATCGGCGTGTTCTGCATCATCTGCAAACTGAAACGAAAGACCTCAAGATAGGAGGAAATACCACGATGGAAAATAGTACCCTCGACCGCTTGGCCCACGCCGGCAGCATGCTCGGGCAGCACGGGGCCGAAATGATCCAGGCGCTGCTGATCCTGGTAATCGGACTTGTTGCGCTACACTGGCTGATGCGGCGACTTAAACCCCTGTTTGATAAAACCTTTGACAACCGGGCCAGAGCGGCCACCGTTTTCAGCAGTATCTATGTCTTCCTGCTCACCATTGTTCTGGCAGCGACCCTGGTTCAGTTGGGCATGGACAGCAGCAACATGCTGCGCATCGTCATTATCATCAGTTTGATTTTGATAGCGGGAATTATCCTGTTCCGTCCGTACATCCCGACCCTGCCTTTCAAAGTCGGCAACACCGTCAAGGTGGGGGATCTGCTTGGAAAAATCGAAGCCACCACCCTGGTTCACACCCGGATACGCTCTTTTGACGGCAAGACGATTTTCATCCCCAACGAGAAGGTTCTGCGTGATTTCGTCATCAACTACCAGGTGACCCCCACACGCCAGATCAAGATCAACATCCCCATTCGCCACATCAAAGACATTCTCAAAACCAAGCAGCTGCTTGAGGGTATCATGGTGGCGGATCCGCGGGTGCAAAAAAAGCCGGCCCGCCCCGTAGTGTACACCCTCAATCTGGTGGAAGGCTGCGTCATGCTCGGTGCCCGCTGCTGGGTCAACAACGCAAAGTTCTGGGCGGGGCAGTGTGAGCTGCTTGAAAAGATGCTGCTGAAACTCGATCGTGAAGGGGTTGCCCTGGCATTCCGGCGCAAAGCGATCCGGCTGTTCCATGAGACCCCATTATCCATAGATGGCCCGGCGGGATTTGCAGAAGGCGCAGAGCCTCCGGCGGACATCGCGGCAGTCTCCGAGCCCACGCCTCCCCTAATGACAGCCGTACCGACTGAAAATCTCGAGACATAGGAGAAGGGTACAATGAAAATCATCGAAGCATTGAAGATTATCGACCAGAGGTGGGTGGCGAAAGAAGCGGGTTTTCGAGTCCAATTCAAACGCTACACGGGCACGGAGTGGGTTGAGGACATGTCCCCGCCCGCCGACGCGGCCGCCCTCGATTCAGACGTCACCACGTGGCGACTGGCCTGGAAGCTGGCGGAAAGCACGCCCTTGACAGATAAGGCGCCCCGGGAGGGCGATATGGCCGACATCCAGGTGGTGGATCAAAACGGAGACCCCGTTGAGAACTACGCTACCGGAGAAAAGGATGTTTTCAACCGGATGGAAAGCTGACCAGATGAAAGGATAAAACCATGCAAACAGGCAAAAAGGTCTTCCTCGCTCTGTTGATCGGGAGTGCTCTGCTGATCACCGGTCAATATCAAATCGTAGCGGCACAGCCGACAAAAGGCTACAACAACAAAATCCCGGCCGCCATCATGACCCCGGACAAGGTGGAAACAAGGATCGGCCCCCTCGATTTTTTTGATGGCATGCCGACGGCCGCCACCGTGGAAAAGGTTTACGACCACCTCGATTTCCTGCGCGGCGTAGAGGTGTTTCTCGACTTCATTCCAGCCACATCCATCGAGGGGATCCGCCTCGGTATGGTGGAGATGAAAGCAACCCGGTCCAACCACGTCCTCCTGCTCGACAGGCTCATGGACTCGGACCCCTTATTTTTAACCGGCAACACGGACACGGTGTATGCATCGGTCATTCTGGACTTACAGAAAGACGGGCCCACCGTCGTAGAGATTCCTCCCAAGTGCGGCCCCGGCACGGTAAACGATGCCTTTTTCCGGTTTGTCACCGATATGGGGATTCCCGGGCCCGACAAGGGCAAAGGCGGATATTACCTGATCCTGCCGCCGGATTATACCGGCGATCTGGATCCGCCGGTGGGCGGAATGGAAGCCGCGGTCAATGGCCGTCGATACTTCGTTTCGAAGTCGACCAGCTACACGAATTGGCTCATATTGCGCGGTTTCCTGGTGGATGGGAAGCCGGACGCCTCGGTGGCCATGTTCAAACAGGGGCTGAAGGTCTATCCCCTCTCTAAGGCCAAAAACCCGCCGACCATGCAGTTTATCAGCGGCTCCGGCAAGGCCTTCAATACCATCCACGCGAACACGTATGAATTTTACAAGGAGCTGTGGCATGTGCTCCAGAAGGAGCCGATCGGTTTTTTAGACCCTGAACTTCGTGGCCTGGCAGCTGCTGTGGGTATCCAGAAAGGCAAACCTTTCATGCCGACAGCCCGAATGAAAAAACTCCTAGGCGAAGCCGTCGCGGTCGGCAACGCCACTGCCCGGGCGATCTGGCTGCGGCCGCGCGACCGCTCGGCCTTCTTTTACGACAACAGCGGCTGGTACACCGGATTCATCGGAGGCGACTATCGCTGGCTTTCCGACGACGGCAAGGGCGGCCGCTACCTGGATGCCCGGACCCTTTTCTTCTACTCGGCCACCGTCAATACACCGGCCATGGCTGCAAAAATGGTCGGCAAGGGGTCCCAGTATGCCTATAATGCCACCGACAAGGATGGAAACTTTTTAGATGGCAGTAAAACCTACCGCCTGAATATTCCCGCCAACGTACCGGCCAAGGACTTCTGGTCGGTGGTTGTTTACGACCCCCAGACCCGCTCGCAATTGCAGACCAGCCAGAAATTTCCGAGCAAGAACAACAAGAAGACCAAACTGCTCCAAAACCCGGACGGCTCCGTGGATCTTTACTTTGGTCCCAAACCGCTGAAGGGAAAGGAGCCAAACTGGATCGAAACCGTTCCGGGCAAAGGCTGGTTTGTATTGCTGCGCCTCTACGGCCCCCTTGATCCCTGGTTCGAAAAGACCTGGAAACCGGGTGAGTTTGAATTGGTTAAATAGAGATCGTTGTCAACGGTTGGAAGCGGACCGTGCTACAGGCCGCCGCTAAATCGGTGTGCGTTCGCAATATCAAGAAACAGAAAGACGAAAAGGACATGAGACAAATCCTAAGTGCTACACTAATCATTGCAGCGCTTTTCATGCTTGGGATTATGGCTTCGGCTACGATTGCCCGTGCAGCAGAAAAAGGCACAGATGATCTGGCCAAGGCTGCACAAAACCCAGTGGCCGATATGATCAGCCTGCCGCTTCAAAATAATACCAACTTTGGTATTGGGCCGGGTAATGATGTACAGAATGTATTAAATATCCAACCGGTAATTCCTTTAGAGTTGAATGAGAGCTGGAATCTGATTACCCGCACGATTGCCCCGGTGATATATCAGCCGGAACTCGTGCAGGGAACCGGCAGCGAGTTCGGTCTTGGTGATATCAATATGTCTTTGTTTTTATCACCTGCCAAACCCGGGAAACTCATTTGGGGTGTGGGGCCGGTTTTTTCCTTCCCTACTGCGAATGACGAGGTGTTGGGGACTGAGAAATGGAGCGCAGGCCCCACAGCAGTGGCGTTGACGATACAAGGCCCCTGGGTCGTCGGCGCACTGGCCAACAATCTGTGGTCCTACGCAGGCAAAGATGACCGCGAAGATGTCAATCAGTTTCTTCTGCAATACTTCATCAACTATAATTTGCCTCAGGGGTGGTATATTTCCTCCGCACCCATCATAACCGCCAACTGGGAGGTGGACAGTGGCAATCAGTGGACAGTGCCCTTTGGCGGAGGTGTCGGAAAGATTTTCATGATCGGGAAACAGCCCATGAACGCACAGGTACAGGCTTTTTACAACGTGGAAAAACCGGAGAACGGACCTGATTGGAGTATGAGGCTGCAGTTGCAGTTTCTGTTTCCGAAATAGGAGAAAATAAAAATGAGAAGCAAAGTAACTTTATATATTCTACTTTTCATTACCTGCATGACAGGCCAGAACCTGTTTGCCGCAGATTTAGTCGTCTATCCCGCCCAGGGCCAGAGCCAGGACCGGATGGAAAAAGACAAATATGAATGCTACGCCTGGGCTAAAAAACAAACGGGTTTTGATCCCATGGCGCAGCCCATCGCCACCCAGCCTCCGCCCCAACCGGAAGCGAAAAAAGGGGGGATAGTCAGGGGGGCGGCCAAGGGCGCGGCTGTTGGCGCGGCTGTTGGCTCTTTGGACGGTGAAATGGGAGAAGGCGCTGAAAAGGGCGCCGCTGCTGGCGCAGTCGCGGGTGTTCTACGTCGGCGACAGCAGCAAAAAGAACAGCAGCAAAAAGAGCAACAATGGGCCCAGGAGCAGGCTGGCCAGTACACCCAGCAAAGAGGCAAATACAACCAGGCTTATGGTGCCTGCCTGGAGGGCAAAGGCTATTCGGTCAAGTAGTGCCTTGATCCGTAAAGGCACTATATTGACTCAATTTTAAAGTTTCTCGGGGGAGCGGCCTAAATAGTCCATAAAACCGAAAACGGTTACTGAACCATAGGAAGCCATATGCAAGCCCCAACGCCACAAGAGGATGAAAGACACTACAATCGCGCCATTTACACCGCCTTAAGACTCGGGTTTATGGCCCTTTTGCTGGTCTGGTCATTTATGATCATCAAACCCTTTATCCTGCCGGTGATCTGGGGAATCATTATTGCCATTGCCATATTCCCTCTGTTTGAAAAACTTGCCACCCGCATGGGCAACCGCAGGAAAACGGCCGCAACCCTTGTAACAGTAATTTTCCTGGCCCTGCTGATCGTACCTTCGATCATTTTTATTGATTCGACCGTTGATGGCGTCAAGAACTTATCGGCAAAAATAGAGTCGGGCACCCTGACCATTCCGCCCCCATCGGAGGATGTTGCCAAATGGCCGGTCGTTGGTCAACCGGTATACGATACATGGTCGCTCGCTTCGCACAATCTCAAGAAGGCCATTTTGAAGTTCGAGCCCCAATTGAAGGCCCTGGCACCAAAGCTGATCTCCGCGGCAACCGGCCTGAGCACCACGCTGTTGTTGTTTATCATTTCAGTCATCATTGCGGGCACCTTGCTGACCAAAGACCGCGTCTCCGAAAAAGCGACCAAATCCATACTCACCACTTTAATCGGCAAACAGGGGGAAGACTTTGTCGCCCATTCGGTGGCCACTATCCGCAGCGTGGTGCAAGGCGTGCTCGGGGTGGCGGTTGTCCAGTCCCTGTTGGGCGGTGTGGGGATCTGGGCTATCGGTATTCCGGCCGCGGGGATCTGGGCCCTGATAATACTGCTCATGGCCATCTTGCAACTGCCGCCCCTGCTGGTCCTGGGCCCGCTGGTCATTTACGCGTTCACTGTTGCGGAGACCACGCCGGCGGTTATTTTCCTGATCTGGAGTATTCTTGTGAGTGTGAGCGATGCCGTCTTAAAGCCGTTGCTCTTGGGCCGCGGGGTTGATGTGCCCATGCTGGCCATTCTCCTGGGGGCCATCGGCGGCATGATGCTCTACGGCATCATAGGGCTTTTTGTGGGCGCAGTGATCCTTACCATCAGCTATAAGGCATTTAAAGCCCTGCTGGTTGATGACGTTCTTGATAAAGATGAGCATGAAACCGCAGCTGACGGCATTAAAACAGTTTAATAGATATCAACAAAGGGACAGGAGGAGGAACGCATGAAACATTCAAGCTCTAAAACGATCTGTACAGCCGTGGCACTGCTGGTCGGACTGATCACAGCGGCTTCGGCACAGGAAAATCTCGATCGCACGGTCTTGCCGATCCCGGAACCGGAACGACCCACCTATAGCGAGCTCGACGTGCGCAATGTCAAGCCGCCGCCGCGCTTCGAGGTGAAGGCACCGGTGAAAGCCCCCAACGTGGTGATTGTGCTCATCGACGATGTCGGCTTCGGCGCGACCAGCACCTTCGGCGGGCCGATCCGGACACCGACCCTCGACAAACTAGCGGCCAGGGGTCTGCGCTACAACAATTTCCACACCACGGCGCTATGCTCGCCGACGAGGAACGCGCTCAAGACCGGCCGCAACCATCACACAACCAACACAGGCTCGATCATGGAGACCGCGACGGCCTTCCCCGGAAACACGGGACAGATCCCGAACAGCGTTGCACCATTGGCCGAAATGCTCCGACTCAACGGCTACAGCACCAGTGCGTTCGGCAAATGGCACGAGACCGCCGCATGGGAGACCAGTGTCTCGGGTCCCTATGATCGCTGGCCCACATATCAGGGGTTCGACAAGTTCTACGGCTTCATCGGAGGCGAGACGGATCAGTGGTTTCCGCTGATCTATGATGGCGTCACCAGGGTCACTCCGCCGCATACTGCGGGCTACCATTTCACAGTGGACATGACCGATCAGGCGATCAACTGGGTCAAGGCTCAGCAATCGATGACACCCGACAAGCCCTTCTTCATCTACTACGCGACCGGTGCCGTGCACGCGCCCCACCACGTGCCCAAAGAGTGGGCTGACAAATACAAAGGACAATTCGACAAGGGCTGGGACCAGATTCGGCAGGAGACGACCGCGCAACAGCTGAAGATGGGGGTCATTCCTGCTGGCACAAAGCTGGCCCAGAAGCCGGAGGACATCGTGGACTGGGATTCGCTACCGGCTGACAACCGTCGACTCTTCGCACGCCAGGCCGAAGTCTTTGCGGGTTTCATGGAACAGACTGACCATGAGGTCGGACGCTTCGTCGAGGCGCTGGACGACATCGGCGAGCTCGACAACACCCTCTTCATCTATATTGCAGGCGACAACGGCACGAGCGCTGAGGGCGGCTTCGTCGGCATGTACAACGAGATGACTTATTTCAACCAGGTCACGGAGAAGGTCGAGGATCTCATTCCGCTGATAGACGAGTGGGGTGGCCCCCAGACCTTCCCGCACATGGCCGCGGGTTGGGCCGTGGCATTTGATGCGCCCTTCTCGTGGACCAAACAGGTGGCCTCGGACTTTGGTGGTACACGCAACGGAATGGTCATGCACTGGCCGAACGGGATCACGGATAAGGGCGGACTACGCACGCAGTTCTCGCATGTCATCGACATCGCACCCACCATCCTCGAGGCGGCAGGCTTGCCGGAGCCCACTATCGTCAACGGAACGCCACAGACGCCGATTGAGGGTGTCAGCTTGAACTACTCCTTCGACAACGCGGGAGCCGCAGAGCAGCACACCACCCAGTACTTCGAGATGTTCGGCAATAGGGCTATCTATCACGAGGGTTGGCTCGCTCGAACTCTCCATCGAGCCCCTTGGCAAACGAGCAAACAAGCACCGCTCGAATCCGACGTCTGGGATCTCTATAACGTGCGTGAGGACTTCAGCCTGACCAAGAACTTGGCCGCTGAGCAACCCGAGAGGCTGCGCGAGCTCCAGGCCCTGTTCATGAGTGAGGCGGAGAAATACAATGCCCTGCCCATTGATGATCGTACGGTCGAGCGCGTCAACCCCGCCATCGCGGGGCGCCCGGATCTCCTGGGAGACCGAATGTCGCTCACGCTCTACAACGGGATGAACGGCATGCTCGAGAACACCTTCATGAATGTGAAGAACCGCTCGAAAACCATCACGGCCAAACTCGAAATCCCCAAGGCGGGAGTGAACGGTGTAATTCTGGCTCAGGGTGGGCGTTTCGGTGGCTGGTGCCTCTACATGAAGGACGGCAAACCAATCTACACCTACAACTACCTGGGGCTCGAGCGCTTTACCGTCGCATCGACCAGCACGGTACCTGCGGGGGCCGCTACGGTCGTGCTGGATTTTGTCTACGACGGTGGCGGGCTTGGCAAGGGCGGCATGGCTACTCTCTCTATAAACGGCAAGAAGGTCGGCGAGGGCAGGATCGAGAAGACTCAGCCCTTGATCTTCTCTGCTGATGAAACGGCTGATGTTGGTCTCGACAACCAGACACCGGTCGCCGAAGACATCGGCATCGGACGCGACGAGACTCGCTTTACCGGCAAGATCCACAAGATCACCCTTGCGGTAAAGGACGTAAAGTAGGGTCAGCCTGACGCTGTTGTCCCATTAACCGGTTGCAGCGGATGGCGCTGGTCAGCCTCCGCCCCAATCGTAACCGAAAAGAGGGGGAGTAATCAAGGGGGCTGCCAAGGGCGCTGCTGTTGGCTTTTTGGACGGTGAAATGGGAGAAGGTGCCGAGAAGGGCGCTGCGGCCGGTGCAGTTGTGGGTGTCCTGCAGCGTCGACAGCAAAAAAAGAGCAGTAGCACAAGGAGCAGCAATGGGCCCAGGAACAGGCGAGCACCTATACCCAGCAAAGAGGAAAATACAACCAGGCTTACGGTGCCTGCCTGGAAGGTAAAGGCTATTCGGTCAAGTAGTGCCTTGATCCGCAAAGGCACTATATTGACTCAATTTCAAAGTTTCTTGGGGAGCGGCATCTTGCCGCGAATACTGCGGATTTTAGACAGGTTTTTCGCGGCAAGATGCTGCTCTTACGGGTAAAAATGGTATAAATAGTTCTTAAGACCAAATATCGAACGAGGAGGAATACGCTAATGAGAAAATTGATCCCCGTTATGATCGTTGCAATTTTCCTGGCCGCGGCCTGCCCGGCTGCATTTGCCGAAGAGAAAAAGGCAAACGAACTTCCCTGGAAAAAAGTAAGTTTTAACCTGGGAACATTTATATCCGGGACCAGCAGCAGTGTCCGTTTGGGAGCGGCCGGGGCCGGTGTCAGCATTGACGTTGAGGAGGCCCTCGGGCTGGACACAACCAACACCGTGTTCCGGGCGGAAGGCTTCTGGCGGTTTTCCGACAACCTGCGTCACCGGGCGGAACTGTCCTGGTTTGCACTGCGGCGCGACGGTACTTCCGTGCTCGCGCAGGACCTCGCAATTGACGGCACTGTGTATCCCACCGGCACCACGGTCAATACTAATTTTGACCTGGACATCTACAAAGCCGCCTACAGCTACTCGTTTTTTATGGACGATCGAATCGATATCGGCGCATCGCTGGGCCTTTTTATCATGCCGCTTGATTTTGGCATTACCGCCTCCGGTTTGTTGAATCAGCAGGCATCAGCGAGCTTCACCGCCCCCCTGCCGGTATTCGGCCTGCGGGCTGATTTTGCGCTGACGCCTAAATGGTTTCTAAAAAGCAGCATGGATGTTTTTTACCTCGAGTATGAAAGCTACAAAGGTTCACTCTTCGATACGAAAGTGGCTGTGGAATACAACGCATTTAAGCATGTCGGTTTCGGCTTAGGTGTCGAAAACTTCAATCTGCAGGCCGAAGCGGAAGGGGAGGACTACCCGGCAATCGATTTCGTCGGAAACATCCAGCTGCAGTATCTCGGGGCCATGCTCTACGCTAAAGTCTATTTTTGATTCGTTGCGCAAGGCGATCGCAATCGGTCGCTGGTATAGTTACCCATATTCACCCTTGGAAAGGAATATCACATGAAATCAGGAAAAATGTTTGGAATCGTTTTATGTCTGGAGAAAAATGAAAAAAAAGTTAGCCAGCGCTGTAAACAGGCGTTTAAGGACGTGGGCGCTAAATAGGCACTTCCCTAATTTTCCCTGGCAGGACGTCATCGCCGATCCAGGTACTTAAAGAGTGCCACCGGCAATGACGCCGGCCCGGGAAAATTCTGTTCAAGCCGTTTTGGGTGTGGATGCCCCGTTACCGGAAAATTCCTTAGCAACGACAGGTGGTTTCATGAAAGTTAAAAACTTCTTTTACCAGGAAGGTAAAAACCAGAGGCGGGTATTGATCATACTCGTCGCTACTACTGTGCTTTTTTTCTCCGGCTGCGCCAACATGGGCCCGAAAACGGTGCCCCGGGACCGGTTTGATTACAACACCGCCATTTCCGATTCCTGGAAGGAGCAAACCCTTTTAAATATCGTAAAATTGCGCTACGCGGATATGCCGCTCTTCGTGGAAGTGGCGTCGGTCGTGAGCGGCTATACCCTCGAAGGGTCGGTGAACCTGGGGGGCAGTATTTCAGACACGGGGGGAGTGAAGGGTGATTTGTTCACGCTGGGAACTTCCGGTAAATACACCGACCGGCCCACCATTACCTACGCCCCGATTACCGGCCAGAAATTCAACGCCAGCTTCATGACCCCGATCCCTCCCCGGGTCATCCTATTTCTCATGCAGTCCGGCTGGCCCATCGATGTGATCTTCCCGCTTACGGTAGACGCTGTCAACGGTCTGCGCAGCCGGATTTCGGCCGGCGATAACCAGCGGGCGGGTGATTCTGATTTTTACCGGGTGGTGGCCCTGTTGCGTAAAATTCAGAAATCCGGTGCTGTGGGAATGAAAATTATCAAAAAAGGGGGGCGGGACGAATCAACGGTGATGTTTTTCTATCGGGAAAACATCGCCTCTGAAACCGCCGCGGCTTTTGCCGAGCTCCGACAGTTACTGTCCCTGCGGCCGGGCGAAGGGGAAATGACTGTATCCTATGGGTTTCTACCCGCAACTGACCGCGAGATGGCCATGCTCACGCGTTCTATGATGCAAATCATGGTCGCGCTGGCCAGCCAGGTCTCGGTCCCTCCCGAGCATGTCGACGAGGGTCGCACGGTTGCCACGCTGTCAGGCAGCAAAGACTTCAATGCTGATCCCGGACAATTCATCAAAATCAGCAGCGGCCCCGACAAGCCTGAAAACGCCTACACGGCTGTCAAATACAAGGAACATTGGTTCTGGGTGGATGACCGCGACTTCAAGTCGAAACGGGCGTTCGCTTTCTTGATGATCCTTTTCTCCCTGACCGAATCAGGCGGCCAGAAGGATCTCCCGCTGGTTACTATCCCGGCCGGGTAAATGTGGTCGGCATCGTTCAGTAGAAACCCAATACCAAACCCGTTGAAATTTCCCGGCAATCGTGTTTGGAATGAAAAAAATATTTATAATTATCCTGTTCTTCCTCAGCACGACTGCGACGGCCGGTGAACTCGAGCAGCAGGTTAAAGAGATTCAGTCCAACACCGCATCCGGCCAAAGTGTTTTTCAAAAAGTTACTACGCAAGAGTCGCGTTTTGTACCGGTAGCCCTGCCTATTTCCAACCCTACAATCGGACAGGGTCTCGGGGTCTCAATCCTGTATCTGCACCCACAAAGCAGTAAAGAACCCGACACCCCCACCAGCATGGCCAGCGTACTCGGCATGTATACCAACTCACAAAGCTGGGCAGCCGGCGCATTTCATGACGGCTACTATTTAGATGATCGTATACGGTTTCGGGTCCCGATTATGTATGGCGAGTTTAATCTGAAATATTATGGTACCGGCGTCGAGTCACCTTTGCGGGAGAATCCCATCGAGTATCAAGCCGTCAGCAAGTTGTTTATTCCACGCCTCACCTTTGAACTGCCTTGGGACAACTGGTATCTGGGGGGAATCTACAGGTTGATCAACATCGACACAAGGTTTGACAATCCATCCGCACTTCCTGTTGCAGACGGCCTTGGTCAGCAACAACAAACTTCAGGACTTGGCATCGTTTCGCTATTTGACAGTCGCGATTCCAACCTTTGGCCTTCCAGGGGAAACTGGCTTGATCTAACCGCCAGTTTAAACGGTAAATACGCCGGCGGGGATTCCGATTACCTGAAAACCACGATAAAATGGGCGCAATACTTTCCCCTCGAAAAAGCGGTTACTTTGGTATACCGCATCGACGGACAATTCATTGATGGAGATGCCCCTTTCTGGGGTCTGTCGAGGATACGCCTGAGGGGTTTTTCAAGTGGACAATTTCTGGACAATACGGCCTTGACGGCTCAAGCCGAGGTGCGTTGGAACTTATATGAGCGCTGGACCGCATCCGCGTTTGGTGGGGGTGGGCGTATTGCCGACGACGTCAGTGAAATCGGCAGCTCTGCTAACAATCTTGCAGGTGGCATGGGGTTTCGCCACATGCTTGTTGAAAAACAAAAACTATCAATCGGCATTGATGCGGCGTATGCAAAAGGCACCCGGTTAGCCGTCTACTTTCAAGTTGGAGACTGGTTGGCAAACTGACTGCTGACAATTTGGGGATCCAATATCACAAATCAATTAATACTGCATGTATGTTTAAGACATCTGAGCCGTGGACTGTTGCCAAGAACAGGTTATAGTGCGATTTCCTTTAAATTTTGAACACTTGATGTGGTATAATGTGGTCCTCAGCCCGTGAAACGGGCAATTTTAATCCATAACCATGAAAGGGGGACCACATGGATGTCACACAAGCAATAAGTATCTTTATTGATTATCAAAAGTTAAACTCGGGGAAAAAATACGGTCAAGAATTATAGCCTGTTCTTGGCCAGGGTCGATGAACGGTTCGGGCAGCAGGATGTCAGAGCCGTCATGCCGGACGAAATCCTGACCTTTCTGACCGAGGACACCGAGGGGCAACGTCAATCCACAAAGCGTTTCAAGTACACCATCCTCAAATCATTTTTCAATTTTTTCATTAACACGTCCGCAGAACCTTTTCCTAATCCCTGCGATACACCGATTCTTAGAACAACCTTCCGGATCGCCAAAGGCCGGCAAAAGGACATTCTTGAAAAGGATCTGGTAGACGAGGTCATTTTTAAGACCGACAATCCGAGGAATCGGCTAATGTTAGAATTGATGGCCAGGGGCGGGATGCGCGTTGGAGAGGTGCTCAAGCTCAGGGCGAAGGATGTGAATGAACGCCGGCTTCACCTGGTCAGTCCCAAAAGCGGCCGTCAATCTGAGGTGGTATTCATCCCACAAAAGGTGGCTGACCGACTCAAGAGCTACATCCAGTCTAAGGGATTCAAGCCTGAGGATCGGATTTTCCCAATTCAGTACACTGCTGCGAGGAATGTCGTGAAAAACGCTGGTCGGTTGATCGGGGTTGATTTACGCCCACATGATTTAAGGCGGCATGCAGGGCCGGCGCGCCGCTTGAAATTGTAAGCAAGGTGATACTACGTCATGCAAACCTTTCGACCACCCAAAGGTATCTTGGAAAGGTTAGCGACACCGAGGCCATCCAGTGGATCGAGAACATCTACGGGTAGTGGTACGGCCGGAGTGTCGATCGAGGCATTCCGGCCCACACTATATCAGCGATTCTTCATCAACGGGAAAATCAGGAATATCATCAGAACATGGTCGTTTTCCGCTACGTAAGAATTGAAGAACAATCCTGTAATTAAAAACCTCGGCAGTTTATCCCTCCCCAATTTATACTGAATTTTACTCTTGTGGAATTGAAAAATAGAAAATGCTTCCGTTTTCTTCCTTGCTCTCAGCCCAGACACGACCCTTGTGGGCTTCGATGATTTTACGGCAAATGGTCAGCCCCAAGCCGGTGCCTTTGGGTTGACCGGTGCCCCCGCCGGAAGGCAGGGTCCGGAACTTTTTGAATATCGTTTCGAGATCTTTCTTGGCAATACCGATTCCAGAATCCTCAACCGAAACCTGCACCCACCGACTGCTCAAACGGCATGTGATCAGGATTTTACTGTCAATGTCGGAGAATTTTATGGCGTTTTCGATAAGATTTACCAGCACTTGTTCGATGCGTTCCAGGTCCATGATAGTCCAGACCGGATCCGTTTGATGAAAATCCAGGGTAATGCCTTTCTCACGGGCCTTCAAACTCAGGATCTCGATGACTTCACGGATCAATTCGGTCATGTTGTACTGTTCAAAACGCCAGTTTACCTTGCCGGCTTCGATCCGGGTCAGATCCAGCATGTCTGAAATGAGATGGGTCAGCCGCAGCAGGTTGTTGTCGATGATGGTCAGGTAGCTCAGGTTGTCCTCTTTGGTGATCCTGCGTTTGAGATAGTCCAGGCCGCCCTGAATTGCCGTGACGGGTGAGCGCAGTTCGTGCGACATGTCGGCAATGAATTCGGTTTTAAACTTGTCCAGTTTCTTCAATTCATGATTGGCTTGGGAAAGTTCCCGGGTGGCCCTGATAATTTTTTTCGCCATAATTTCCCGGTTCCGGGACAAGTGTTCGCCCATTTGGTTAAACGCCTGACCGAGCTGTTCGAATTCATCGCGGGTATTGATATCCACCCGGAACTGATGGTTGCCGTTCCTGATTTCCGTGGCCATAATCTTCATCTGGTTGACCGGTTTGATTACCAGCCTCCGCAGTAGGAAAAACAGCGTCATACTGGTCAACAGGATGACGGTACCCCCGGCGATTATAAGATTGAACCAAGTGTGTTTGAAGGTTTGACTGAACTTTTCGGTGGGAAAGAAGAGGCTCAGACAGCCGCCTACAGTTCCCCGGGTAAAGTTATGGTGGCATTCTATGCACGCCTTATCCACGTACAGGGGCACCATGTAGCGAAAGGTCATGCCCTTGCCGGCCTTGTCGAAATGGTAGACTTCCTTAGCTTCTTTCCGGCTGAAGCGCGTCAGCGCCATCCGTTCAAACGCATCCGGCACATTGTCCGTATTCATGGGGTTGAGGCTGGCCAGCCGGAAGTGATACAGGTTTTCCCGCATGGAGTATTGCGACAGCTTTTTTGTGACCATGGCGGGGGTAAAACGGTTGAATATGCCCCGAGCGGTTTTCAGTTTGTCATCCAGAAAATAAATCATCTCGCGAGCCCCGGCACTGTCCCGGGCAACCATTACACCGCCGCAGTCGGCCACCCATTGACGGGTCATGATGATCTGGCGGGCCAGCGTGCGCGCCTGATTAATAACTTGGATCGTGGCGTTGCGTTCGGTGTTGATTCCGGCCCAGGAAAAAATCACCCCCACCACGGGCGTGATGATGAGCAGGATGCTGAGCAGGAACTTTTTCTGAAGGGAAAACTTGCCGGAGGCATTCTGCGGTTTCTGCATGATCTATTCTCTCTTTGTTGAAAACAGGCTGGTTTCCAGGTGGTTTGTCAATAAACAACCCCGCCGCAAGCGGACGGGGTATTAGAACAATGCTAATTGACAATCTTCATGCAATTTCCGATACTCAATTCCTTGCTCCTTAACATATTGCCCGATTGTATCTTCATTCCCATGTTTGCCCACTGTACCCCCGAAATATCCGTCAGTCCAAAATTCACCCCCCCACAGTTTCTTTTTTACCTGGGGGCAACGTTTGAATCCCTTGGGGTTATATTCCCCGCCGCTTGCAGCGAAATAATGGGAATTATCATCTAAGGGATACCCCGTCCGCTTGCGGCAGGGTAGTTTATTATTTCCTTGGCTGTCAAACTTTTTACCATCGTTACAATCTTGGTCACACTGTAGGTTGGTACTGACTGCACCAGAAAATGGACATGATCCTTATCGGTACCTATTTCCAAAAATTTCACCTGATAACGCTTTTCTATTTCCAAACAAACTTCCTTTAGGACCTCTTCAACATGATCATCGAATACAACACGCCGATACTTTGCAGGGAACACCAAATGGTATATTAATACCGTAACATTGTGACTTTTATGTATGTATTCGCTCACATAATCATTTTACGCCGCAAGCGGCGGGGAATATAACCCCAAGGGATTAAAAAAGTGCCACAATAGATATGGCATGTAAATAAATTGATAAAATTGTTACACAATTGACAATTGTGGTATAGGTGCTTGATTTAAACAAGGATTCATGGGAAATTCTATTGAAAAAATAGAACCAAGCGCAGGGGGGGCATGGAAAATTCGCATCAGACGATTCTCGTGATCGATGATGATGAGGACATTGTTAAGACCATCAAGGGCAATCTGGAGTTGGATGGGTACATGGTCCAATGCGCTTACGATGGCCGCAGCGGCATAGACAAGGCCAGAGAACTGCGCCCCCACCTTATCATTTTGGATTTAAACCTGCCTGATATCGACGGCATCAAAGCTTGTCAGTTCATGCGCCGCGAGTTCGATTTTCCCATTATCATGCTGACCGCCAGGGACAGCCTTTCGGATATGGTCTTGGGATTGGAAAGCGGCGCAGATGACTATATTGTCAAACCTTTTAATGCGCTGGAGTTGTCCGCACGCATCAAGGCCGTTTTGAAGCGCTCCCAGCGCAGTATGGTTACGACGTGCTATGAAGGGCGTTGCATCACGATTGATTTCAAAGCCCACCTCGTTAAAGTCCATGGAAAGTCGGTGCAGCTGACAAAGACCGAGTATGATCTGCTTGAATTGTTTGTGGGCTACCCCCGAGAGGTCCTCTCCAGGGAATTCATCCGCAAGCAGATCTGGCGTGATTCTCAGCTCTACCAGCACAGCCGCACGGTAGATGTCCATATCCAACGGCTGCGCAAAAAACTGGAACAGGACCCCAACAATCCGCGTTTTATCATTACCGTGGCCGGCGTGGGCTACAAGTACATGGGGGATGAGTCGGATTAACTGCCCGACACCCTCGAGCGGCCCCTAATCGCACAGCTCCATCCTCTTAAACTGTGGAGTCTCCGTCAAACCCGGGCGGTTCAGTTGTTACATTTGTAACAGCAAAGTTACACCATTTTTTGGTACAGTCCAATATCAGTTTATAATGTGGGGTAGCCTCTGCTTAAACTTATCAAGAGGGCAGTCGGTGTTCGGCCCCCCTGGTGTATTAAAAACATCAATGAAGGAGAAGCCGTGGAGCCTGAATATCAATCTCAACATTATGTCCATGTAATTAAAATTTTAGTGGTTTTCATTATACTGGGTATCGGAGGCGCGGGTGCCCAGGCCTTGTTAGTGCCAAAGGATTTTGGTGAACATGGCCATTACAGGACCGGGGCTATTGAGGATGAAATGAACCTGCTTGTGCGAAATCAAACCAATGATTCCTGCATGTCGTGTCATCCCTTTATTAAAAAGGTCCACCTGAAAGGTGTGCATAAGACAGTTTCATGCGAATTTTGTCATGGTCCCAATGGCGATCATGTCGCAGATGGAAAGAAGATTGCTGAGATGCCGGTCAAACGGGGTGAAGAGATTAAGCACTTGTGCCTGCGATGTCACAATAAAATCATCCGTGCCCGTCCGGAAGAGTCTATCAAAATGGTGGCCATGCCCCAGCATCTTGAGGAGAAGCGGGTGCGGACCACGCATATCTGTAACCAGTGTCACCATGTCCATGCTCCGATGAAGTGGGTAATTGAAGCCCAGAAAGCCCATGGATTATACAAGGAAGAGGAGGGCAAATTACCATGGATCAATTGAAACTGTCGGAAATTGAGAAAGAGATAAATAAAGATCGCCGGGCGTTTATTAAAAATGTGTTGAGCGGAACCATTGCCGGTTCTTTATTAATGGTGATACCGGCAGGCGCAATGGAATTTGTAGAGCAGATTCCCGGCATGAAAGAAGAGTCCGGTCTTTTTATCGAGAAGAAAAAATTTGCCTTTGTGGTGGATGTTACCCGGTGTATTGGCTGCGGCTCCTGCTGCGTGGCAGATAAGAGTGAATTCAAGGTACCGGATGGCCACTATCGTACCTGGGTGGAGAGATACATTATTGATGACCATGACCAGGTGTATGTAGACTCTCCGAACGGTGGGCTGGATGGTTATACTGAAGAACGTAAAGATGTGCCCAACCCGGTAAGGGATACCTTTTTTGTCCCCAAACTCTGCAACATGTGTGAAAAACCCTCCTGTGCACAGGTCTGCCCGGTTGGGGCCACGTTTCAAACAAAGGACGGGTTTATTCTTGTGGATCACAATCGATGTGTAGGATGCTCTTACTGTGTTCAGGCGTGTCCCTATTCGGTGCGGTTTATTCATCCGGAAACCAAAACAGCAGACAAATGCACCTGGTGTTACCATCGTGTGCGCAAAGGGCTGCTGCCGGTCTGCGTCAGTGTATGTCCGGTGCAGGCCAGGAAATTTGGAGATTTAAACGATAAAAAATCAGAAGTGTATAAATTGTTGCGGGAACCCCACGTGATCTCTGTTTTAAAACCCTATATGGGGAATAAACCCGCGCTGCACTATCTGGGCCTGAGAAGGGAGGTGGTCTAATGAAAGGGTTGGCGGAAACTGCTACTGCTGTTGCCGGATACGCATTTCCCAATGACTTCCATGTCCACTGGAGTCTGATGATTGTTCTTTATCCGTATATTACCGGAATCGTGGCAGGGGCCTTCTTTGTCAGTTCCCTGTATTATGTCTTTCATTTGAAAAGGTTTAAACCGGTTGCCCGGTTTTCACTGCTGTTCACACTTGCCTTTCTGGCTTGTGCCACCTTGCCTCTGCTCAATCACCTGGGGCATCCGGAGCGGAATTTTAATATGCTGCTCACTCCGAGTCCCTCATCCGCAATGGCCGGGTTTGGCTTTATTTATGCGCTGTACGGTGCGCTTCTTACAATGCAGATCCTGTTTATCTACCGGAAAGAGCTGGTTCAACAAAAAAATCAAGCTACCGGAATAATGAAAACAATCTACACTATTTTATCGATGGGCAGCGATAATATCGGCTCAAAAGCACTGGCGCTGGATCAGAAGGTTATCAGCTTTTTGGCTGCCATAGGGATTCCGGTTGTCTGTATCCTCAGCGGGTATGTGGGATTTCTCTTTGGCGGAATCAAGGCAAATCCTTTATGGACCACACCCCTCATGCCGGTAATTTTTCTTCTTTCCGGCGCGATTTCCGGGTTTTCAGGCATTATTGTTTTTTATTTGATCATCAAACGCGGTGAAGTGGATATGGATTGCCTGAGGGGCTGTATTAAGTTTTTATGGGGATTTTTCATCCTGGCGTTCTCCTTTGAAATGCTGGAAATCGGTATGCATGCCTATCAATCCACGCACCACTGGAACGCGCTGCGCGAGCTATTCTGGGGGCCATTATACAAATCTTACTGGGTGTATCAGGTAGGTGTCTTATCGGTGATTCCCTTTTTCATTTTAATGGGATTAAGCCTTGTTCGCCTGCCAGATATAATGGTTAAATTTTTTGGCTTTATTGCTTCATTCATGATCCTTTGCCAGGTGCTGTTCATGCGCTGGAATGTGGTGATTGGCGGTCAGCTCATGAGCAAGAGTGAACAGGGAGTCGTCTTTTTCCATCCAGAGTGGATTGAAAAAGAGGGGATTGTACCCGCCATTATCATTATGGTCCTGCCCATGATTATTCTATTTGTGTTAAGCAGAGTGTTTCAGTTCTGGTTGCCGGCTGAGTCTTCTACTGGTTCCTCTCGGTAAAAGAAGCTCACGAATCCAAAATGGGAACTTAAAATATAGAATCATAACCATAGAGGAAGAAAGGAGGTAGCAGAAAATTTCAGACCGCATGCGGTCTGATCAGCCGCAGGTCACATTTTTTAACTTTTTGCAAAAAGATAAAAGATGAAAGGAGTAAGTATGAAATTACGCTATATTTTGGTTGCCATCGCTTTGGTGGGGCTGGTCGCCTCTCCGGCGTTTGCAACCACTAAACAATCGATGAATGTGTCCAACCCAAAAGTTAAGCAAGAGAACGTGAAATGCGTTAACTGCCATCTTAAAGAGAACTATTCTCTGGTTCAGCAATGGAAGCATTCCCCTCATGCCGCTGCCCAGGATGGTCAGGTCAGCTGCTACAACTGTCATGCAGCCGACAAAGGCGACCCTACTGGTTATATGCATGAAGGTGCTTTCATTAAGACCGTTCAGTCTCCCAGGGACTGTGCCTACTGCCATGAGAGAGAAGTAAAAGAGCAGCAGGTATCACATCACGCCGCGGCCGGCCAGATTATGGCCTCTCTTGACAACGTCTTAGGTGAGGTAATCTGCTCCTCAGAGGATAAAGCCGACGCTGCTACCGGTTGCTGGCAATGTCATGGCTCTAACCTGACCGTTCTTAAGGACAGTAAAGGCAAGGCTCTGAAAAATGAGTTTGGCGCTGTTATGTTTGACCCCATGACCTACCCCAACTCCGGTATGGGACGTCTTAACCCCGATGGTTATGCCGGTACCTGTAATTCCTGCCACAGCAAGCACAGCTTTAAGGCCTCCATGG
>CAZWPX010000065.1:0-26468 GCA_964636125.1 uncultured Desulfobacterales bacterium | reverse complement strand
CGCACCGTCATCGGTCTGGTAATTGGTGATCCCAGGGGAATCGAACCCCGGTTACCGGCGTGAGAGGCCCAGGTAGTATTTAGTGACCGCGCTATATCAGGTCGGGAAAATAATATTCGGCAGCGTGTGCCGGCAGGCCAAGTTGAAGCGGGCCCTTGGGAGTGTCTGAAATGAGAAGGCGCTCTTTGACCATCTGGGAAACCAACATCCGAGCCGTTCGTTCCGGTAGCCCTGTCACCCGGGCAGATTCTCCCCTGGCAAACTGGCCAAGCAATAAAGCCTCACGCAGAAGATGCCTCGCTTCAGCTTTCAACGGCGGCAGGGTAGGGATCATCTTCTGGCCTCTTAATGTCACATACCCATGGATCCGGTCCATCAGCCCCTGTAGATCAAGTATGTGCCCCATGAACGCGATCTGGTCCAGGCACGTTTCCAAGAAAAATATACAGAAAGTAACCAGACCTGATTGAGACAGATTGCCCCGGCCGTCCAAATCCCCCCGCCGTGGAGCGTCCGCTTCGGTAAGCATGGCCATGTACCTGCCCTGGTGCCGGGCGAGACCCCGGAAAGTATTTAAGCTGTTGCGGGTGCTGGCAAAACGCAAGCTGCCTTCACGGCTTGACAGCTTCGTCAAATGTCTTGATTGTAAACCGGTGGATAATCTCGGGCGCGCTTTCGGTTCCAAAGTTGAGTTCAAACCGTGCCTCGCCGCAAGCCTTGATTCGGAACGGGGAAATGATAATGCCAAGGTTGGCACTGCTGACACCGGAATTGATGTCGGGCAGCTGCGGGGCTTTCATCCCCATCGTGACTGGATCGTAACCCGGGTTGAAGAACGTAATCTTCAGGGGCGGTATCAGGTCTTTGATGCCGTTGAAAAAGATCGCAAGGCATAGCTTGGGCATGCTGATCCCGGTTTTCGGGATCACATAATTATCCAGGTAGACGCCCATCAACGATTTTTTGTTGCCTTCCTCGTTTCGGATGTCATCGCAAAGAATGGTGTTGATATCTCGAGCGAATTTCATATGGTATCTTATGGCTTGAATTTACATGTTGAACTTCTATTTACGTATACTTAGCATAACCAATTGATAAGTCAATATAATCAACGTAAACAGGCAGACTCAGGCATTTCTTTGGGGTTCAAATTTAGGAAAAAAATATGCTTGCCTAACCCGTGTAAATGCGTCATATTTCAGGCAGATGAGCATTAAAACCGGGTTTTCATCCGACAGGATGCAGTACGGATACCAAGGAGAGCGCCGCATGTTTAGAACCATAGTGATGTTGATAGTGTCCAGCCTTCTTTTTGCCAGCGTGAGCCAGGCCGATACGGTTTTACTGAAGAACGGCGATGTTATTCAAGGGCAAATCCTCAATCGAAATTTTGAAATAAAAACGCCGTACGGTGCCCTCTGGATTAATGCTGAGCGGATATTAGGAATTTTTACCAGTCGCAACGAAATGTTAGATGATGAAATTCAGACCATCAATAATGATTATTTTTCGGGGGCGATTCTCTTTGACAGCCTGGAATTCTCCGCAGCTGCCGGCCATAGCCTGGAATTTAAAAAAGCTGAAATCAAGGCCATGAAATTCGATAAAGGCGGTGAGACGAAAGAAATAGACACGACCCTTTTTTTTATGGCCAACGGGGATAAGTTTTCCGGCCGTCTGCAGGACACCAGCCTGACGGTCAAAACAGAATACGCTGAAAAAAATATTAACAGCGATTATTTCAGCCGGATCGGCTTTTTCGGATCCGGTCCACTGGCGGCCACAGTCACGCTCAATAACGGCAGCCAGTTCAAGGGGGATGTGTTGGAGGAGCGTATGTTGATACAGCCTGATTCCATGCACGAAATATCGGTCTGTGTCAGCAAGATCGCCAGCATTCAGTTCAATGTCAAGAAACTGATTGCCGGGAAATATGATGGGGCCGAGTCGATTTTCGATCTTGATGGTGACGGCATTCCCGATCCACGTGATGAATGCCCGGAAACTGAGTGCGGGTTTGTGACCGACATTACCGGTTGCCGCCCAATGAGCGATACTGACGGAGACGGGGTGAACGACGCCAAAGATCTATGCAGCAATACACCGGCCGGGGTGCATGCGGATCCCAACGGCTGCTGGGTGATCAGGGCGGCGATGTTTGGTCACAATAAATCAGCGATAAATCCAGATTTTTTCGGTCCCCTCGATGAAATCACAAAGATACTTGAACAGAATCCAGAGCTTATTATAGAGGTACAGGGGCATGCGGACAACATAGGCTCAGCCGAGTACAACCTCCAACTTACCCAGGCCCGCGCCAAGGCTGTGGTCCTTTACCTGATCGGGAAAGGAATAGCCAGAGACCGCTTGACGGCAGTGGGGTACGGTTTCTCAAAGCCTAAAGCCAGTAATGATACAACCGAAGGGCGGGCGTTGAACCGCCGGGTTGAATTGGTACCGGCGAATGGCCAATAGCATGATTTCGAATCGTGGGTTGGCATTTGCTGTGCGTGCAAAAATAGCAGGTTCTCAGGAGGCGCCTGAGTGTTTGGCTGCTGGTGTGCTTGCTTTGGAGATATCGATGGGCTCCGCCATGGTTGCCGGCGGTTGCATCACACAGGATATGCATTGCCGCTGAGAACCGGATGGGATGCCGAAGTTAACCATGACCATACCGGTAAACTTATCCTGCCGGTATACTTCCACGCGAAAGACACGCCCTTTTTTATCGACGGAATACTTTCTACGGATGTTGGCCAGGTCCACCGGGATACCTGATTCATTACGGACACCTTGTTTGGTGAAGCCAATAATGTTGACCCGGTAACCTTCAATGGGTTTCACCATGAACTTGTTGTCCACCCCGACGACACTGCCCAGTTTAACCTCTGTATCAATGTTGTCTATATTCATCTGCAAGTTGGCCAGGCTGGAGTCATATTCAAAGTACTGAGGATGAATGCGGGTCATACGACGATTTCCGTGAAAGACCCGGTAGGTATTCTCAGATTTGACCACGGCAATGAGTGGATTGCTGGCCGTAAAAGATATGTCGGTATCTTTTTTGAGTGGAAAAAAGCCCAACTTTTTACGTGCTCCGCGTACATCCAATAAAATTCTGCGGTCATAGAAGGCCAATGCGGTATTCCCGTTAATGGCGTCTTTTACTCCATCCGGGGATAGGTCAAAGCGGCGCTCGAACTGCACCCCCATTCTTTCCAGGAATGATTCAACCATGCGAATGTGGTAGTACGCCCGAATGTGGGTGGGGAATGATTTACTCACTTCCAGGCCAAAGGCCGGCTTGCGATGACAGGTGGCAAAATAGGTCAGGGTTTTGGACATTTCAGTATTGCCCAGGTGGGTGCGTGTGTTGTGAACATGCAGTTTGTGTTCTGTTTTGATTAAAAACCGGTTCACGTTGTCGGTCACGTTGCGGGCAATTCCGGCCAGATCGGAAAAATGATCCGCGTCTATACAGCGTCGATCAATGATGACACATTGCCCCCACCGTTTGGGGTTGCGCAGGTCGTCAATATAGGTGTCGCGAAAGAAACCACTGCCATCGTGCAGGTTTAGCACGGCCACAATGCGCTCATCTGTGATGATGGATTTGATTCTGGCGATGGTGGGGTATTCGGGATCCGACTCCGGAAGCTCGGCAAACTTTCGATTCAGGTCGCCATAAACGCCCCGGGTTCGTTTGATGATGCTTAAAAAATTGAGATTGGGAACTACCCAGATACCGCCTTTGGTAACCTTATAATGGGTTGCCAACAGGGATGCGGCATTGAAACCGCCGGGTTCATCCCCCTGGATACCGCCCACCACAAGGACAACGCCGCCCGGACGCCCGGAATCCAATTTGTGCAGCGTAAAATCTAAAGACGCGCCCCATGCGGCATCTATCCTAAAAACGGCGGTATTGCTTAAGAGCAGTACCAGCAGAAGAAGCGCACGCATGGTCAAGAGAGAACCCTTATGTGCCATGGTTCGAATCGGACACCGAAAAGGTTTTCGTGTTGATAGCGGAACTGGATATATCCCAGGTTTTTGAGTTTTTTAAACACGCGCGTGTCCGCGAATCTGTCCGTAAAATTGTCAATGCCGTAGCCAACCTGGCCCACATCAAAATCGCCGATGCCGTGGTATGAGTATCCCGGGGGGGCAAGTGAGCGCGACGCCATGGACAGGTTGCCTTTGCTGTTATGGGCTTTGCCCAAAAACAGCATGAATTGTTTGATGACGCTGCGAACGCCGGATGTTAAAATTACCTCGTTGCCAATATCTTCGCGGATTTTTTGATAGGTTTCCAGGGGTAGGCCTTTATAGAGGTAGTTGCCCGTACGGCGCACTTTAACAACCGATTGTTTTTTGATTCGATCGGTGAGATTCTGAATGGGCTTTTCACCCAAAAAACCATAGGTGACGCTGTCTTCGTAGAAAATTCGTTCCAGAAATGTAATTTCCCGGGCGGTAAATCTGCCTACGCGAGTATAGTTGCGGGCGATTTTCAAGGCTTCATCAAAATTGAGAAGGTAAAAGTTGCCATGCCCAACCGTTCGCTGCAGTCTTTTCAGTCTTTCCAGGGAAGTTTCCAGGGTTTCAATGTCTTGTGTGGAGAGAAAAACATCATCAGGGTGATGATCATTGAAGTGCTTCATCTTGTACAGGTAGTCTTTGACATGCCAATCCTCTCCGGTCGCACAGTTCCAGAACCAGGACTCTTCATCCTCCTCGGCGTATGCATTCGAAACCATACCGGCTGTCAATATTATTCCGCCGATTCCTTTCAGGAAATCTCTTCTTTTGATTTTATGCATGTCGGTATATGTCTGATCGTGTCTGGGCACTGTTGCGTATTCCTGCCGACTGTCACCAGTTATCCGTAAGGGCGAAAGTAAATCAAAATGAATTCTTTATAACATTTTTCACAGTTTTATCAACATATTCCTATTTGAAAACGCGCTTAGATCTGCTACTGATGACAGTCGCAACGCTGGGGTACAGTATGCCACATAATCGCTAACCGCTAAGAGCCAATAGCGCCACCTTGAAATCTTGAATTTATGGATTGGCACTAACTATATATCTGCTATGGGAGGTATTGTTTGAAACAGAACATTCTGGTTGTCGGCGGCGCCGGTTACATTGGCGCGCACATGTGCAATGGCCTTCATGCGGCAGGCTATACGCCCATTGTACTGGATAATCTGGCCCGTGGGCACCGGCAGGCCGTGCAATGGGGGCCTCTTGTAGAGGGCCATATGGATGATAGGGTCTTATTGCGAGACCTGTTTTCCCAATACGCGATTGAGGCTGTTATGCACTTTGCCGCTTTTGCCTACGTGGGGGAGTCAGTGACTGACCCTGGCAATTATTACCGCAACAATGTAGCTGCACCAATCGTTTTGCTGCAACAGATGGTGGAAAGCGGTATTCAAAAGTTTATCTTCTCGTCAACTTGCGCGATTTATGGCGAGCCGGTCAAGATACCTATGACTGAAACGCACCCTAAAGCACCCATTAATCCCTATGGCCGGGGAAAACTCATGGTGGAACAAATCCTTGATGATTTCAATGCTGCGCATGGTATCCAATCCGTATGTCTGCGTTACTTCAATGCGGCTGGTGCTGATCCAGAAGGCCGTATTGGTGAAGACCACTCACCGGAGACCCATCTGATACCGCTGGCCCTTGAAGTGGCACTTGGGAAAAGAGATGGGTTAACCATCTATGGCGAGGACTATCCCACTTCGGATGGTACCTGTATTCGTGATTACATTCACATTGAGGACCTTGCACAGGCTCACTTGCTGGCTTTGGAACAGATGAGGGGTGACAAAAAGTTCTCTGCAAAGTACAATCTCGGGAACGGAAAGGGCTATTCTGTTAGGGAAGTGCTCGACACAGCCCGCGCGGTCACAGGTCAGGATATTCCGGCCCAAATAGGTCCGCGACGGCCCGGTGACCCGGCTGAACTGGTCGGATCGGGAGAACTGGCCCGGCAGGAACTGGGCTGGAAACCGGAATACCCGGATCTGGAGACAATCATCGCCACAGCCTGGAACTGGCACAAACACAATCCGGATGGTTTCGGGGATTAGTTCTGATTTATTTTAAAAACTATAGGAGCCAAAATGGACCATCTTCAAAAACGAATCCTGGTGACCGGCGGGGCCGGTTTCCTGGGATCGCATCTCTGTGATCGCCTGGTGTCTGCCGGCCATGATGTTCTCTGCGCGGACAATTTTTTTACAGGGAGCAAGCAGAATATCAGTCAACTCCTGAACCGGCCGAATTTTGAATTGCTGCGCCATGATGTCACGTTTCCCCTCTATGTGGAAGTGGACGAAATATACAACCTGGCCTGCCCGGCATCGCCCGTGCATTACCAGTTTGACCCGGTCCAGACAACCAAGACCAGCGTTCACGGGGCCATTAACGTACTCGGCCTCGCAAAACGCGTGCGAGCAAAGGTTTTTCAGGCTTCCACCAGCGAAGTTTATGGAGATCCGGCGGTTCATCCCCAGACAGAATCCTATTGGGGCAATGTGAATCCCATTGGGTACCGCGCCTGTTATGACGAGGGCAAGCGTTGCGCGGAGACGCTTTTTTTTGACTACTACCGCCAGCATGACCTGCGCATCAAGGTGGCGCGCATCTTCAACACTTACGGTCCGCGCATGCATCCCAACGATGGCCGGGTGGTGTCTAATTTTATTGTCCAGGCCATAAAAAATGAACCCATAACCGTCTACGGGGACGGCAGCCAGACCCGCTCATTTTGCTACGTGGATGACCTCGTAGAGGCCTTTATCCGCTTCATGGCATCGCCGGACGAAATCACCGGCCCCCTCAATCTCGGGAATCCGGGAGAGTTCACCATCCTTGAACTGGCTGAAACCGTTATTCGCCTGACCGGCAGCGATTCAAAAATCATATTCAAGACACTCCCCCAGGATGACCCCTTGCAGCGCCAGCCGGATATATCACTGGCCAAACAACACCTGGACTGGGAACCGCGCATTGACCTGGAAGCCGGCTTGGGGGCTACCATCGATTACTTTAAGACCATCGTGTCGGTCTAGGCGGCGATATACCTTATGGACAATGTTGAGACAATAGACGCTGGTGAGTTCAGTTCGGATTTTAGAATCTACCATGAACTGATGGCCAAGAAGGTCAGGGAAATCCTGCTTGTTTCCAGCCCTTACGATGCGTTCATCCTCGAAGAAGACGGCAGTCTTGCATCAAGAATTATAAACGAATACAGTGGCCTGAATCTCAGTCATCCTCCCCGTGTGACCCGGATCTCCAGTGCGGATCAAGCCCTGACAGCCATTGCTGCAAAAAAAGTCGATATGGTTTTAACCACACCGCATCTTGATGGTATGGATGCGTTTTCATTTGGCCTTGAAGTAAAAAAAATAAAGCCGGATCTGCCGGTGATCCTCCTGGCCCATAGCCCCCGCGGCATCTTTCCAGTGCCCGAAAACAGGGACTGCCGCGGTATCGATAAAACGTATTTCTGGTCGGGAAACTCAGATCTTTTGCTGGCTCTGGTTAAAAATGCCGAAGACCGTCTCAATGTGGCGTTCGATACACAGCGAGCCAAAGTCAGGGTCCTGCTGCTGGTCGAAGACTCACCTTTATACCAATCCTGGTTTTTACCGTTAATTTATAAGGAGGTCGTGTGCCAGACCCAGGCGGTTCTGGGGGAAGGCCTTAATGAGGAACACCGCCTGTTGAAAATGAGGGCCAGGCCCAAAATCCTGCTGGCGGAAAGCTACGACGAGGCCCTGGCCCTTTATAAACAATACAAATCCTATATATTCGGTATTATATCTGATACGCGTATTCCTAAAAATGGGCGCCTGCAGGGGGGTGCCGGTTTTAAGTTCCTGAAGCGGGTCCGGGAAGAAATCTTTGATCTGCCCCTGCTCCTGCTCAGTTCTGAGCCACAGAACCAGCTCAGAGCCGAGGAAATCTCGGCGGATTTTTTAGACAAGAACTCCCCCTTTCTGCTCACCGAGATTCGGGATTTTTTCCTGAAGCGGCTGGGATTTGGGGATTTTGTGTTCCGCTCGGCGGAAGGCAAGCCCATCGACCGCGCTTCCAGCTTGCGGGAACTGCAGACCAAACTCAATCAAGTTCCGGATGAAAGCATCCTCTATCATGCCAGCCGGAACCATTTTTCAAACTGGATCATGGGGCGATCTGAAATAGCCCTGGCTTCCAGATTCAGAAATGCAACTACGGCCGATTATGACACGGCGGCCAAAATCAGGCAATACCTGGCCGCCGGCATCCAGACCATGCGCCGGTTGCGCCAAAAAGGTGTGGTGGCACGGTTTAAAAAAGAGACCTTCGACGCAACGGTCATGGATTTTGTGAAGATTGGAACCGGGTCCATCGGAGGGAAGGCCCGCGGGCTGGCTTTCATGGCTGCCCTGCTGCAGCAGAGCGGGAACCTGTATTCTAAATTCAAACAGGTTGCCATCAAGATACCCAAAACCCTGGTCATTACCACCAGGGGCTTTGAAGATTTCGTTGAAGCCAACGGGTTGCGTTATCTGGCCACTGAAAGACATAGCGATGAGGCGGTAACCCGTATTTTCCTGGATGCGCGCATACCCCTGTGGTTGGAAGAAGATCTGCGTGCCTACCTGTCCCAGGTGGACTATCCCCTGTCTGTCAGGTCATCCAGCCTTTTGGAGGATGCCCAGTTTCAGCCCTATGCCGGTCTGTATGAAACTTATATGATTCCAAATAATTCTAATGACCTGCAGCGCAGGCTGGATCATCTCTTAACCGCCGTGAAACTTGTCTATGCCTCGACCTATTATGAAGGCCCCCGGGCATTTTCACGCAACACTGCCGGCAAACCCCAGGAAGAGGCCATGGCGGTCATTGTCCAGAAACTGGCTGGCGACGCCTATGGTGATTATTTCTATCCGACCCTTTCCGGGGTGGCCCAATCCCATAATTTTTACCCCGTATCACGCATGGCAGCCGATGACGGAATTGCGCATATTGCCATGGGCCTGGGTAAAACCGTGGTGGAAGGCGAGCGTGTTCTGCGTTTTTGCCCCGGGTATCCGGATATCTTACCCCAGTTTTCAACGGTGGATGATATCCTCAAAAATTCTCAGCGTTCTTTTTACGCGCTCAAGATAAAGGGCTACCCGGAAGAATTGGAGTACCTGCGGGACTCAAATCTTGACAAAAGGGATATCGATGCGGCTGAGGATGAACTGCCGCTGAAACTTCTGGCTGGAACATACATTGTCAATGATCATCGCATCCGGGAGACAACAGCACCCACAGGTCCCAGGG
Source organism: uncultured Desulfobacterales bacterium (assembly GCA_964636125.1). GTDB lineage: Bacteria > Desulfobacterota > Desulfobacteria > Desulfobacterales > CAJINA01 > CAJINA01. The sequence goes on along the minus strand of CAZWPX010000065.1, from coordinate 17,129 downwards.
TTTTAACTTTCAGCCGGGTCCTGCACGATGATGCATTTCCGTTGGCACCCCTTCTCAAAGAGTTGCTGTCTTTGGGCAGAAAGGGGATGGGATGTCCGGTGGAAATAGAATTTTCCGTGAATATGGGTGCCGGGGAAGAAGTCCGTACGGAATTTTACTTTCTGCAAATGCGCCCCATGGCAGCCGGTGTTGAAACGATTGATACTGACATCGGTCCGCAGGATAGGGCGGGCGCCTTCTGCCATTCGGTGCAGGCCCTGGGCAACGGCCAATATACCCATATCCGCGATATCCTCTATGTCGACCCTGACACTTTCGATTCAGGGATGACTGTTCAGATGGCCAGGGAGGTCGGAAATTTCAACGCCCCGCTGGTCTCAGCCCAGCGGCCTTACCTGCTGATTGGTCCCGGGCGATGGGGGTCGGCGGACAGGTGGCTGGGTGTGCCTGTCCAGTGGCAGGATATCTCCGGCGTCGGGGCCATGATTGAAATCAGGAACCGGCAGCTGAACGCCGACCCGTCGCAAGGATCCCACTTTTTCCAGAATATTACCTCGCTGGGCATTCCCTATATTTCGGTGAACGAGAATCAGGCGGACTTTTTGGACTGGCGGCGGCTGCAGGGTCTGGAAATCCGGGCCGAGGGTACTTTTGTGAAGCATGTCCGCTTGGAAAACGCGCTTATCATCAAGATTGATGGCAGATTGGGTGAGTGCGTTATACGTGTTTGAAGCTATGGTATGATAGCTTCTATCGTTTCAGCGGGGGGCAAAATTCTTTTTGATGTAGGTTTTAAGAGTTTCAAGCAGGTGTTGCTGCCTGTCGCCGAGATCGTCGGAGGCTTTCAATGTTTTGATTTCAGCAAGCACCCGCTCAGGTGTCTTGCGTTCCTCACCCCTAAAATCGAGCAAACCTGTTTCGCCGGGTGGTGGGGCGATTTTGCGCATAAAGGCTGCCGTTTCGGTTTGCAAGCCGGCGGCCGCAGCGCTTTCCGGAAAATTTCTGAATAAGACGCGCTTTGCCAGATCACGCAGGCCCTTCTCTTTAAATCGCTTGATCAGGGGGATTCGTTTTTCCAGTGGATATGTGTGGTAGGCGCGACACATTTCCAGGTCGTTATTGGACCAGAAACCGGTCTGGTAGAGGTTGGCATCCACATCGAGATCCGGAATGACCGGGTAACGGAAATCTGCGTGGTACTGTACAATTTCCCTGAAAAGGGCTGGGTTTTCCCGGAGCCATTTTAAGTTGGCGGTGACAATTTCCTGGCGTTGGGGGCTGATTTTTTCCCAATAGCGCTCGAGCGGCGGCAGGATAAGGCCGGGTTCCCCGGCTTTCTTGCGGATAACCCAGGTGTTCGCGGCGATGGTTTCCGGTTCGGCCTCCTGAAGCTCAGCCCGATCAAGGCGCAGCCACAGCGTCTGATTGCGATAGGCGTGGGAATCCCCAATAGAAAGTACCGGGGCCTGAAAATTGTTCTTAAACCCCATGGCACTGGTTGCCATCAGGCCCAGCGCGTGTTGGCCGGTTTCGGATTCAAAGGTAACCGGAAGGGCCGCCATTCGTCGGATATCAGTGGCTTTGTTGAAATAGCCGGCCAAATATTCCCATACAGCCGGCGCGGTCTGCAGGCGGCGAGCCAGTTCGACAGTGGCCTTGACATCAACCAGGGCGTCATGGGCCTGTCCTTCGGCCAGATCATTCAGGGCGTTGAGGTGCTCCAACCGCACAGACGGTTGACCCTCGTGATCGGGCCAACGAATTACTTCCCGGTTATAAAGCCAATAGATCACCACCATGGCAAGCAAATCCATGCGATAACAGCCATTTGCATACTGGTGGGTATAGGGCGGCAGGAGATTCCGGTAGAAGGAAAATCGTAAAAACTCGTCATCGAAACCCAGGGAATTATAACCGATGGTAACCGTCCCGGGTGTGTTGAAAAGGCGGTGGATGGTGGCCATGGCGTCAAACTCACAGGGTCCTGCAGCCAAGTCCTCAATGGGGATGCCATGGGTAAGCATGGCACCGGGGGAGGGGATGATATCCGGCCTTAACCGGATCTTGATATTGTGTTCTTCCAGCGGCTCGAGAGCCCTGTCGGTTCGAATTGCCGCGAACTGGATGACCTGGTCAAATGCCCTGTTCAGTCCCGTGGTTTCCAGGTCATAGAAGAGGTAGGCGCTCATGATAGTTTTGCCAGGTAGACCCTAAGGTTGTGTGCACGGACACTGATTTAAACCATTCGGTGAGAGACCTTGATGATCATCAGGAAAGTCCCCTTGTTTTTTCCACCTCCGGTTGTAATGCCGTCCACATTTTCGGCCACAGATAAAATGTTGCGCAGAGGATAGGAGAAGACTGTGTCGTCATTTTCTAGATGGACACTGAAGTAGTCGTCATTGACACTGAGCAGCTTAACGGTCTTGACAATTGTGGGCATATCATAATTCATACCCACGATTTCACCGATATAGGGTTTGAGGAGCTTTTTAACGTTGGCCTTTGGCTTCAGCAACTGGTTCAGTTTTTCCAATCGGGTTGCCTCCTGTTGTTCCTTATCTTCCAGCTCTCTTTTCTCCGCTTCCACACGCTCATTTTCCGCCTGCCGCTTTTTTTCTTCTTCGAGTTCTTTTAAGGCCGCCAGGCGTTCTTGCTCTTCCTGCTCTTTCCTGAGCTCTTCCTGCTCTTTTTTCAGCTCTTCCTGTTCTTTCTCATATTCTTCCTGGCGCTTTTTTTCTTCTGCTTCCTTTTTCTCGGCGGCGATGCGGGCTTGCTCTTCCTGCTCTTTGCGTAGTGTTTCCTGGCGCTGTCTCTCTTCTTCCGCCTTTTTTTCAGCTTCGCGGGTGCGTTTCTCCTCTTGCCGGACTCTTTCGGCTTCTTTTTTCTCAGCCTCTAAACGTTCTTTCTCTTCCTGCTCTTTGCGCAGGGCTTCCTGTTTTTCCCGCTCCCGGCGCAGCCTTTCCAGGCGTTCTCGCTCTTCCTGTTCTTTTCGGGCTGCCTCGGCTTTCTGTTTTTCCAGAAGCTCGGCCTTCAGGGTCTCATGCTGGCTTATGAGTTGGAGCAACTCTTCAAGCTCGGCGGCTTTCTGGGGATCGCCCTTCAATTCCTGCTCTGTGGACTCGTAACATTTTGCGAATATCACACCACACTTGATGCAATCGTCGATGATGGGAGAGTTCATGTGGCCGCACTTCAAACATTTGACCTTGTATCTGGCCTCTTCAGCCGCAGCGGCCGCGGCCTTTTCGGCTTCTTCCTTTTCACGCCGGGCCTTGTCCTGTTCGGTTGTAAAAATGTCAAAGGTAATACCGCAATTTTCGCAATCGCCGGATGCGGCCGGGTTGGCGTGTCCGCATTTCGGGCATTCAAGTGATGAGGCCATTTTTATCACTCCTGTTTTTTGAGGGCGGTAGTTAGAAAACCAGACAGTGTTGATCATTTTCTATAAAAAAAAGAGCGCTTTGTCAACTTTGCAATATCCTGGCAACAATTGCATCGCCCATTTGCGATGTGTTAACCGGTTTCTCATGGGGGGCGGTGATGTCGCCGGTTTTGACCCCTGAATCGAGCACAGCGGAGACAGCGTCATCAATCGCCTGGGCGGCCGCGGGCTGTTCGAATGCATATCGAAGCATCATGGCTGCTGAAAGCACCTGGGCAATGGGATTGGCAATGCCTTTGCCCGCAATGTCCGGAGCACTGCCGCCAGCCGGTTCAAACAGGCCGAACCTGTTTTCATTGAGGCTTGCCGATGGCAGCAGACCCATGGAGCCGGTGAGCATAGCGGATTCATCCGAAATGATGTCACCAAACATATTGCCGCAAAGCATGACATCAAACTGGTGCGGATCTTTAACAAGCTGCATGGTCGCATTGTCCACGTACATGTGGTCCGTCTCAACATCGGGGTACTCTTTGGCTATCTCCAGTACCACCTCCCGCCAGAGTACCATGGTTGTCAGCACGTTGGCCTTATCAATGGAGGTCACTTTGCGGTTTCGCAGGCGGGCGGCTTCATAGGCCATTCGTGCGATACGTTCGATTTCGGACCGGGTGTAAACCATGGTGTCATAGGCTTTTTCTCCAGGGCCACTGCCTTCTCTGCCTTTGGGCTGACCGAAATAGATGCCGCCGGTCAGTTCCCGGACACACAGGATGTCGAAACCGTCCCCGACAATCTCGGGTTTCAAAGGGCTGGCAGCCGAAAGCGAGGCGTATATTTTGGCTGGTCTCAAATTACAGTAAAGGGCGAAATGTTTTCGAAGGGGGAGCAGGGCTCCGCGTTCCGGCTGTTGCTCCGGCGGCAGTTTTTCCCATTTCGGTCCACCGACACTGCCAAAAAGGATAGAATCGCTTGCTTCGCAGGCTGCCAGCGTGGCATCCGGAAGGGCCCGACCATGATGGTCAATGGCGCAGCCCCCCACATCTGCATCGGTGTATTGAAATTCAAGTGAAAATTTTTCCTGAATCGCGTCAAGAACTTTTATCGCTTCCCGCATGACTTCCGGGCCAATGCCGTCTCCGGCCAGAACTGCTATTTTTCGCATCATTTTTTGCCGTCCTTGAAAATTTGTTTAAGGCGAGAAAACATAGCCTGCGGCTAACATCTCCTTTACTCACGGGCCTATAGCAGTACCCACCGGATGCGTCAAGAAAGGTTGCCTCTATAAATTCCCTGCCAGAGAAAGCTGATTGCGGTTTATCGACAGCTTGAGGTCCGGGTTGACGTAATCGTGGTGGCCTCGCTTGAAAGGAATGTAGACAAGGATATAGCTCAAAGCCTGCACTTGAATTTCAGGCAGGCGCGGCAGCAGATTTCGCTGGGGTTTTATGAAACCGGACAGGTTGATTTTGAGCGTTTCAATGGCTTCTGACACAGGTAGGGAGACAGGATGAAGGGCGCTTTTTGGAAGCTTCGAAGAGGCCTTGTTTCCCGGCTGCATCAAGGTTGTATTTTTGATCAGGTTCAGAAATGTCTGGGGGCGTACCTTAAAAGCCGGAGACCAGAGCCGGAAGGCCCTGTTTTCCCACTCCGGCTGGACTACCTTGGGTAAATTGGCAATTCTTATCAGGTCGGCGTAAGAATCAAGTGCAAGGCCTTCTATTTTGGCCCGTATGCGCCAGAACGGCAGGTAGACCGGGTCTTCAAAATTGCCCGGAATGTGTGCAAAACGGGTTTGCTGAAATTTTTGTTTTCCAGGGTACCAGACCGAGTTGCAGTTTTTGCAAGTCAGTGCCAGCGAATCCCGTGCACCTGTCAGGTCCCACCCGCAGGCTGGGCACAGCGTGGCCACAAATCGTATTTTCCAGCTTGGACGCCCCCCTTCAAAATTCGTAATATCGGGCGGTTCACCAATGGCGGGTACCGGTTTGTTGAGGATGGCATCGTACACATGCTCATCAATGTAAAAAGGGGCGTAAATCAGGCTGATTGATTCACCAATGTGAGCCTGGGTATAAAGGGTGCTTGCATTCAAGGCGGCATTGGATTTTTTTAAAAAGAGGTCCATGACGTCTTTGTATGGAATCAGGGGTTTGATGAAGTGACCCGGGGTGTCCGGGGTAACAAACTGGAGTTTCATGGCCTGACTGCGCAGGCCGAGAGATAGAGGAAAATGTTCGGATTGAAGGGCTTGCTGGCTGGCATCCATGAACTTGTATTTGAGGCCCTGGGGTAGGCTGGAGAAAATCATACCTTTGAAGCGCCAGTAGGGGACATAGACAAGCTGTTTGTCTGCGGGGGCCTTGTGGGGCAGCATATACCGGAAGAACAGCTGTGACATCAGGTAGGACTTGACCTTGCAGAAAGGGCAGGCGAGCAGCCGGTCGGTCTCTTCCAGGGTAATTGGGGCGCCGCACTGCGGGCATTGATGTTCAATACAGAAATTGATGACAGTTCACCTTTCAGCCTCGAATCATGTGCGTTGAAATGGTTTTAAAGCCTCACCATGGGTTCAAGGTCAAGGCGGACGTGGGTTTTAAACCGGAGGAATACGATTGTATTTCGAGGATTTGAAACCCGCGCCCAACGCAGAGATTGGGCGCATGGGGAGGCTTTAAAGCCATTTCTAATGTTTTTCCCCGCACTGGTTGCAGAACATCGCCTCCGCCAGGTTTTCTTCACCGCAGTGTGAGCAGAACCACGGCTGCGGTTTTTCATCGGCTTTATGGCCGCAGCGGGAGCAGAATTTTGCATTCAGGGTCAGATTCTTTCCGCAGTTTGTGCATTGGGTGAACACAAGCTGCTGGTGACCGCACTGGGGACAGAATTTGGCCTCTGTGGGGATACCGCTCCCGCATTCGTGGCAGGCAGCCTGTGTTTCGGCAGGCGCCGGCTGGCCGGAGGGTTTGGCCCCGGCAAAATATTGCGCGAACATGGCCGGCATCATTAAACCCATGCCGGCTCCCATGGCGTCGCCGGCACCTGAGTCAGATTCGACCGCTTTTTCCATTGCCATGGCCGCCTTCATCTGCATGAGCTTATTCATATCTTTAAAAACACCCATACGGCTGCGATCGTCAATGGCCGCCTGGACTTCCGGCGGCGGCGTAATTGAATTCATGTAAAGGTGCGTCAGTCGCAGGCCAAAATGGCTGAAATCGTCCTGGAGGCGTTTGGTCAGGGCCTCGGAAAGCTCGTCGTACCGTGCGGGCAGGTTGAGGATTGAATCTATGGTTTCACCCATGAAGTCATTGAAGCGTGAGACGATCACCCGGTTAAGGTATTCCTCTATTTCTTCAGTGGTATACATCCCCTGAGTTCCCACCAGGCGATTAATAAAGAGCACCGGTTGAAACACCTGGAGATTAAAAATGCCAAAGGCCCTCAGGCGGATAAGCCCCAGCTCGGAGTCCTTGAAAGCCACCGGGTCGCGGGTTCCCCATTTCAGGTTGGTGAAGGTTTTGAGATTTACAAAATACATCTCGGCCCGCAGCGGGCTGTTCATTGCCCAGGGGATGCTCAGGATTTTGGTTAGAATGGGTATGTTGCCTGTTTTCAGGGTATGCCTGCCTGCCCTGAAGGCTTCTACCGCCTTGCCCTTGTAGAAAAAGATGGCGGCCTGGCTTTCCCGGACGGTCAGCTGGGCACCGAATTTAATTTCACCGGAACCTTTTTCCGGCAGCCGGTGCACAAGCTCGGCACCGGTTTCGTCAAACCACTCCAGATTTTCAAGAAATACGAGGTTGTCTGCGCCCATGATAGCTCCTTAAATGTCAATCTGATCAGGGTTCATCTGCAAACGTGCGTAATCCATATGCAGTCCGTTGTTCAGAAAAATATTCAACACCGTCGAATCAATGTGCCTGTCTTTTTCCATGAATCCCAGGATCTTAATGGCCTGGGAGAGTCTCATTGGTTTCTTGTAGGGCCGGTCCTTGGCGGTCAGGGCCTCGAATATGTCAGCCACCGCCATAATTTTCGACTGCAGGGAGAGCTGATCTTCGGAGAGTCCCCGCGGGTAGCCGCTGCCATCGAGTTTTTCGTGGTGGCCGCTGGCGTATTCAGCGACGTTGGCATACTTTTTGGGAAAGGGCAGCTCTTTAAGCATTTTAAGCGTCATGGTGGCGTGGTCCTGGATTTTGTCGCGTTCAACCGCGGTCAGGGATCCCTTGCGGATGCAGAGGTTTTCAACTTCATCCGCAGTGAGATAAGGCGTTTCGGCGCTATTGAAAAAATAAGTCTGTGCGGCAATCTGCCGGATCCGGGCAACACTCTCATCTTGCAGGAATTCACCCGGCGAATTGCATAATTTGACAAATTCCAGATCAGCATTTAACTGCTTCAGTGTCAGGGCACACTGGTGGTCAACGGCATCTAGGGCGGGCGACTCAACCGGCCCTTTGGTCAGCATTTGAAGTTTTTGATTCAAATAGTCCGCTTTAATCTGCTCGGCAATCAGGCCGAACCGGGTTTCAACCAAATGGATACGATCAAAGATGGTTTCAACCTTGGTGGATTTGTTGACCACGTGTTCCGGGGTTGTAATTTTACCGACATCGTGCATCCAGGCCGCGATGCGCATCTCCTCAATTTCGTCCTCGTTAAAAAAAGTGTCCTTGAAAGGGCCGTCGGCGGCCTCGTTGATGGCCTCGGCAATCATCATGGTCAACTCGACGACCCGGTCGATATGCCCCCGGGTGTAGGGTGATTTTGCATCAATGGCCGTGGCAATGCTCCGGATGAAAGATTGAAACAGGTCTTTCAGGTCCTGGATGAGCAAAGTATTGGTCAGCGCCACCGCTGCCTGGGAAGCCAGTGAGCCGATAAGGTCCACATACTCGGGTGAGAAGGCCACCACCTCACCGGTGTCCCGGTCCTGGGCATTGAGCAGCTGCAGAACGCCGATGATGTCGTTTTCGTGGTTTCTCAGGGGGATGACCAGCATGGACTTTGAGCGGTAGCCGGTTGACTGGTCGTACTTGCGCGGACCGGTGAAATCGAAACCCTCGGCCTCGTATACATCCGGAATATTGACGATGTTGCCGGTGATAGCGGTATAGGATGAGACATTGGCATGGTTCGGCTGACCGTTGTCAGCATACAGCGGAACTTTGGGCAGGGTAATCTCAAAGGAGCTGGTTCCGCCCATACGGATGTTCATTGAATCATTCTGGAGAATTTCGAATCGCAGGAACTTTTTATCATCTTCCATGATATACAGGGTGCCCGCGTCGGCATTAGACAGATCCCGCGCCTGGACGACGATATTTTCAAGGAGTTTGCTGATATCCTTTTCAGAAGAAAGTGCCAGACCGATCTGGGTCAGCTGCTTAATGTGCTTGATCTGATCTTCCGCGTACAGCTTGACTTCGCCCAGGACGGATTTCAGCAGGCTGTTGAGGCGCCGGTTATTTGACAGGTTGTCAAAATTGATCTCTTCTGCAGCAGTGTCCCGGGGCAGAAATCTATTTACAGGATCATTATTGTCGGGCATGGCCTCCCCTTGCCGATAAATCGTGGGTTATGAGCTGATTAGAACGCCACCCGTTAAAGATGCGAAAGATAGAGCAGCAGGTTCAACTTTACAGTCTAAAAGAATAAGCCAAATCAATCAACCTCAATTTCAGGCCGGGGGCGAAAACGGTCGAACGAAAAAAGGTTCAGCGTTCCTGGTTGCAGATTTAATTCGATCTCATCGTCGAGCCATTCACCGGTGTCCGCTATTAGAGTCCCGGTGACAGCGCTTGCGGAAGCCGTTCCTTTTTCAGAACGGCAATTCCGCCTCCCAGTAAGAGCACACAATGAAAAAGAGCGCTCAGACAAAATAGTGGTTGCACGAATGGACGTAATTTTATAATGAAAGTGGGTCAACCTGTCACCGTTCGTGCACGGGCGACGTTCCGGTGTCGGTATGGGTGCTTTCTCCAGGCAGCGCTGAGGCGCCGGTCTGTTAGGTTCAGGTCATTTGGAATCGATCAGCGAATTTTATTAATTCATGAGGAGGTTTAAGAGGATGAACAGAGTATTGGTGGTCCTGTTGAGTATGATGCTGGTGAGTGTGGTCTGTTTTTCCAGTTCATTTGCAGACGATATGTGTATTCCTCTGGGCAGCATCGAACTGGCTGCCCCCCAGGATGTTGAAGCCAAACGTTCTGCGGTCGATTTCCCCCATTCAGTACATTTCAAAATCAATTGCAAAGAGTGCCATCACACCTGGGAGTATGGGGATGATGACATGGGTTGTATGACCTCCGGCTGCCACGATCAGCTCCAGGCATCCAAAGAAGGCTCCAAGATTGAGTATTATAAAGAAGCATATCACAAGGCCTGTATTGGTTGTCATAAGACCATCAAGAATAAAAACAAGTCCTTGGAACTTTCCAAACGTTCCATTAAAGGCCAGCTCCAGGCAACCGGCCCCACCGGCTGTGTGGAATGTCATCCTAAAAATTAAACGTTTCGTATCTTTTGCAGGATGCAAGTATCTTCTGCCGGACAGTTGCGACTGTCCGGCAGGTGAACTGCTATGCGGGCAGTGCTGAATAAACCGATGCCCCCTGGGGACGGGATGTCCGCAGCGTAAAACCCTGTACCTTCCAGCAATGCCTCTTCTCCGGCCAGCACATAGTGAAACAGGTGCCTCTTGAAAAAATTCAGTATCAACAAATTTGTTGAGATTCTCAGCCGGGAGTATATGAACTGGCAGGCACCTGTGATTACCTTGCTGGCTAATAAGGGCGCAACGCCTTATGAGGTTCTGGTATCAACGCTCCTGTCCCTCAGGACCAAGGACGAGGTGACTGCGGTCGCATCGGCACGCCTTTTTGAGCGGGCCCGAACACCCCGGCAGATGCTGGACCTTGATGAGGCAGAGCTGAGCAGGTTGATCTATCCGGTAGGATTTTACATCACCAAAGCAAAGCGGCTCAAACAGATCAGCACCATTTTAATTGAACAGTATGCGGGTAAGGTACCGGATACCCTTGAACAATTATTGGAGTTGCCCGGTGTCGGACGTAAGACCGCCAACCTGGTGCTGATCGAAGGGTTTGGCAAAGAGGGTGTGTGCGTGGACACCCACGTTCACAGAATCAGCAATCGGATTGGCTATGTGCAGACAACCCATCCGGATAAGACTGAACTGGCCCTGCGTAAAAAACTGCCCCGTAAATACTGGGTCAGGTACAATGAAATTCTGGTGGCTTTCGGCCAGGTGATCTGCCGGCCGGTGTCACCATTTTGCAGTCGCTGTCCGGTGGAGGGGATGTGTGGGCGCATAGGCGTCAATAAATCCAGGTAGAGGCCCTTCACAGGGGGCATCTTTTGGCCCGGAGCGGCGTTTTCGCTCTTGTGCAATCCTCGACATAGCGTCTGCTATGCCTGCGGTTGCAAAAGCGCTCAAGCCTTGCTCCGAGCCAAAACCTACCCCCTGTGAAGGGCCTCTGGGCAAGATGCATTAGGGCGGCATCTTTTGGCCGGCTTGATTAATTAATCGCAAATGGCTATGCTGGGCGGGCAACAGGGGGCACGATGGCTGAGATTGAACACTGTATCGTTGAAGCAGTAGAAAAAATGGAACATTTTATTGCCGCAGTGACCGGAGAAAGGCCGACACGGGAAGAGCTTGCCCGGAGCCTGAAACGCTATTTTATCCTCAATGAAATCAAAGATCAGGTTGTCTGGCAACGGAACAATCCGGACCTGTAGGCATCTTCGGGTTGATTTCAGCTACATACTACGCACGGCTTAAGATCAAAGGGGGACATACACATGGGTATTATCGGAAAGGTTGTCGGGGGAACCATCGGTTTTGCCCTGCTGGGACCCTTGGGGGCAGTAGCCGGTGCGGCATTTGGGCATGCCTTTGACAAGACGGATGCAAGATATCTTGAAGGCGGCCCGTCCAGTGTATTACCCGGGGAGCAGGCCCAGTTTATGTTCTTTGTGGCAGCCTTCTCAATGCTGGCGAAACTGGCCAAAGCCGATGGGCGGGTATCCAAATCTGAGATCGACTCCATTGAGAAGTTCATGCTTTATGACTTGAATCTGGACCCCCAGAGCCGGCAGGTGGCCATGAATATCTTTCGGACCGCCCTCCAGTCTCCGGAAACCTTTGAAAACTTTGCCCTCCAGTTTTATGGACAATTCAGCGGGCAGCCGCAAATGCTCGACCTGATGGTGGATATCATGCTGCGGGTGTCGCTTGCCGATGGCAGCATGAGCCCGGGCGAGGAAAAATTGGTTCTCGCGGCGGTGCGCATATTCAATTTCAGCGACGAACATTATCGGCAGATCAGATCGCGGCATATCAAGGATGTCGATAAGTATTACGCCATCCTGGGCTGTTCGCCGGGTGATCCGGAGGCCCAGATCAAGAGGCAGTATCGCAAACGCGTGGGTGAATACCACCCGGACAAGATTGCCTCTAAAGGGCTGCCCGAGGAGTTCACCAAGTTTGCGGCTGAAAAATTCAGGGAGATCCAGGAGGCTTACGAAAAAATCAAGGAGGAAAGGGGGATAAAGTAGTGTCCATCCATAAATCCAAGATTTCAGGATGGAGAGATTGGCTTTTAGCGGTTAGCTATTAGTTAAATATCTGTATTTACAACGTTTAATCTAAAAGCTAATGGCTAAAAGCTAACGTCTTCCCTCCATGATTGGAAATCATGGAGGGGCACTAAACAGGCTCAATCTCCGCTAACCGAAAGACCAGTTTCTTCTTTACCGAGCGGATATCCTGTTCCAGGAGGGACAACTCCTCCATTCGGGTCTGAATTTCAAGCAATTTGCGATCCCCAAATTCCAGGGCCTTGCGGATCTGGTCAGCCTCGTTCATGTCGATATCGTTCATCCCCATCATTTCCGAGATTTCATCAAGGGAGTAGCCAAAGCGCTTGCCGCGCAAAATGAGTTTGAGCCGGGCCCGGTCGCGCCGGTTGTAAATACGCTGGTTCCCTTTTGAACGCCTGGGGGCAATGAGTCCTTTTTCCTCATAGAAACGAATGGTACGGGTGCTGATATCAAACTCTTCCGCCAGCTGGGATATGGTAAATGCGGGGGTTTTTTTCGAGTCGTTTTGCATGCAGTTCTCCGCGTCAGTTTCAGTTTTCGCCTGATTGGTGTCCAATGATATGCTTGGCCGGTATCAGGCCCGTGGCGCTCGCCGATACAATGTTGCCGGCCACACCCGGTCCGTCGCCGGCCACATACATCCCCTGAACGCTTGTCTGGAGATCGGTGCTTGTTTCGACCTGGGTGGCAAAGAATTTGATCTCCGGTGCGTACAGCAGGGTCTCGTCGTTGGCCACACCCGGGATTACATAATTAAGTTTCTCTAACCCCTCGATAATGTTGGTAAGGATTCTTTCCGGCAGGGCCATGGCGATATCACCGCAGACCACCTTGGTCAGGGTCGGTTCGATGTAACCCTTGTTGACCCGGTTCCAGGTGCTCCGGCGACCCCGTTTGAGATCCCCGAAGCGCTGGAGGATAGGTTTCCCACCTCCGATAAGGGTTGCCAGGCTGCCGATGGCTTCCCCGTAGGCCTGGTTATCGGTAACCGGTTCGGTGAGAACAACCTTGGAGAGGAATGCAAAGTTGGTATTCTCAGACTTTTTGTGCCGCAGTGCATGGCCGTTGACGCATATGAAGTCTTTATAATTTTCAAGGGCCACGAAACCGCCCAGGTTGGTACAGAATGTCCGGGTCTGGTCATCATATTTACTGGTTTGTACAAAAAAAGTTGGATCATAGACGATACTGCACAGGTCCTGCATAATTTCATTGTGAACTTCCACCCGCACACCGACCTCGATGCCGCGCTGACTGAGCCCGATATCATATTTCTGGGCCAGCTTTCCCATCCAGCTGGCTCCCACGCGGCCAGGCGCCAGGATCACATTTTCAGTTTTATAGGCGCCGCGGGAAGTGACAACACCCCTGATCCGGTTGCCGGCAATCTGTACATCTTTTACCTCCTCGGATGTGTGGATGGTAACACCTTTGTTTTTAAGGTATTTTTCCATTTCGGCAATGTGGCCCGGCAGGCAGTCGCTGCCGAGATGCTTTTGTTTGATAATGAGCAGGTCAATGCCGTATATTTTCGCGTTTTTCCTGATCTGCCGGGCGGCTTCCATGTCAGAAGGGTACACAGGGGCATTCATACCGAACCGGTTGAAAATCAATTCGGTCTCATCGATCAACGCCCGGGCAGCCGAGGCGGGCATAAACTCGGTCAGGTCTGTTTTACCAAGCTTGTGGATGTAGTTGAGTTTACCGTCGGAAAAGAGTCCGGCCCCACCCACACCGCTCAAAATGTTGCAAGGTTTGCATTTGACGCAGGTCAGATCATCCTTTATCGGGCATTTACGGTTTTGCGGCCGTTTGCCCTTATCGATGAGCAGCACTTTCAGGTCCGAGTTCTCACACAGGTAAAAGGCTGCAAAAAGTCCAGCCGGGCCGGCACCGGCTATGATAACATCATAGCGGCCTAATTTTTTACCTTTTGTTCCAGGTGTTACAGCCATATTTACTCCAAAAGGGATGTTACAAGTGCCTGAAGTGAAGTTATTCTGCACTGTCAATCTATACCTCACCTTGAGGACCGGTTCAAGTGTGCTGATTTCTAAAGAATCAGAATTAAATTAAAGTACCGTATACATTAATATTATCATCTAAACTATCAATCGACACTTCAACTAAATTCTCTTTAAGATCATCGTCGCCGGCGACCAGTACTGGGATATAGTTCGAGGTAAGGCCCTTTAAAAGACCGGTGGCTGTATCTCTCAATGACTCAATTAGCACCTCACTCCGGCGGCCTGTATTGTGTCGATAGAATGCCTCCCTTTTACCCAGGCTGATGGCTCGCATGTCGGCACATCTGTTTTTTAATTCCGGCGGCGGGACCTGGTCGGTGTAGCTATATGCGGGCGTCCCCGGCCGGCGCGAGAAGGGAAAAACGTGTAGATAGGCCACCGGGAGTTCCTGAATAAGTGCGCGGGTCTCCTCAAACGCCTGTGTGTCTTCACCTGGAAAGCCCATGAGCGTGTCCACCCCGATAGCCGCGTCCGGAATGGTGGTGACGATTTTAGCCACCCGGTCCCTGAAAATTTCGGCGGTATAGGGTCGCTTCATACGCTTAAGGATCACATTGGCGCCGCTTTGCAGGGGAATGTGGAAGTGGTTGCAAAATTTTTCCGATGACCCCACCAGGGCGATAATGTCATCCGACAATTCGAGCGGCTCTATGGAACTCAGGCGCAACCGGCCCCTGAATTCGGAGGCCTCAATCCGTTCAAGGATCTGCAACAGGCTGCCTGGCGCGTCAAAGTCCTGGCCATAGCATCCCAAATGGATGCCGGTAAGTACAACCTCACGGTAGCCGGCTGCATTGAACTGCAGCAGGCTTTCAAGAACCCTGTTGGCCGGCATGCTTCGGCTGCGGCCACGGGCATGGGGGACAATACAATAGGAGCAGTAGGCATCGCAGCCATCCTGGATTTTCAAGAAAGGGCGGGTTCGATGGCCGAATTCAGTGACCGGCAGGCTGTTAAATGTTTTTTGAAGGCGGATATCTGAGTGCGCACCAACCGGTTTAGCATCCGGCTGGTTGAGTTTTGCAATTAATTTCGGTATGTCGGGCTTTTGGCCCTGGCCGATGACCGCTGTTACACCCTCAATTTTCATTAGTTCGTCCGGCTCGGTCTGGGCGTAGCAGCCGGTCACCACAATGCGGGCGCCCGGGTTGGTGCGGACGGCTTTGCGAACGGCCTGCCGGGCCTGCATGGATGCTTTGCCCGTCACTGTGCAGGTGTTGATAATACAGGCATCTGCCGGCTCACCACCTGTGCCCTGTTCCCATCCGCGGGCTTTCAGCGCCTCTTCGAGACCAGCAGACTCGTACTGGTTTACTTTGCAACCCAATGTAATTATTATGAATGTGGGCATTTGAATTTGTTTCGAATTTATACTCAATTAATTAAGTTTATTCAACTTTCTCAATCCAGCCTCCCCCCAGGATCTCATCGCCACGATAAAATACCGCCCCTTGACCCGGGGTGACGGCTGATTGGGGGAGATCGAAACGAACTTGTGCTACCGAAGGGCCGGACAATGTGACAGTGGCATCCGCGGCCGGGCTGCGGTAGCGTACCCTGGTTTGCAGCCGCAGGGTAGAATCTCCAGGCGGAATGATCCAGTTAATTCTGTCTACCGTGCAGCCGGATGCTAACAGATCCGCTTTTTGACCAACGACGAGCACATTTCGGGTGGTATCCAGGCGGCAGACATAATAGGGTTCACTGGCAGGACAGTTGATACCCCGGCGCTGGCCGACTGTAAAAAGGTGCAGGCCTTCATGTTGGCCGATACGATTGCCGGAAAGATCTTCGATATCTCCGGGTTGCGGTTTAAATCCAAGGTGATCCGCCAGGAACCGGCCATAGGCCTGGTTGTCTATAAAACAAATATCCTGGCTCTCGCGGTCTGCCAGTGGATGCAGGCCCTGCCGGGCGGCCAGGGCCTTGACCGCACTTTTGTGCATACTCCCGAGGGGGAAAACAGCCTGGGTGAGCTGGCTTTGCGTCAGGCGGGCCAGAAAATAGGCCTGGTCTTTCTGCGGGTCTTTGCCTGTCATAAGATGCGTCAGGCCGTCTGCGCTCTGTGAGGTGCGGACATAGTGCCCGGTGGCCAGTCGCCGGGCGCCCAGTTCATGCGCGGCGGTCAGCAATATGCCGAATTTGATACGCCTATTGCACACCATGCAGGGATTGGGGGTTTTGCCGGTACGATACGCCTGCTGGAAATCGTCAATGACCAGGCTGTAAAATGGCGCTGCACAGTCAACTATTTTAACCGGCACTTCAAGGCTGGCCGCCATACCTTCCAGGGCAGATTGAAGGTGCCCATACCCGGCTGCAGTCGGATTTTCAATCAGGCTTGCCTTATGTGGTTCCAGTGGCTGGACCGTGTCGATGTAGTGAGATTCGAAACCGTTGAGAAAGTGCAGTCCGATGATATCGTGACCCGCCTTGCGCAGTAGATAGGCGGTTACAAGCGAGTCCACGCCGCCGCTGAGCGCAACCGCGGTGGGGCCCTTCATTTGAAAAACGATTGATTGATGGGGGTCGCGACCATTGCTCGGGAGGGGCAGGCTGTGACGCACAATTCGCAGACACTACACGCTTTTTGTTTAAATTCTACCCGCATATCCGGTTGGGTTACTGCCAGGGCACCGGTAGGGCAGACGGCGGTACAGGCGCCGCAGTGGGTGCATTTACGGTTGTTGCGTTTCATTTCCTGGGAGGCATTTTTAACTTGAACACCCTGTGATTTCAGGAAATCCACGCCTTTTTTGAAATTTTTCCTGACGCCGGATAACTCAAGCACCATGACCCCCTCTTTTCTGGGCAGGATGGTGGCATTCAGGATATTGAAGATCAGGTCAAAATCTCGGGCGAGAGAACAGACAATGGGTTTGCGAACTTCTGTTCTCGGAAAACGAAGAATCAGGATTTTTGAATACACAGCAGCCTCCCAAAACAATGCTAAAATAAGCGCTTAACGTGTGTCTGTCCACAAATGGTAGATTTTGGTTCAGGGCGTCGCGAAGCAAGTGCCTATCGTGGTGCAAGGCTTGAGCAATTTTGAAACCGCAGTAATAGCGAGCTATTTCGAGGATTTC
>CAZWPX010000064.1:0-26511 GCA_964636125.1 uncultured Desulfobacterales bacterium | reverse complement strand
GCCACAACCCAGATCTATACCCACGTGGCCACTGAACGGCTGAGGGAGATACATACTAAATTCCATCCGCGTGGGTAAAATGCCGGCAGCCTGTTTCCATTATTATTATTAACGTTTACGTAATGCTAATCATGCTGCTTCGCATGGCAGGGTACCTGTTGACAGACCCGGGGAAATAGAATAATTAACGCGGTTCAAAACTTTACAGGAATTCATTTCGGCTGACAGGAGTTAAACTATTTTGGTACAAACAGGGAAAGCAACGCAGCCTTTGGGACACTGGATGGGTACACATGGAGATCTGGTTCAATCCACAGATGCCCGTAAAAATCCCTTTTTGAGGCCGGACCGCCCCCTTTTTGCCGTGGAAATGACAGATGGCAGCGTCGCGGTAACATCCAGTGGCCGCGCCAGTCTGGGTACGGAGACCCTTTCCGAACCCACCTCCCTGCCCCTGGCCGGATACGCCCCGCCCCTCAGGCCGGAAGACCTGGGCGATACCTATTTCAAGGAACATTACGGCCTCCGGTACGCCTACATCACCGGTGCCATGGCCAACGGCATCACTTCCGTCGAAATGGTCACCGCCGTGGGTAAGGCAGGCATGCTAGGTTTTTTTGGTTCCGCCGGTCTGGACCTGGCCACTGTCGAGGCCGCCATAGACAGACTGCAGCAGCTGCCGGAGGCGATCCCCTTCGGTTCCAACCTGATCCACAGCCCCAGTGATCCAGAGCTGGAACAGGGTGTGGTGGACCTCTATCTTAAAAAGGGCGTTACCCTTGTGAGCGCCTCGGCCTACCTGCGCATGACCCTGCCGCTGGTGCAGTACCGGGTGGCCGGTATTCACCGCGACTCCAGTGGAAAGGTTGTCTGCCCCAATCGGGTGTTTGCCAAGATTTCCAGGGTTGAAGTTGCGGAAAAGTTTTTTTCACCGCCCCCCCGGAAGCTGTTAGACCAATTGGTCACCCGGGGCAAACTGTCGAGCGCAGAGGCGGAACTGGCCGCCCTTGTCCCCATGGCGGAAGCCATGACGGCCGAAGCCGATTCGGGCGGTCATACCGATAACCGTCCGGCCCTGGCTCTTTTTCCGACCATTGTAGCTCTTAAAAACAAACTGGCCGCCAAATTCAACTATGACCGCCCTTTGTGTGTCGGCCTGGGGGGCGGCATCGCAACGCCGGAATCCACGGCGGCGGCGTTTGCCATGGGGGCGGCGTATGTACTGACCGGAACAATTAACCAGGCCTGTGTTGAATCGGGAACCTCCGATACGGTGCGTACGATGCTGCAGGAAGCCGGCCAGGCGGATGTCATTATGGCTCCGGCAGCAGACATGTTTGAAATGGGTGTCAAGGTTCAGGTTCTGAAAAGGGGCACCATGTTCCCGGTCCGGGCTGCCAAATTATACGATCTCTATCGAAACTACGACAGTTATCCGGAAATTCCTGAAAATCAACGGCTTGTGCTGGAGCGTGATTTCTTCAGGCAAAGCTTTGATCAGGAATGGCAGCAGACCCGACTTTTTTTTGAAAAACGAAACCCCGCTCAGATCGACCGGGCAGACAGAGACCCACGACACAAGATGGCCCTGGTTTTCCGCAGTTACCTGGGCAGATCGTCACGCTGGGCTGTCACCGGGGAAGCGAGTCGGCAGCTGGATTACCAGATTTGGTGTGGACCGGCCATGGGCGCATTTAATGCCTGGGTAATGGGCAGCTGCCTGGAGGAACAAACCAACCGGCAGACCGTAACTGTCGCCCTGAACCTCCTTTTTGGCGCCTGCCTGGTCACAAGGGGCGCCTGGCTCAGAAACCAGGGTGTACCGTTGCCGGCCGGGGCAGATACATTCACACCTTTGCCATTAGATGAAATTGTAGCACTGCTGGAAAAATGTGATCTATAACCGCTGAACCTGCGAGCCTTTAAACTTGGATTTGTAACTTTCAACTCTGTAACTATTGAAACCCAAGGACCGTCCCATGCCGTATAACATTATCGTCACAGTCAAACAGGTCCCGGACACAAAACACATTTCCGGGCAGGCCATGAAAGCAGACGGTACCGTGAACCGGGCCGCGCTACCGGCCATATTCAACCCTGAAGACCTTAATGCCCTGGAAGAAGCCCTCTCTCTAAAAGAGATCCACGGCGGCCACGTGACCGTGATCTCCATGGGCCCACCGTCGGCTGAAACCGTGTTAAAAGAGTGTCTCTACCGCGGTGCTGACGAGGCTGTGCTGCTTTCAGATCGAAAATTTGCCGGGGCAGACACCCTGGCCACGTCATACGCGCTGGCCTGCGGAATCAATCGAATCGGAAAGTATGACCTGATCCTGTGCGGCCGCCAGGCCATAGATGGAGATACCGCCCAGGTGGGCCCCCAGATCGCCGAAAAGCTGGATATCAACCAGGTGACCTGCACCACGGAAATCAAGGGCCTCAACACCGCAGCGGTTACGGCTGTACGCTCGCTCGAAAACGGCCAGGAGACTGTGGAGGCTGCTCTGCCGGTGCTCCTGACAATTTCATCCCAGGCAAATGAGCCGCGCTCTTTCTCAGCCAAGCGGGTCATGGCCCTAAAATCCCTGGAATGCCTGCACTGCCAGGCTGAATTGGACCAGGAAGCAGGGAACGACACGGACGCCTGCGTCATGCCCACCCACATCCGCCGCTGGGACATAGAGATCATCGGGGCAGACCCTGAGCGCTGCGGCCTGTCCGGTTCACCGACAAAGGTCAAAAAAGTCGAAAACGTTGTCCTGAAGGCCACAGACATAAAAAAAATCCCGGACAAACCCGCTGATATCGCCGGCCTGATGCAGGAGCTGATCGATGACAACATTCTGGGATGAAAGACTGTACCGCCGGCGGCGGGGTCAAAATTTTTGTACCCAAAGGCAAGGCATCATTTTATCAGCATTGAATTCTTCTTTGTAAAATGCAGTATCACGGAGACCGGCTAAATGAGTTCTACAAACAATGTATTGGTTTTCCTGGAGCAAAACGACAACACCATTGCCGATGTCAGCCTGGAACTCGTCTGCAAGGCGACTGAACTGGCCCGCGATACCGGCGGCGAGGTCCAGGCTGTCATCCTGGGCCAGGGACTTTCAGAGGAACTGGAGCGTCCCGGGCACTTCGGCTGTGACACTCTTTTTTATATCGAGGATGAACGGCTGGTTCGTTTTACGTCGGTGCCCTATGCCAAACTGGTCGCCCGGCTGATAGAAGCACAGTCCCCCCAGATCGTCCTTTTCGGAGCCACAACCCAGGGCAGAGACATAGCACCACGGGTTGCTTCCACCCTGCGCTGCGGCTTGACTGCCGATTGTACGGACCTTAAAATAGGTAGCCACAAGTACAAAAAGAAACTGTATGAAAAGACGCTTCTGCAGATCCGCCCGGCTTTTGGAGGCAATATCGTCGCCACCATTGTATCACCGGAGAGTTCACCCAGCATGGCCACCGTTCGCGAAGGGGTAATGAAAATGGCCCCGCCCGACCCCTCAAAAAATGCCCGCCTTATAAAAAAGCCGTGCACTCTCACCGCGGAAGATTTTCCAACCCGCGTGGTCGATATTGTACGCAAGATAAAAGATGTCGATCTGAAGGCGGCCAGGATCATCGTCGCTGCAGGCATGGGCGCAGCCACCCCGGAGGGTATCGCTCTGGTCAAAGAACTGGCGGCCACCATCGGTGCGCAAGTCGGGGTTTCCAGGCCCGTGGCGGACAGCGGTCTGATGCCGGTGGACCACCAGGTCGGTCAGACCGGAACAACCGTACGGCCGAACCTGTACATAGCCTGCGGTATTTCGGGCCAGATCCAACATCGGGCCGGCATGAGCGAGTCCATGCGAATTATTGCCATTAACAAAGATCCGGAGGCGCCTATTTTTGATATCGCGCATTATGGTATCGTCGGTGATGTCATGCAGGTAATCCCGGAGATGATCAAAGCCTATAAATCCGGAGGGGCTGAATCTTAAGCCTGCCATGCGAAACATAAAGCAACGGTAATCTCGGAAAAACGTTGCTGCATACGTTATAGCGGAGGAGTGAAGTGGAGAATTTTTATCGCGACAATCCGGACATTCAGTTCCATCTGCAGCACATGGACCTTGGTCGGGTGGTGGCCTTGAAGGAAGACGACTTCGCCGGCAAGGATACGTTTGCGGAAGCACCGCGCAACCTGGCCGACGCTTTGGACAATTATGAACGGGTCCTGGACATCGCCGGTGAAATAGCCGGTCGCATTATTCAACCGCGCGCGGCCGAGGTTGACCGCACCGGGGCTACTTTTAAAGATGGAGAGGTCTGCCTCGCTCCGGGGACAATCGAGTCGCTTGACCGCTTGAGAAAAGCGGATTTAATGGGCTTTACCCTGCCCCGCGAATACGGGGGGCTCAACATCCCCAAAACCGTCTATTCGATGGCGATCGAGATCATTTCCCGCGCAGATGCATCTTTAATGAATCTCTTCGGCCTGCAGGAAATTGCCGATACGATCTGTAAATTCGGAACCGCAGAACAGAAACAGCAGTTTTTGCCCCGTTTCAGCACCGGAGCCATATCCGGTGCCATGGCATTGACAGAGCCCGATGCCGGTTCGGACCTGCAGACCGTCATGCTGAAAGCCCGCCAGGATGCCCAGGGAAACTGGTATTTGAACGGGGTGAAGCGCTTTATCACCAACGGCTGTGCCGATGTCGCCCTGGTCATGGCCCGCTCCGAAGAGGGTACGGCCGGCGGAAGGGGGCTTTCCCTTTTCATTTATGAGCGTGATGAGCACCTGACGATCCGCAGGATCGAACACAAACTGGGAATCCATGGGTCTCCCACCTGTGAGCTCCAGTTTAATGACGCCCCGGCCCAGCTGCTGGGCCGGCGAAAATTCGGTCTCGTCAAGTACACCATGTCCCTGATGAACGGCGCCCGGTCCGGTGTCGCCGCCCAAGCCGTAGGAATCGCCGAGGCCGCTTACCGGGAAGCTGACCGCTACGCCCGTGACAGGGTTCAGTTCAATAAGCCGATCCGTCAATTTTCAGCCATATTTGAAATGTTGACGCGCATGCTGACAGGCATAGAAGCCGCTCGCTCCCTTCTATATGAAACCTCCAAAATCGTGGACATTAAAGAAGGCCTTGAGGAGCGCAGCGAACGTTATCCGGACCAGGCCGACGACCTGCGCGATGAACAGAAGCGTTATAATCGCCTGGCAGCCCTGTTTACCCCCCTGGTGAAAGCATTTGCCAGCGAACTGGCCAACGAGGTGTGCTACCAGGCGATTCAGATCCACGGCGGCGTGGGTTACACCTGCGAATTTGAAGTGGAGCGCCTATATCGCGATGCCCGAATCACCAACATCTATGAGGGCACTACCCAGCTTCAAGTGGTGGCTGCCATCGGCGGTGTTATGGGCGGTGTGACCGGGGACTGGTTCGATCTTTGTACAGCTGAAAATGATTTTTCACAGGTCTCCGAATTGTTTACCGGGGCCACCGCGTGTCGTGCAGATCTCGAGGATGCCGTGGCGCACGTAAAGGCCCGGCGGGATAAAGCCTACCAGGAATTTCATGCCGCCCGGCTCGTCTCCATGGCCACAGACACAATCCTGGCCTGCCTGCTGGCCCGGGACGCCCGATTTTCTGAGCGGAAAAAGAAAATAGCCCGGATATTTTTACATGAAGCCCGCCGGCGGATGGAAACCAACCGTGCCTATATTCTCTCAGACGATGATGCGGTGCTTGCCTTCCACAACGATATTATTGATCCCGTTTAGGTGTTTCAGCAAGGATAGCGCGCAAGCCGGCTGGTTCCGGCATCGAAACTAAGGACTCGCGCAAAAATAACTTCACATTTTCAAAGCCCAACCATCTCAATCAGCGGCGTTGCAAAAATACGAAATATGCCCGATATTTCTTAATTTTTGCGCCTTGCTGATTGAGCGCTTGAACCCTGAAAATTTGCGAACTTAGTTTTGCGCGAACCCTAATCCGCGGATAAGCCCGGGAAAAAATCACCTTCAGGATCAAGCGTCTCTTTGAATTGAGTCAGTAATTGTGAGATTCGCAGAATTCTGTTGGTCCCCTGGATTGCCAATCCACCTGCCACTGCATCCTGCTCTACAATGACCTGGTCCACGTAAATTTCTTTGGTCACCGGAAAGCCTTCGTATTGAAAATCGAGACGGCCAATGAGCCCCCTGGCAAAGAGGGTGAGTTCTTCATTTGCAGATACCCGGATATAGATGACATAGCTTTTTACATGTTTATCAACACCTTTGCGCGGCGGTCTGTTTCCCCGGGGATCAAAATGAAAACCTCTGGCTTTCATCCAATCGCGCGTTTTGGCAAGAATTTGTCTGGTTTGGGGTATTGAAAAACCGAGCTCGGCTACCAGGTGACCGCCGATGTAAACCGAGAAGGCGTCATCTACATAGTATTGCCGGGCATAGCCGGCTTGCTTTCCAGCCAGGGGGTCAGGTGGTAAAAACTCCCGGGCCCATCGTTTCCACCGGGCCAGATTGATATGCAATTTTTCCGACAACTCCCTGTTATTATAAAATTTTACCACATAGCCCCCTTGATAGGTTGTTATATTGACTTAGCAACTATCTTTTTTTTTGTCAATCCTTGCAAATCACCAGGATTAGCGTTATGTTTATGTCCTTATGAGTGGCATTATGCGGACTGGTATGCTATATGAGATCCTTTTGTCTGTTTTTGACAGGATGATCTGTTAATATTTTAGCGATTTACAGCCGAAATGGCTTTTGTGAGGATACCCTTGGGCACCCCGAAAAAAAATACCACCGCCACACCGATAGCCATTATCGGAATGGCCGGCATGTTTGCAAAATCTGAAGACCTTAAAGCCTACTGGCGCCTTCTGTCCCGGGCTGAAGACGGTATCGATGAGGTTCCGCCGACCCATTGGTCCACCACAGATTTTTTCAATGAGGACCCCAAAAAACCGGATCATGTCTATTGTAAGCGGGGGGGCTTCCTGCCGAATATCTCATTTGACCCGGTTGAATTCGGCATTCCGCCCGCCTCCCTTGAAGCCACGGACACGTCCCAGCTGCTCGGCCTGGTCGCGGCCAAAAGAGCCCTGCGCGATGCGGGTTATCACGAACAGAAAGATTTTGACCGGAACCGGGCGAGCGTCATCATCGGGGTCACCGGAACCCAGGAACTGGTCATTCCCCTGGGGGCCCGGCTGGGCCATCCAATCTGGCGCAAAGCCCTGGAAGCGGAAGGCGTGGATGCACAGACAACAACTGCCGTTGTCCGACGTATTTCCGAGGGCTATGTCCCCTGGCAGGAAAATTCCTTTCCCGGTTTACTGGGCAACGTGGTCGCCGGGCGCATATGCAATCGCCTGGATTTTGGCGGCACCAACTGTGTGGTCGACGCAGCCTGTGCCAGTTCCATGAGCGCCATCAATCTGGCAATTCTGGAATTGGAAGCCGGACGCAGCGACATGGTTATCACGGGCGGTATAGATGCCCTCAATGATATTTTCATGCACATGTGTTTTGCGAAAACGCAGATTCTTTCGCCCACCGGGGATGCAAAGCCATTTTCAAAAACCGCCGACGGTACGGTCCTGGGAGAGGGCGTCGGCCTGATAGTCCTCAAAAGACTGGCCGATGCTGAAAAAGACAATGACCGGATCTATGCGGTCATCAAGGCGCTGCGCTCTTCAAGTGACGGGAAATCTCAGAGCATTTACGCCCCGCGTGCCGAAGGGCAGGAAAAAGCACTGCGCCGGGCCTACCGGGCGGCAGCCGTCGACCCGGCCACAGTGGAACTTGTTGAGGCCCATGGGACCGGCACCCGGGTAGGAGACGCTGTTGAGTTTTCTGCTTTGAAAAAAGTCTATACCCGTGAAAACAACCCACCGGGTGGTTGCGCCATCGGGTCGGTTAAATCTAACATCGGCCATACCAAAGCTGCGGCCGGGGCTGCCGGCCTGATTAAAGCCACCCTGGCGCTCCACAACAAAGTCCTGCTGCCGACCATCAAGGCCGATGATCCCGATCCAAAACTGGATATGGACCACAGCCCGTTCTACCTTAACACCGCTTCCCGGCCGTGGCTGGCGCCAAGCAGCCACCCCCGGCGGTCCGCCGTCTCCGCATTCGGGTTTGGCGGCAGCAATTTTCATATGGTCCTTGAGGAACACCGCCCTGAAAAAACAACTGTCGCCTGGGACGGCTCCATTGAAATTGTCGCCTTATCGGGACCGGATACCGGTGCCATCAAACAGCAAATTTCTGCATTTCGCCGGAAAATCGAAAAAAAGGCCAACACCCAAGATGCCTCCCAAGCCTGCGCGGAAACAAGAAACACCTTTGATCCGGCTGCGCCCTGCCGGCTGCTGATGGTTGTAGACCGGGAATCAGACCTGTCCGGTTTGCTGACTGAAGCAAACAGCGCCATGGAAGCAAACCGGGAAAAAGCAACCTGGCAATCCGGTAATATCTTTTTCAGCAGTCAGCCTAAAAGCGGAAAACTGGTCTTTCTCTTCCCCGGCCAGGGAAGCCAGTACATCCACATGAGCCGCGACCTGGCCTGTTGTTTTCCAGAGGTCCACGCTGCGTTTGAAGCGGTCAATGGCCTTGATATCGATGGTTCCCCGCTGGGCCAGCTGATTTTTCCCAGACCCGTCGGCTCCCGCAAGGAGGCATCCCGCCAGGAGGAAAACCTGCGTCGAACCGATGCGGCCCAGCCAGCCATTGGTGCTGCGAGCTTCGGTATGCTGAAGGTGCTTGAACGCTTTAATGTCCTGCCCGAAGCGACGGCCGGGCACAGCTATGGTGAATTGCCCGCCCTGTTTGCAGCCGGCCGAATCGATGAAAAGACCCTCTTTGGCCTGTCCGCGGATCGGGGCCGCTGCATGGCCGCCGCCGGGAACAATGACGCCGGTGAAAGCGGCACCATGCTGGCCGTGAAGGCACCGCTTGAAGAAATCGAAAAACTGCTCGCCACCCTGGACACAGATGTGATTCTGGCCAACCGCAACAGCCCGAACCAGGGAGTCCTGTCCGGCTCTTCCAAAGGCATAAAAGCCGCCCTCAAAGCCTGTCGTGAACAAGGCTTTCGGGCAGTCAAACTACCCGTGGCAGCCGCTTTTCACAGCCACCTGGTCGAAAATGCCAGACAGCCTTTCGAAAAATCATTGAACAAAGCTGATTTTACCGAATCCGACATCCCGGTTTTTGCCAACACCACGGGATCCGAATATCCCAATGCGGCCGATCAGGCCCGTTCGATCCTGGGTGCCCAACTGGTCAGCCCGGTTTACTTCAATGAAGAAATAAACAACTTGTATGCCGCAAAAGCCCGAACGTTTCTGGAAGTGGGCCCCAAACCGGTGCTCACCGGCCTTGTACGTCAGATCCTGCGCGGCAAAAAGGATTTCAAGGCCATCGCAATGGACCCTTCTGCAGGCAAAGCCTTCGGCCTCAAAGATCTGGCCACAGCTCTCTGCCGACTGGCCGCCGCAGGACACACCGTAGATCTTGGCCAGTGGGAAAGCCATGACAGCGATCAACGCAAACCGGTGATGGATATACCCATTTCAGGCGCCAACTATAGAAACCCGAACGCCGACAATGCATCTGACAACAGCAGCCAGTCGGCATCCCGGGAGATGGCCGCCGACAGTTCAACCCGGCAAAACCCGCCCGGGACTACACAGCAAGCAGTTAAAGCCCCTGTCAGACAACCCGTTTACCGAGAGGCAAAAAAGGTGGAGAAGACACCACCGGCCGGAAGTACTATGAACGTGAATTCGAAAAATCCGCAGCAGCTTACCCAGGCACTCAAAACCGTTCAGGCAGGCATGCAGACTTTGCAGTCTTTGCAAATAAAAACTGCCGAAACCCACCAGAAATTTCTGGAAACCCAGGCACAGGCCAGCCAGGCCCTGCAGCAGATGATGCGCGCCACCGGTCACCTGGCGGGCTTTGCTGACAGTTCCAGTGTAGAAGTTCCGGATTTTACGGAACCTGCTTTTTCAAACCCCGCGGTTGCAAACCCTGCTGTTGCAAACATGGAGGCACATGCTGCAACACAGCCCTCCCTCCAAAGCGTGCCCGCTACTCAAACGAATGTCGATTATGACCAATCGACCCCGGAAACTACCGTGGTAGATTCCCCGGTGCCGGCCAGCCCGGCCGCGGACAACTCCATATCTGCAACCCTGCTTGAAGTGGTCAGCCAGCTCACCGGCTATCCTGCGGAAATGCTGAACCTGGGCATGGATATCGAAGCGGACCTGGGCATCGACAGTATCAAACGGGTGGAAATTTTGTCGACCCTCGAAGAAAAACTGCCGGGACTACCCACTGTTACCCCGGACATGATGGGGGATTTGAAAACCCTCGGGCAAATAGTGGATTACCTGACAGGCGGACCCGATGCGAACCCCGCACCTGATTCCCGGATACCGGCCCAAACACCCGCTGCCACGGCCAGTGAGGAGGTCGAAATTCTCCCGACGCTGCTGACGATTGTCAGTCAGCTGACGGGTTATCCGGCTGAAATGCTGAATCCCGAGATGGACATTGAAGCCGACCTCGGTATTGACAGTATCAAGCGGGTTGAGATCCTCTCCACCCTTGAAGAAAAACTGCCAGGCCTGCCGCTGATAGGCCCGGACATGATGGGCAGCCTGAAAACCCTGGGACAGATTGTAAGCTACCTGGCAGGCGCACCCGCCCCGGACTCGGCCAAATCGAGTCGCGAACCGGCCGGGAACACAAAGGCTCCTTCCACTGAAACGGAACAAAAAATCCGCCAGGCCCTGGTTGAAACTGTCAGCCAGCTTACCGGATATCCACAGGAAATGTTGACCGCTGAGATGGACATAGAATCCGACCTGGGCATAGACAGCATCAAAAGGGTTGAAATTCTATCCACCATGGAAGACAAAATGCCCGGGCTGCCGCAGATAGGCCCTGATTTGATGGGCAGCCTGAAGACCCTGGGACAGATTGGAGACTATCTGACCGGGCCGACACCGGGTGGCAAAACCGAAGCAGACGCACCCTGCGCTGCGCCTGGCGCAGTTGAATCTCCCATTGCCCGGCCTGAATCAAAGCTGCCGGAACGAGGCGTGGTGGTTGCGGTGAAAACCCCTGCACACCCGGGCTCCAATCTGCCCTTCCCTGACAGAAAGAGCGTCTGGATTACCACCGCGCATGCAGACCTGGCTAAAGCGCTGGCCGCAGAATTTGCAGCCAGGGGCATCCCCAGTAACTTGATTGAACCCCGGATGATCGGAAAAATTGTCGCCGGTGAAAAAACGTTGAATACGTGCGGCGGCCTGATTCTGACAGCCGAAAACGCTGATCCGGGCCTTGAATTGTCTCAAGTGTCCACCAGGCATGCAGCGGATTTCCAGCTGGCCCGGACAGCCGCTTCTGATCTGACTGCGGCACAAAACGGGGAAAAGGGATTTTTTGCCACCGTAACCTGCCTGGACGGCGCCTTCGGATTTTTGGGCGGCAAACTTAAAAACGCCGCCTCAGGCGGTCTGGCGGGTCTTGCTAAAACAGCCGGCATCGAGTGGTCGAATGTTCATTGCGTTGCGTTCGATATTGATCCCCACTGGTCGGGGTACAATACCATTGCCCAATCTCTGATCGCCGAGCTCCTGACACCCGATACGAAAACTCCCGTTGAAATCGGTCTCACCGCAGATGCCCGTTATACCCTGTCTGTCAAGGCAATCGAACCGGATATAGGGAAGTTGAATCTTTCCGCCGGCGAAGTGGCCATCGTGACCGGCGGTGCACGGGGAGTCACAGCCGCAGCCGCCATCGCCTTGGCCGGCCGTACCAGGTGTACTACGGTGTTGATCGGGCGTTCCAATGCGCCTCAGGCGGAACCTGAGTGGAGCCACACGCTTACAGATGAAGCTGCCCTGAAGATGGCAATATTAAAAAACCAGTTTGGCGGGAAGGCGAGCCCCAGGGAAGTTGAGTCTGCCTACCAATCGATCGTTGCCGGAAGATCCATCCTGCAAACCATCACAGCCATTGAGGCCGCGGGTGGGCAGGCGGCCTATTTTTCGGCCGATGTTCGCAACCCGGACCAGATCCAGGATATTTTCAACACTGTGCGGAAGAAATATGGCCCGGCCCGGGCTCTTATTCATGGCGCTGGTGTATTGGAAGACCGGCTGATCACCGATAAAACGGTGGACCAGTTTAAGAATGTGTACCACACCAAAGTCACCGGCCTGCAATCCCTTCTGGAAGCGGCCGCAGGAGATGGCTTGAAATACCTGGTGCTCTTCTCCTCTGTCAGTGCCCGCGTCGGCAACCAGGGTCAGGCTGATTATGCCATGGCCAATGAGGTGCTGAACAAACTGGCCTGCGCGTATGCGGCTGACACACCCGACTGCAAAGTCGCTTCGCTCAACTGGGGGCCCTGGGACGGTGGCATGGTTACTCCGGGACTCAAGAAAGAATTTCAACGTGCGGGCGTTGACCTGATTCCCATGGCGGGCGGTGTAGAAAGATTGCTGCAGGAGATGGCAACCCTGCCGGGGACGCCGGTGGAAACCGTCATAGGCACCGCTTTTGGTAAAGAGGATCATCCGGCCAGCGGTGTCAAAGAATCGGTTCAGTCGGAAAGCGATCTCGCCCTGCTTGTAAAGCACCAGGTTGACACAGAACGCTACCCGGTACTCACCTCCCATGTCCTGGCCGGACGACCCGTGGTGCCCTTTGCCCTGATCGCCGAATGGCTCGGGCACGGCGCGCTGCACGACAATCCCGGGCTCTATCTGCACGGCCTGGATGACATGCGCCTTTTCAGCGGCATCAAGCTCGATACCGAAAAAAAAGTGATCCGTCTTCTGGCCGGCAAAACCGTGAAAACAAACAACAATTTTGCGGTTCATGTGCAGATCAGAAATGGGCTGCATAAAGACGGGTCTGAATTCATTCACTCCAGTGCCAGAGCCATCCTCACGGATCGGCAGGTATCACCGCCGCGGCTGAACGGTGAAGCGGACATCGCGATCAAACCCTATCATCGGAAGCTCAAAGACGTCTATGCAAAGATTCTTTTTCACGGAAACGACCTGCAGGGTATTACCCGTATTTCGGGCTATTCCGACCAGGGCATGATTGCCGATGTCTCCAGCGCCCCCAGCCCCGCGAACTGGATAACGGACCCCTTGCGCAGTCGCTGGATTGCCGATCCACTGGTGCTTGATTCCGCCTTTCAACTGGCTATTATCTGGTGCTATGAGACCAGGGGAAGTGTATCGCTGCCAAGCTACGCCGCTTCTTACCGCCAGTACCGCAACCGGTTTCCAAGCGATGGCGTCCGGGCTATCTTGAAGGTCACCCAGGTCACCGACAAAAAGATGACCGGGGATTTTACTTTTGTTGATGCAAATGATGAAATTATCGCCCGCTTGAGCGGTTATGAGGCGATCATGGCTGCATCCCTGGACAGCGCTTTTAATTCCGGCTCTCAGATAATCGCCTGATAACCGGCTGCATTTAAAACCGATCCATTCCGCTGACAGCGGCCTGCTGTCAGCGGCCCCTGCAACAATCTCATTTAACCGCCGCGACACCTCGGCCGCTCCCCCTCAGTGCCAATTCCCAGACCTATCGATTAGCCTCCTGAGCGATTGACATTCATTGTCAAATGCAGTAATCAAGCGCACAATAATTCAAATCCGTATCCTGAAGGCGATTCATAATCAACAACAGTGTCAGTTATTGAAACAGGGGCCTGACGCTGCCGGGGTTTATCCTGTTTGGGGTCTTAAAGCGAGTGTAATATTTGGATCAATCGAGTAATCATATAGAAAAACAGCTGGTTGAAAACAACCCGGATGTCCTTTGGGCCACTGACCACCATCTTAAGTTTACCTACATCAGTCCGGGCATCAGCCGATTCACCGGGCATCTCCCCGCCAGGCTGCTGGGCCGCCCCATTTACGAGTTGGTGACTTCTGCTTCCGCGCGCAGGATTAATGCCGAATTCAAGAAAGTCCGCTCCGATAAATATCAAGACGGTACCGCAAAGGTACTCATAGAGCTCGAGTTTGTCGGTATTGACAACACCCGTATCTGGGGCGAGACCACGATTAATAAACTGCCTGGGGATTCCGGCCATACGGCAGGTTTTTCCGGAATTGTTCGGGATATCGATAAGTGGAAACGGGCCGAATCTACCCTCACCCGCCATCGTTATGACCTTGAACAATTCGTCCAGGAGAGCACCGAAGGCATCTGGGTTATCAATGAGCAGCTCCAGCATGAAGTGGAGCAGCACAAAAGGGCCGAGATTGAGCTGGAAGCTAAAAAGACACTCTACCGGAACCTTTACAATAATTCCCTCGTGGGCCTTTTGCGCACCCGCATATCAGATGGAAAAGTGCTGAACGCCAACAAGACCACGGCCGATATCCTGGGGTTTGAAAACGTCCAGGCCCTGCTTGAGACCGGTAAACTTTCAGATTTTCATTCTCCCGACCGTCGGGCGGAACTGCTCAACCAATTAGATAAAAACGGGAACGTGGCCGACTTTGAATCCCATATCAAGCTGGCCGATGGATCCAGCCGGGACATCTCTTTATCGGCCAGACTTTTTAAAGAAGGTGATTTTATCGAAGGGGTCATTGTCGATGTCACCCACCAGAAACAGGTAGAAAAGGCCCTTAAAGATTCTATCGAGGCTGCCGAGGCCGCTAACGTGGCCAAAAGCGAATTTCTGGCCAATATGAGCCACGAAATCAGAACCCCCATGAATGGGATCATCGGTATGTGCGACCTTGTCATGGATACCGAACTGAACACAAAACAGAAAGAATACCTCGAGATTATCCACTCTTCCGGCAAGTCGCTGCTTGAACTGATCAATGATATTCTGGATCTCTCAAAAATTGAAGCCGGCAAACTCGAACTGGAGAATATCCCCTTCTCTCTGCGCCAGGTGGTGGAAGAGGTCTCCGATATCTTTCTCAATAAAATTGACTCGAAAAACCTGGAACTAATCCTGGACATCCCCCTGGATATACCGGAAACACTCATAGCTGATCCCCTCAGGGTCCGGCAGGTCCTGATCAACCTTTTATCAAATGCCATAAAATTTACAGAAAAAGGCAGCATTTGCATATCTGCCCGTCAAGAAACCGCCGGCCCCGAGATGGTGAAGTTGACCTTCTGTGTACGTGATTCCGGCATTGGCATCCCCAGCGATGTGAAGGCAAACCTGTTTGATGCATTCACCCAGGCCGATGGGACGGTCACCCGGAAATATGGCGGCTCCGGCCTGGGCCTGGCGATCTGCAAACGCATTGTTCACATGATGTCAGGAGAGATCTGGGTCGAAAGCAGTGCTGGCCTGGGCAGCAGTTTCTACTTCACGGCCCCGTTCCAGATCGGCCAGGCAGAAACTGCCAGTCCCCGCAGCGCACCGGCCGGTATCCGCGGCCTCAGGGTACTGCTCATCGAGGACAACCCCTACACCTCACATGCCATGGTCCAATTTCTCGAGGGCTTTGAATTCAAGACGACTTGCTATCAGAATGCGGAAGAAGTGTTGGCATTTTTCAACAACCGGGTGACTGACAGGCCCTTTGATCTCATCATCACAGACAGCGAGTTGCCCGGTATCAGCGGCCTGCAGGCCATTGAAAACATGCAGGCGATCGCCGGCTGGAAACTGCCGCCCGTCATTCTGGCCCACAGCCCTTTTATGACCCCGGAAAGACAAGCCTCCGCCCGGAAACTGGGGATCAACCACTTTATTTCCAAACCGGTTAAGCAATCCCCCCTGCTGAATGTCATCATGGACGTTTTTGGCTTTGAAGGCCACCTGACCCCGTCGTCTGCACCTGAAACCGATATTGGGGATGTGTTCGCAGGTATCCTGGTTCTGCTGGTTGAGGACAATCCAATTAACCAGCGGGTGGCCACTGAAATGCTGTCCCTGGTCGGGATTCAGGTTGACACGGCGGATAATGGCCTGGATGCCATCGCCGCGATAAAGCGAAAGCGCTATGATGCTGTTTTAATGGACGTCCAGATGCCGGAAATGGATGGACTGGAGGTTACCCGCATCGTTCGAAACGAGCTTGAAATGCAGGCGTTGCCAATTATTGCCCTCACCGCGCACACTATGACCGGCGACAGGGACAAATGTATGGACGCCGGCATGAACGACTACGTTGCCAAGCCCATAGACCGGGCTTCACTTTTCGAGACATTAAAACGCAACATCACTTTCAAAAATAATCCCCCCGAGCCCATTGCAGGCGCTTTCGGGACGTCGGATAACCACATTCCAACCTTTATTGATGAAATCCCGGGCCTGGACATTCCTGATGGACTCACACGCCTGGGCGGTGACTGGGAATTATACATCGATGTACTACGGGATTATTGCGACCTCTACCGCGATTTCCTGCCCGCTTTGAAGTTGCTGCTGGAAAACAAAAATTTTAAATCCGCACGTCAGAGAGCGCATGCCCTGAAAGGTGCGGCGGGTAACATTTCCGCCCACAACTTGTGCTGCGCCGCCCGCCAGTTGGAATTGGCCTGCGCCGACGGGGATCTGAACAGGGTGTCCAACGTGATTCCTGACATCGAAGCGTCCCTGGGTGAAGTTTTTTCCTCTTATAAAATGATTTCAGCCAACCCGGTAAACCATAGGAACTGATCTTTACATCTTCCCGTAAACCCGCTTGCGGGCATTTGCAGCTGAAACTAAAACATCTACATTGATATCGATGTAATCATATATTTTTGCTTTTTCCTTGCCGGGAGCCGGTCGTAAGACCCGGCCGATATACTGCAGCACCCTCCCGCTGAATCTCACCGGGGTCGCCAGAAACAAGGTCGCCAGGTTCGGGCAGTCAAAGCCTTCGCCGATCAACTGTCCGGTGGCAACCAGGATTTTGATCTGGCCTTGATTAAGGCGTTGAACAATATCCCTGCGCTTTGGTTCGGATAAATCCCCGGTCAGAAACTCGCAGGCGGCATTGTTGCGGTATTTTATCAGGGACCAGAGGGTCTCGCAGTGCTTTTTCCGGTCGGAAAGCACCAGATTGGTGCCCGGGCTTTCAGCCGCTTCCCGGGCCACGTCATCAGCAATCAGCCTGTTTCGCTCGTCATCCGCCGTTAATTCTGACAGCATCCGGCTGTAGTCCTGAACGGGATCAAAATAGGGACTGAAGTCGGTCTCCCTGAAATGGACATCGGCCGTGAGGACGTCACCGCTGCTGACCAGTTTCCGGCTGTCGATTTCGTGGTGAACATCACCCAGATACCAGAATATCAGTTTGGAAAGTTTATCTCTCCGCCACGGCGTGGCTGACAGGCCCAACATATAGCGGCTATCGAAAGGGGTGATTGCTTCGGTAAAAGTGCGACTGGGACAACGGTGGCATTCATCCACAATAATAAATCCGATCTGGGAAGCGACCTCCACTGCCTTTTTATACAAAGACTGGACCAGGGCCACGGTGACCCTGGCGCCCACCCGCATTTTGCCACCCCCGATCATACCGATTTCGGCTTGCGGCACACCCAGAAAAGTCTCGATCCGGCTCATCCACTGGTAAGCGAGGTCCTTGGTATGCACCACGATCAGGGCGGGTTGTTTTCTCTGGGCCAGTACATACAGGGCCATGACTGTTTTCCCGCTTCCCGTGGGCGCATTGAGAGTCCCAAAATCTTTGGCCAGCATAACCTGTACGGCCGTTTCCTGGAAAGGTTTGAGCTGACCTGAAAAGGTGACGTCGATTTCCGATAGGGTTCGACGGCAATCTTCCAATTGATAGGGCAAGCCGCTTTTTCGAAGGAACAGGATTAATTGCCGCATATATCCGCGCGGCAGCCTTATCCCGCATTTGGGCAGCTTCCGATAGTACCGCAGGGTGCGGGGTGTGCCCCGGTTCCAACGACCCATGCGGGCATTTTCCAACCACTTGGGATTGGCAAAGGTAAGCCGCTCCATGAGAAGCTTGCGGACTTCTTCAGAGAGGCCCCTGGCGGTCAAATTATTTTTCAGCACCAGCTGAATCGGGGACATATCGTAAAAAATCCCAAGCGTGTTAAGTGACTAAAGTGCTCTAAAATGCACCACGTAGGGCACTTGCTTCGCGACGCCTAAAGTTCAGGATGCACTATTTCGAGGATTTCAAAAAGCGAAAACGCAACTCCGGGCCAAAAGATGCCGTCTGTAACCATCGGAAAGGCTCCGTTCACAGGTGGTAGGTTTTGGTTCAGGGCAAGGCTTGAGCGTCTTTTGCAACCGCAGGCATAGCAGACGCTATGTCGAGGATTGCACAAGAGCGAAAACGCAGCCCTGGGCCAAAAGATGCCGTCTGTAACCATCGGAAAGGCTCCGTTCACAGGTGGTAGGTTTTGGTTCAGGGCAAGGCTTGAGCGTCTTTTGCAACCGCAGGCATAGCAGACGCTATGTCGAGGATTGCACAAGAGCGAAAACGCAGCCCTGGGCCAAAAGATGCCGTCTGTAACCATCGGAAAGGCTCCGTTCACAGGTGGTAGGTTTTGGTTCAGGGCAAGGCTTGAGCGTCTTTTGCAACCGCAGGCATAGCAGACGCTATGTCGAGGATTGCACAAGAGCGAAAACGCAGCCCTGGGCCAAAAGATGCCGCCTGTGGACGGAGCCTAGTGGGCACACACCCCGTCCTTCCCATGCCCCGCACAAAGATGATTCATCTCAAATTGAGGCAGTTGCCCCGCCTGGAACAAAGCAAGGTTTTCCGAGACAGTCCCTTCGACAGCCCGGAACACCTGGATGTCGGCTTTGCGAAGCTTGTTCAGGGCCCCGCGCCCGATACCGCCGACCGCAATCCCGTCTACGACAGCCCCATTCAGGGCCTCCAACGGCTGGCACTGCCCGTGAATATGGTTAAGATCCGCATTGCCGACTGAATCTGTTGCCCCGGTTTCACTGTCCACTACAATAAATGTATTGGCTGACCCGAAGTGATTGTATACCTGACTGCCCATCCCCTGGTCTGCCTGTACTGGAAACGCTATCTTCATTCTGCCTCCTGCCTTAGGATTAAATTGTTCAGTTCATGCAAATTAAAAGTAAACTTGATAGTAAACCCCGCCTGCCGGTTAGTCAATGCAGCCATCTGTGAAAATCATCATTTTATTGTTCTCACTTGCCATATTGGGCGCCTATAAACGCTGTTAATAGTAAGGGGCGCCTGGCGGCCGGGTTGAATCTGCCCGGCAATTATTTTCAGCGCCCCCAAACGGTTTTGATCCTTGCCTATTCGCCTGGATATGGTGTATGTTTTTTTGTTTAATCAATTGGGTGTGCAGGCTTTGGCTGCAACAGTTTGCAACCCTGGACCACGATTTCACTATCAGGGAAAAAGATCAATGAAAACAAACCGGGCCATTGCAGTGGTCGGCATGGGCGGCGTTTTCCCCGGCGCTGCCAATGTAGACACATTCTGGGAAAATATCATTGCCGGAATCGACACTTGTAACCGGGTGCCGGCCGACAGATGGATTGCACCTGCTGCAGCAATGGTTTCACAGCGTTTTAAACCCGATACAGCCCTTTGCGACCGGGCCTGTCTGATTAATAATTTCTCCTTTGATGCTGCTGCCTGGCCGTTTGAACCCGACTTTCTCCAGGCGTTGGACCCCCTTTATCATCTTGTTCTGGAAGCCGGCAAGCAGGCTGTCACGGACGGACGCCTTGATAGCGTAGACCCAAAGCGGACCGGGACGATTTTAGCTGCCATTGCCCTGCCCACGGATGCCGCCTCCACATTTACCCGTAAAACCTTCGGGCTGGCATTCGCACAAAGAGTTCTGCAAACGAAAAACAGCATCAAAGTCCCTAAAATTTCCGAGAATGACAGCCTGGCTGCCACCGTCACCAGCCTGCCGGCGACATTACTGGCCGACGCTTTTGGTTTCAAGGGCGGCGCTTACACGTTGGACGCAGCCTGTGCGTCCTCCCTCTACGCCATTAAACTGGCCTGTGACGAACTCAAAGCCGGGCGGGCGGACGCCATGATCGCCGGCGGGGTATCCCGGCCGGAATGCCTCTACACCCAGGTGGGATTCAGCCAGTTGCGAGCCCTGTCACCAACCGGCCGCTGTGCGCCTTTTGATGGCACTGCCAATGGTCTGGTCGTAGGCGAAGGCGCCGGGATACTGGTCTTAAAACGCCTGGAAGATGCCCTGACCGGCGAGGATACCATCTACGCGGTTATCGAGGGCCTGGGCCTGTCTAACGATATGCGCGGAAACCTGCTGGCCCCGGACAGTGAGGGCCAGCTAAGGGCGATGCGGGCAGCCTATGCGCAAGCCGGCTGGCAGCCCGAAGATATTGATCTGATCGAGTGCCATGGCGCTGGAACACCGGTCGGAGATGCCACCGAACTCAACAGTCTGGTCAAACTGTGGGGACCTTCTGCCGGGCAAACCGGACAATGTGCCATCGGTTCTATTAAATCCATGACCGGACACCTGCTCACCGCGGCGGGTGCAGCCGGCTCTATCAAAACAGTGCTGGCGCTCCACCACCGGGTCTTGCCACCCTCTCTGAATTTCTCCGCAGCCGCTGAAAACAGCCCGCTCAGAAACAGCCCTTTCCGTGTCCAGACGGAACCGCAACCCTGGAAGGAACACAATTCCGGCCGACCTGTCCGGGCGGCCGTCAGTGCATTTGGTTTTGGCGGAATCAACGCACACATGTTATTAGAGGCCAGTCCGTCGGGTGTAGAAAGGAACCCCGAAACAGCCACCCATGAACAATCCGCCCTGGAACTGACATCTGAACCGCCAGCCGCAGCCGCCCCGGTGGCCATTGTGGGCATGGAAGCCCTGTTTGGCCGGACAGATTCTCTTGAACAACTCCGGGACCTGCTGTTTGCAGGGCACTGTGCGATCTCAAAACGCCCGGCCCAACGCTGGCGCGGTGCCGAAAGTATTATTCAG
Organism: uncultured Desulfobacterales bacterium; assembly: GCA_964636125.1. Taxonomy (GTDB): domain Bacteria; phylum Desulfobacterota; class Desulfobacteria; order Desulfobacterales; family CAJINA01; genus CAJINA01. Next base: position 5,531 of record CAZWPX010000064.1, on the reverse strand, counting down.
GAACAGTTCGGTACACGGGATATCCCTGGGGGGTTTGTGGACAGCATTTCAATGCGCACGGGAGAATTCAGAATTCCCCCCGCCGAGATACCAGACATCCTCATCCAACACCTGCTCATGCTCAAGGCTGCCCGGGGCGCCCTGAAGGATGCCGGCATGGCCCTGCGGCAAGAACGCCCGGAGATGGGCACGGTCATCGGGATTGAATTTGATTTCGAAGCCACCGATTTTCATTTACGCTGGGATCTCGTCAACGAAGTGGCCCACTGGCAGCAGCACCTGGGATTTTCCCCGGAAAGCACGGCGGAAACCGCCCAATGGCTGGAAGCCCTGAAAGATTCCATGGGGGCGCCGCTGACCGCCTCACGAACGCTGGGCGCCCTGGGAGGCATTATCGCCAGCCGTGTCGCCCGGGAGTTTCGCTTTGGCGGCCCCAGTTTTGTGGTCTCCCAGGACACCGCCGCAGGTCTGCGCGCCCTTGAAATCGGGATCCGTTCCCTGCAGCAAAACGAAACCCTTGCCATGCTGGTAGGTGCCGTGGACCTGCCCGGCGACCTGCGCAGGGTACTCTTCACAGGCACTTCGAAATCCCTGTCCACCGATGGCCGCCTGCGCCCTTTCGACACCGCCGCTACCGGGACACTTCCCGGAGAAGGCGTGGCCGCCCTGGTCATCAAACGTCTGGACCAGGCCTTACGTGACAATGACCGCGTGTACGCCGTTATTTCCGGGTTGGGCACCGGTGCCGGCCTTACCACCCAAGACAGCGCCGCCTATGTTCGTTCTGTCCGCAATGCCCTGGACGAAGCCGGGCGCCAGCCGGAAAGCATTGCATTCATCGAAACCCATGGCAGCGGCGTTCCCCGGGATGACCGTAGTGAGGCCCAGGCCCTGCAGTCACTGTTCGGCAATCGACCTGTTTCCGCAGGCCGCATTGCCATTGGTGCCCTGAAGCAAAACATCGGGCATACCGGTGCTGTGGCCGGCCTGGCATCAGTTGTCAAAGCAAGCCTGAGCATCTTCAGTCGGACACTGGCCCCCTTTAACCCGGACACACCAATTGGTGAAAACTTATTAGACACGCATCCATTTTTCTTGCCACAGCATAAGATCCCCTGGCAGGCCTCAGGTGACAACCAGCAGCTTTGCGGATTGGCCGGCTGCGTGACCGCCAACGGTGCCTGCTCGCATGTGGTGCTTGAGTCATCTCCGGTGTTAAATGAAACGCCGCCAAAAACCAGCGCAGCCCCGGAAGATCCTGGCGGCGAATGGTTGACCCTGTCTGCCGGCGGTGCACCGCCGGTGCCCCCTCTCCCTGAAAAAGCAGACCGCCCGATTGATAGCGACGGTCCGGGAGCGGCGCACCCTGACAGTAGCCAGCTGCCCGAGCCTGAAACCACCCGGAGCACACACACGACGGCCAGGCCGGACCCACTCACGACCGGTTATGCGCGGACTATGCTTGCAGCCATCAATGAAAATATCGATAGTACAACCCGGGCCCACAATGCATTCCTGGATTTGTCGCAGCAGATCACCGCAGATTACACCGAGGCGTTTGCGCTTCAATCTCGGCTTTTAGAATCACTGACCGAAACCGGTGATATTCCGGATAACGATGAAGACCCTGCAAAAGATCTTTTCCCGGAGAAGGCGGTCGCTCGCTACCATCCAGCGGACAGCCGCGCGGTGACCTTCACCCGCGAGATGTGCCTGGAATTCGCCATCGGGTCGGTAGAGAAAATGCTCGGCCCGGATTTTGCTGTGGTGGATACCTACCCGGCCCGTGTCCGCCTGCCCGACGAACCGCTGATGCTGGTGGACCGGATCCTGAGCGTTGCGGGTGTCCCGCTCTCACTGGGACCGGGACAGGTTGTGACCGAGCATGATGTCCTTGCCAATGCCTGGTACCTTGACGGTGGCCGGGCACCGGTCTGTATCTCCGTTGAGGCCGGTCAGGCAGACCTTTTCCTCAGTGGCTACCTCGGGATCGACCATGCGGTGAAAGGTACGCGCAACTATCGCCTGCTGGACGCCCAGGTGCAGTTTCATCGGGGGTTGCCGCAGCCCGGAGATACCATCCGGTACGAAATTCAGATCGAAAAGTTCATCCGCCAGCAGGAAACCTACATGTTCTTTTTCAATTTCAAGGGTTTCATTGATGGAGAGCTCCTGATTACCATGACAGATGGCTGTGCCGGCTTTTTCACACCGGAAGAAGTCAGGCAATCCGGCGGCATCATATTAACTGCAGAAGAACAGCGGCCGGCCCCGGGCCATTTACCCGCGGACTGGTCCCCACCGGTACAGCTGGCAAAGGAACATTACGACGAACACCAGATCGCCGCGCTGCGACACGGTGATCTGGCTGCCTGCTTCGGGAAGCTCTTCGCAGGCAAAACCCTGGCTGCCGGCCTCTGCCTGCCAGGCGGCCGCATGCAGCTCATCGACCGCATCCTGGAACTTGATCCACACGGCGGCCGCTATGGTCTGGGCAACATTACCGCACAGGCCGATATCCATCCGGATGACTGGTTCCTCACCTGTCATTTCCTGGACGATATGGTCATGCCGGGCACCCTGATGTACGAATGCTGTGCCCACTGCCTGCGGGTGTTCCTGCTGCGCATGGGCTGGATCAGCAACAACCCCGCCGCACGCTGGGAACCGGTTACGGGTATCGGCAGTGTCCTGAAGTGCAGGGGTCCGGTAACCCCCGCAACCCGCCACGTCACGTATACGGTGGAGCTGAAAAAGATCGGCTATCGCCCGGAACCCTATGTCATTGCGGATGCCCATATGCACGCGGACGGGGAGTACATCGTTATGTTCCGGGATATGTCCCTGCAGCTTCTGGGCATCACTAAGACCGATATCGCGGCAACCTGGAACAAGCCGGAGGCCGTGGCTGCCAGGCCGGAAAAGAGTCTCTACAGCCGGGACAAAATCCTGGCTTTTGCCACCGGTAAGCCTTCTGACGCGTTTGGCGAACCGTACCAGGTGTTCGACAGGGACCGCAAAATCGCGCGCCTGCCCCGGCCCCCTTATTTTTTCATGGACCGGATTATCAAGACCGAACCGCCGCCGTGGGAGTTGAAACCGGGCGGATGGATTAAAGCGCAGTATGACCTGCCGGCCGATGAATGGTACTTTCGGGCTGACCGCAGCGGATGCCTGCCTTTTTGCATCCTGCTTGAAATTGCCCTCCAACCCTGTGGCTGGCTGGCCGCTTACATGGGGTCCGCCCTGCGCAGCGACCAGGACCTTAAGTTTCGAAATCTGGGCGGTAAGGCGGTTTTGCACCGCAACCTGCGGCCGGCAGACCGAACCCTGACCATGTGTTCAAGGCTCTCCCGGGCGTCTGAAGCCGGGAATATGATCATCGAGCATTTCGATTTCCAGGTGCTATGCGACGGTGAAATGCTTTACGAAGGCACCACCTATTTCGGCTTTTTTTCCAAACAGGCGCTGGCCAATCAACTCGGTATTCGCGGCGCGGAGAAGCTTGTGTACACTCCGGTGGAAAACAGTACGCGGACAACACCGGTGTTTACTTTCCCGAAGACCCGGCCGACCACCCCTGCAGACACCGTCGTGGATGCCGGCCCTCCACTATCCATGCCTGCCACCGCTCTCTGTATGCTGGACCGGATAGACGTATACGAACCGGAGGGCGGCCCCTGCAGCCTGGGTTTTGTCCAGGGGACAAAAAGCGTAAATCCGCAGGAATGGTTTTTTGAGGCTCATTTTTACCAGGATCCGGTCATACCCGGATCCCTGGGCATTGAGTCGTTCCTCCAGCTCATTAAATTCGCCGCCCTGGAAAAGTGGCCTCAACTGGTAAAAACCCACCGTTTTGAAATGGTGACCGCAGACACCCACGAATGGGGTTATCGCGGCCAGGTAATCCCCAAAAACCAGCTGGTTACAGTAGAATCAGTCATCACGCGAGTTGACAACGAACCGAAACCCGCGTTATATGCCGATGGTTTTCTTAAAGTTGACGGCATCTACATCTACCAGATGAAGAATTTCGGGCTAAAACTGGTACCAAGATAAAATCAAGATTTAAATTTCGAAAGTGATCTTGTATGATGAAAGACTTAAATCTGTCTCGCGCAAAGACGCAATGACAGAATACCTTAACTTTGATGGTTCCGTAAAAAGTCGTAGGGTCGTCACTCCGGCGAATGCCGGAGTCCATAAGTGCCTGATAAAACTGGATCCCGGTTTTCACCGGGATGACACCAAAAGGCAATTTTTGACTTTTTACGGGTCCATCAACTTTGATCACTTCAAACTTTAGTTCACTTTAGGCACTCATATTTATGAACTATGCAGATGTTTATATAGAAGCCATCGGCTATGAACTGGCGCCGAACGTCGTGGACTCCAGTGACCTTGAGGCCCGGCTTGAATCCGTGTACCGGAAACTGCACCTCCAATCTGGGCAGTTGGAGGCCCTCACCGGCATCCGCGAGCGCCGGTATTGGGATCCTGATTTTAAAATGAGCGCTGGGGCTGTGGCAGCCGGCAGAAAAGCACTGGCCCAAACAGCCGTCTCACCCGAATCCATCGGGATGTTGATCTATGCCGGTGTCTGCCGGGACAACCTTGAACCCGCCACGGCCTGCGCCGTGGCCAACGCGTTGAATATAGGTCCCGACGCCCTGATATACGACGTCTCCAATGCCTGCCTGGGCGTGGTCAATGGTATGATCCAGGTGGCCAATGCCATCGAAACCGGGCAAATCTCTGCCGGCCTGGTCGTTTCCTGCGAATCAGCCCGGCAAATCGTGGACACCACCATCAAGCGCCTGCTCGCGTCGCCTGACATGGAGCTGTATAAAAAAACCATCGCCACCCTGACCGGCGGTTCCGGCGCGGTGGCGGTCCTGCTGACGTCCAAGGACCTTGCCGGCCAAAAACACCGCCTTCTCGGGGGCATTGTAAAAAATGCCACGGCGCATCACGAACTATGCACATGGGGACCGGACACAGGCATTCCCGCCAGCGGGCCTCTCGTCATGGCCACGGATTCGGTGGGTGTCCTGCAGCACGGCGTAAAACTGGGTGTTGAAACTTACCGCGATTACAGGAAGAAACTGGGCCTGCCCGAACCGGACCGGATCATTTGCCACCAGGTAGGATCCGCGCACCAGAAAACCATTCTCGAGGCCATCGGCATTCCTGGTGAAAAAGATTTTACCACCTACCAATATCTCGGGAACATCGGTACGGTTTCGCTCCCCCTTACCGCTGCCATTGCCGCTGAACGCGGTTTTCTGGAACCTGGAAACCTGGTGGGCCTGTTCGGAATCGGGAGTGGTCTCAATTGCCTGCTGATGGCGGTTGAGTGGTGAGGCCCTTGAAAAATACCCCATTTTGCCCCATTACTGCGTTGGGCTCAAATTTTAATCTTCGAAATACACTCAGTATTCCTCCGGTTAAAATCTTCGCCCGCCTTGAACTTGAACAAAATTGGGCATTTTTCAAAGGCCTCATGTAATATTGTAAGTGTAATCGGTTAC
>CAZWPX010000063.1:9020-27213 GCA_964636125.1 uncultured Desulfobacterales bacterium | reverse complement strand
GGTCTTCGCTGAAATACGCTTTTCGATCTCCTCCGATGAAATATTGTAGGTTTTAGGATCAATATCGGCAAAAACCGGTTTGGCCCCACAATAGACCGCACAATTGGCAGAGGCCACAAAGGTTATGGGGGACGTAATCACTTCATCCCCGGCTTTAACTCCCGCAGCCAGGCAGGCTATGTGAAGGGCTGAAGTTCCTGAATTTACGGCTGTGGCATACCGGGCCTTGACGATCCCGCACAATGCCGCTTCAAACTCAGCAGTATTGGTGCCCTGGGTCAGGATTCTTGATTGAAGAACCTCAACCACGGCCTTGATATCATCCTCGTCTACAAATTGCCGTCCATAGGGGATATTCGTTTTCATAATTTCACAATTCGGTATTCGATCTCTCTTCAGTGCTGGTTCTGGTCATTTTTACAGTCAACGCAATCATAATGAAAATAGCGTTGTCATCACAACAATATGATCTGACTGCGAACAATCTCCCTCTCCCGCAATTGTTTGATCATTCGGATAGTGTCCCCAACAGCTGTTACCACCACTCTTTCGAATTCAAATGAGGTGATTTCATCGGGTGCACTTATCCTGAATCCAAGAAATTTACCGCCGGCCAATTCGCTATCTATAATACCCACAAGCTCAATATTGGTCTCCTGAATTGATATATAGGCGATTTCAGCTATTTCGCCGGCACCTAAAAAAACTACTTTGCCGACACCTTGTTTTTCAAATTGCTCAAATACGCTGCTGAGTTTCCTGCGCGTATTCTTATAATACAAAAAGGATTGTTGAATGTATTCATAGGTCAAGCGTGTTTTTTCAGCAGCCCCTTTGGGCGTCAGGATATACTTAACCCTGTTTTTAGGGATGGTGCTGATTTTAAAATACCCTTTCTGGGTCAACCGCTTCATAAACGCATTGACCAGGCCCAGGGAAATATTCAAGCGCGTGGCCAAGTCTCGCTGGCTGGGAGCCTGTGCACTTTCGATCTCTTCAAGCAGTTTAAGGGTACGTAGTTCCTGAGTGTCCATATTTAAAATTTTTCCAAAATTTTAAATCTATTGATTACTTTCGTTGAGAACAATGGGGTATAGGAAAATTACAGGCTAAAATTGATGCTGTACCTATAAAAATGATTAATGATGGAAGTTTTTTTTGGATCCTGATTCCTAACTCCTGACGTCTGACCTCTGCCCCATAGGCTATGCCCGGCTACAGCTCCGCTTGGTGAGTTACAGTAGATTATACTGTAAGCCGCATTTATCATTATATTTTTAGAAATGGATAGGGCAAAAGCGTTCAAACTTTGAACGTTCAATAATTGAACATCAAGGCGGGGCAATTGTCAACCAAAAACATCGGAAACACATGCAGAGTGTGGAACAGCCTCTGAGATAATAAGGCGTTTTGGGATCTGTGATCTGGGACCGGTATTTTGATTAAAATAAGGAATTATAATCCGAGATCCGCTTCGCGGGATTCAAGGGTTATTGGTTCTAACGTTCAGAACATCCCGGATCTGCCTGGCCCGGATGGGACCAATGCCGTCAACTTGAACAAGCTCTTCATATGTGGCGGAGAATATACCTGACACGCTTTTGAAATGCAGCAGCAATCTCAGAGCGAGGCTGGCGCCCACCCCGGGCAGTCCCTGAATGATAAACAGTTGCCTGCTTCTCACTCTTTTGGGCCGGTAACCGCTGCGCAACGGAAGTACATCCCGGCAGACCTGCAACTGTTCAGCGATCATCCGGAACTGACAGGCCGTATCCGCCGTTGATGACGCAAAAAGCACCGGGACCTGCCAGATAGCACCAATGGAAACCAGAGCGCCCTTCACGGCCTGCGAATGCATATTGTGAGCGGTTCTGTAGGGATCTCCTTCAATCATCAGAACCATTCTTAAACCTAACTTCTTTAAATTGTGCAATTGCCTGAAAACGCGCCCGTCTATAATTGAAACAACCAGGTCCTCCGCAGATTTTCTCTCAACCACAAGCTGCCCATCAATCAGATAATCACCATATAGCAGACGCTTTACGATCACTTCCGCACCCGATCTTTTTAAAAGTTCAATTATACCGGATTGCGTCTCTCTATCATCAACAATAATATTCATAGCATTTTTCAAAAGAAACTTCTGATTACGGAGTTTCTCTGCTACCTGCGACAGTCTCCACAGTTAAGGTAAGACACCACGATATCTCCCCTTGATCTTAAAATCCCCGGCCAACGTTTTCCCGGCCGGGGATTTTTAGATTTCGATTACTCGACCACAATCAAATCCTTATTCACCTCAACCGTCTTCTGACCAATTCCAGGCACACTCACCAGATCTTCTTTTGATTTAAAGGGTCCATTCGCCTCCCGGAAGGCTACGATTTTCTCAGCATATTTAGGGCCTACGCGCTTGAGTTGGGTGAGTTCCTCGGCTGAAGCTGTATTGATATTTATCTTGGGCACATCCGCGGTAAATCCAAAACCTGTTAAAACGAATACAAGTACACAAACAGTTGCCAGCACACGAGCAGTTTTCTTCCGGTTCCTCATTGGGACCTCCTCTTGATAGTCTCGTACCTTGTTCAGCCTACGAGTGTTAGGCCCGGATGGCCGCTGTTTTTGACGCAGTTCACATCCCGGGCGGTTCCCCATTTCCAATCAAGAGTTGTGCCATGTGAACATGGCAACCCCATATCAAACTGAATTCGACAAAATTTTCCACATTACCCTGTAATCATTAAACATTATAATCTATCCCAGCCCATTGCCCAAACATGGGAGTGGTTGGTGGTGAAAGACAATCGAACATCTTGCACAAATATCAGGGTATATTTGCACAAGAAAATGTGCATTTTTCAATGGGCGCCTATCAACATTCAATCCAGCTGTTGCAGTTTGCAGCGATAATGATTATTAAGCCTTTGGCTTTTTGCTTCATGAGCTATATGGTATTGGCAAAATATACGTCACTCGGCCAAGTGCCCACACAAACATTACGGGACAATAATTATAGCATGCGAAAAAGCGTCCTGTATTTTCGCGTTGCAGGAGAAAAAGATGACCGAACATTCTGATACTGTGGTGGTGAACGTAAACGTAACGATTACAGCCGCCGCCCTTCAGGCCATCGTGGCAAACGCCAAGAAAACCGCGCCAAAAAATGAAAAAGGCTACTACCAGGTCGACACCGCCGACAAAGTTAGCGAAATGATCTCAAAGTTTTTACTGGAAAACGATTTTGAGGGGTTTGCCGGGGACCCAGGGAACTACCAAAGCATATAGGGCTACAGTTTATATTTCCATTCTTTATTGGGACCCTTGAGTATTTGTTTGCACCCTGTAAACCCTGTCAGAAAGGCTTTTATTTTATGCATAATTAGCCAGCTTGACATCTCATTATTTTCTTATTATTATATGGATAATCTTACGACAATGGAGTTTATGCAATGATATCCACAAAAAATTATCTGTCAGCAACCGCGCTTTCTAAGAAAACTGCCGCAACACTGGAAACTCTTGAAAAAGGAGAAATCGAGAAACTGATTATACTTAAAAACAACTCCCCCAAAGCGATACTGGTATCTATAGATGCCTACGAAGCAATGGAGGAGGAAATGGAGGACCTGCGTCTGGCAGCTTTAGCTCTCACGCGTCTGCAGACTTTTAAACCGGGTGAGGCTTTGTCACATAAGGAAATAATGGAGAAATTCGGCAAATGACCTGGACAATCCTCTATCACCCACATGTAGAGGAAGACCTCGAAAGTGTGGGGCCCTCCGCCGCCAAACGAATTGTGAAGGCAATACACTTAAAACTGTTAAAAGCGCCCTTGCAATTTGGCTCACTCCTATCAGGGAATCTTGCCGACTTCCGTAAACTAAGAGTTGGTGATTACAGGGTGGTATACCAGCTACGAGAAAATGAAGTCATTATTTACGTACTTGCCGTAGGCCCCAGAAGAGACAAAGAAATCTACAAAGCAGCCTTCAAACGTAAATAATTCATAGCTGTTGGGAACAGATTCCCCCTTGCTTATTTCCCATTTTTAGGCTATCAAATCGCACCCTCATCACCTGGTAGGAATACCTAATTGCTTTAAAATTGAAAACTTAAGCGGCATTACATGGTCGGCCAAGATACTCGCAAATAAGGCTTTGTGTTCCATAAGGAAATAGGCAAACCTAATAGATCTAACCCATCAACAATCAAAACGCTACTTTGACGGCTAAGCTAAAACGATCAGAATCAAGGCTTTGTTAACTTTCAAGCGCGAGGCATACTACAAGTATGTTGAGTTCTTGAAAATTAGCAGTAACGCGGAGGCTGTTTGTTTTAGCAACGCCATTTTCACTAAATATGACCAATATTGCCCTACTAACCCACCTTCTTTTCGGATTTATCCTGTTTATGCTCTCGGCAGGTATCTGCTGGTACCTTTCCAGAAATCCGATTATATTGGATATTCCGAACAAACGCTCATCGCATGATACACCCGTACCGAAATCCGGGGGTATTGCCATCGTCTGTACGTTCCTGGCGGGTGTCATTGCAATATACGCCATCGCGGATGTAACGATGATCAAAGGATCCTTTTTCCTTGGATTTGTCATCTCAGCCCTGCTGATTGCAATCGTCTCGCTTGTGGATGACCTCATCACAACCCAGTTCTTTTTCCGTCTCTCATCTCAGGCCATCAGCGCAATCGTGGTTATGGCCTTTGGGATTGTAATAAATGAAGTAACGTTGCCATGGACCGGAAAGGTGTCGATAGGGATATTTGGCTATATCATCACCTTTTTCTGGATTGTCGGCCTGACGAATGCCTTCAATTTCATGGATGGCATCAACGGCCTGGCCGGCGGAACGGCAGCCATTGTCTGCCTGTTTTTTAGCTACATCTGTTTTTCACACGGGAGCAATTTCGCCTACATCATCTGCTACACAATCACTGCCGGCGCGGTGGGGTTTCTACTCTATAATTTTCCACATGCGAAACTGTTCATGGGGGATGTGGGCAGCGCCTTTTTGGGGTTTGTGTTCGCCAGCCTGGCCATAATTGCCGCACTCTATGATCACTCCCATACCTCCCTGTTTGTCATGCCCCTGCTCTTGTTCCACTTTATTTACGACACATTCTTCACCTTTATGCGCCGGCTTTTAAGCGGGGAGTATGTGTTTGAGGCTCACCGCTCACACCTTTACCAGTTGTTGCATCAACTTGGCCACAGCCATGCACAGGTCAGCCTTTTTTACTGGGGTATCGGAATCGCCCAGGGGATCGGCTGCCTCTGGATGGTAACCATCCCGGACAACCGACGCCTCCTGGTGTTTCTCCCCTATCTGGTCTTTCAGATAGCCTATTCGGTCAGCGTTGTCCGTAAAGCAAAAAAAAATGGGCTGCTATAGCCCATTTCAGTCTGCTGCTTCAATTTTTTGAACACCGCTTCACATCTCGCAGCAACCAGATCGACCCCTTATGCTCCTGCGCACCTGGCATTGCCGGTCCACGTGTCAAAACTATAACCCTCTGACTGAGAAGAAGCAAAAACTGGCCCGCTGCCTCTTCCGGGGCGAGGTGGGCGGTGTCTATCCGTAACTCTGGTAATCCGGGAACCTCATCGGGGTCGCCCACCGGTGAATCCTAAAAATGCACTTTCTTCGGTTTTCCAATCGGAAAGACATTAAACCCGATCTCAAAGAGCTGTTCGTGATCCGTTATGTTACGGCCATCAAAAACAAAGGCCGGTTTCTGCATGGACTCGAATATCGTCTGGTAGTCAAGGTCCCTGTAGATTTCCCACTCGGTCATGATGGCAAGGGCGTGACACCCGCTGGCTGCCGCATAAGGGTCTGGCTCAAAACGGATATCGCCCTCGATACCCAGGGTATCCGTTTTTGCATTTTCCAGGGCTTGCGGATCCGTAACCACGACTTGAGCATTTTCTGCAGCCAGCCTTTTAGCGACTGTCAGGGCCGGTGTTTCACGCGTATCGCCGGTATTGGCTTTAAACGCAAATCCGAACAGGCAGATTTTTTTCCCGGCAAGCGTATTAAACATGGTGGTCAGCATGTTGTGCACAAAGCGCTCTTTCTGGTGCTCATTTATCTCCACGACCCCTTCCCAGTAATCTGCTTCCAGGGCCAGGCCATAGTGCCGGCACAGGTATACCAGGTTGAGGATATCTTTCTTGAAGCAAGAGCCTCCAAAACCGACGCTGGCATTGAGAAATCGGGATCCGATACGGGCATCCAGGCCCACGGCCCGGGCCACTTCATTTACATCCGCATCCGTTTTTTCGCAGAGGCTGGAAATAGCGTTGATTGAAGATATCCGCTGGGCCAGAAAAGCATTGGCCACCAGTTTGGATAATTCGCTGCTCCAGATGTTGGAAGTGACAATCTTCTCGGCGGTCACCCAGTTCGCATATACCGCGACAAGTTCATCCCGGGCTTCAAGGCCGCTGGCTGTCTGCTGTGAGCCGATAAGAACCCGGTCAGGATTTTCAAGATCCTGGATGGCGGTTCCCTCGGCCAAAAATTCCGGGTTGGAGAGCACTTCAAAACGGATTCCGTTTTTGTCCGTGTTCAGGATACGTTCCATCGCCTGGGCAGTCTTCACCGGCAGCGTACTTTTTTCCACGATGATCTTGGACGAATCCGAATGTTCAAGAATCTGCCGGGCCGTCTTTTCCCAGTACTGCAGATCGGCGGCCATACCGGCCCCCACCCCGTAGGTTTTCGTGGGGGTGTTTACACTGACGAATATGATATCGGCGGTCTTGATTCCCCGGGCAGCATCGGTGTTGAAAAACAGATTCCGGCCGCGGGCCTGCCGGACAACCGCATCCAATCCCGGTTCGTAAATGGGGAGCGTATCGGAATTCCACTGCCCGATTCTCTCCGCATTGATATCCACCACGTTGACCCTGTATTGCGGGCATTTAAAAGCAATCATGGCCATGGTTGGGCCGCCGACATAGCCGGCCCCTATACAAAGGATCTCTTTTTCAAATTTCATATTCTCATTCCATTGGTGTCATATTTTCAGTTAACAGGCGTTGATATCCTCTATTCAACAACCTGCTATAAAGTAAGCTCAAACAGTTCCGTCGCGGTCTCATTTAAAACAGACGATAGAAATGCAGCGCCATGGTTAGAATTTGCCAGTATTTTTTCAGCATCGCTTTCGCCCGGGTAGACTGTGGCGGTCCCGACAACCTGGGGATGGCGACGGCAGATGTCCTGCATAAATTGGTTCAGTTGACGGGCAACCCCGGGTTTATGGGCGTAGTGCAGACCCACTATTCGTTCCACGCCGCGTTCGGTGAGGAATTCAATAATTCTTTCAGCTCCCAATTGATACCGTACCGGCCAGCCAAAAGCATCAAACCATTGCCAGATAGGCTTAAACAGCCAATCCGGAAAGAGATGGACATGGGCATCGATTACCGTCGGAAGTCCGTCTGGAATAAATTCACCCGCAACATCATCAAGTCCCGGCAGCGGGGCTTCGACCAACGCACCTTTGTATTTAATTTGGGCCATAAAATCGTCGTTGTGGCACGCTCAGGGTAGACAGTCGCCACCCAGTGCTTTATAAAGCATGTTTACATATGAAATATTTGCTTTGAGATAAATCTATTTCGTAGGATTTATAGAGAAAATTGAAGAAAGAAGCAACAGGATATGCAGGCTAAATCCAGAAACACGCGTACAGCCAGAGCCAAGGGTAATTCATGCCGACCTACACATCCAGACAATTTGCAACCGATCTCGAACGCAAAATTTTAGTGGGTTTGAGCCGGGAATGGGAAGCGGCCATCGGGCTTCTCGATGAGAAACATCGCCGCCTGATGAAAATACCCCTGTTTCGGCTGCTAAAAAGAAAGCGTTTGTGGGGCAGCTGGAATCCGAATTACAAAGAGATCAGTATCAGCCGCAAACTTGCCTTTGATTACCCGTGGGACTCTGTCAGAGAGGTCCTGCACCATGAAATGGCCCATCAACTCACGGACCAGTTGATAATAGATCCCGGGGAAACGTCTCATGGGCCGACATTTCTGGAAGCCTGCCGCCTGCTGCGGGCCAATCCCAAGGCGTCCGGCACTTACCTGCCCCTCAAGGACCGCTGCGCAAACAACCGGATCTCCGAAAATGACAGAATTCTGATCAGGATCCGTAAACTCATGGCTCTTTCAGAAAGCCGGAACCGGCATGAGGCCGAGGCAGCCATGCTCAAGGCCCATACGCTCATGGCCAAGTACAACATTGACCTGATAAACCAGGATAAATATCGGAATTTTGTGAGTGTTTTCGCTGGCCGACCAGCCCTGCGCCACACACGTGATGCCTATTACCTCTCCAGTCTCCTGGTCGACTTCTATTTTGTCCAGGGTATCTGGGTCAGCGCCTGGGTGGCGGAGCGCGAAAAAATGGGCCGGGTGCTTGAAATCACCGGCACACTGGAAAACATCGTAACCGCCAAATATGTCTATGATTTTGTGAAAAATCACATCAATGCGCAATGGCAACATTACAATCGGAGAAAGCAGCTCACCCTCCACCGTAAAACTGATTTTGCAGCAGGGATTCTGGATGGTTTCCGCGCCAAACTCAATCGTCAGAAGGCTGTTTCCGGCAATGGCCAGGAGACCGGCCAGGTAGCCACAATAGAAGACCCCCTGCTCCTATCGCATGTGAAGTACCGCTACCCCTTCACCCGATCCTATCGTTCAACTATATCCAACCAGGATGAGCAGGTGCTGGCGGATGGCAGGAAAATCGGGCAGAAAATGGTAATTTCCCGGGGCATTACAGAAGCATCGCAAAGCCGTCAACGTTTAATTGAGTAGTGAGAAACACTCAAACATTTCGAGGAATAAAATTTGAGTCAGGCGACGAAATTGGTGAAATTGGCCATTTATGGATGGACACTAATCTATCTTCCGCACAGGCATGATAAAAGCCACATCATCTTTCTGTTGATGATTAATAGTGCCGGAGTACATCAGTGCCGTGTAGCGGCGTGAGAGCAGCCGCGGCGGCCCGTCCTGGGCCCAGTAGGGCATGTGGATGATGATATTCTTAAAAGGGTTCGGCTCTGCAATAGCCGGGGCCTGGATACTACCGTCCATCAAACTCTCCCATTCCACTTTGGTGGGCAATGACCAATCAGCATAGCCACCCGCTTTGAACTTGCGAAGCTTACCAACCGCAGCCGCCCAGGATAAGGCTGAAAAAAAATCAAGGTGCCAGCCGTTTTGCACCCACATAAGGCCGTTTTGCCTGTCGGTGACAGTGCCATCGTGATTATCCACAAATCGACTTTTCACCACCACCTGCGCCTTTGTTTTCCCGGGATCGACTGGGGGGGGGGCTTTGGTTTTTACTTGATCCTGTCGGGCTTCGGGTTTAGGCAATAGATCTTTGAATCTAAAAATCCCTTTATAGGTCACCCGGCCTTGCGATTTTAAAAGCTGCCAATCCTTTTCGGCCGCCTGGTAACTTTGGTAGCGCCCGGTGAATATTCTGTAGAAATAGCCTTTGTTTTCGACCTCCATTTCTTTCCAAAAAACTATTTTGCCCTGTGACTGGAGTGAATTGACAAAGGCATTGGCGTTTTTTAACTCCTTGAAAGAGGCCACATGGATACTAAAAATATCACTGGCCGCCTGGCCAGCTGCGCCTGCGACAGATGCCTGAGTAAGTACGACCCCGGCCGTCATCGTCACGAGCAATACGATTGCGTGCGTATGCAGTTGGTCCAACCAGATCCTGCAACTGTTCACTTGTGCCCTCCTTTGTTTTACAGCGGGTAAGCTTCCGAAATTGTTCCCGGAGGCTAAACAGCGGTAATGCCCGTTTTATATTCTTTCAGGAACCGGGGACGCAGTCTTGTCGAGTGCTTCAATATGATGCAGAATCTTCCCCGGACCAAAATAATCCAACTGCGACTGGGAACTCAGTATCACAATTTCCGAAACCAACAAAGTGATCTTTTTCACCTGCTTGCGCGGGTACTCCGGCGCACCGTGCAGATTTTTCCGTTGACACAGCCCCCTTGATTCATTATGTTGTTTTTATTCCGAATGTTTTGACCTAAACGTACATAACGGGGTGCGCATGCCACGAGAAAAAGATACACTTGCGATTCTTTTTGCAGACATTGCAAAAAGCACCCATCTATACGAAAAACTGGGTAATACAATAGCCCAGAACCTCATTGCAAACTGCCTCGGCCTGTTTGAGAAAATTACCGACTATTTTGAAGGCTCGGTTATCAAGACTATCGGTGATGAAATCATGTGCACCTTTCCCACTGCTCAAAGTGCTGTTGAAGCCGCAGTTGAAATGAACGAATCTATCGAAGATATGCCCTTGCCGGCAGGTGTTACGACAGCCCCTCCGAATATCTATGTAGGAATCCAGTATGGCGATGTGATCAAGGAAGATGGTGACGTGTTCGGGGACGCCGTCAATGTCGCCGCCCGGATGGTTGCGCTGGCCAACCAGCGTCAGATCATCACCACAAAAGATACCGTTGATGAACTCTCCCAGGATCTCAAGGACTCTGCCAGCTGCATTGACAAGACCATCGTCAAAGGCAAAAGCGGCGAAATGAGTATTTTCGAAATCGTCTGGGAGCATCATGACGTTACTGTAATGATGGACGACGCCATTGATTCGCCAGCCCTGCGCTGCCGGATGGAACTTACCAAGGCAGGTCAAATGGTTCTCGAGATGGATGAGTCCCGGCCCAGCGCCACCATAGGCCGCCAGCTGCACAACGATATTGTAGTCAAAGACAGGGGCGTGTCACGATCCCATGCCCGGATTGAATACAATCGGGGAAAATTTGTTCTTATTGATCAGAGCACAAACGGGACATACGTACTGCTGCAAGGCAAAAAGAGAGTTCACCTTCGCAGGGATGAGACTGCTTTGCTGGGTAATGGTGTCATCAGTCTTGGGAAAGAAGTCAGCGGTGAGTCCGACATGCACATCAAATACCAGATTAAAATGTAACCAGATATAACTTAAACAAGGCCCGCCCAAATTTTCAGCCCCAACAAACACAAGCCTGAAATCGAAACCGGTTTCAGGCTTTAGTTCACTTTAGACACTTGCCTCAATTTTTCACGGCATAGCCAATTTTCTCTGGCCTGGCCCTGAGGACCCGGTTTCAAAGGGCAGAATGCATTTCGAATTGTACGCGGAGTGAAATGTACAGGCAGGGTTAAACCTTGCAGATAATCACACTGATATTGTCCTTGCCGCCCGCCTCGTTGGCTGCGTTGGCCATCGCGTTGGCCATGTTACCAGTGTCACTGCCGGAACTCATAATGCGCAGAATTTCATCCTGGGAAATCATATCGGAGAGACCGTCACTGCAAAGTAAATAGAGGTCGCCGGTCTGGCATTCTTCCCAGTCGATGGTGGGAGCAACGGCCGGGGTCGGACCAATGGCACGGGTGATCACATTCGAACTGGGTTCGGGTCCCTCACGGCCGCCCTCTTCCCAAGCCACGTGCGCGGAGTGATCTTTGGTCAACTGTTTTATCTCGGCATCGCGTAGACGATAAATGCGACTGTCGCCCACATGGAATCGTACAATGTATTTACTGCTCTCAGCAAACACAAGGCCCACAAGCGTTGTCCCCATAAATCGCTGCAGTTTTTCCTTGCAGTTGCGACCGTAAACCACATCGTTTGCTTTGATGACTGCCGAGTCCGCCAGGGACATCACACATGATACAGCCGGTGAAATGCCACCTCCGTCAGTGATATCCATAAGTTCAGATTCAATAGAATCCGCCTCAAGGAAAGGCGCAATCGTCTCAAGGGCTGTCTTGCTTGCCTCAGCCCCTTTTTCATGCCCCCCCATTCCATCCGCCAGTAAGGCAACCGTACCGTTTTTGTCGAGATAGATGGAATCCTCGTTTTCCTTCCGGCGGCGACCACAGTCTGACACACCGCTTGCAGTCATACTGGGGGATTCAACATCAATTTGGATACGAGCTGTATTTTGCATGGGGTCCGGTCTCTTAGAAGTAAGAAAGTATCCATTTTATATACAGTATCCCATAATAATGTCAACAAATATCCTGACTTGACAGTAATTGGTTTAACGCATATAAGTGTATTTAAATCTACATCTTAGGCCGCCTATTGACTGCCCTGGCGGGAGAACCCGGAAACCGGGGCAAACGGCTTCGATAAAATCGCCATTGGAAAGTTGACACCGAATTCAGGCCCGGGCAGGACCTGTCTGGATAAACAAAGATCTTCACTTTGGTTTTATCAGCCGTAAAATCCGAGGTAGTCCATGGGCCGGTACTCTAAACAAAATACTTTCATCTATCCTAAGGGCAACAATTTGAAAATTCAGCCACTGCTCACGAAATGGATTCAGCCCAAACCGGCCCTGATACTCCTGTCGATATTTCTGACTGCCGTCTGTGCAGTTCCCGTGCATCTGCTGACAGCCGCCGGAAATAAAGAGATCGGATCAGGCACAAACCACGCACTCATCGTGGGCATTAGCAATTACGCCCAGTGGCCGGACCTTGCGAGCCCGGAGAAGGACGCCCAGCGGATAGCGGATACGCTTATACAAAAGTATAACTTCAGCAAAGCCAACATCACGCTGCTTACTGATAAAACCAAAGAAAAGCCAAGCCTGATTAACATTCTCACCGCCATCGAAGGTTATATCAGCACCTTGAAACAGGATGACAACCTGCTTATTTTCTTCTCCGGGCAGAGCTTTGAAGATGATGAGGGGGAAACTTACTGGATCCCCATCGATGGTAAAAAGACTTCCAAGCTGACCTGGTTGAAACACTCCACAATTATATCCGAGTACCTCGGTTCCAAGGAATTCAAAGCCAAGAGCCTGCTGATCCTGGCCGATTCTCATTTTTCATCAAAACTGATTCGCTCACGTTCTATCTCATTGTCGCCCTATGATCTCCGGTATCCAGAAAAGATTCTTGAAAAAGCCTCCAACCGCTCGCGTGAAGTCATTGCTTTCGGTGACAAGCACTGGCCCGGGAGCGACAACACGAACGGCTACGGCCTTTTCACATATTACACCAACAAGGCCCTTTCGGAAAACGAGTTGGAGATTATAGATTTTGAAAACTTGATTTTTGAAGAAACTATTATGCTGCCGATGCAAAAAATCGCCGGTGCGCGCCTGCTCCGGGGCCGTCTGCGAAAAACAAAGATGGATTCGGGCGGACAATTTATTGTTGCCAAGCTTGAACCGGCGGTCCTGGTGGATGTCATCGACTCCTCTTTGTCTCCGGAAAAAGGTTACCCGGGTGATCCTTTTACAGTCACGGCTCAAACCAGCACCTCTGCCAGTGAGGTCCTCATCACCATTAACAATAAAAAATATCGCATGCAAGGATCGGGCAGCACCTGGAAGTACACCGCTACCTTCTCAACCCCCGGCACAACCGCGTTCAGCATTGCAGCGTTGAACCGCAACGATCAAAGCGGTAAACTTCTTCCGGGAAAAATCATCGCTATTAAAAAACGTGCCGAACCTGTTAACCTGATCTCTGCCTCCGTCACCCCTGCACGCGGTGGTTTTGGAGGAGATACCTTTGCGTTTAAAGCCGCAACGGACCGGCCGGCACGTAAAGTCACCCTCCAGATTGGTGACAAGCTGTATACCATGAAAGGATCTGGAACTGCCTGGAAACTCGACCAGGCTGTCGATCAAATCGGGACCATACCGTTTACGGCCTTAGCCACCAATGAGGATGGGGTCCAGGGCAAAGATACCCGGGGATCATTGCAGACAAAAGTTGGACCGGCCAACATCCTTGCAGTCACCGCTTCCCCTAAAACAGGTTTTGCCGGGGAAGAATACCTGCTCAAAGCCAAGACCGATCGGCCTGCGAAATCTGTCTCCGTGGAAATTGACGGTCAGAATTTTAAAATGGAAGGCTCTGGAAAACTTTGGCAATTGAAGAAAACCATCGATGACATTGGTCCAAAAAGTTTCACTGCTACCGCTATCAATCTGGAAGGCCTTAGCGGGAAGTCCGGGCAGGGCAGCCTGACCGCCAAGAAAAGCCCGCTGCCCATACCCAATATCCTGTCTGTGGATGCCGCGGTTGTCTCTCCGGGCAAAGGCTATCCGGGTGACCGCTATGCTATCCAGGCTAAAACCAGTTCAACATCTGAACAAGTTTTTCTCGAGATCGGCGGCCAGCAGTTTGCGATGCAGGGCAGCGACAAGGCCTGGTCCTATACCGCCCAGGCAACCCTGCTCGGAGAAAACCCTTACAGGATAAGTGCTAAAAACAAAGACGATGTTCAGGGCAAGGCGTGGGAAGGCATTCTGACCACCACCAAAAAACCGGCCGAAGCAGTGAACGTTTTAAGCGCCGCGGTTGATCCAAAAAAAGGCCGCCTCGCCCGGAAATTCAAGTTTACAGCCCAAACTGATCGACCGGCAAAGTCGGTCTCCATTGTAATCGGTGGCGAACGCATCCGAATGACGGGTTCCGGCACGAAATGGTCACTGCAAAGAAAACTTGACAAACCAGGCACTCTCAACGTCACCCTGGTTGCTGTTAATGAGGACAACGTAGAAGGCCGCACACAAGGCCTGCAGGTAACCGCTTATAAACGCAGGTATGCTTACAACCGAGCGGATGGCACGGTTACCGATCTGCTCAACAAGGTGAAAAAACCGCGCTTTAAGGACAACGGGGACACGACCTTCACAGACCTGATGACCGGCCTTGTCTGGATGGGAGAGCCCAAACAAATCGCGGTCAACTTTAATGACGCGGAAGAATATTGCAGCGATCTCAAAGTCGGCGCACAATCCGGATGGCGGCTGCCGACCCTCCGGGAATGGAAGCAGCTGGTGGACAAAAAACAGCAAAACCCTGCTCTGCCGCCTGCCAATCCGTTTGAAAATATCATCACGCATGTGGGCTACTGGTCGAAATCACGGCACAAATTTGGCCCGCAGTATGTCTACCAGATGAGCCTCTGGTATGGAAAACCAAACCACCTGAAAAAGGATGCCACTGCTGTTGTATGGCCCGTCAGGTACGCCTTGGAGCAGGAGTAAATATGGAGTGGATTACCATCGGTTCCGCCACCGATATCGGCTTAGTTAAAGAAGAAAACCAAGACTACCACACCTGGTACCCCAAAGACGGCAGCGGCTCCGGCCGCAACGGCACCCTGCTTATCGTGGCTGATGGAATGGGCGGGCACACAGGCGGCGGTGAAGCCTCGCAAATCGCTGCGGATACCCTCCTTGACATATACCAGCGCCACCAGTCGGACCCTATCGTCAATACACTTGAACGGGGGTTTAAGGAGGCCAACCGGGTTATCTTTGAAAAATCCGCAGAAATGCTGACAGCCAAGGGCATGGGCACCACCCTGGTGGCTGCCTTCTTAAAAGGGTCCAAGTTGCAGTTTGCCCATGTGGGTGACAGTCGGGGGTATCTCATTAACAACGCCGGGATCACCCAATTCACTGAGGACCACAGCTATGTAGCCAGCCTGGTCAAGGCCGGGGTAATTGCTCCGGAAGAAGCCGAAGACCACCCTGAAAGCCACGTCATCACCCGGGCTATCGGCCTGAAAGAGACCGTCCTTGTGGACACCAGTCCGCAGCCACTCAATTTGAAAAAAGGCGACTATGTGCTCCTGTGCTGTGACGGGCTGTGGGGGGTTGTCCCGGACGATGAAATCCTGGCCTGCATCCGGCAGGATTCGGAGCCGGACAAGATATCTGAAAATCTTGTTAAACAAGCCGTTGACAACGGTGGCCCGGACAATATCACGGTTATTACAGCCCGGATAAACAAAACCGGCTGGATATCCGGGTTGTTTTAATTTGATTTTTCTATTACACTACCGGCTCTTGTATGTTATTGGTTCTGCTCCGAAATAAAAGCTATCGGGATTGAGGAAATTATCTATGATTGGCGAAAGTATCGGCGATTATGACGTTATAGGGTCCCTTGGCAAAGGCGGCTTCGGTGCTGTCTGGAAAGCAAAATCACATGACGGCGAAGAAGTTGCCTTAAAGCTCTTGAATCCCCAGGCCCTGGAAAACCAGAAGGTTGTCAAAAAATTCTTTAATGAAGCGATGATCCTTGCCAAACTCGATCATCCCAACATAACCAAGTTAATGGAGTTTTTCCCGGAAGGCGAAAACTACGCCATTGTCATGGAATACGTTGAAGGCGAAGAACTCAAAAAAATACTAAAAATGCAAAAGGGAATTCTGCCCTTTGACCAGGCCTATAAAATAGCCCACCAGTGTTGTGAAGCCTTTCAGTATGCCCATGAGAATGGTATCTTGCACCGGGACATCAAACCGGGCAACATTATTATCGACAAGCATGGGAATGTAAAGGTGATGGATTTTGGTATTGCCAAAATGTCTTCCACCGCCTCTCACGATACGGCTGCGAGCATGCTTTCCATTCATTATGTGCCCCCGGAGAGGTTTGACAAAAACCGCGAGGTGGACGCCCGCTCTGATATCTACTCCCTGGCCCTGGTTTTTTACGAATTATTTGCTGGTCGGCGCCCGTTTATGGCGACCGAAACATCCCAGATCATGTTCGCGCATCTAAACGAAATCCCGGACCCGCCCATCAATTTCTCCGCAGCGCTGCCCAAGCAGCTCAGCGATGCCATTACAAAGGCCCTGGAGAAAGATCCTGACGACCGTTTCCCTGATTTCAGAGCTTTTGCGAATGCCATGCAGATGGAGCAAGATGATCTGGAAGACGCCACTGCTCTTTTTGACGATCTTGATCTGGACCAGACGTTGGTGGTTGATACAGAAACCAACTTCATGCCGGCGGCTGAAGCGAAAAAGAAAAAACCCACATCCGCAATAATTGCAGTCGTGGCCTGTATCATTATAGCAGGCGCCGCCGCCGGATTTTTTCTTACTAAAAAAGAGGCGCCCTCGCAAAAAACCGAAACAGCAGCTCAAACGCAGCCGGTCGAAGTGGAAATTGCCGAACCGGGCACCCAAAACACCAAAGGCTTTTATGAAATTAAGCACCCATCTGACCAGAGTGTCATGATTCACATCCCGGCCGGAAAATTTGCTATGGGCTCGGATAATTATTCAGCTGAGAAACCCGTCCAGGATGTGACCCTCAGTGATTACTATATCGATAAATATCCGGTCAGCAACGCACAATTTCAAAAATTTGTGGAAGCCACGGGTTACACTTCCGACTCTGAAACAGAAGGCACCGGTCTGGTACGTATTGGGCGGCGTTGGAAAAAAGTAGAAGGCGCTCATTGGCAATCACCTGACGGTGTGGCCGGTATTGACGGCAAGGAAGACCATCCTGTTAGTCAGGTCTCATACAATGATGCCCGCAGCTATTGTCAGTGGGCTAACAAAGACCTGCCCACGGAGGCCATGTGGGAAAAAGCCGCCCGGGGCCCCGACGGCAATGAATACCCCTGGGGTAATGAAGAACCCATGGAAGACACCGCCAATCACGACAACTATGTGGGCTCGACCACGCCGGTGACCGCCTATGAGAAAGGCCAGAGTTTCTATGGCATCCATGACGCAGCCGGGAATGTATACCAGTGGTGCCGGGACTGGTACGGCACCGGCCCACGGAGTGAAAAAGACCCTGCCGGCCCTGAAGACGGTAAGGAAAAAGTGATCAAAGGCGGTTCGTTCATCGAGGGTATGGAAAGCCTGCGTTCTGCCAATCGGGACCGGTACGAGCCCAATTACAGCAGTTTTCTGTTTGGTTTTCGATGTGCCAGTGATTTTCCGATACCAGGTTTGGAGTAAAAATAGAGCGTTTGTCAAAATAGTGTTTCGCTTGTGATATTTCGAATTACCACCGAATAATGGAAGGCGCATTTACATGGCCGGCACAAACGCTCTATAAATTATTCTTCTATTGTACCAGAATAGTTATCGAACCAGCATATTTGCATTTGAACCAACTCTGGGAACCTGCTTATTCAGACAACCGGGTACAGAGTTAAAAATCTCGCAACAAAAAAGCCGCGCTCTCTGAGTGCGGCTTTTTTATTGCAGTGTGATAAATTATGGGGGGCTCTTTCCCATAATTTATTTTTTGTCTAATTCTTTCAAAACCAGGTCAGTGATATCCACGTCCGGATCCAGATACCCAATGGCATTGGGATC
>CAZWPX010000063.1:0-9010 GCA_964636125.1 uncultured Desulfobacterales bacterium | reverse complement strand
AGGATAATGGAGTATTTTTTCTTTTTGGCGACTTTTTTAAGGACGCCATCCGCTTTTTTAAGAATTATTGACACCAGTTCCCGATCTTCGCGGCTTATGTCTTCTTTGGCATCGGCCACCATGCGCTGATACTCTTTGTAGAGTTTTTTGAGATCCTCGACTTTATCCTGTTTTTCCATGGCCGACATGGAAGCGGCCCGGTTGTTTATGTCGTCCCTGAGTCTATTTATTTTCTTAAGCTTGGCGGCAACCACTCTTTCCTTGCTTTTGCGCATCTTCTGAATATCTTCGCGGGCCGACTTACCCATCTTGGATTCATTAACCAGCCGTTGCAGGTTGATGTAACCCACCTTGTTATTAGCCGCAAATGAGACCGATCCGGCCACAAATAACATCAGAGAACAAATTGAAACTACCCGCAGCATCTTCTTCATAGTTTTCCTTTCCTTTGCGAAAATTTTTTCCATTTACTATATCCAGCATGCATAATGTTCTTTCGGATTCATACCATCTTCATATTCTTCAATCAATTACTATTATTCTTCAATTTTCTTTTTTTCTTCTTCTTCAATTTTTTCTTCAATTTTCTTTTTCTTCTTCAATTCTTCTTCAGTCAGTTCATCATCTGTCTTATTTTTTTCTCTGAATTGATCTTCTTCAACTGATTTATCCAGATCCCCTTCCTGCTGCCCTCCTTCCGATGCGCTCGATTGGGAAAAACTATCTTGGTCAAGCTCCTCATCTTGAAAATTGGAATCTGAAGAAAAATCATCATCAAATTCATCGTCGAGTTCGTCACCGAAATCCTCTTCTTCTTCTTCCATGTCGATATAAATTTCCAGCGGTGGCGACATGAAAAATTCAGAAGCGGTTGTGGCGCTCAGCAGGGCTTCCAATTGCTGCTGGGAACTTGAGAGGGTTGCCAGTGAGGCCAGAATTGCCTGAATGTTTGCGCCGCCAGCCGTGTAGTACCAGGTTCCAATCTGGACTGTACCGGCGGTATCGATATTAGTATCAGGCGGCCGAGAGATCAGCAAGGGCCCCGTCGTTAACACACCGGAGGCACCATTTACAGCTTCGGTCAATGTCATCCAGAGCACGGGAACATTCGCCGTGGAAACCGCGCCGCCCAATCCGATAGTTTCAGCATTGATCTCACCACGACTACCCTGAAATCCGCCCAGGGTTATATCGTTCGTAGCCGTAAGATAGATTGGATTTCCAACAGAGCCCACATCGGTATAGTCGCCCAGTTTTAGATTTTCATCTGTCGTAATATTGATCTGACCAGTGGTCGTAGAAACTTTGGTAAGGGTAAGTGTCTTGGCGCCCGTCTGCGTATACTTAACCTCACCCGCATCAGTACCCAGCCCCGTACCGGTCGTCAGGCTATTCACGGTAGTGGCATTGTAAGCAGCATTGTTAATGTACGCATGGCCATCCACTGTATCTATATCCAGCGTGCTTGCAGACAGGTCGATATGTGCGGTGTTCCCGATACCGGTGACTGCATCAAGTTCAATTGAAGCCGCGAGTATATCCGTTGTCAGATCATCATTTGCAACCGCGTCATTGATGGCTCCTGCTGTATTGAGTGAGACCTTATCATCGATTGTATCCGCAGCCACCTTAACGACTGAAATATCGGCCCCCACACCACCGTTATTGGTAATGGTGATGTCCCCATCATTAGACGTAACATTCGTCAAAATTAAGGTCTGGTTGCCGGAGTTGGCGATATCGATGTTGCCAGTGCCTGTATTGGTAACATTAAACAGATTTGATAGATTAGTGTCTATATTATTGGCAGCACCCGCCCCGGCGGCAGCGCCCACACCAGTAGCTACAGTGACCACCAAACCACCGCTCGAGAACACATCTGGATCAGTATCACCACCATCTACAATGCCCCCCGCAACGCTGGTCAGAGTCACTGACGCAGTTGAGGTGTTCGTAGTCGTCAGACCGCCCAGTGTAATATCTCCAGAAGCAGCTCCGGTCGACTGCATTACGATTGTGTCGTCACCCGCATTGATCACCGTGCCGTCGGCCATCGTGATGACATTGCTACTGTCACCAGCGCCGTTTACCACATTTGCAGAGATTGATACCGAACCGGACGTTGTTGTGATGTCGCCATCGGCTTCAAAAATCACGCTGTCGTCTGCTGTAAAGGTGACACTGCCATCTGCGGTCAAGATACCGTCATTTACCAAAATATCGGAATTTACCCCATTGGCATCAAGCGCTACAGTTCCAGCACCCGTCGTTATGATAGCATTGCCGCCGCCGCCATTGTCCACTGTAATCGTACCGCCTGACACGACCTGTATGTCACCCGCCGCAGCCTGGACCGCTTTTACAATCGTAACATCATCCGTCTCATTGATATCGATGTTGCCACTGGTGGCATTATCGATATCCAGATTGGTAACTTTCGTATCAAGTGCGTCTGCATTGCCCACACCCGTAACTGCATCTATCGCAAGAATGCCGGCGGTAATCAGTGTAGAATTGTTATTGCCATCCACTACCCCGGCTCCGGTAACCAGACTGATGGTATTATCAGCCCCATTGGTGTCGCCTGTACCTCCGACCGCAGTCAACGCGCCGTTCAATGTTATATCATTAGTGCCCCCGGCCGTAACATTAATGGCCGCGGCAGCGCCGCCCGTATCACCCGGGCCAGGATTGATCGCAATGCCTCCAGAGCTGTTAAGGTCAACAAGCGTTATGGCACCGTTGATCGTGGTAATATCAATCTGCCCACCGGCGCTGGCTGTGGCCCCGGCCCCCACATGGTTGGCACCCATGGTGACCATATTGCCCAACAGGTTGACAGTCCCGGTTCCCGAAACATCGATATCGATGGCTCCGGAGACGGTTCCACTATCGGCGGCCGCTGTCGTTGAGATAGTCCCGTTGACTGTATTCTTGACTATGGTAACTGCGTTCAAGTCCACGGCCCCACCCGCTGTGGTGACCGCTCCCCAGATATCGATCGTATCCGTAGTGATATTCAACCCCTTGGCAATATCCGTCAGGGAAACCGAACTTTGGAAATTTGTCGTTCCATTTCCGGCATTCTGCACCAAACTGGCAGCTGCAACCGTACTGCTCGTGGTAACATTGCCTGCATTGACGATGGTGATCCCACCCAATTCCTGGTTCAGTCCGCTGCCAACGGCACCGTCAAACTCCACATCACCGGTGTCGGCGTCAAGTTGAAGCGTATTGGCTTCACCTGCGTCACTGGCGAGCGTGTTCGCAAACTCAACCTTGCCCGAACCTGTGGTGGTAATGATGGTATTGCCTTTCAAAACGGCAGCACCATTAAATCGGGTCACGCCATCGCTGGATGCAGCAATAGTCAGTCCATCCAGGTTGATGTTAGCGGCAGTCAGGTCCACACCGGTAGCGGTAGTGGTGGTGACATCATCTGCCAGGGTTGTCGAACCGGTTCCGGCGTTCTGGACGAGGCTGGCTGCTTCGACAGTGCTGTTAGCGGTTACATCCGCGGCACTCACTATGGTAATCGCACCCAGTTCCTGATTCACCCCCGAACCTACCGCACCGTTCATAGTAATATTGCCCCCGCCAGCGGTTAGCTGCAGGGTATTGTTTTCGCTCGCCTCGCTATCAGCCGTCTTGGAAAAGTTGATGGGCCCGCCGTTGGTGGCTACAGAAAGATTGCTCAACAACGTAACAGTATCGCTGAAGGTAACTTCACCGGTGTCGCCGCCTGCTGTGGTCGTCTGTATGGAGCCGCCATTCAGCTCGACACTGCCATCCGGATCAGTGATGAGCGCACCCAGTACCCCAACGTCTCCGATTGCGTCATTGAATCGGGTCACAGTGTCAGCATCCACGTTGAGGGTCCACTGATCAGCCAAATTAGTATTGATCTTGCCGTTAAACGTTACATTATCCACAGTGGTCGCGGTGGTATCTGCCGTTAAAACAAAATCGCCATTCACTACGATATCGCCCGCAACGCCTGAATTAAGGTTTATATTGCCAAGTCCGACTGTCGGGGGCACATTATTCAAGGTCACGTTGCCCCCGATTGCAAGGGTGCCGCCCACGCCGCCTACACTTGATAGCAGCGCGTCCACAGTCAGGCTGGTGCCGGTCACATCGATCTGCCCGCCGTTGGAAGCACCACCGTTGCCGGAATCAAGAAGAGCGCCTATGGTAACGGCACCGGCATGGTTGATGGTAATGCCGCTGGTAGTGGTCGTGATCGTACCCCCGGTATTATCAAATGTGGTTGTGTTCGCGCCTGTACTGCTGAATCCACCCGGAGCTGTTACTGCAGCGTTGATATCAACCGCACCGCCATTGGTGATTGATACTGAGGTGGCATCTACGGTTGCACCGCCGGCCAAGGTCGTCACACCACCTGTGGCGCTGTTGATCGTCAAGGTGCCCAGCTGCGTCCCTCCAACTGTGTTACTGAAAGTAATGCTTCCGGTATCAGCTGTGAGATCGAGGGTTTGTGCACCTGCACCGGTCGCAGTCAACGTGTTTGTAAACATGATACCACCGGCACCGGTACCCGTGTTCAGGGCCGTGTTGCCAGTCAGTGTCACCGCATCCGTAAACGTGATGCTGTCCGCCGTGGTGGTAATGTCACCGGCCGTGGAGGCCGTCCCGCCGCCGTCCTGCAGGAACTGGCCGCCCAGGGTCATGTCTCCGGCTGCCGCTATGGTCAGAAGACCGGAGTTGGTGACTTTGACCTCGCCCAATGTGCCGGTGTTGACCGTATTGTTGATCGTAACGTTGGTACCGTTCAGATCGAGACCATCCGTGGCCAGTGTTCCCAGGGTCTGGATCGCACCGTCAAACTGGGTCACACCCGACCCGGCCGTCTGGTTGACCGCCTGCGCATTGAAGGCCATACTGGCCGTCACATCTTTGGCACTGGCGATGGTCACGACACCTAGATCATTGGTGCCACCCACGGCTCCAGTAAACACAATGTCTCCGGCACCGGCGGTGAGGTCCAGGGTCTCAGTGTGATCGGTGGTAGCATCCAGCGTACTGGCGAAGGTCAGCGTAGCACCCGTACCCGCGCCCAGGCTCAAGGCCGTATTGCCCGTCAGGGTCACCGCATCGGTAAAATGAATGCTGTCTGCCGTGGTGGTGATGTCTCCAGCTGTGGAGACCACCCCGCCACCGTCCTGCAGGAACTGGCCGCCCAGGGTCATATCGCCGGCTGCCGCAACAGTCAGCAGACCGGAATTGGTGATTTTAACCTCTCCCAGAGTGCCGGTGTTGACCGTGTTGTTAATGGTAAAATTAGTGCCGTTCAGGTCTAGGCCGTCCGTGGCCAGCGTACCCAGGGTCTGGATTGCACCGTCATACTGCGTCGTACCCGACCCGGCCGTCTGGTTGACCGCCTGGGCATTGAACGCCGCACTGGCGGTCACATCCTTGGCACTGACGATGGTCACGATACCCAGATCATTGGTGGCGCCCACTGCGCCGGTAAACACGATGTCACCGGCACCGGCCGTCAGGCCGAGGGTTTCGGTATGATCGGTCGTGGCATCCAACGTACTGGCGAAAGTAGTTGTGGCACCTGTGCCGGCACCCATGCTCAACGCTGTATTACCAGTCAGGGTCACCGCATCGGTAAAATAAATGCTGTCCGCAGTGGTGGTAATGTCACCGGCTGTGGAGACCGTCCCGCCGCCATCCTGCAGGAACTGGCCCCCCAAGGTCATATCAGCGGCAGCGGCAATCGTCAGAACACCGGCGTTGGTGACCTTGACTTCACCTGTCATTCCAGTGTTGACAGCTGCGTTAAAGTTGAAATTCGTTCCGTTAAGGTCCAGGCCGTCGGTGCCCAGGGTACCCAGGGTCTGGATCGCGCCGTCAAACTGCGTGGTGCCCGACCCGGCGGTCTGGTTGACCGCCCGGGCATTGAAAGCCGCACTGGCAGTTACGTCCTTGGCACTGGCGATAGTCACGATACCCATGTCATTGGTGGCGCCCACGGCTCCTGTAAACACAATGTCTCCGGCACCGGCGGTCAAGCCCAGGGCCTCGGTATAATCGGTGGTACCGTCCAGGGTGCTAGCAAAGGTCAAAGTCACGCCCGTACCCGCACCCAGGCTCATGGCCGTATTACCCGTGAGCGTGACCGCATCGGTAAAATAGATGCTGTCCGCCGTAGTGGTAATATCACCGGCCGTGGAGACCGTCCCGCCGCCGTCCTGCAGGAACTGGCCGCCCAGGGTCATGTCACCCGCGGCTGCAATCGTCAGCAGGCCGACGTTGGTGATCCTGACCTCGCCCAGAGTACCGGTGTTGACCGTATTGTTGATGGTAACGTTCGTACCGTTCAGGTCCAAGCCATCCGTGGCCAGCGTACCCAGGGTCTGGATCGCACCGTCGAACTGGGTCGTACCCGAACCGGCTGTCTGGTTGATCGCCTGGGCGTTGAAGGCCGCACTGGCCGTCACGTCCTTGGCACTCGCAATGGTCACGATACCCAGGTCATTGGTGGCGCCCACGGCTCCGGTAAACACAATGTCCCCGGCTCCAGCCGTCAGCCCTAACGTCTCATTGTGATCGGTCGTGGCATCCAGCGTGCTGGCAAAGATAACGGCAGCACCCGTGCCGGCACCGAGGCTAAGAGCTGTGTTGCCGGTCAACGTCACCGCATCGGTAAAGGTGATGCTGTCGGCCGTGGTGGTAATGTCACCGGCGGTGGAGACCGTCCCGCCGCCGTCCTGGAGAAACAGACCACCCAGGGTCATATCAGCCGCAGCGGCAATGGTCAGTAGACCGGAATTGGTAATCTTGACCTCTCCCAAGGTGCCGGTGTTGACCGTGTTGTTAATCGTGAAATTGGTACCGTTCAGGTCCAGGCCATCCGTGGCCAGGGTACCCAGGGTCTGGATCACACCATCAAACTGGGTCGTACCCGACCCGGCCGTTTGGTTGATTGCCTGTGCGTTGAAGGCCGCACTGGCGGTCACATCTTTGGCACTGGCGATGGTCACGATACCCAGGTCATTGGTGGCGCCCACGGCTCCGGTAAACACAATGTCACCGGCACCAGCAGCCAGCCCCAGAGTCTCTGTGTGATCGGTTGTTGCATCCAAGGTGCTGGCAAAGGTTGTTGTGGCACCCGTACCGGTCCCCATGCTCAGGGCGGTGTTGCCCGTTAGCGTCACCGCATCCGTAAAGTAAATATCATCCGCTGTGGTGGTAATATCACCAGCAGTGGAAACCGTCCCGCCGCCGTCCTGCAGGAACTGGCCCCCTAAGGTCATATCAGCCGCGGCCGCAATGGTCAGCAGACCGGAATTGGTGATCTTGACCTCTCCCAGCGTGCCCGTATTGACCGTATTGTTGAGAGTGAAATTGGTGCCGTTCAGATCGAGACCATCCGTGGCCAGCGTACCCAGAGTTTGGATCGCACCATCGAACTGCGTCGTACCCGAACCGGCCGTCTGGTTGATCGCCTGGGCGTTGAAGGCTGCACTGGCCGTCACATCCCTGGCACTGGCAATGGTCACAATACCCAGATCCTTGGTTGCGCCTACAACGCCGGTAAACACGATGTCACCGGTACCCGCTGTCAGTCCAAGGGTCTCGGTAAAAACAGTCGTGCCATCCAGCGTGCTGGCAAAGGTCACGGCAGCTCCTGTGCCGGCGCCCAGGTTCAGGGCAGTGTTGCCGGTCAGGGTCACCGCATCAGTAAAATAGATGCTGTCCGCCGTGGTAGTGATGTCACCGGCCGTGGAGACCGTCCCGCCACCGTCCTGCAGGAACTGGCCGCCCAGGGTCATGTCGCCTGCGGCGGTAATGGTCAGCAGACCGGAGTTGGTGATCTTGACCTCGCCAAGTGTGCCGGTGTTTACCGTGTTATTGATCGTAACATTCGTACCGTTCAGATCGAGTCCATCCGTGGCCAGGGTGCCCAAGGTCTGGATCGCACCGTCGAACTGGGTCGTACCCGAACCGGCCGTCTGGTTGATCGCCTGGGCATTGAAGGCCGCACTAGCCGTCACATCCTTGGCACTGGCGATGGTCACAATACCCAGATCATTGGTAGCACCCACCGCTCCGGTAAACACGATGTCGCCGGCGCCGGCTATCAGGTCCAGGGTTTCAGTATGATCGGTCGTGGCATCCAACGTGCTGGCAAAGGTCGTTGTGGCGCCTGTGCCGGCACCCATGTTAAATGCCGTGTTGCCGGTCAGGGTTACCGCATCGGTAAACGTGATGTTGTCGGCCGTGGTGGTAATGTCACCGGCCGTGGAGACCGTCCCGCCGCCGTCCTGCAGGAACTGGCCGCCCAGGGTCATATCAGCCGCGGCTACAATGGTCAGCAGACCGGAATTGGTAATCTTGACCTTTCCCAGCGTGCCCGTATTGACCGTGTTGTTAAAGATATAATTGGTGCCATTCAGGTCCAGGCCGTCCGTTGCCAGTGTGCCCAGGGTCTGGATTGCACCGTCGAACTGCGTCGTACCCGACCCGGCCGTCTGGTTGATCGCCTGGGCGTTGAAGGCTGCACTGGCCGTCACATCCTTGGCACTGGCAATGGTCACGATACCCAAATCCGTGCCGCCACCCACAACACCGGTAAAGACGATATTACCAGCTCCGGCGGTCAGCCCCAGAGTCTCAGTGTGATCAGTCGTACCGTCCAACGTGCTTGCAAACGTCGTTGTTGCGCCCGTACCGACACCCATACTCAGGGCGCTGTTGCCGGTCAACGTCACCGCATCCGTAAAGTAAATGTCGTCCGCCGTAGTGGTAATGTCACCAGCCGTGGAGACCGTCCCGCCACCGTCCTGCATAAACTGGCCACCCAGGGTCATGTCGCCCGCAGCACCGATGCTCAGAAGACCAGAATTGGTAATCCTGACCTCACCCAATGTGCCTGTGTTGACCGTGCTGTTGATGGTAACGTTGGTACCGTTCAGGTCCAACCCGTCCGTGGCCAGGGTCCCCAGAGTCTGGATAGCACCGTCAAACTGCGTCGTAC
>CAZWPX010000062.1:0-27421 GCA_964636125.1 uncultured Desulfobacterales bacterium | reverse complement strand
CCCGAAGCAAACCCTCTTTCGCGGCTCAATACCCAGCCCGCACTTTCCCCTGTCAACGCTTCGCGCACCCCCTTACGGGTGTACACGCATGACTCGGGGTCGATGTGATTCGCTACATCTTCATCGTATGAAACTTGCATTCACTACTTTCCGCCGGTTTTTACCGGCGCACCAACCTCAGGGTAAAAAGGACGCCTCCATGGAAACTATCCAGTTTGAAATCCAAAAGAATGAATTTGTCAAATTACTGCTTGAAGCCATAGGGGATGGCATTTTTGTACTTGATGCGCACGGTAAGATCATCGCCTGGAATCCGGCCATGGAAAAAATCACCGGCTATACCGCCGACGAAGTAAAAGATCAGAGCTGTCAATTCCTGAAATTCAGTCAGTGTTTTCAGAAGGATTGCCCAACCGGCATGAGTGACTGTGGCATTTTAAAATACGGAAAGGTAGAACCGACGGAATGTTTGCTGAGCCATAAGCAGGGGCACGTTCTCTCGGTAACAAAAAATGCCAGGGTGATAAAAAACAGTCAAAATAAAATCATCGGAATTGTTGAAGCCGTTACTGATTTGACAGAGCTGAAAAATGCCAGAATGAAAATGGAAGAAGCCACACGCCGTCTCGGAGAATTGAATCGTCTGGGGGGTATTATTGCAAAAAGCAAGGTCATGCAAAACGTATTTACGTTTATCAAAGCCTCGGCAGCCAGCGATGCTACCATACTGATCCAGGGAGAAAGCGGAACCGGAAAAGAGCTTGTAGCCGGTGCGATTCATTCGATCGGAGAGCGTAGGAACAAACCGATGGTAACCGTTAATTGCAGCGCCCTGTCAGAATCTTTGCTTGAAAGTGAGCTGTTCGGTCACGTAAAGGGAGCCTATACCGGTGCCAACCGGGACCGCACGGGACGATTTGAGCAGGCCGACGGCGGCACTATGTTTTTAGATGAAATCGGGGAGATCACGCCCTATATCCAGGTAAAACTACTGCGGGTACTGCAGCAAAAAGAAATAGAACGGGTGGGTGAGTCCAGAAAACGCAAAATTGATATTCGCATCATTACCGCCACTAACCAGGATCTCAAATCGCTCGTAGATAACGGGCGTTTTAGAGAGGATCTGTATTACAGACTTAAAGTCTTTCCCATCTACTTGCCGCCTTTGAGAAGCAGAAAAGAAGATATCCCCCTGCTTGTTAACCATTTTATTAGAAAGAACAATGAAAAAGCATCCCCCAAAGTACAGGGAATTGCAAAGATAGCTTTAAAAGCGTTTATGGATTATTCCTGGCCGGGTAATATCAGGGAACTGGCCAATGCCATTGAGCATGCCTTTGTTTTATGCTCCGGCCGGCAAATTGACCTGGATGACCTGCCCATAGAAATCAGAGAACTGGATACAATCTCCCGGCCTGTTGAGAGAAAAGAACCAATTTACAACAAAAGACCGGCCCGCCATATTCAACAACTGACCAGGGAACAATTGATTGACCTGCTTCATGACAGTAGGTGGAATAAGGCGGAAGTTGCCCGAAGAGTGGGATTAAGCCGGGCCTCTATCTGGAAGTACATGAAAAAGTGGGATATACCGCTTCAGGAAGATTCGTAACTACTTTTTCATAAAATTTTCGAGCGCATATAACGGTAATGAAAGAATTTGTTTCCCCGGTCCATATGGTGCCTGGGAAATTTTTATCCCCTGTCGCACCTGGTACTTTTCCATAAACATGTGCATACTTTTCAACTTGCCTGTGGCGCCGGACTTAACTTCAACCGGTATAATGTCCGCCTCCTTTTGAATTACGTAATCCAGCTCAGCATTGCTGTTTTTTGCCTCCCGAGCCCAGTAGTACAACAAAGGTCTGGTATACGGATTCTGATACGCCAATAGCTCCTGACCGACAAACTGTTCAGCTACCGCACCTTTAAACAGGGTCGTAAAATCTTTTGCCTGCGCGGTATCCGAATATATTCCGTTGGCAGCATGCATCAGGCCAACATCCATAAAAAGCACTTTAAAATAAGCATCCTTTGCACCGGCCTCCAATGGCAAACCGGCGCCACTTGTCCGTTTCACTTTCCTCACTACACCGGCCTTTTCAAGCAATACCAGGGCTTCTTTTAATTCTCTGGATTTAATTGTATTATCAACATGCGCGTAAACAAATTTCCGCCCTATCATTTTGGGAACCGCGTTATAAACTTTAACAAGGTATCGATGCTTTAGCTTTCTGGAGTATTTTGCAAAG
The DNA here is from genome assembly GCA_964636125.1 of uncultured Desulfobacterales bacterium. Lineage (GTDB taxonomy): Bacteria > Desulfobacterota > Desulfobacteria > Desulfobacterales > CAJINA01 > CAJINA01. The sequence continues at coordinate 25,169 of CAZWPX010000062.1, read as the reverse complement.
TCATCCTGATAGGTATCAATGATTGCGCGTTGAATTCTTTGGCAGGCGAGAATATCTCCAGTCTCACAATATTCCTGCAACACGGCGGGCATACCACCGAGAATAAAAAATTTACGTACGTACTCATTAAGCTTTGCATGCAGCGCTTCAGGAAGTATCTGCAGTTTTTTATTGTCACAAATATAATTGCGAAGCTCTTTTTCTCCGGATGCCTCAATGAATTCACCAAACGACAGTGGAAAAAGATAAATATATTGAATCCGCCCTACAGGCATACGAAACTTTTTCGACTCTAATGTAAATTCCACCAATGAGCCAGCTGCAATAATGTGCAATGACGGCATTTCTTCATAAAAATAACGCAAAGCCATAATCGCAGGGGTACAATCCTGCACTTCATCAAAAAATATAAGTGTCTTCCCCGGATCTATTCCCTTGCCGGTAAACAGGGCGATTCGTTCCAATATGTTGCGGGGTTCTAATGAGGTGAAAATTTCTTTATATTCAGGATTCTTTTCAAAATTAAGCGTAACCAGGGAGTCAAACTCACTTCTCCCAAACTCATCCACCAGATAGGTTTTACCCACTTGCCTGGCGCCACGGACAAGTAAGGGGCGCCGATTTACATCCCTTTTCCACTGGCATAATACTTTGTACAGGTCTCTTTTCATTAACAAAGTTCGTGATATGAATATCAACGTAAGATTTTTGGGTTATATTCCAATATTTAAATATGATATTTTTGGTTATTTTACAATATATAAATATCATATTTATGGCTATTTTCCAATCCAAATAGATTCTAAAGTGGATCATTGCGGAGTGCAAAGCCCCTCTTTCAATGCAGGGTTCAAGGCGCTTTCTCCCTGGCAGACACGATGCGCAGATCCGCCACCTTTTTCTCCTCCCGGGGGCCATTGATTTGCGAATACTCTCTTCCAAACAGCCAGATCTCCGGAATAATTTCGGTGACCAGTTTCCCCTCGTTAAAAATACGTACAATGGAGCTTTCCGATACGACCACGGCAATCGCCTGGGTATCGCGGCTGATTGAAGCGGCGGCCACATGCCGGCTCCCCAGTCCCAGGGGCAGCTCAATCCGTCGTGAAGACGCGTTGATATAGCGAGCCGCCGAAACCACCACCCCGTCACCACTAACCACAAAAGCGCCGTCCAGTTGCGCGAGTTCCTTGACGGTTTCGCGCATATCCGGGTCACAGATTTTTTTCTTTTTATCCGGGTGTCCGTAAAGGGGATCGAGAATTAGGGGACGGGATCTTTTCAAGACCTCCTTTTCGTCGGATATGACGAATAAAGTGCCGATTTTCCGTCCCTCACGTCCTTCCCGGGCGATTTCCACCGCCAGTTGGATGACCTCCTCCAGAACATTGTCATCGCAATGTTTCTTCGGGCCGCAGATTCGACTAAAATCCTCCATGGTGGTCTCCGTTTGTAATTGGGGCTGCTGACCGCAGCTCAGGGGTTAACCCGCTCAGGAAAACCCCGAAGAGCTCCCCGAGGAACAGGCCCGGCCGATCCCCGAATCCATGAAGCTGGAACAGCTCATCAATTTATCCACCTGCCGGGTTCCACATTCAGGGCATTCGATCGACTCCTTATCACCTGCAAAAACCAGTTTCTCAAAACAGTGCTCGCACTCTTTACACTTGTATTCGTATATGGGCATGACTATTCTATCCCTCTTCTATTTCAGCTGTCACAGTAAACGTTGGCGGATCGATGATATTGCGCTTAACCGTGCAAAGGCCGGCAGTTTTGATGATTGCCTGCTTATATTTTTTAGGAAATCCCGGCGGCAGATCAATATGGATGCGGATGGCTTCGATTAGATGCTTTTCTTCGTTCCGGTCAAATTCAAGGGTCATTTTAATGCCCGTGGTGTCAAGACCCCGTTCATCACAGAAATAAACCACATACACCCCGGCGCAGGTACCGATGGAGGCCAGAAACAGGTCATAAGGCTCTGGTGCGCTGCCCTCCCCACCCTCTTCTTTGGGCTGGTCCGTTGCAACCACAAACCCCTTGTAAGCCGCGTTGACTTTCTTCCCGCCGGCAAAGGTCACTTCCATTTCCATATCTACGTCTCCTGTTCAATTTTACTGGCAGCGTTACGAATTTTGTTTCCCATACTGTTATTTAACTTTTTCCGCCAGCCACCCCTTCTTCAAAATTATGAAAAGAGTGCCAAATAGCATCAAAAACATCATGAATACCAGGTGGGAAATATCGATTACCATGGTAAACAGGGGCGAAAAAACCACATCCGGCAGGTTTTTCAAGACCCGAAATATACCTGTAATCGCAATCAACGCCAGCAGCGCGATTCTGATATAGGCCGCCCAGGTCAGCTGGAACTGCCGGCGCATTAGTCCCCAATAGACAACCACGGCATAGACAAAGAGTGCGAAAAGAGCAATCGCACCGATATAGTGAATATAATGGGTCGTATAAAATTGGGCCAGCCAGCCCAAGCCTGGAATGTCGGCAATGTAGTAGCGTTTGAATATCGGCATCTGGCCGAAGCCGGTCAATCCCATAATGAAAAGCAAAATCAAATAGATAGGTTTCATAAATTGTTGCTCGGCATACACCGGAAGTTTTTTGTCGGGGGTCATGACGCATCTCCTGTCTGGCTACCTGTTTTCTTTGTGGCCGCGTAAACCCTTCCCACGGCGGCCGCCAATCCGGCAAAAGGCGCAATGAGCATGGCCTTGGCAAGGTTGTCGGTGTGGGCCATCTGGTCCTCTACCTTGTCAAAATGGGGCTTTCCCGGGCCTTTACTGATGGCTGTATTCAGTGTTTCAAAGGGAACCGGGGAGACATAGATCGTGTTGGTGCCGCCGTTTTCCGTCTCACCGTATATATAGACCCCCTCTTCTTTGGCAAGGCGGTGGGCCTCGGCCACGATTTCATCCCGCGGCCCGATGATCTGAACATCCTCGGGGCACTCCTCTATACAGGCCGGCAATTCCCCTTCGGCGATGCGGTTGTAGCAGCGGTCGCATTTGTACATCACCCCGTTGCCTGCCAGGGCAGGCAGAATATCGAGATACAGGCCCACACCGGTCTGGCGCTGGGGGATATCCCAGGGGCAGACCACCTGGCATTTTTTTCCACCCAGGCAGATATCGGAGTGAATGACGGTAATGCCGTTTTCAAGTTTGCGGGCCGCCCCCCAGGGGCAAAGATCGGCACAGGGCGGGTTCTGACAGTGCATGCATCGCTTGGGAATAGAAAGTTCGGTCTCTTCCCCGTCAATCTCAACCGTGGCCGACTGTATGGTCAACCAGTTATAGGGTGTCAGGCGATCCCGGACCTCGCGCCCATCCTCATCTGACCAGTCCGCCACCTTGACCCGACTGGGATACATTTTAGGGAACGGCTTTTCCGGTTCAGGATATTTGAAATCATTGACTTCACGGCAGGCCTCCACGCAGGCTTCGCATCCGACGCACTTGCGGATGTCTATGAGGGTGGCCAGTTCCTGTCCGGTTTTAGTTTTGGCCGCTGCCGGCAGCGGAACCTGTGTGGCACAGGTCGCACAGGCCGCAACCATGGACCCCTTTAAAAAGGATCTTCTTGATATCTTCTGTGGCATAATAATTCCTCTTTTATATTAATATTACCCGATAAGCTCCTGCGCCCCTGCGGCAAGCAGGGATTTGAAGCGATCGAGTGACACCGGATAGGCCTGCATGGGAATTCCCATCCAGTCGCAGTATTCCAGAAAATCCTCCGGCTTCTCAGCCATATACTGGTCCAGGTATCCGACGCCGTCAAGGACTATCGCCCCCCCGTTGTGTTTGGGGAAATTCTCGTTGGCGATCCCCTTGTCCCAGCCTTTGAATACCTGTTTGCGGTATTTCACCCACCCCGGGGTCATCCACCATACCGGTTCACCCCCGGCCATTTCCACGGCAATCTTCTCGCGATCTTCTTCGCTGGCCAGCATGTCCATGCAGTGGGTGGCGTCTATCCGGGCCACATCATCACCCAGTTCGGCGATAATGTCCTGCATCCTGCGGGTGGGTTCATCCACGTTCACGTAGCAAAACTTGCCGCCGTAAATCACCAGAACCTTTCCGGCACTCTGCCGGCCCTTTTCTATTTTCCGGAGCATCTGGCGCTCCAGTTCCGGAATATCCTGGTGCAGGCCCGGAGTTGTGTATAGCAGATGCTCTGTGTTCAGGAAGCCTTCTGCCTTTAAAAAGTTCAGTTCAAGGCTCATGGTACCACAGGCCACTATGGCGATCTCCGCAAAGGATGGTGTACTCATTTAGCACCTCTTTTTCTGGTCTGCGGGAGGGGCGCCCCTCCCTTGGTCCTGTTTCCAGATAACCGTATCACTGTGAAGGTTGCAGGGCATTTTCGATAGACACCGAAAGTGTATCCGCATTTTGAAGGCCGATAAACCTCTCAACTTCCCTGCTATCCTTATAAAGAATCAGAGTCGGGATACTGGCGATACCGAGTTCCATGGCTTCACGCCTGTTTTCATCAACATCCAGTTCCATAACGGCAACCCGGCCTTTATACTTTTCCGCCAGGTCGTCAATAATGGGTTTCTGGGCCCTGCAGGGCGCACACCAGGGCGCATTGAAATCAACCAGCGAAACACCCTCACTGATCATCTCTTTAAAATTCTGATGGCTTGATTCTTTTGCCTGATTCACGGCTGTTTCTCCTCAAGTTTTTTCACAACATTATAAATACCTGTGCCCCTGATTTACAGGGAATTTAAAATAGATACTATCAAGAAGTATGCCAGTCCCAGGCGAATCCTCATCAACAAACCGTTTCCAGGCAGTAGAATTTTTTATTGCATGAAAACAGGCCCTTACTTTACCCATAATTTCAGGTCAGAATACCGGAACGGCTCAGATAAGGGGCTTGACATCCCCGTCCCGCTTGAATACGGTACCATTTATTAAAAATTTCACGTCAGGTGACGTCAGGTGACGTCGCTGACTGTTAAGTAACCGTAACCCGTTTGAAAGTGGTTTCAAATTCTTATGCAAGAGAGCAACCACGCAATCTGGAACCTGCGGATTGCCAACCATATCTTTAATTCCATGGCAGATGGTGTGTTTACCCTGGACATGCAGGGCCGAATTTCATCCTGGAATCGATCCATGGAGCGCATCAGCGGCTATCCGGCGGCGGAAGCACTGGGCCAGTCCTGTGACCTGATTCAATGCAGTCGCTGTTTTGGAACGCAGTGCCCGTCCAGTATCAATAAATGCAAAATCATGGAGCGCAAAATCTCGGAAGCCAAGGAGTGTTTTTTACGCCACAAAGAGGGCCATGATGTCGCCATCATCAAAAACGCTTCGGTCGTTACCGACAACCAGGATAGAATCATCGGCGTGGTGGAAACCGTCACCGATGTCACGGAACTGAATCGGGCCAGACAAAAAGCGGAGGAGGCAACCCTGCGCCTGGGCGAGATACACCGCCTGAACAACATCATTGGCAAAAGCACCGCCATGCGAGGTGTGTTCAAATCGATCAAAGCTGCCGCCGCCAGTGATGCAACCGTGGTAATCCAGGGCGAGAGCGGAACGGGCAAGGAACTGGTGGCCAGCGCCATTCACTACAACAGTGAGCGCCAGGGCCGGCCGTTTATCACGGTCAATTGTTCGGCCCTGCCAGCCAACCTGATTGAAAGCGAACTTTTCGGGCATGTCAAGGGCGCCTACACCGGTGCCGCCCGTGACCGTGTGGGTCGTTTCGAAGAGGCTGGAGGCGGGACGGTCTTTCTGGATGAAATCGCAGAACTCACGCCTTTTATCCAGGTCAAACTCCTGAGGGTTCTCCAGGAACGGGAGATTGAACGGGTGGGTGAATCCCGCAGGCGTAAAATTGATGTCCGTATCTTAACGGCGACGCACAAGGACCTTTATGCACAGGTTCAGGCGGGACACTTCCGTGAAGACCTCTATTATCGCCTGAAAGTGTTCCCGATTCAACTGCCGCCCCTGAGAAAACGCAAAGAAGATGTTCCAATTCTTGTCAGCCACTTTGTCAAGTTGATGCGTAAAAAAACCGGCAAAGAGATCAGCGGTACCAACGGACCCGCCATGCGTCTTTTTATGGACTACTCCTGGCCGGGTAATGTGCGTGAGTTGGAGAATGCAATCGAGCATGCTTTTGTACTGTGCAGCCGGGACCGGATCGACGTAATGGACATTCCCATTGAAATCCGCCAGGCTGATGCCCATCCCCTCGGTTTGCCCCCGGCTGCCACCGATGGCATGCAAAAAGCTGCACCTCGAAAAAAGCTTACCAAGGCACTGCTGGTGAGTTTGCTGCAGGAGTGTGACTGGAACAAAGCCGCTGTCGGTCGCCGGGTAGGCCTGAGCCGGCCGGCAATTTACAAGCGTATGAAAAAATGGCAGATTCCGCTGGCGAACCCTGACAGCGAAGGAGACTCTTCGCTACGCTCAGAGTGACAAAAAATTGGCAGGCTTTACCAGTATCTGCATTTTCAAGGTGGCCTTCCCATCAGCTGTCATTCTGAGAAGCGCAGCGACGAAGAATCTCACCCGATCACATCTTCTTCAACAACTGGTTGGCCGCTGTGAGCATTGGATCCCATGTCGGACCGAATGGGGGAGCATAGGCCAGATCCGTCTGGCTGAAACGGCTGACCGTCATCCGGGCATGCAGGGCCACGGCCGGTGCGTTTATCCGGTGAGCCACCCCTTCACGGCCCACCATCTGCACACCCAGTAAGCGCCCGGAGTCTTTATCGCCGAGCATGTGGACCTGGATGGGTTTTGAACCGGGGTGCGCGTGCGCCCGCGATCTTGTGGTTACAGTGACACTTTCCGGTTGGAAACCGGCCTGCTCTGCCTCGACTGCTGTCAGTCCGGTCCGGGCCACTTCCAGATCAAATACCTTGAAAACAGCCGTTCCGGCAATACCGTCAAGTTCAACTTCTTTCCCGCAGACATTATCCGCCACCGCCCAGCCGGCCCGGTTTGCCCGGAGGGCAAGTGGGATCCAGGTTTTCTCGCCGGTGACGATGTGATAGGCGTCAGCGCAGTCCCCAGCCGCGTATATGTACGCATCCGAAGTTACCAGGCTGCGGTTCACCGCGATGGCATTGTTCACACCGGTCCGCAAACCGGCAGCCCGGGCCAGTTCGCTGCCCGGTTTCAGGCCCATGGCAACCAGGACCATATCCGCTTCCAGGGCCAGGCCACTCCCTGTGACCCTGAGGCGGCCTCCGGATTCTTCAATTTTATCTATTGGATATCCGGCATACAGGTCAACGTCGTGCGACAGGACTTCTGCCTGCACCGTAGCGGCAAGATCTTTTGCCAGCCAGGGCAAAAAAACCGGGCCGGGTTTGACCATGGCTACATTAATGGACAGGACTTTCAGTGCTTCACACATCTCCAGCCCAATATAGCCCATGCCGATAATAACGGCCTTTTTAACATTGTTTGTCTTTATAAAGGTTTTTATTCTGCGTCCGTCATCCAGACTTTTCAGGACCTGTACCCCCGGGAGGTCAAATCCGGGCAGGTCGGGAACAAGCGGTGTCCCCCCGGTGGCAATCAACAGTCGGTCGTAACCATATTCGAAGACAGCCCCCTGGGAGGTGCTGCCGGAAACCGTCCTGTTTACCGGGTCAATTGACCTGGCAAAATGACCGGTTTGCAGATTGATCCCCTGCTTGTCCCGAAACACCTGGGCCTCCCTGACAACCAGGTTCTCAATATCGTTGCCGGGCTCGGCAATGTTATAGGGCATTCCGCAGGCGCTGTAGGACACGTCCCCGGTTTTTTCCAGAACCGTCACCTCGAGATCCGGGTGCTGCCTTTTGGCCCGACTGGCCGCGCTCATGCCGGCTGCGTCACCGCCGATTATCAGGAATTTCATCGTAAACCCCTTTGTAACAATCCTGGCCCGGAGAACCAGGCTTTGAATTGCCCCTTGAAGGGGCGTGCAACCAAAACACTCTGACCTGGCCCTGCTATTTCAGCAGGTTGAGCGGCCCCTACCGCTGTCCATGTTCGAGGTAATCCTGAATCCCATGGTGTTAAAATCAACTTTGACCGGCTGAATTCTATCGATAAGGGTCTTTTTAATGATATATTTGAACCCGTCGAATTCATACACAGCATCTTCTTCTTTTGGCTCATCCAGAGCCATTGTCAGGGACGGGCCAGCTCAGCCGCCTTCGGCTAAATAAATACGAATCGGCGAGGGTTCTTTGTCTGTAAAATACTCGGCAACCTGTTCGTTCGCTTTCGGGGTAACTTCTAACATTTCCTGCTCCTTGGGGTAATCATAACTCATTACTGTTTAAAGGCAATGCTGCGACAATCTCTTTCAATTCGGCGAAGTCGCTCTCATCGGGGTGCCCAACTGCCGTGGCCGTATCATCCAGCCACACAGGCGGCTGAGGTTTGGCTCTAACCTTTGCCAGCACCATCGGGTTGACCTCACCCTGGCAGCTGTAGGTTCCCATCACCGACGCACCTGCCGCAATCTCCAGGGCATGCTGCATGCCCTGGACAGCATGATCTGAGCCCTTGGCTGCGCCGTGGGTTGCGAAAAGGAAAATTGCCTGCTCGGCCTTAATTCTTTCAAGATATTCAGCAGCTTTTGGATCAGGTTTCCCAGCCATCAGCCAGAAACCTACGGCCACAAAATCGTAATCGTTCGGGTCTGGGGCATCACCGACAAAGCTGATCTCTTTTTCACCTGGTAAAGAGTCATAGAGGGTGTAAGCAAGTTTTTTGGTGTTGTCGGTCTTGGTTGAATAAACGACCAGTGATTTCATGGAGGTCTCCTTTTTAGAAAAAAAGTTTGTCGGTAACTATAGTGCAAGCATTATTGATTTGTTTAGTCGGTGTTAGATTCAACAAACGTGCCAACAGGTAAAGAATCCTGGCCCAGAGGGCCAGGTTTTGGGTTGCCCCTTGAAGGGGCTGACAACCCAAAACCGATGAGTTTGAAGTAACTAAATACTTTATTGTTTCCCGAGTCTAAACAAAGGGCTCAATGCTGAGACTATGCCGAAAGTTATTTGAGGTGACAACTATCCTAACACAGGGGGGGTATGTTATCGGGGAGTAAAAACAAATCGACGCCCGCAGGCCTACCCTGCGGGGCCGATTATCAGGATGAGGTAAGGGAGCCTCAAGCATCATGGAGGTAATGCCAAATGTAACCCCTTGTTGAATACAGGAACTGCAATCTACGTGCCAGAGCGTTCGTTCAGAATACCATAATTCTTTTAAGGATGGATAAATGTGGTAACATTAGGGTTCGCGCAAAAATAAGTTCGCAAATTTTCAGGGTTCAAGCTCTCAATCAGCAAGGCGCTTCTTCAAGTGTCAATACCTGAAAACCAATAGCCAGCCGTTCGAAGATGAATTTTTCCCACATGCCTGGTCAGATTCGAATGCCGAAACGCTTTACCTGACTCCAGACACTGGTACGTGAAATGCCTAAAATTTTGGCCGCCTTGGACTGGTTTCCACTCGTCTGCGACAAGGCATCTGTCAGGCGCTTTTTCTTGATATCATCAATACTTAGACTCGCATCCTCTTTGGGTGGGGCACAAACCGGTTCCCATTGGGTAATGTCTATAGGTAGATGGTGAGGCATAATCATCGCTTCATGGCAGGAAACAAACGCATATTCAAATGCGCTTTTCAATTCCCGCACATTTCCAGGCCACTGATATTGCATGAGAAGTTCGAGGACTTCATTCGAAATCCCATTGATTTTCTTACCGCTTTTCAGGATAATACGCCTGAAAAAGGACTCTGCCAGTAAAGGAATATCGCCGACACGCTGCCTGAGAGGCGGCACCTGGATCGGAATCACATTAATCCGGTAATAAAAATCCTCCCTGAAGGCCCTCTGCTCGACCAGATTCCTCAGATCCCGGTTGGTAGCGGAAATTACCCGGGCGTTGATTTGGATAGGATGGTTGTCACCAACCCGTTCCACAACCTTTTCCTCCAGCACCCTTAAAAGCTTCACCTGGGTGGCAATAGGCATGTCACCGATTTCATCCAGAAAAATGCTTCCTTCCGCCGCAGCGGCAAAGCGTCCGTCCCTGTTTTTATGGGCCCCGGTAAAAGCACCTTTGACATGGCCGAACAGTTCGCTTTCAAGCAGGGATTCATTCAGCGCGGCACAGTTGACCTTAACATATGGTTTGCCCCCACGCCGGCCGTTCTCATGAATTGCCTTAGCAACCAGTTCCTTGCCGGTGCCGCTCTCACCGTAAATAATCACCGGGGCATCTGATTTGGCTGCATCGCTAATCAGATCGAACACGCGCTGCATGGGGGCTGAATTTCCGACCATCCCGAAGCACCGGTCCTCGGATTTCAGCTCCCGCCGAAAGCTTTCAATCTGATTCTCCTTGGCCAGCAGATCACTGATATCGGTAATGGTTTCCACTGCCCCGGAAACCTCACCTTTATGGTCTTTCAATACCGACGCGTTTTTTACCACATGAATATAGGAGCCGTCCTTGCGCAGCAGGACGCACTCCTGCCGGCTCATTTCCCCCTGCCTAAAGAGGGCGCACCAGTGACACCCCTGGGCCTGACGCGCGATGTCACAGGTGTTGCAGTTTAACACCGAACACGGTTTCCCGAGTATTTCGCTTTGCGGGTACCCCGTGATCTTTTCAAACCCCCGGTTCACCGACACGATAGTCCCACTGGTATCCACGATCATGACGCCGTCTTGAATCGTATCCACCACGGTTTTCCAATAAATGTTCATTTCTTTTTCAAACAATGTTCAACCTCGTTCACTTGTTTAACACATAAGTGTTTACTAACTTAACACTTCGCCAAGCGAAAATCAATACCGCATGACAAATGTTTAATACCTGAACAATTTATAGAGAACACCCATTTTACAAGCAGGCAACAGCAGGCTGCGCTGAAGGCCTTAAAGTTAGATATATGGCCTTTAACAGCCTGTATATATATAATTTTCTAAATGACCCCCCCCCTCTCCCCTGACTTTCTTTCCGGGACACTGGCACCACATTTGCTAATTATCCTGATCAAACCGCGAATTTTCAACGGGGTAACAAGCATGCAACAAATTGATCTGCGGGGTTCCATGGTCCCTTTCACACTTCTCAAAATAAGCAATACGTTCCGGACTTTGAAAAAGGGAGAACGCCTTGAGATTCTATTGAGTGACAGCGACGCCCTGAATGATCTTGTAAGAATAATTCCTGAATCATCCTATAGCCTGCTCCTGCAGGAGGACCTTGAAGAGGAAGATCTTGGGATCCGGATTCAATTAAAAAAATTACGCGGGAACGATAAAAGAGCCGTTTCCCTACCAACCCATAACTAAGGAGAACATCATGTCAGATTTAACTTCTATCGAAACAGCCAGTACTGTAGACGCCAGGGGCAGTGCCTGCCCGGGTCCCCTTCTTGAGGCCAAAAAAGGCATTGGCAAAGTCAAGGTTGGCGAAGTTCTGGAAATATATTCCAACGATTCCGGCACCCGCAAAGACATACCCGCCTGGTCCGGGAAAGTGGGGCATGAGTACCTGGGTGTCCTGGAAGCCGATGGGTATGATAAACATTTTGTGCGTCGCAATAAATAGCCAGGAGAGGTTATGGATACCGATGGAGGCAGCGTAAACACGGGAAAAATATTAATTCTGGCCACCGAAAGCTGCGCTTATCCGGGCGCAGATTCGGTGGGGCAGGCGCATTCCAGTTATCCTACCAATACTTACATACTGAGGGTGCGGGCACCCGTTCTCTTTCCGGAACAGTTCTACCTCGATTGTTTTCAAAAAGGAATCAGCGGCATTATCGTCATGTCATGCGGGGAAGAGTGCCCGTATGAGGGTGCCTACACGGCTTTTGCCAGGCGGATAGACCGGGTGTACGCCCTGATGAAAGCGCAGGACCTTGATATTCGCCGGCTGCGCCTGACAGCTATCTGTACGGTGTGCAACCGCTCTTTTCTCAACGAGGTTAACCTCATGAATGCAGTGGTCCAGGAACTGGGTCCGCCTCAGATGGTGCCAAGCTGATGGCTCATTTTACACGACCGGCGCGGGCCTTCACCATGAGGGTCGCAGATTCTCCGCAGACCGTGAACAGTGAAACTGTCGGGAGGAATGAATGAATTCGATTCAAAAAGCAAACTTTGATGTTCTTGTTGTGGGTGGCGGTATTGCCGGGCTGCAAACCGCCCTGGATCTTGCCGACCAGGACTATAAGGTGGCCATTGTCGAAAAAGACGCCACCGTTGGCGGGAAAATGATACGGCTCTCCAAAGTCTTTCCAACGCTCGACTGCGCCAGTTGTATTACCACCCCTAAAATGGCCTCGGCCGCTCATCACGATAACATTACGCTGTTTACCTTTTGCGATGTTACATCTCTGGATCGTGTTGGACAGACGATCACGGCCGGTATCACGCAACGCCCCCGCTACGTCGATCCGGACAAATGCATCGGCTGTCGCCAGTGCGAATATCACTGCCCGGTGTATGTTTCGGACCCTGAGCAGGGCGGCTTCTGTGCGACCAAAGCCATTGCCATACCGTTTTCAAATGCCATTCCCCAGCTTGCCGTCCTGGATGTTGAAAACTGCATGCTCTGTGGGAAATGTGAAAAGGTCTGCCCGACCCAGGCAATCGATTATTTCCAGCAACCGGAAGAGTTTGAAATAACGGCGACCACAGCCGTACTGACCACCGGATTCGAACTGACCTCGATTGAAAACAAACAGCAATACGGTATGGGGGCAATCCCCAATGTAATCGATTCCTTGCAAATGGAGCGTTTATTGGCACCGCACGGCCCCTACAACCGCGTCCTGCGACCGTCGGACGGTATGGAACCTGATTCCATTGCCTATGTTCAATGTGCCGGCTCCAGGGATAAAAGCATGGGGGTTTCTTACTGTTCCCGAGTCTGCTGCATGTATGCCATCAAGCAGGCGATGCTCTTGTCAGGTTCCTTGCCTCTGGCGGATATCGCCATTTACTATATGGACATTCGCGCTTTCGGAAAGGGGTACGAGCAATTCTACCAGAACGCCAAAGCCATGGGCATCGAGTTTATCAAAGGCAAGGTGGCCAAGATCAGCACGGGTGAAAGCGGGGGTGTTGCCCTGCGCTATGAGGCCCAGGGAGGCGAAGGAGTCGTCACTGCCAACCATGATCTGGTGGTCCTCTCCCTGGGTATGGTTCCGGGATGGAGTCCTGAAGGCGTCTGCCCGGTTTCCGCAGATTCGGACCATTTCGTTAAGACTATCCAACCCAAACTCTCCCCGACGCTGACGGATATGGAAGGGGTTTTTGTTGCCGGCGCTGCGGCCGGCCCCAAAGATATTGTGGATACGATTACAGAATCCGGTGCCGCTGCGGTTGAAGCGGCAAAATATATGGCCGCACACGCGCACGCCCGTAAAGCGGTTGCGTAGTGTCACGTGGCCAAGGGCTCTCGGACAATGTCCGCGGTAAAGAAAGGATTAAGGAGATACACGGATGACGGACCAGGACCATAATCAAAAGTCAAAGGCAGACAAAGAAAACGTCGGCGTCTACATCTGTTACTGTGGCGGCAACATTTCCGATCATGTGGACGTGGAAGCGGTTCGTGCCAGGGTTGAAAAACTGCCCGAAGTCGCAGTCGCGCGCACAAACATGTTTATGTGCTCTGACCCCGGGCAGGAACTGATCATGGAGGACCTTAAAAAAGGGACGGTTGATCGCGTCGTGGTGGCCTCCTGTGCACCCAGCCTGCATGAAGCCACCTTTCGCGGCGCCATTTCACGGGCCGGTGGAAATCCTTATATTTACGAGCATGCCAATATCCGGGAACAGGTAAGCTGGGTACACCATGGTGATCAGGCCACGGATAAAGCCACCCGGCTGGTCTCCATCGCTTCAGCCAAAGCCCGGCAACTGGCCCCTTTGGAGCCGATCCGGGTGGAGGCCAGGAAACACGCCACCGTCATCGGGGGCGGCATTGCCGGGCTCAGGGCAGCCAAAGATCTGGCCGGCCGCGGTATCGAGGTCGCCTTGCTGGAAAAATCACCGTTTTTAGGCGGGCAGCTTGCCAACCTGGATCGGATAGCTCCCACAGGCGACAAGGCTGCGGAACTGATTCGCGACCTGGCCGGCCAGGTATTAAACGATGATGCGATCACAGTCTACACCTGTTCATCCGTGGAAACATTTGACGGCTATGTGGGCAATTTCAGACTCGGGATCAAAAAACAGCCACTTGAAGATGAGCCGGGAAAAATAAAGCACCCCGATACTGCCGGTGCGGCCGTGGGAGACTTCATCCCGTTCGCAGGGGTTTACACGGGCGACCTGCCATCCGCGCCGGAAGAATTTACGGTTGCAACGGGTGTCATTATTCTGGCCACCGGCTTTAAATCTTACACGCCTTATGAAGGGGAGTATGGCTTCGGCCAGTACGAACAGGTCATCACCCTTCCGGACCTGATTCGCAATATGGCGGAGAATAAAGCGTCCGGGAACCTGCTGGAGATTGACGGCCGGAAAATTCGCAGCCTGGCCATGATTCACTGCGTCGGCAGCCGCCAGATCCCCGGCGTCCATCCGGAAAACGAGGACGGGTATCAGAATGAGTATTGTTCACGAACCTGTTGCTCGGCAACCCTCAATACATCCAGCACCATTCGCAAGGCCTTCCCGGGAACGCGTATTTTTGAATTTTATCGCGATATCCGGACCTATGGCCGGGGCCAGGAAGAGCTCTATGAAGAAGCGTCACAAAACCAGGTCGTCTTTTTGCGCTTCGAAGCGGAAGATTCACCGGAAGTGACGCGCAGTGATTCTGGGGCCGAAGGTTTTCCGTTGCTCGTCAAGGTGAAGGATACCCTGACCTTCGGAGAAGAGGTGAGCGCCCCCGTGGACCTGGTGGTACTGGTCACAGGGGTCGAACCAAACAATGTGGCCGACATTGTGGACATGATGAAGTTGCCGGTCGGAACAGATCGTTTTTTGCTGGAGGTTCACCCGAAATTACGGCCCGTGGAGTTGCCGATTTCCGGGATTCTGCTGGCGGGGACCTGCCAGGCACCTATGGATGTCGGGGAAGCCTGCAATGCCGCGGGTGCGGCGGCCGTCAAAGCGGCTGCACTGCTTGGACGCGGCTATGTAGAACTCGATCCTTTTGTAGCTCAGGTTGACGTAGAAAAGTGTACGGGCAACGGGGCCTGTGTGGAAGCCTGTCTGAGTGACGGTGCGCTGAAATTAGTAGAGATGGAGGTGGATGGGCAAATCGCCAAACGCGTCCAGGTCACACCCGTCCTGTGCCCTGGTTGCGGGGCGTGCGTGGCAGTCTGTCCTGAAAACGCCATTGATATCGCCGGGTGGACACTCAAGCAGTACGAGACCATGGTTGACAGGATCGTTGCCGAAGAAGCACCGGTTTGAGGCAGCTTCTCAAAAACGGACACAACTTACTCGAAAAAAGGCGCGCAGCGCCGAATAATGAGGGAAACCCATGCGCCAGGAAGATAGCGGCAAAAAAGAAAGAAAAGAGGCCCTGAAAAAACTTCGCGCGGCTCGCAAGGAATGGATTGTCAAGGCCACTGCTCGAGTCAGAATACAGAAAAAGGCTCTGAAAGCAATCAAGGCGCACCTTGAAAAAGGGGCGGGTACCGTACCGGAAGTCGCCGATGCAACCGGGATGCCCGCGGATGAGGTCTTATGGTACCTGGCCGCCCTTAAAAAATATGGCCAGATCGTTGAAGGGGAAAAAGACGGCGAATACTTTCGGTATGGATTGCCTGAGAATGCCGCAGTAAGCCAGGAGGAGGCCTGACCCGTTGAAGGGCCACGGCAAAAAATCATTGCGCATCTTGCACAATGATTTTTTGCCGCGACCCTAAGCGTTACTGATCCTGCTAAGGAGAATAAATATGGCGTTATTAAATCCGAATTTTGCTGAAGAGATGGAACCTTTTGGAGAAGATACGGCCCTGGCGTGTTTTAACTGCGGCACGTGCACCGCCATTTGCCCCCTGATCTACGAACATTTCCCGCGAAAAATGATTCGCTACATCCAGATCGGGGCCAAAGACCGTATTCTGGAAAACGCGCCCGAATTGTGGCGCTGCCTGCACTGTGGCCTCTGCACCCAAACCTGTCCAAGAGAGTCCAACCCCGGAGAAATTATCCTGGGATTGAAACGTTTTGTGGTGGCGAACTGGAGGAGGTCCTGAAATGTACAATCCAAAAGATATCATCGATATTATCTCCGGCAATGTCAGTAGTACCCGAAACCCCTTCGGCATTCCCAAGTTTCTGGTCAACCGGTGGCACAAAACCCTGGACCTGCCGCACCAGGGAGACGCCCTGCTCTTTACCGGCCTCATGTATCAGTTCGTACCTTATATAGAAAAGTCAACCCAATACCTGGCAAAATTTGAAGATACGACCTGGACGGACAAGATCAAACTGGCCAAATGGGTGCCCAGTTACCTGTCAGGTCTGGGACTGTCGATTATTACCCCGGGCGCTGAAAAGAGAAAATTCAATGGCATCCTCCAAAATGTCGCCCGGATCCTCAAGGCTTCAGGAGTCGATTTCTATTACCGGTCTGATCTGGACGATTACAGTGGGGTCCTGCTGTACGACCTGGGCGACCAGGAGAGCTTTGTAAAGCATGCGCGCTATGTAGCCGGCAAATTAAAAGCGGCGGGCGTTAAAAAACTAATCACCGTGGATCCGCATACCACCTATGCGCTCAAGGTGCTGTTCTCTAAATATGTGGGAACCGATTTTGAGGTGAAGACATATTTCGAACTGGCCAATTTTCAATCAAACAACGGGCACCGGCGAATTACGCTGCATGACCCCTGTTTTTACGGCCGGTATCTCGAACTTGCGGATGTACCGGTAAAAACGTTGGCCAATCTTGAAATAGAATGTGTTCCGGTGAGCAATGCCGGGCAATTCACCAATTGCTGCGGCGGTCCGGCAGAGTCCATCTCACCCAGCCTTTCCACCGAAGTGGGCGATCGAAGAGTGGCAGAGCTGAATTTAACCGGGGAAAAAATTGTCGCCATGTGTCCCATCTGCCTGGGAAACCTGCAAAAGAGCGGGGCTGATGTGGAAGATCTGGCCTCAGTCATGGCCCGGTGCATCGGGGAGTAGAACCCATCTCGAAAAAGTTTTTTGGCCCAAACTCGGCGTTGGGCGCTCATATCAAATCCTCGAAATACACCAGTATTCCTCCGGTTTGATATTCGCGGCCGCCTTGATTTTGAACCAGAATCCGCTTTTTGAGATAGGTTCTAGTATTTAGCAGATTCAAATCTTTAGATAAATGCAACCAACAAACAGAAGGAGAAAAGCAATGACTGAGAAACAGGAAAAAATTCTCTACATGAGCACATGCGGAAAAGACCGGGTGGAAGTGGCCCTTAACCCGTTTGTACTGGCCAACGCCGCCTTAGCCATGGACATCCAGGCAACCATCGTCCTGTCTGGAGACAGTGTTCACACGGCCGTTCCGGGCTATGCCGACACCATGCCCCCCGGTGGCGGTTTTCCGCCCATGAAAGAGTTGCTCGCAACTTTCCTGGAACTGGGTGGAACGCTGTGGGTTTGCGGCCCCTGCATTAAAAGTCGCAATATCGAAGAGTCCGATCTGATAGACGGCGCCGAAGTTACCGCCGCCGGCACAGTAAACCTGGAGGCAATGGCCTCTGATGCCGTGTTCGTTTTTTAATAATCATTTTCACTGTCCTGAGTCGCCCTGGCCAAACGAACCGCATTAGCGTATAGCAGACACTATGAAACGAGCGATTCATTATATTGAACCGGCGGATAAATACCTTATACTTGTCATTCCGGCGAAAGCCGGAATCCAGCGGTATTACTGGATGCCGGATCAAGTCCGGCATGACGGATTTCAACTATTTAGTTGCCGGGTTAAAAAGAGAGGCACACCATGAAAAAAGCTACAACCCATTTTCCCCCGAATCGGGTTTCCGACCTGGTAGCACTGCATCAAGGGGGAAACCGCGTCGACTGCAAAACCGCCTTTGAAATTTTACCGGTTGATTTTGTCCATCGGGATAATCCTTTTCAAGCCTATATTTTTCTTTGTCGTTATAACGGCACGGTTGATGATAAAGCGTACAGCTTTCGGAAGTGTTACGCCCGCGGCTGCCCGCATAACCTGTGTCCCCATGTTTCCCAGGCCGTTATGATTGCCAACCGGTATCTGCAAAGAGATTATTACAAGTTGGAGCAGGCCGGTATGAAGATTGAAAAAGCGTTGTTTACGCTTGAGGAGATGACGGTGAAATTTGATGGGTACCAGGAAGAGCATGGCCCCCTTCTTGCAATTCACGACTATATCAATATTGCCCGTGAAGGCACCGATGTGGCCGTGGCGGTTGAACTCGAATTCGTACCGGCGGTCGAACACTTTGCGAATTATGAGAACCAGATGATTTTTTTAATGGTCGATTTTACCGTCACCTGCCTGGGGAAAACCCACCACTATGAACGCTGCCTGGCCTGTTACCCCATGGACCAGGAGGAGGAAAAAGATCAGAAAGTCGTTATTGCCGACGAGCGCTTAAAGCTTCTGTACAGCGAGTTCGACCAGGTTGCAATTGACTGTGAAACACGCTTTTTCGGTAAGGAGTCAAGGTGACCAATACCAACGGGTCGTTAAGCCCGGAAGACAGCCGACTGCTATTAATACTGGACACCCTTCTGCTGGGTGTTATTATCATGGATCCTTGTGAGCACCGGATCGTCTATGTGAATTCAGAGGCAGCCAGGATGATGGGCAGGCCGCAATCCGAGATGCTGAACCGGGTTTGCCATCACTATATCTGTCCCTTTGCCAGGGGGAAATGCCCGATAACCGATCTGGGACAGCAGATCGACCGGTCCAAGCGTTGTGTCATTGATCACACCGGTCAAGAGGTCCCGATCCTGAAAAGTGTCAAGCGCATCCAGTTCAAAAGGCAGGAGCACCTCCTGGAAACATTTATGGACATCAGTGCTGTCAGCGAAAAGGAAAGACTTGCGGGTGTCCTGGAAATGGCGGGCGCGGCCGCCCACCATTTAAGCCAGCCGCTGCAGGCCCTGATGTTCGACCTGGATGATCTTTTTAAACAAATTCCAAAACGCTGGGCCGGCAGATTGGATGCCATGCTGGAATCCGCCCGCAGACTGCAAAAGACCATCAGAAACATTCAGAAAATTACCCGGTATCAAACCAGGGAGTATCTAGAGGGAACCCGCATCGTCGATATTGACGGTGCGTCCTTCCCGGAATAGTTCACCGCCACTTTATTGAAATTGAAATGACGAGGTAAAAAAATGGGACAAACATCTAAAAGCAACCCTCTAAGCCGTGTAACCGACCTTGTGGAAAAGAAGAAGAAAGGATTTGCCGTGACCTGCAGCACCTCCTTTGACATTCTGCCCGTTGATTTCGCGCATCACGACAATCCGTTTCAGGCGTTCATATTTCTTTGCCGTTACGCAGGCATCCTCGATGGAGAAGAATACGAATTCAGAAAATGTTATGCCCGCGGTTGCCCCGACAACCTTAGCCCGCATGTTTCCCAGGCGGTCATAATAGCCAACCGTTACCTCCAGAAAGATTATCGTAAACTGGAAAAAGCCGGTGTGGAAATTGAAAAACGGCTTTTTACCCTGGAAGATATGACCGTTAAATTCGATGGGTACCAGAAAGAGCACGCTGCGACGCTGGTCATCCACGACTATATCAACATCGCCAAAGAGGGCAATGACGTGTCTGTAAAGGTAGATCTGGAATATGTCCCCGGGGTTGAGCACTTTGTCGGCTATGACAATGAGATGACCTTTATGATGGCCGGCTTCATGATTACCTGCCTTGGGAAAATACACCGGTATGAGCGCTGTCTGGCCTGTTACCAGACGGAGAGGGAAACAGAAGAAAAAGAATATCGGATCAACATTGCCAATGAACGGTTGAAAATCCTCTACGCTGAATTCGACCAGGCATCGATAACCTATGAAAAAAATTTATTTTGATCCGCATTTCGTTTTTGTTATAACTGTATTATTTAAAGGAGCATTAAATGGAATTGACCGACATTCAACCGATGGAAAAATGGATTGAACTGGAAAAAAAAATTATAGACAAGTGCCAGGTACAATCGGTAACCTTCAATACAGAGGGCGCCCGGATAACCGATTATGTAAAATGGTCGAACCGCATCTGCCCGGTCATCAAATCAAGCGAAAAAGGCGGCCCCTTCATTTGTGCCGTCGCGCATATGAACATGGCCGCCCAGGCGCAGAAAACCGGCAAGCCGGTTGTCGAAGAATGTGACGCCGGGATCTTGAAAATCGTGGTTCCCATATTTTCTAAAGATGAATTCGTCGGGACGGCGGGCGGGTGCGGGCGCCTGCCGGCCGGGGGCGAGGTTGACACCTTTATGATCAATAAAACAATCGGTGTCGATGAAGAAGAGCTTGAAGGCCTGACCGACGATATCGGTTCAGCGACAACGGAACAGGCTCAAGAGTGCGCCGCTTTTGTCGAGAGTGAAATAAAAAATATTGTTGAAGCCTTTGAGGCGAACCAACAATAGCCGTGAATATTTGCATAATAATTAAATACCACATTATGAAGGTACCCATATGATGGCTAAAAAGGTTCTTGTTATCGGCGGCGGAGTTGCCGGGCTCTCGGCGGCATCTGAAATAGCCGAATTGGATATTGACGTTGAAATCGTAGAGCAATCAGATTTTCCCGGCGGTCATGGCATCCAGTATACCTGCAAAGCGACGGACCAGTGCGTCAAATGCGGGGCCTGCATGGTTGAAGAAAAACTCGACCGGGTCGTTCAAAATCCAAAAATTAAACTGATGGCCGGCACCCGGGTTCAGACGGTTTCAGATTCGAAAGAGTTTTCCGTGACACTGCAAAAGAAGCCGGTCTTTATCGATCCCGCAAAGTGCACCAACTGTGGTATCTGTCTTGAAAAATGCCCTGAAAATGGTGCCGTTACCCAGGGATTTTCCAAAAACCACACGCCATTTTATGCCATTTCAGTTGAAAAATGCCTCTACCTGAAGGATCAGTCCTGTACCGCCTGCCAGACCGCCTGCCCGGAAGGGGCTATCAATCTGGATGCCGTCGAGATGACGGAATCCACCCGGGCAGATGCGGTGATTCTCGCCACAGGGTTCACGCCGTTTAGCCCGGTGAGCAAGCCTTACGGGTACGGCAAATTCAAAAATGTCATCACAAACCTGGAAATGGAAAAAATGCTCAGGAAGGACGGGCGGGTGTTAAAACCTTCCAACGGCGCTGAAGCCGGCCGCATCGCCTTTATTCAATGCGTGGGAAGCCGGGATGCCAAACTCAACCATCTGTGGTGTTCAAAGGTCTGTTGCGGCTCAGCCCTGCGCATGGCAGGTCTTGTGAAAGCCCGGCAGCCTGAAACCCAGATCACCTTTTTTTACATGGATGTACAGACTTTTGGCAGGGATTTTGACCTGTTTTACTCTAAAATCCGCAAAGATATCCGCCTGGTAAGGGCCATCCCCGGCGACATCTATCCTGCCGCTGAGGACCAGCTGCGGGTGACATTTCTGGATAATGCGTCCAGTGATACATTGCAGGAGGAGTTTGACCTGGTTGTGCTTTCCGTGGGGATGACACCCTGCGACGGCCTGGAGAAAACAGCCGCATCCCTGAAGCTGCAACTCGCCGAAACCGGTTTTGCGGAACAGGCTGCCCAGGGAGGCCCGGCCCCTCAAAAAGGCATTTTTACGGCCGGTGCCGTTACCGGCCCCATGAGTATCCCCGAGTCCATTGCCAGTGCCGGCAAGGCTGCCTTTGATGTGGCCAAATACCTGGGGATTTAAATCAAATCATGTTTACGTATGATTTGTGCCATAGCCAGATTGATTATTTAAGGAACTGTGAGAATTTAAGGAATTCTGTCAATTTATATGAAACCCGGTCAAACGGCGGAGCGAAGCGACACAATAACTATTCACTTCTCACTATTCAATATTCACTTTATCCGGTTTAAGAATTCAACATCATGAACGAAAGGATTTGCTTTGGATGCCAAAACGCTGATTCTGGGCCACAGTCGCGAGGCGCGGGAAATTGCTGAAAAATTGCTTGAAAAAGATGGCGAAGTCATTGTGGCCATACCGGGTGCGCCTGGTGAGGCCGGACTGTTTGATAATTTGAACCCCGCTCAGGCAGAGAGAATTGAGATCCTCCCGGTTACCGGTTCTTTTTCCTGCAGTGGTTCAGTGGGTCGTTTCAGCCTGACATTTACCGCAAACGGCCAACCGGTTACCCGGACCGCTTCCAGTATCGTCCTGGCGGATGAAGGGGTACAGACACCCAATTTCCGCCTTTATGGTGTTGGGGAATCAAGCAGCGTGATGTCGCTTTCCCAGGCCCGTAATTTTATCGAATCCGGATCAGGCCCTGCAGAAAAGATCCTATCGGGGAAAAGAATCGCTTTTTTAACGGGACTGGCAGATGAAAGCAAACCTGTGATCACCGCCGAAGTCATGCGCTGTGCACTTCGATTGCAACAGGAATTCAACCGGCAGACCTACATATTTACCGGGAACCTCAAGGTTGCCGGAAACGGCCTCGAAGCCCTTTACCGGCAGACAAAAGAGGCAGGTACCGTCTACCTGAAATTTACGGAGACGCTACCGGAAATCCAGGCCGATAAAGACGGCAACGTCACCATAACCTATGTAGATGAAGTCATCCGTGAAACTTTCAAGTTAACTCCGGATGTCACCGTCATCGACGAAGCCCTGCAGCCTTCGGCCTTTTCGCAGGGCCTGGCAAACAAACTCGGAATCGATACGGGCCCGGATGGATTTGCCCAGTCCGACAATGTTCACCGGGCCACAGTATTCACCAACCGGAAAGGTATTTTTGTCGCCGGGCTTTCGAGAAATGCGCAAACAACGGGGGCAAGGCAGGTGGATGTCGGCAATGCCGCCCTTTCCATTTTAAATCTCTACCAAAAGCCGCCTGAGGGGCAAACCGGAAAGGCCGAAATCAACTTCAGCGGGCACTGTGTCCGCTGCCTTACCTGTCTCCGCGTCTGCCCGTATGGCGCTATATCCCTGGATTCAAAGGTTACGGTTGACCCGCAGGCTTGCCAGGGTTGTGGTATTTGCGCGGCTGAGTGTCCTCGCTTTACCATCAAGATAAACGACCCTGCCGGCGGGGCAATTTCCGATAAAATTCAGGGCAGTGAAAAAACAACCGGTGGCAGGGATTTCAATCCATCCATAACGGCCTTTTGTTGCAGCCGATCGGCTGCGGGAGCAGGCGATCTGGCAGCCTGTATGGGATATTCTCTGCCGCCAGGTCTCAAAATCGTCGAAGTACCCTGTGCCGGCAGCCTGTCGCGGGATCACATTTTTTCCGCTTTCAAGAAGGGAGCCGACGGCGTGCTGGTGCTCACCTGCCATAAGGGCAATTGCCATTCGGAACACGGCAACACCTACGCACACCGGCGGGTGGACCAGATATCTGACCTGCTGCCCCGGCTCGGCTTTGAATCTGAAAGATTGGCCTGCAGGACCCTGGCCTCCAATATGGGAACGGAATTTTCCGAAATCGCCAATGCCTTTGAAACTGCGATTTTGGGTCTGGGGCCAAGCCGACTGAAAGAGGTGTAAACTCTAAGGTGGATAGCCTGAAGGTTGAAGACTTTTAGGGAAAAGCGCATTTTAAGTACATAAAAGGCAATATCCCCAGGAACCTGTCATTCTGAGGAGCGTAGCGACGAAGAATCCCTATCGATGAAACAGGGCCTTGGATTGCAGGGAACTCTTCGCTTCGCTCAAAGTGACATAAACAATAGAAAAGTACTTGCAAAAATCTTTTTTGACTTTTTACGAGTTCATCAATCCTGGCAACAAAAAATAGAGGAGTTACCATGGCTGCAACCGACACTATAAATATGAATGCATTGGATCACACCCGGTTCAAATCCTGGGGCTTTTCACAGGATTTCTGTGTAACCTGCGGGTTGTGTTCCAGCTCATGCCCTGCATCGGGGATAGATGGCTTCGACCCGCGCAAACTGGTTCGCATGTTGTCCCTGGGCCTTGAGGATGCGGTCATTGAAGCGCGCTGGCCCTGGATCTGCACCCTGTGCGGAAAGTGTGAAAATGTCTGCCCCATGGAAATCGACATTGCCGATGCCGTCCGGCGGGTCCGGTCCCTGCGAGACAGAGACAAGGTCCCCGGTGTTATCCACAAAGGGCTGGAGGCAGCGCTTGAGACCGGCAACAACCTGCGCCTGCCCCAGGATGACTACATTTTCATCCTCGAAGATGTGGCCGAAGAGATCGCCGAAGAACCCGGATATGAGGGCTTTGAGGTCCCCATTGATAAAAAAGGCGCCAACATACTCACCACCATTCACAACAAGCTGGTCAACACCCACACCGAGGATTTAAAGCACTGGTGGCGGATTTTTCACGCTGCTAAAGAGGACTGGACAGTCCCTTCCATAAACTGGGAGGGCACCAACTGGGCCTATTTTACCGGTGATGACGAGGCTATGAGAATCATGACCGGCCGCATTGTCGAACAGATGGAAAAACTGGAGGTCAAGACGCTGATGTGGCCCGAGTGAGGGCACGCCTATCTTGCGACCCGGTCGGGTCTCGAAAAATACTACCCCGAAGCCCTGGAAAAATTCGAATTTGTCACGGTATTCGATCTGCTCATCAGATACATAAAGGACGGCCGGATCAAACTGGACAATACACGCTTCAAAGGGCCGGTTACCTATCACGATCCGTGCAACTACGGCCGGAAAGCCCAAAAAATATTTGGGCATGGATTTTTCAAAGAGCCGCGCTGGATCCTCAGCCAGTGCATCGAGAACTGGATCGACCTTTATCCGGCAAAAATGAACCAGATCTGCTGCGGCGGCGGCGGCGGTGCCCTGGTCAACAGTTACACGGATGAGCGCGTTCTTTATGGCCAACGCAAAATGGACCAGGTCCGGGCGACCGGGGCCGGTATGCTGGTCGTTCCCTGCCACAGCTGTCACGGCCAGTTCAATATGATAAAAAAAGGGTATGGCCTGGAGGACCTCGAAGTG
>CAZWPX010000061.1:0-29031 GCA_964636125.1 uncultured Desulfobacterales bacterium | reverse complement strand
GCCCCCAAATGACCAGCGGGAAGCGCAAATTGATAAACTGGTGGCCGCGGGTGATACCGATGCAGCCGTAAAGCTGGTGTTTGAATTATTGGTGGCAGCAGCCAAACAGAAAAATTTCACAAAAGCCGAGGCCCTCCGGGACAAACTCTACGATGTGGATGCCATGGCACTCACGGAGATTGTCAAGGCCGGCGAAATCATTGAGCAGGAAAAGACTGAAGCCATCGACCAGGACCACCTGGATGTCTGGCCGGATCTCTACGACAAACTCTCCGATGAGGAGGCCAATACGCTTTTCCATGCCATGGAAGAGGTTTCCTATGAAACCAATCAGACTATCTTTGCGCAGGGCGGTAAAAACGAGAACCTCTATTTCATAACCCAGGGCCGCCTCAAACTTGCCTATCAGGATGGCAAACGCGAAAACCTATTGAAAACGCTGGAAAAAGGCGATCTGGCCGGCTACGGTACCTTTTTTACAATCAGCATGTGCACCACCTCGCTCATCACGCTTTCCAGCGTGAAAATGAGTGTTCTTTCCAAATCCTCGGTGGCCCAGTGGGAGAAAGAGGCGCCTGCCCTGGAATCCAAGTTGCAGGATTACTGCATGAAGCTTGAACGCTCAAGGGATGTTATCAGGAAAAAGGGTATGGATCGCCGCAAACAGCAGCGTTTCAACGTGAAGGGTAAAATCCTGGTTCAGCTCCAGAACCAGAAAGGGCAATCTCTGGGGAAACCATTCAAGGGCGAGTTCTCAGATATTTCTGAAGGCGGGCTGAGCTTTTTTATCATCACGGCCAAACGGGAAACCGCCCGCATGCTCCTGGGGCGGCGCCTGGGCGTCACGTTTCTGATCCCCACCCCGGCCGCCCCGCTGAAAACATTTCAAAACGGGACAGTCATTTGCGTCAACTACCATTTGAAGAACGATTACTCTATCCATGTCTCTTTTGATGATGACCTGCCGGCCGGGATTGCCGGGGCAGTCAAGCGTTTGAAGAACATCAAAACATAGTTCGTGTCCATCCACAAACGGCATCTTTCGGCCCAGGGCTGCGTTTTCGCTCTTTTGAACTCCTCGAAATAGCCCGCTATTACTGCGGTTTCAAAATTGCTCATGCCTTGCTCTGAACCAAAATCTACCATTTGTGGACAGACACTGATATCAATCAAAAACCGATGCGAAGATAAAGCGAAGCCCCTCGATATTATCACCCTTGCGGTAACCCAGGCCAATGCGGTCCAGCTTGAAAAACCAGAAGGCAACCGGCTCTTCGGGCCCTACGGCAACTGCAACTTCCAACTCCTGATTTAATTCCACCGGGGCCGCATGGACCACCCGGAAATCCAGATCATCAAAATACCAGTAGTGGATGAGGTGGGGTTTAAGAAAAAGCCGGTGCCCTTTAACCGCCAGTTCGCCAAGGGAATAATCGCCTTCCAGACCTGTGGCCAGCCGCGCCAGGCTTTGCGGTTCCCCGCTGTCAGGCTTGTATCCCAACCACTGGATACCATTGAAAAGAATCATATCGACCGGCGCCCAGCGGAATCGGAACCGACTGTCGAGCCCGCCATAGTAAATCAAGGCTGAAGCATCACCTTCAAGTTCCGTTCCCCAGCCCAAATGCACATAGGGCTTGAGTGCCCACCTTTTTGTCACAGGCAGCACCCATTCAACCCCGGGCACAAAACTGGCAGTCAAAAAGGCCTCATGGATGGGATTGCTGAAAACCTTATCGATCTCCAAAGATTGCAGACCCAGGGTGACCGGCAGGACTACATTTACTGCCGACGCATTGTCGCCCAGGGTAAATGCTTCGAACTTGGGGACAATCCTGACAACAAACATATCGCTGCCGCCAATTCGATAGGCACCGGTGCCGAATGCCGCCGCGTAGGCCCAGTGATGCAGATCTTCCGGTTGCGGAGCGGCAGTTGTCTGGGCCGCAGCCAAGTGCCGGGTCGGGAAAAGAAGCAGCAGGCACAGGAGTATGGGGATAGAGTAGCGCTTAAACCTGCACGGCAAGGAAGAAATCATTTGCATAGCCAATCAGGTCTCATCTTTCTTGTACCAGGCTTCTTCACTATACATAGTCTGCAAGCAGTCAGGGCACATACCGTGGCTGAACTGGGCATGGGTATGCTGGGCCACATACTGCTCGATACCGACCCATGATTCGGAATGCTTAGGTTCGGCGCCGGATTTGCGGATCTTCTTGCATTTGGCGCAAATGGGTAAAAGGCCGCGCAGGGTTTTTATGTCCTTGATCATCTGCTCCAACTTCTCATTGGCTGCTTTCAAAGAGATGTGGGTTTTCACACGCGCCAGGACTTCCGCGGGTTGAAAGGGTTTGACAATATAGTCAACCCCACCGACCTCGAAGGCTTTCACCTTGTCCATGGTTTCATCCAGCGCGCTGATGAACAAGATGGGGATAGACCGGGTGTTTGTATCCGCCTTCAGGCGTCGGCACACCTCATATCCGTCAATTTTCGGCATCATCAAATCAAGCAGAATAAGATCCGGCAATTTTTTAGCAACCGCGTCCAGCGCCTGCCTGCCATTGGAAGCCGCCCTGATCTGGTAGCCGTCCGCGGATAAAAAACCAGCCAGAAGGCGCAGATTGTCCGGATTGTCATCCACAATCAAAATACTGATTTTTTTTTCTTCAGTCTCTGTCAACATAGTCTATGTCATCTTAGCCGTTCACCCATAATTTTAAAGCCGCCCGGCAACCTCACTGAGAAACCGATTAAAAAAAGCTTCCATGAATGTGTGCCGCTCCCGGGAGAGCCGCCGGCCCTCAACGGTGAGCATCCGGGTATGGATATGCTGTAATTTCACCAGGTACTCCCGGTAACCGGTATCATTTTCCGAATAGGCCGGGGCGGTAGTGACATCCATGTCCGCATTGTGCAGCCGGGCCCCGACTTCGCCGGCAAACAGATAGGCCCGAGCAACCCCCACCGCTCCGATGGCATCCAGTTTATCGGCATCAAAAAGAACTTTGGCCTCAAGGGTGGCGGGAATCTGTTGCTCCCTGAAGCGGTGGGTGCGGATGGAATGAATAATGTTTTCCCGGGTATCCGGGGAAAGCGGAAGATCCTCCAGGATTGCGGCAGCCATGCGGGCGCCCTCATGTGCATGGCACCGGGCCCCGCGGGCGCGGTCCTGGCGGCAGCGTCCGATATCGTGAAGATACGCGGCCAGGCGCAATACCTCCAGGTCGGCCTTTTCCACCCGGCCGATGTGCTCGCAAAGTACCACCACTCGGCGGGTATGGTCCCAGTCATGGCTTCCCGAGGCCCGCAAAAAAATCTTGCGGGCCTGGTCGGCGATGATCCCGGCGAAGTCAGGTTCGGCCTGGTTACCGCAGCTGTCACCCGGCGGCCAACTGCTGCGATTGAGATCGTCCATGGTCACCGCGTCCCCTTACCGGTCACTTCCGTAAGGGGCACTTTTATCACGGCGGTAATTTTCAGCATTTTCTCGGAATAGTCGCCCCCCCGGCCGCCGTAATTGGCCATGATAATGTCCAGGGCTTTAATTTTCTCGGCCTCTGTCTCAACCAGTTGGGCACGTCCAAAACCGATCACGCATTGGAACTCCTGGCCCCAGTCACAGCTTTTCTCTCCCTGGACAATATCGAGAACCGTACTGAATTCAATGCAAACCCGGGGGTTGGCCCGGATCATATCAATCTTCCGGCCCTGGGCGGCCGAATGAAAATAGACGGTGTTGTCCTGATATCCAAAATTCAGGGGAACGACATACGGCTGATTATCCGCCGCCATGGCCAACCGGCATATCCGGGCAGACCGGATGATTTTCTCAATCTCGGCCGGGTCTTTGATTTCCTTGTCTTTTCTGCGCATCGCCTGCCTCTGTTAGGGTAATAAGTTATTCAAGCGACATAACCCCCTGCCAGCGTTCATACTCAGTTTCCACCGGGAACCCGCGTTTTTTTAAAAGCGCGATAATGGGTTCGGTATTGAAGCGGACATAGGGGTTCACTTCCAGTTCGTCTGCCAGAGTGGTCACGATATGGGCGGCTGAATACCGCCTCAAGTAGCTGTCTATATTGGTATTACCAGGTTCAACGATCTTGGCGAAGGCCATGGCGTAGCTGACGTAATCATGCCCCGCGTACACCCTGGTGTCCGGCGGGAAGGCCAACAGTTTTTTAACAGATTCATAAAAAACTTTGAGATCACCGCTGAAGCAGTTTCCCACCGTGCCGTTGAACAGGGTATCCCCGGTGATAAGGCAATCTTCGACACTGAAGGAAATTGAATCGTCGGTGTGCCCCGGAGTATCGATGACACCCACCTTCGTATCGTCCAATACCACGCACCCGGCCGTGAGCAATTCCTCCCGGCTGAGATAGTCCGCCCCGGACAACTTGACAAGATCTCCCGTCCCGGCGGTATGATCCGGGTGTTTGTGTGTATTGGCCACGTACTTCAGGGTCAGCCCCCTGGCTTCCAGAAAGTCACAAATGGCGTGTACCGCGCCGCCATCAATAGCCAGGGCAAAATCACGTCCATATACAAGGTAACTGAGATTGTCGGATGAATAGCGAAACTGCCGGATCCCCATGCTGCCTCCACTTGTTTACAGTGCCAGGGTGGTGTGGTTGCCAGATTCAAAGGCTGAGTCCAGCCACAGGCAAGCAGGGCAGTTTCAGCGCTAAACGGGTAAAGGGGCACTTTTAAAACCCCTCCAAATAATCACAACGCCCCGGGACTGTCAAGCAATGCCGCACGGCTCTCCCGGGCCAGGCAAGTCTCTGCTCCGGACGGGTTCGTGCATCGCAGGTCTCGTCAAACCGCCGCATGATGTTTAGCCTGATCTTACCCGTGACGGCCACATTCACCCCGGCGTCCAGCGCCATTGCCGGTAGTATTACCCCAGGCGGATCAAGTTTCCCTGCTTCTGAATAACTAACCACATTACACCACTATGAAAATAGTGTTGCAAAAATCAAATAAATAAATAAAATAATTAGAAAAAGTATTATTAGCAATATGCTTTTTTTTCTTGACTTTTGGGCGTATTTATACTTTTAGTCCTATATAGTGGGTTAAAGTGGAGGATAAGGGCAATCATGTTCCGCGGAAGCAGTTTTCATACCATTGACACCAAGGGACGGATTATTGTGCCGGCGCGATTTCGCGACGCCATCAAGGCCGATGGCTCCGGTGCCGTGATGGTATCCCGCATGGACAACTGTCTCGTCTCCTACCCCCTTGATGAGTGGCGTAAAATTGAATCCCGGATACTCTCGCTGGCCGAGAAAAGTGAGAGCATGCGCCGCTTTCGCCGGGTCTTTATCGGCGGTGCCTTTGAATGCCCCGGCGACCGGCAGGGCCGCATTCTCATTCCACCCTCGCTGCGACAGTACGCGGATCTCAAAAAAGAAATCGTCATGGTGGGCGTTTTGGATCACTTCGAAATCTGGTCCCTGAAAAATTGGGAACAGGAAAATCTCGATATGGAAGCGGATATGCAGACAGAGGAGGTACGCAACGAAATAGCACGATTGGGGCTTTAGTCCATGTCTTATCAGCACATATCTGCAATGCCCGCTGAAGTGGCCCGTTTTCTCGACTGCCGACCGGGACAGTGCGTGGTGGACTGTACCCTGGGAGGTGCCGGCCATGCCGCGGAGATATGTCGGAAAATTTCACCGGGTGGTCTTTTCATCGGTATTGATCAAGACCGGGACGCGATTCAAAATGCCCGCGATACCCTTCCGGCTCAGGATATTCGGCTGCATCTGATCCATGCCAACTTTTCCAGATTGCCGGCCATCCTGCCGGAATTAGGCCTTGCCGGCGTTGACGGCATATTGATGGATCTTGGGATTTCATTGCATCACTTGAGCGGCAGCGGGCGCGGATTCAGTTTCCAGAGAGAAGAGCCCCTGGATATGCGCATGGATACGTCAGCGCCGCTCACCGCCCGTGAAATTGTAAATTCAATGCCTGAAAAGGCACTTAAAAAACTATTTTATACGCTGGGTGAAGAACGTCTGGCAGGCCGCATCGCAAAAAGAATCGCCGCCGAACGGACCAAAGGCCCCATAGAGACAGCGGACCACCTGGCGAAAACAGTAGCAGCGGCGGTACCTGCCTCTCCATCTTCACACAGGATTCACCCGGCAACACGTGTTTTCATGGCTTTACGCATCGCAGTCAACCGCGAACTGGAGCATTTAGAAGCACTCATGCAAACGATCCCCGATCTGCTGAACAGCGGCGGCAGGCTCTGTGTTTTGTCTTTTCATTCGCTGGAAGACCGGATTGTAAAAACACAGCTTAAGGCCTATGCGAACCCCTGCACCTGTCCGCCGAAGCTGCCGCTGTGTGCCTGCGGGAAAGAACCCCGGATGCGGCTTCTCACCCGCAGGGTTGTACGACCGTCCGATGAAGAGGTGGCCCGGAACCCGATGGCGCGCAGCACCCGGCTCCGAGCCGCCCAGAAACTTTGACAACAACCTTGCAGACATTAGGCTGTACATGAATCGAAGGCTCAAAAAAATACGGCCCGCGGCCAAGGACACCCTGATGATTGCCATCTGGGTAACCATGATGGCCGCTTTGGTTGCGGAGTTGTTTTTTTCCACCTGGTGCCGGGTACAGTGCACGCGAACAGGATATGAGATTACGGCTGCCTCCGGGCACAACCGGGACCTGTTCACCACCCAGCGCAATTTAAGGATTGAACTGGAAAGACTTAAATCGCCCAAACGGATTGAAGCCCGGGCCCTGGCCCTGGGTTTAATGATACCAACCCCAGAACAGACACTGAGGTTTCGATGAGCCCCGCCAGCTATAAAAGGATCAGAGTACGCACCGTCCTGGTGGGCTGCGTGTTCGGGCTGCTGCTCACCCTGATCGGCACCAAGGCCGTCTATGTACAGATTGTGCGGGGCACCTGGCTTTCGGACAAAGCTTCCCGTCAGTACCAAAAGTCTCAAACGGCAATTGGTAAACGGGGCACCATTTTCGATTCCCGGGACAGGGAACTGGCGGTCAGCATAGACCTGGCATCGATTGCAGCTTATCCAGCCCGGATCAAGAATGCGAACACCACGGCCACAGCCCTTTCCGGGGTGTTGAAAGTCGACCGCCGGGAACTGATGAAGAAACTGGGCCGGAAAAACAGGTCTTTTGTGTGGTTGAAACGGCACGCGACCCCGCGCGAGGCAGATGCGATCAGGGCACTCAATCTGGCCGGCATCGATTTCATCCCGGAGCGCAGCCGGGTCTATCCCCACCGGTCGGTGGCCGCCCAGGTTATCGGGTTTGCCGGCGTGGACGGGCGCGGCCTCGAAGGCATTGAATATCTTTTCAACGATCGGCTTAAAGGCGGCCTGGGCAATTATAAAATTTTAAAAGACGCCCTCGGCCGCAGCTTCGAAACGCCGAGCGCCAGGCAGCGCGGTGTCGGCGGTCACAACCTCTGGCTGACCATAGACCGGACCATTCAGTACAACGTCGAAAAAATTCTGCTGCAGACCATCAGTCATTATCAGGCCCGGTCGGCCATCGGAATCGTTATGGTGCCGCAAACCGGTGCCATCCTGGCCATGGCCAATGTTCCGCTTTTCAACCCGAACAATCACAACCAGTCGACCCGCTGGTATTGGCGCAACCGGGCGGTGGCGGACCGTTTTGAGCCCGGCTCCACCATGAAGATCTTCAGCATTGCAGCCGCCATTGAATCGGGGGCCTTCGCACCTGACAGCACCCTGTTCTGTGAAAATGGCGAATACCGGATCGGACGCAACATCGTTCACGACACCAAGCCCCATGAGTGGCTCACCATAACCGACATCATGCGCCTCTCGAGCAACATCGGTGCGGTCAAGGTAGGCGAAAAAATCGGCGCCCAATCCCTTTACACCACCCTCAAGGCGTTCGGCTTTGGAACTAAGACCGGTATCAACTGCCCCGCGGAGACGACCGGCCGCCTGTCGCCTTACAAGCGCTGGTCAAAGATCGATGCCGGCGCCATCTCATTTGGCCAGGGGGTATCCGTATCTGCCCTGCAGCTTGTGGCGGCAACCGGGGCCATTGCGAACGGCGGCGTTTTCATGCAGCCTTACATCGTGGCCCGGGTGACCGATGCCAAAGGACGTGAAGTCAGCTCCCCGGGCCCCCGGGCTGTCCGACGCGTGGTGTCGCCAGGCACGGCGACCGCGGTGGCACGCATGATGGCAACGGTTGTCGCCGCTGGTACCGGTACAAAAGCCGCCCTGGATGAATACAGGGTGAGCGGCAAAACCGGAACCGCCCAGAAAACAGACCTGGACGGGCGCTATGCCAAGGGAAAATTCGTAGCATCTTTCGTCGGGTTTGTACCATCCCAGAAACCCGAGCTGGTTATCCTGGTGGTCGTGGATGAACCGGAAAAAAATCATTACGGGGGTACCGTGGCCGGGCCCGCTTTCAGGCAGATCGCCGAGACAACCCTGGATTACTTGAACATTGCCCCGGACAGGAGCAGCCCTAAACTGGTCGTATCCCGGGAAAGCGAGGCCGCGGGATGAAATTATCTGCACTCATCACCGCCCTTAAACCGGCCCCGGGCGATTTAAGCAGCGCCCCTGATCCGGATATTACCTCGATCCACTATCACGCCGGTACGGTACGCCCCGGCGGGCTCTTTGTGGCCATGGCCGGCAGGCAGGCGGACGGTCATGATTATATTCAGGCAGCGGTTGCACAGGGCGCAGCCGCCGTTGTGTCCCGTCGACAGGTTGATTGTCCGGTACCCGTAATCGTCACCGGGAATACCCGTGTGGCCCTGGCCCGCATCGCGGCCAGGTTCTACGGCCATCCTGCCGCAAGCCTTGTCCTGATCGGGCTGACCGGCACAAACGGTAAAACCACCACGGCTTACATCATCGAGAGCATCCTGGCCCGGGCCGGTTTTACGGTGGGCGTCATCGGTACAATTGAATACCGCTATGCCGGCCGGACATTTGACAATCCCATGACGACCCCTGAGTCAAGCGACCTGCAGCGTATCCTCGGGAAAATGAGATCAGCCGGGATCACCCATGTGGTCATGGAGGTCTCTTCACACGCCCTCGACCTTGAAAGGGTGCATGGCTGTCTGTTCGCGGCCGCGGTGTTTACCAACCTGACCCGGGACCACCTCGACTACCACCAGGACCTGGAGAGCTATTGGGCCTGCAAACAACGCCTGTTCACCCGCCACCTGGGGACCGGAACCAGCCGGGCACCGGCGGCCATTATCAACAAGGACGATCCGAAATCCGGGGACCTCATCCGCAAACTGCAAGCCCGCAATCCCGCAGCAGTTATCCTCACCGCCGGTACCGGCTCTGCTGCGGACATCTATCCCCGGGACTATGTTTCAACCGGTGCCGGGCTGTCCGCCGAGCTGGCTACCCCAGAAGGACCTGTCAGCCTGCGCTCGGCTCTGGTCGGCCGCCACAACCTTGAAAATCTCATGGCCGCGGCGGGTGTAGGCCTCTATCTCAAAGTTCCTTTGGAAAAAATTGTCGCGGGAATTGAAGCCCTGCCGGCCGTGCCCGGCCGCCTTGAGCGGGTGCCAAACGATCTCGACCGCCACGTCTTTGTGGATTACGCCCACACACCGGATGCCCTTGAAAACGTGCTGCAGGCCCTGGGCCGGCTCCGGGAAACCCGGCTTATTTGTGTTTTCGGCTGCGGTGGTGACCGCGACCGCACCAAGCGCCCCCTGATGGGTGCCCTGGCCGGACGCCTGGCTGATTTCACCATTGTCACTTCGGACAACCCGCGCACAGAAAAACCTGAGGCCATTATCGCTGAAATACTCACCGGTGAATTGTCTTCCGGCAGCCAGCGGTTCGACCTGTCAGACCTGGAAGGCGGCGCCCCCCGGAACGGCTATACGGTTGTCCCCGACAGGCGCAGGGCCATCGAGCTGGCCATTAAAATCTCCCGGGCCGGCGACATCGTCCTGATTGCCGGCAAAGGGCACGAAACTTATCAAATCCTGGGCAATGAGAAGATCGACTTCGATGATCGTGCTGTGGCCGCTGCCGCCCTCGACTCGTTTGGCCGACACAACAGTCCCGCCGCCGCCAGGCAGTCTGCACCGCCGACCGGCGGGCCAACGCTGTCCTGGTCGGTGGCGGATATTCTCACGGCCGCCGACGGCGAGCTGGCCGCCGGAGACCTGCAAGTGGTCGGCACCGGCCTGTCCATAGACTCTCGCACCATCTTGGCCAATGACTTTTTCATCGCCCTTTGCGGTGAAAACCACGATGGGCACCGCTTTATAGAGGATGTTCTGGAGAAGGGCATTCGCGGCGTCATCATCCAGGCCGACCGGCTTGCCGAGCTTGCGACCCTGAAGGCACGCTACCCCGCAACCGCCTGGATCACGGTGGCGGACACCACCCGGGCGCTGGGCGCACTGGGGGCCTATCACCGCAAGCGAACCGGTGTTCCGGTGGTTGCTATTACCGGATCCAACGGGAAGACTTCGACGCGTGACATGACCGCGGCCGTGCTCTCCCAGAAGTTTTCGGTACTGGCCACCTCCGGGAATTACAACAATGCCATCGGCCTGCCCCTGACCCTTTTGCGGCTCACCCCGGACCACGACTGGGCCGTTGTTGAGCTGGGCATGAACCACTTCGGAGAAATCGAATACCTGGCAAAAATTTGTGAACCTGCCGTAGGTGTCATCACAAATATCGGGCCGGCCCACCTGGAATTTCTCGGCTCCCTCGAAGGCGTCAAGCGCGCCAAGGGAGAGCTCCTGGAAGCACTCACCGACAAGGGTCTGGCAATCTTAAACGGGGATGACAGCCGCTGCCGTCAACTGGCCGAGACCTGCCCCTGCCCGGTTGAACTCTTCGGCTTTACCAAAAAGGCCGGCATACACGCCGCAAATGTCGACCTGCAGGCAGAGGGGCTCACCTTTGAACTTGTTTTACCGGACTCACAGCACTCGGTCCGGATGAATGTTTCCGGCCGCTTCATGGTAGCCAATGCCCTGGCAGCGGCCGGGGTCGGGCACAGCCTGGGCCTCTCTGCGGATCAGATTAAAACCGGGCTGTCCTCATTTTCGCCGGTCGCCGGGCGCATGAACGTAAAGCGCACACGAACGGACCTGAATATTATGGACGATACCTATAACGCCAATCCGGGGTCCATGGCCGTGGCCATCGAGACCCTGGCTCAGAAAGCCGGCCGGCAGGCACGCTTTTTGGTGCTGGGAAACATGGCGGAATTGGGAACCCAGGCTGCCGAACTTCATTTCGAACTGGGTTGCAAGGCGGCCGGGGCAGACCCGAACCGGCTTTACATTGTCGGCGAGAATGCAAAAGCCGTAGCCGCCGGGGCAACTGATAGCGGCCTGGCCGCAACCAGGATTTTCATCGGCAGCCACGCGGAGATCATGGCAGACCTTGAAAAAAACGTTCGGGCGGGCAGTTGGGTCCTGGTCAAGGGCTCCCGCTCGATGCATATGGAAACGATCGTCGCGGGCCTGCTCAAAGGGTCACCCGGGCCTGACCACCCGGCCGCCGCAACCACCTGAGCAACTGCCTGGGAAAGAAACAGAAAGCAACTTATGATCTATCATCTGCTCTACCCGCTGAATGAAATCATCTCGGCCTTTAATGTGTTCCGGTACATTACCTTCCGGACCATTTACGCCAGCCTGACGGCCTTTTTGATCTGTTTTCTGCTGGGACCCTGGGTAATCGGCAAGCTTAAAAAAATGCAGATCGGGCAATATATCCGGGAAGACGGCCCCCAGTCCCACCTGGACAAAGCCGGAACACCCACCATGGGCGGTACCCTGATTGTCTTTGCGGTCACTGTATCAACGCTCCTGTGGACTGATATCACGAACTTTTATGTCTGGATCGCCCTGCTGGTAACCGTGGGATACGCGCTCATCGGATTCGCAGATGATTACCTGATGCAGGTGAAGAAGCAGAGCAAGGGCCTGGGTGCCCGAAGCAAGTTTATACTGCAGGCGGTGCTGGCCCTGGCGGCCGGCACTCTGCTCTGGCAGCACCCGGAGTTTTCGACCCGGGTGACCATACCTTTTTTTAAAAACCTGTCTCCGGACCTTGGCTGGGGCTACGTCCTGTTTGCCGCCCTGGTTATTGTGGGGGCCTCCAACGCGGTCAACCTCACCGACGGCCTCGATGGCCTGGCCATTGTTCCTCTGGTCATCGCCGCCTCCACCTACATGGTGTTCGCGTATGTAACCAGCCATGTAAAAATTGCCGCATACCTCCAGTTGAACTACGTGTCCGGGGGCGGTGAAATTGCAATATTCTGCGGTGCTTTGGCCGGCGCGGGCCTGGGGTTTCTGTGGTTCAACGCCTACCCTGCCCAGGTGTTCATGGGTGATGTCGGCTCCCTCTCTCTGGGCGGAGCCCTGGGGACGGTGGCGGTAATCACCAAGCAGGAAATCCTGCTGGTGCTGGTGGGCGGCCTGTTTGTGGCGGAGACGCTCTCTGTCATTTTCCAGGTCAGTTTTTTCAAAATTTCCGGGGGCAAACGAATTTTCAGGATGGCCCCCCTGCACCATCATTTTGAACTCAAGGGCTGGCCGGAACCCAAAGTAATCGTGAGATTCTGGATTGTGTCAATCGCCCTGGCGCTGTTGTCAATGAGCACCCTTAAACTCAGGTAAGGACGCCATGCAGCTGGCTGAAAAAAACATTCTGGTGGTGGGAGGCGGAAAATCCGGTCTGGCCGTCGCCCGCTTTGCCAGCGCCAGGGGTGCAATCGTCACGCTGAACGACCGTTGCGACGCAGCTGCCCTGGAAAGCCACGGGCCTGAGCTGGAAAAGAGGGGTGTGCGCCTTGTCTTCGGTGAGCACCCGGTTGAAATCTTCATGGCGGCAGACCTGATCGTGGTGAGTCCCGGGGTGCCCGAAACCATCGCCCCCCTGGTGCCAGCACGCAGGCGGTGCATACCCGTCATGGGTGAACTTGAGTTTGCCTCAAGGTTTATCCACGAACGGATTGTGGCCGTCACCGGCACCAACGGTAAAACCACCACCACGACCCTTCTGGGGGAGATGTTGCGGCGGTCAGGCCGCAAGGTCTTTGTGGGCGGTAACATTGGAAACCCCCTGATCGAGTACGCATCCGCAAAAGAGCAGTCGGACGTGCTGGTCATTGAAGTCAGCAGCTTCCAGTTGGATACGGCCAGCACCTTCAAGGCCGATGTGGCCGTTCTGCTCAATATCAGCGCGGATCATCTGGATCGTTACGCTGATTTCAAGGCATACGCGGTCTCAAAAGGCAAGCTCCTGGCCAACCAGGCGGCCGGGGACACCGCCGTCATCAACGGTATGGACAGGGAAGTCATCCGTCTGGCGGCCGACACCCCGGCCCGGACATGGCCCTTCCAACATGCCGGCCGCAACGGGCGCGGAATGAAAATCGGCGCCTCGATCCACGCGGACCGGATCACGATCCGCACCGGCCGGGGCGAACCGCTGCGGCTGGACCTGAAACAGGCGGCTCTCACCGGAGCCCACAATCGTGAGAATATTGCCGCAGCGGCCCTGGCCGCCCTGGCTGCCGGCGGAACAGCGGCCGGCATTCAGAGCGCGATCAACCGCTTTGCGGGTCTCGCGCATCGACTTGAAACCGTCACCATCCGCAACGGGGTCCTGTATGTGGATGACTCCAAGGGCACCAATGTCGATGCGGTGGCCCGTGCCCTGGAAGCCATGCAGCGGCCCACGGTCCTGATAATGGGGGGGCGCGGCAAAGGGGGCGATTACACTGTGTTGCGGCCGCAGTTGCGCAAAACAGTGAAGCAGCTGATCCTGATCGGTGAAGCGGCCCGGGCAATCGAAACCCAGCTGGACTCGGCCGCACCGACCTCAATAGCCGAAAACATGGCCCAGGCGGTCCGCCAGGCTGCTGCTGCAGCAGCCCCGGGGGATGCGGTGTTGCTCTCGCCGGCCTGCTCGAGCTTCGACATGTACAGCAGCTACGCCCAGCGCGGAGACGATTTTTGTAAACAGGTACGTGAACTGAAATGAAAAAAACCACGACACCAAACATACACCCGCCGGACCCCATGGCCTATGATGTGGGGCTTCTTTTCCCGGTGCTGTTTTTAGTGGGTGTTGGAATCGTCATGGTCTACAGCGCCAGTTCAGCCCTGGCCCTAAAAAAATTCGGAACCGATTTTTATTTCCTGAAAAAGCAGGCCCTTTTTTCACTGGCCGGCATTGTGGTCCTGGTCCTGTGCCGGCACTTTCCATATCGCCTGCTCAAGCCGCTGGCCTACCCCATCCTGTTCACGGCGTTCGGGCTGCTCTGTATTGTCCATATTCCGGGACTGGGCGTGAATGCCGGCGGGGCGACCCGGTGGATACGGCTCTTTGGTTTTTCTTTCCAGCCGTCCGAGTTTGCCCGCCTGGCGCTGGTCATCTATATCGCGTATTCCATGAGCCGCAAAATCAACGACATCAACGATTTTTATATTGGCTTCCTGCCCCATCTGATTGTGCTGGGCATCTTCACCGCGCTGATCATTGTGCAGCCGGATTTTGGGGCGATCGTAATTCTGGGAGCGATAACCTGGATCATGCTTTTCGTCGGGGGCGTACGAATTATCCACCTGGGTTCGGTTCTGCTGTTTCTGTTCCCGTTCATCTACCTGTTTATGGTAAACGCCGACTACCGGGCGCAGCGCCTGATGAGTTTTATGGACCCCTGGCAGTATGCAACCAACGAGGGCTACCAGACGGTCCACTCACTGATGGCCTTTGGTTCCGGTGGGATCTGGGGCACCGGTATCGGTAAAGGCGTCCAGAAGCTTTTCTATCTGCCGGAACCGCACACGGATTTCATTTTTTCAGTCATCGGTGAAGAACTCGGCCTGGTGGGTGTCACGATCATCCTGATACTCTATGCGATCATTTTATTCCGGGGCGTCAGCATTGCCCGCAATGCCCCGGACGAATTCGGCGCTTTTGTCGCGATCGGAATTACAGCGGCCATCGGCCTGCAGGTTTGTATCAATATGGGGGTGGCTCTGGGGCTGTTGCCGACCAAGGGGCTCACCCTTCCATTTTTGAGTTACGGCGGCAGTTCGCTGGTCATGAGTATGGCTTCGATTGGCATCCTGATGAACATCGGCAAATCACGTTAGAGGTCATCGAACGGAATGACGGTTATGTGTATTATGAACAAACACAACCCGCAAAATCATGATCAGGACAGCGGTGGCGGCCTGGCATCCGGGTTGCGTCTGCTCGTTGCCGGCGGCGGTACCGGTGGGCATCTTTTCCCGGGAATCGCCATTGCCGGCACCTGGCTTAAGGATCATCCGGAAAACAGGGTTCTGTTTGTGGGCACCGGCCGGGAATTTGAGCAGAAGATTGTCGCCGAAGCCGGGTTCGCACATGCTGCCATCACCGCCGCCGGGATCAAAGGGCTGGGCCTGCTGAAAAAAGCCCGGGCCCTGGCCTGTGTTCCCATCGGTATGGTCCAGGCCGCCGGTATTCTCAAACGGTTCAAACCGCATGTGGTTCTGGGCGTCGGCGGCTACAGCTCCGGACCCGTGGCCCTGGCAGCCTGGCTGCGCCGGATCCCTGTGGTCCTGCATGAGCAGAACCTCCTGCCGGGCATAACAAACCGGCTGCTGGCCCGGATTGCCACCCGGATATACCTCTCTTTCAGCCAGACCCGGCTGGACCGGGGAGACAACCGGACCTTCTGGACAGGCAATCCCGTACGGACGGAATTTTTGACCGCGGGTTCAAAAACAGATCGGACGGGTAAACCGTTTACCATTCTGGTATCAGGCGGCAGCCAGGGGGCCAGCAGTATCAACAAGGCAGTGTGCGCGGCCCTGGGCCACCTGAAAAACCCGGCCGGCCTGAACTTTATTCACCAGACGGGCAGTGCCGACCTGCCGGCAGTGGAAAAGGCCTATGCAAGCCAGGGGATGGGGTACACCGTAAAGCCTTTTTTCATGGATATGGCGGCCCAGTATCACCAGGCTGATCTTGTCATCTGCCGGGCAGGCGCCACCACCATCGCGGAGATTGCCGCCATGGGCAAAGCCGCACTCTTTATCCCGTTTCCATATGCCGCGGATAATCACCAGGTACTCAACGCCCGGACGCTGGCCGATGGCGGCGGCGCCCTGATGGTGGAGGAAAAAGATCTTTCCGGTGAAATCCTGGCCGGCTGGATTGACCATTACCATGCAAACCCCCGGGCGCTTGATCGCATGGCAAAGCGGGCAGCCGCCCAGGGCAACCCGGAAGCAGCCGGGAAAATCGTCGCGGACATATACGCTTTATTGACACCTTACGGAGTCTGAGCATGTACCAGAAAAAATATCACATCCACTTTGTGGGCATCGGGGGCATCGGCATGAGCGGGATCGCCGAACTGCTCCTCAATCTCGGTTACCGGGTCTCCGGATCCGACATTCAGCCATCGGACATTACCCGGCGGCTGGAAAAACTGGGCGGTACCATTTTCAGCGGTCATGCGGCCGAAAACCTGCAGGCCGTGGATGTGGTGGTGACCTCTTCCGCCATTGACCGTGAAAACCCGGAAGTAGCCCTGGCGCTTGAAAATGCCATCCCGGTCATCCCCCGGGCTGAAATGCTGGCAGAATTGATGCGCCTTAAATATTCCATTGCCATAGCCGGGGCCCACGGTAAAACCTCAACAACCTCCCTGGTGGCGGCGGTGTTGGATAAGGGCCAATTGGACCCGACCGTGGTCATTGGCGGGAAGCTGAAGAGTCTCGGGGTAAACGCGGTGCTGGGCCAGGGTGACTATATCGTGGCTGAAGCCGATGAGAGCGACGGCAGTTTCCTGAAATTTTCGCCGGCCATTGCGGTGGTGACCAATATCGATAAAGAACACCTGGATTTCTATAAAGATCTGGAAGCTATCAAAGCGGTGTTCATTGATTTTATCCACCGAATTCCTTTTTACGGGCTGGCGGTGCTCTGCCTGGACAACGAAGCTGTACAGGACATCATCCCCAGTATTAAAAACCGTTATACAACCTATGGGCTCAGCAACCAGGCGGATCTGCAGGCCAAAAACGTCAGTTTCGATGGCCTGCGAAGCTGTTTTGACCTTTATCACCATGGCAACCGGCTGGGCGAAATCTGCTTGAATATGCCCGGCATTCACAACATCTACAACTCCATGGCCAGCATTGCCGTGGGGCTTGAGCTGGGGATCCGTTTCAGCGACATTAAGGCGGCCCTGGAAACCGTCCAGGGTGTTCAGCGGCGCCTGGAGATTAAAGGGGAGACCGGCGGCATTACCGTTATTGACGACTACGGCCACCATCCGACCGAAGTCAAAACCACCCTGCAGGCGCTCAAAGAGTGCTGGCCTGACCGTCGCAAAGTCGTCGTGTTCCAACCGCATCGTTATACCCGGACCCAGGCGCTCTTTGATGAATTTACCCGGGCATTCTACCAGTCCGACATGCTGCTCGTCATGCCGATTTATGCGGCCAGTGAACAACCCATCGCAGGGGTCACGGCCAGCGTGCTCTGTGAAGGCATCAAGGCCCACGGCCACAAAGATGTGCGCTGCATGAGCGGACCCGCTGAAACGGCCGAATACCTCCAGGCGCATCTTGCCCCCGGGGACATCCTGTTAACCCTCGGGGCGGGAAACGTCTGGAAAATAGGCCCGCTGATTCTGGATCAACTGCCTGAACAGGAATAGATTGTGAAAAAAAAGGCCCATCGCAAAAACAAATCAAAAGCCAGGCAGGCCCAGCGGCACGCCCGCATCCGGCAGCTGTTGGCAACGGCCCTGAAAACCACCGGGACAATCATCGCTGTGCCGCTGATGGCCCTGCTGTTTACCTTTGTGCACGACCTGATTACCCAGTGGGACCATTTCAATGCCCGGGAAATCCGTATTACCGGCCACGGTCATCTCAGCACTCAACAGGTCCTGGACCTGGCCGGCATCCACAAGGGGCAGAACATTCTATCCGTAAATCTGGGTCTTTCCAGGCAAAGGCTGCTCAGTCACGGCTGGATCGCCGACGCAGCGGTGAAACGGACCCTGCCCGACGCGCTTGATATCACCATCCGGGAGCACAAACCGGCCGCGGTCATTGCCGTCGGTCCAGGTTTTCTCATGACCCAGGGAGGCCTGGTATTCAAAAAAAAGGAAGCGGGTGAAAGCGACCGCCTCCCGGTGATCAGCGGGGTCACTTACATGGATATGGTTGCCGGGAAAGAACCTGAGACGCAGGTGATGAAAGCGGTGGTTGAACTGCTTGGAATCGAAAGCCGGTCCACACCGGGCCTTTTGGGAAAGCGGCTCAAAAAGATACATGCTGACAGGGAAACCGGCCTTACGCTGACGGTAGCCGGGCGCTTTGAAACTGTAAGACTCGGGTATGACCGGTATGCCGAAAAAATCCGGCTGCTGGGTAAACTCAAACAATTTGCCGATCGATCGGGGGCCCTGGCCACGATTGAAACGGTTGATCTGCACGACCCAAACCGGATTATTCTCGGCCCTGTAATGCCGGAAAAGCGCTCTGTAAATAACAAGGAGGTTTAAGATGCAGCCACATGAGGAAATTATCGTCGGTCTGGATGTCGGCACCACTAAAATTTGTGCAGTCGTCGGTGAGTTGTCCGGCAGCGACATCAATATCATCGGTATCGGAACGCATCCCTCCGAAGGCTTGCGCAAAGGGGTGGTTGTCAACATTGAATCCACGGTTAAATCGATCCAGAAAGCAGTGGAAGAAGCCGAATTGATGGCCGGCTGCGAAATATCTTCAGTCTATGCCGGCATTGCCGGTGGACACATTACCGGGTTCAACAGCCGGGGGATCGTGGCCATAAAAGGCCCGGAAATCACCGACAACGATGTGGAACGGGTGATCGATGCGGCTCGGGCTGTGGCCATCCCCATGGACCGGGAGATGATCCACGTGCTGCCCCAGGAGTTCATTGTAGACGACCAGACGGGAATCCAGAACCCGGTGGGCATGGCTGGTGTCAGGCTGGAAGCCAAAATCCACATCGTCACCGGGGCCGTCACTTCCGCGCACAACATTGTCAAGTG
This sequence comes from uncultured Desulfobacterales bacterium, assembly GCA_964636125.1. GTDB lineage: Bacteria > Desulfobacterota > Desulfobacteria > Desulfobacterales > CAJINA01 > CAJINA01. The sequence continues at coordinate 9,930 of CAZWPX010000061.1, read as the reverse complement.
CTGCAACCGCTCCGGGTTGGATGTGTGTGACATCGTCCTCGAATCGCTCGCTTCGGGTGAGGCGGTTCTCACCTCGGAAGAACGGGAGTTGGGCACGGCGCTCATTGACCTGGGGGGCGGCACCAGTGACCTTGCCGTTTTCTCCAATGACAACATCAAGCACACCTTCGTGCTTGCCCTGGGCGGGCACAATATTACCAACGATATCGCCGTAGGACTGCGAGCCCCCATTGCCGAGGCCGAAAAGATCAAGAAGAAATTTGGAACCTGTCTGGCCAGCAAAATCAGCAGCGGCGAAACCATTGAAGTACCGGGGATGGGCGGCCGGGAATCCAGGCAGCTGCCCCGCCAGATACTGGGGGAGATCCTGGAACCCCGCATGGAGGAAATTTTCACGCTGATCAAGCGTGAGATTTATAGGGAGGGGATGGAAAACGCCATCACCTCGGGAATTGTCCTCACCGGGGGTTCTGCCCTGCTGAATGATGCCCCGGAAGTGGCCGAATCAATTTTCAACCTGCCCACCCGCTTGGGCAAGCCCAGAGGCATCAGCGGCCTCATCGACGTTGTCAACAATCCCATGTATGCGACCGGGGTGGGGCTGGTGCTGTACGGTGCCAAGAACCAGTCCTCGAAAAAGTTCAGAATCAGGGACGCCAATATATTTAACCGGCTGATCACCCGGATGAAACGCTGGTTTAAGGATGTTATCTAGTGTCCATCAATGATTGGAAATCATGGATGGAAGGTGTTAGCTTTTAGCCATTAGGTTTTAGATAAAAAGTTTAAAATACAGTGTATTACCTAATTGCTAACCGCTAAGAGCTAATAGCCCCATCCTGAAATCTTGGATTTATGGATGGACACTATCGAATAGTTATACCGGGCTGCGGCCCGGGAACCGCCGCAGCAGCGGCCGCAAAGTACAGGAGGTGGGGAAATGACGTTTACGTATGTAGAGAATGAAAAATCGGCAAAGATCAAGGTAATCGGAGTTGGCGGCGCAGGAGGCAACGCCGTGAACAACATGATTGATTCCAATCTCCAGGGGGTCCGTTTCATTGCAGCGAACACGGATGCCCAGGCCCTGGAAATCTCCAAGGCCCAGGATAAGATCCAGATTGGTGAACTGTTGACCGAAGGACTCGGAGCCGGTGCCAATCCATGTGTGGGCCGTGATGCCGCTCTCGAAAACCTGGATGAAATCCGCGAAGCCCTGGGAGAGAGTCACATGGTATTCATCACCGCCGGATTCGGCGGCGGCACCGGTACCGGAGCCGCACCGGTCATTGCCCAGGCCTGTAAAGACCTGGGGGCCCTCACCGTGGCCGTGGTATCAAAGCCGTTTTCCTTTGAGGGCCGTAAACGCGCCCGCCAGGCCGAGGAAGGGATCAATGCCCTCCAGGAAGTGGCCGATACGGTGATTACCATTCCCAATGACCGCCTGCGGGGTCTGGCGTCCAAAAATGCCCGCATGGTGGATATGTTCAAAAAAGCAGATGAAATTCTGCTGCATTCCGTCAAGGGCATCACCGACCTGATCATGATACCCGGCCTGGTCAATCTTGACTTTGCGGATGTCAAAACCACCATGTCCAGAGCCGGCCTGGCCATTATGGGTATCGGTATCGCCAGCGGTGAAAACCGGGCGGTGGAAGCCGCGGAAAGAGCCATCTCACATCCGCTGCTGGAAGACATCTCCATTTCCGGCGCCAAGGGCGTCCTGATGAACATAACCTCCTCTAGCGACCTGACCCTGGAAGAGATGACCGAAGCCTCGGACAAGATCTACGAGGAGGTCGGGGACGATGCTGAAATCATCTGGGGCCAGGCCATTGACGAAGACCTGGGAGACGAAATGCGGGTGACCGTAATTGCCACCGGTATCGGCGGGGGACCGGCGGCCCGGCAGGGCAGACAGCAGTTAAGGGGCGTCGTCCGGGATGTCACCTTCGAAGATCTCCAGACCGCCGTCGACCTGGATGAACCGACCTATATCCGCCAGCAAGAAGCCGTGGGTGAATCATCCGGGGCCACGTATCGTGGATACAAGGGCCTGGTTATCGACAATGACGACCTGGACGTACCGACTTTTCTAAGGAAAAAAGCAGACTGAGGCCCGCATGGTCACCCTGGAACTTAACAGGCGCTGGCCGGCAACTGCAGATGGATGCTTGAGGCCCTATGGGTAAACCTGCTGCCAAACTGAATCGGGACCCAGCAAGCGGTGAATCCGGTGCGGTGCGCAAGAGTCATACCGGTCGGATTGCGGTGGCGCTGGTGTATCCCAACACCTACAGTGTCGGAATGTCGAATCTTGGTTTTCTGACTGTTTACCGGCTGATCAACCGTCTGGACCGGGTTGTCTGTGAAAGGGTGTTTCTGCCGGCCGGCAAAAGCTCCCAGCAAGAGGACCCCAGGTCGGTTGAATCGGGCCTGGCGCTAAGCGCTTTCGATATCATAGCTTTCAGTCTATCGTTTGAAAATGATTACCCGGCTATTTTGGCCGTGCTTGAAAAGGCAGGACTCCCCCTGGAATCCAGTGACAGAGGAAACCCCCACCCCCTCGTCCTGGCAGGGGGAGTCGCCTGCTTTCTCAACCCGGAGCCCATAGCCGCCTTCATTGATTGTTTCCTGTTGGGCGAAGCTGAAATAGCACTGCCGCCCTTTTTTGACGCCTATGACCCCGCCTCAAACCGCCAAACCAACCTGGTCCGTATTGCCCGCATAGTTCCCGGTGCCTATGTGCCCGCCTATTATACACCTGTTTATCACCCGGACGGCACCTTGCAGAACCGGGAGGTTGCGAGCCGGGTTCCCCGGACCGTCAAGCCACCCTGGTTTCAGGACCTTGCTGATGAGCCGGCTTTTGGCAGCATCGTCACGCCGGACACCATCTTTAAAAATACCTGCCTGATAGAAGTGGCCCGGGGATGCCCCCACGGATGCCGTTTCTGCAGCGCCGGATATGTCTACCGCCCGCCGCGCTTCCAGTCCCCGCAAGTGCTCAAACAATGCCTTGACCAGGCGGCCGCGGTTACCTCCCGGGTCGGCCTGGTGGGAACCGCTGTTTCCGACCTGCCCAGTCTCGAAGAAGTCTGCCGCCATGCAGCCCGAAAGGGTCTGCAGGTATCTTTTAGCAGCCTGCGAGCCGATGCCATGAATGCCGACCTGGTAAAGGTCCTGAAGCAAAGCCGGGTTAAAACGGCGACCCTGGCACCGGATGCTGGCTCAGCCCGCATGCGCCGCATCATTAACAAGGGTATCAGTGAGTCCCAGATTCTCAAAGCCGCCGCCATGCTGGTCGCCGGTGGTATTCCCAACCTGAAGCTCTATTTCATGGTGGGCCTGCCCTGGGAGGCCGAAGAGGACGTCCTCGCAATCATAGAATTGACCCGGAAAGTTAAAACGGCATTTCTGGAAGCCAGCCGTGAAAGGGGCCGCATCGGCAAAATCACCGTGAGCCTCAACGCGTTCGTCCCCAAACCGTTCACGCCCTTTCAATGGACCCCGATGGACACCCGCAAAAGCCTCCGGGCCAAGATTAAAACCGTTCGCAACACGCTCCGAAAAATTCCCAACATCCAGGTCCAGGCCGAGAATCTGCGCGATTCCTATATCCAGGCGCTGCTGGCACGGGGAGACCGCCGGGTCGCCGACCTGCTGAAAAGCGCACACAACCATCAGGGCAACTGGTCGCAAACCTTCAAGGAAGCTTCACTGGACCCGGACTTTTTTGTCACCCGTCAAAGGCCCACCGATGAACTGCTGCCCTGGTCTTTTATCGATCACGGTTTGAAAAAATCATTTCTGGTCAGCGAATACCGCCGGGCCGAGAAGGCGCAAACGTCTTCTGATTGTCCGGTGGAGGGGTGTAAGGTCTGCGGCGTCTGCCCGGGTGGCCCTGGATAGGGGGCATCTTTTGGCCCTGGGCTGCGTTCTCGCTTCCTGGCAATCTGAGAAGCGCAGCGACGAAAAATCCCCCGCCAGCCAGCACAACAGCGGTATATCAAGGACGCATCACCCAGCGCTATACCATCTTCAAAAATAAAACTTCTCTTGAAAGCGAGTGAATCATGTCTTTTCAAAATTTCACTTTGATAACCAGCAAAGTATTACTGGGGCTGTCTGTTGTTGTCTCGTTAATCTTCTCTACCAGGTCAGCCGGGGCAGCGCCGGATAACCGGATCTTTGCCGACCTGCTGACCAAATACAACCATAGCGGCGTTGTGGATTATGCGGGTTTCAAAAAGGAAGAGTCCCGCCTGGATGCATACCTGGAAGCACTTGCCGATGTTAAGCCGGATTCGTTGGCGCGCGATGATCGGTTCGCCTTTTATGCAAACGCTTACAATGCCTGGACAATCAAGCTTATCCTGTCCGGGTATCCGGGCGTGGAATCCATCAAGGACCTGGGCAGTTTTTTCAAAAGCCCCTGGAAGAAAAAATTCGTCAAGATTGACGGCCAGGTCATTACCCTGGATACCATCGAACATGACATTCTGCGGCCGGAGTTTAAAGACCCCCGGGTGCATGTGGCCGTTAACTGCGCCTCTAAAGGCTGCCCCTCCCTCTGGGGCGAGCCTTTTTCAGGTGACCAACTTGACGCCCAGTTAAACGCAGCCGCCGCGGCATTTATCAACGACCCTGGTTTCAACCGTCTGGAGAACGATACGCTGTATATCAGCCGCATATTTAAATGGTTTAGTGAAGATTTCGGTGATGACGCCATTGATTTTTTAGATCAATACGCCGCCGGCCACTTGAAACAGGCGATTACATCACGCCGGTCATCGCTCAAAATTAGATACCTCGACTATGATTGGTCTTTAAACGGCCATTAACACTGCTTTCCCGGTTGCAAATAAGTTCCAGATTGATACCCTGATGTTGAATCTTGATCTGCAATGGAAACACTTTCCAACATCTAAGCCAATAAATAGCGGGACAAGTTTAAATACAGACGCCTGGGTTGATCAGTATGGGGACGCGCTCTTTCATTTTGCCCTGGCCAGGGTCAAAAAAACGGCCAATCTGGACGACTTCTTTGATGCCGCTGGATGTTTCGCTGCAAAGATATTTCCGAAAAAGTGTCCCGGGCAATGGATACGCCCCTGCCCTGTCATGAACGCATGGCGGTTGAAGTCCACCTGTTGATGTGCCGTTACTGTGCCCGCTTTCGACACCAAAGGATACAAAATTTCATAAATGGGTGCAGAAACACCCGTCTACCAAACTGATGAAATAGTCGGCCTTTTGCGTAGCTGTTTATCCTCTTCTTCGTGATCATAATCTTGATCCCGATTTGAATGGGCACTGACTGAAAACATCGTATCTGACCACGAATGCCGGCCCCATACCCTACCGGCGATCATTTCCCGTCCAGGGCATCTTCCAGCACGGAGAATAGTTGTTGCCGATCAATGGGTTTCGATACGTAGGCGCCCATCCCGGCTTCACGGCATCTGTCCATGGCCTCCTGAGTAGCATGCGCGGTCATGGCAATAATAGGCAGTGACTTCAATCCTAAGTCACTGCGTATTCTGCGGGTGGCTTCGTACCCGTCCATCTTCGGCATCTGGATGTCCATCAGGACGGCGTCAAAAGCAATGTCAGCCAGGGCATCCAAGGCTTCGGTGCCATCATTCGCCGTGCTGACCGTCAGGTTTGCCGACTGCAAAACCGCTTCAGCGACTTTCTGACTGATGGGATTGTCTTCAACCAGCAGGACGTGCCGGCCGGAAAAGTCATGTTCCTCCGCAGCAGGTGCATCTTCCAAGGGGTGCGAATCGGTCTCTGATTCTATAAACAGGGATGAAAGTGTGTCGAAAAGCTGCAGCCGCTTAACCGGTTTGCCCATCACCCGCCGGATACCCGCCTTGCGTGCGTCATTGACATCTATCGCTGCCGTATTCCCTGAGATCATAACCATCACTGGCGCAATATCCTTGAAATAACTTGATATTTTGGCTGCAAGATCCAAACCGCTCATGCCTTCCATCTTCTGGTCAAGCAGGATAAGATCGTAACCGCCTTCTTCCCGGGCGGCGGCACAACTGACCAGTGCTTCCACGGCCGATCCGGCCTGGTTGACCTGGCAGCCAAAGGTGTTCACAAATTCACTGATCACACTGCGTGTCCCCGGGTGATCGTCCACCACGAGGACCTTGAGGCCATTGAGGTCACTGCGCTGTGCATTGGCACTTTCATCCGTTTCCGCTTCGGGCGCTAACGCAAAACGGGCCGTAAAGGTAAACATGCTGCCCTGCCCCGGTTGACTCTCGACCTGGATGTCCCCCCCCATCATATCCACCAGCGTTTTACAGATCGCCAGACCAAGCCCCGTACCGCTCGAAGTCTGGCTGGGGGAGCCGTCTGCCTGCACAAACGCATCAAACAGAGACGCGATAAGGTGCTTATCAATTCCAATCCCGGTATCTTTTATGGTGAACTGCAGGAACACATCCTCCCGGGTTAAGGCCTGCTCACTGATACGCAGGACAATTTCACCGGTCTCGGTAAACTTAAAGGCATTGCCGATCAGGTTGATGATGATCTGGCGCAGTCGCAGTGCATCTCCGATCAGGAGATCGGGAACATCCCGTGAAATATCGACCACGAACTCAAGGTCCTTTTCCTGCACCTTGTCATGAAACACATCATAGATGTTTTCAATGGTTGTACGCAGTGAAAACCGCTGCGGTTTGAAGGTAAATTTTCCCGCTGCAATCTTGGAAAAATCCAGAATGTCATTTACCAGGCCCAGCAATGCCATGGCCGAGGTATGAATCATGGTCAGGTATTCACGCGTCATGGTGCCGCGTGCATTGTCGAGTGCTAACTCACAAGAGCCGATAATGCCATTCATAGGCGTCCTGATCTCGTGACTCATGTTCGCCAGGAACTCATTTTTGGTACGATGGGTGTTTTCCAGGTCAGCCGTACGCTCGCGGACCCGGTTTTCGAGCTCGGCCTGGAATTGAGACAGGTCACTTTCCGCCTCTTGCAACCTGTTCTCTAAGAGGTCCAGCTGCTGTTCTTTCCCGGTGAGCACCTGGCGGTTCGCAGAAACATCCTCAATGAGCCCATCAATGTGCAGGGGATTGCCATCGGCATCTTTTGCCAGGACCGCAGCAATGCGGACAAATATCTCTGTGCCGTCAGCGCGTTTGAATGGGATTTGCAGGTCAACCCGGTAGTCGGGTTTAAACAGCCGGGGCAGGATATCCGCCCCATCCGGCGAATCCGCAAAAAGATCAAACAAATTTTGATCTTTCAGCGTATTGATATTCTCAAAACCCAGGAGACGCAAGGCGGCAGGATTGACAGATCGGATATGGCCGGTGCGGCGGGTACGGAATATACCGACGGGCAAGTGGTCATGCAGGGTTTGGTAACGGGGTTCACTCGCTTTCAGGGCCTCAAATCCGGCTAACCAGGCTCGCCGCAGCCTGCTGAGCCAGAACCCGGCCAGGCCCCCCGCAACAGCCAGAAGTGCCAAAAGGCCCCACCGGGTAGCAGTACCGCAGTTCAGGCCTTTTTCAATGTACCACAGGGCGGCCAGAAATATGCCGGGAATCACGAAAAAAACCAGGATATTGAAAAGAAGATCAAAATGACGTCCGACCGCCATTTGCAGTTGGCTGTCATCCCGGTGTGGATTTTCTGGGCGGCCTGTCATGGGCTGCGATCTCCTGGTTCAGCAATTAGTGGAAAATCCGGGCTCCGAGGGCCAAGTTTCTACGGTTGAATTAAACATAGCTTATTGAACAGCTTATCGCCCATTGCATATTTTTTCAATGGTACTGACCAGATTCCTGGAAATTTCTCCCCCGGTGACCGAGTGCAATAGTTTTTCAACAGCCTGTTAGTCCTGAGCGTACAGAGCTTCAATATCCGAACCGAAATGTTTGTGCACCACACGCCGCTTGAGTTTGAGGGTGGGGGTGAGTATCCCATTCTCGGGGCCGAACGGTTCCGGCAGGATCAGGATTTTCTTCGGCACCTCGTAACCGGCCATACCCGCACAGGCCTGGCGTACCTCATGCTCGATCATCTCAATCACTGCGGGGTTTTGCACCAGGGTCTGGGGATCATCCGACAGCCCCTGCTTGCTGGCCCAGGGCCCTGCAACCCCCCAGTCGGGTACAACAACGGCCACATTGTAGGGCTTATTGGCCCCGTGGACCATGGCGCTGTCGATAAACATGCTCAGTTTGATAGCTTCTTCAATCTCGACCGGGAAGACGTACTTGCCATTTTCCAGCTTGTATTGTTCCTTGATGCGACCGGTGATGTACAGGTAACCGTCTTCATCCACCCAGCCTAAATCACCGGAGTGCAATCCGCCATCCGCACGCAGCACTTCGGCAGTGGCCTCGGGCAGGTTGTGGTAGCCGACCATGACATTGGGGCCATAGGCAATCACCTCCCCTTCACGATCGCTGTCCGGTGCCACGGAACGATCTATTTTAACCGCGCATCCGGGGATAGGCCGCCCCACGCTGCCGGGCCGGTTGGTTTCGGGCACATTCACCGTGTGGGCCGGAGACAGCTCTGTCATACCCCATGCTTCGCAGACCGGGATACCGATATCATAGAAAAACTCGGCAATTTTTGGGTTCAGGGCCGCACTGGAGCTCAGGGCCATTTTCATGCGGCCGCCAAATTTCTCCCGCACTTTGCTGTAGACCAGTTTGTCCACGAGGCCCAATTTGAGGGCCGTCAGGAAACCGGCTTTGCCACCGGCGGCCCGTTTTTCCGCAGCAGCCGCAAGTCCCATATCAAAAAGAAATTTTGCCAGCCCGCCCTGCTTGGCCAGCTTGTCTTTGAGACCGGTAAAGACCTTGTTGAAAATACGCGGTACGGCAACCAGCAGGGTCGGACGCACCAGGGCCAGGTCGTCCACAATGGTCAGGGGGCTTTCGGCGAAACCCGTCTGGCCCCCAAAATTAATCAGCATGTGCAATTCCGCCGTCTGGCCGAAAGAGTGCGCCCAGGGAAGAAATGAGAGGGAACGGTCGCCTGCGGAAATATAATCAGGAAGCACCATGGTGGCCGCCAGAGCGTTGGTCGTCAAGTTGTAATGGCTGAGCAAGACCCCTTTGGGGTTGCCCGTGGTACCGGAGGTATAAATCAGGCCGGCAATATCTTCAGGAGTCGGCTTGATGGACGGCACGGGGCCCTTGCAACCGATTCTCTCCAGTTCGGCCAGGGAATTGTCGCCGTCGTCTTCAATGACATAAATGCCCTCCAGGCCTTCGATCTCTTCCGGGAAATCTTTGACCTTTTCCAGGATATCGCCGCGGGACACCAGTAGTATTTTTATTCCTGAATCAGCGATTATGTATTTCATGATCCGCGGCAACTCGGCTTCGTACATGGGAATGTAACGGGCGCCGAGGCCGTAGGTCGCATAAGCCGCTATCGCCCATTCATTGCGATTGTTGGCGATAATGCCGACGCCGTCCCCCTTGCCGACGCCAAGTGCGGCCAGACCGCCGCGCAGGTAGTCCACCCTTTGGGCCACCTGCCCGTAGGTAATCCAGTCATAGCCGTCCCCGGCCTCGTTTTTAGTCCCGAAGAGCTTTCGGTCCTGAAACTTCGCCACAGCCTGTTCAAAAAGGTCTACCAGATTCTCCGGTCCGCCGAACTCAAATTGCGCCTGGGTCATATCACACTCCTGATAATTACTGGATGAAGGGGGGGAGTGATGCGCCTCTTGCAATGCACGCGGCATCAACACCACATAAAAACCAATATCCTGAACACAAAATTCGGAACAAGCCCGCATGACAGAAATAGCAGCGTCACCGGGTTCTACCGGTCTTAATAAACTTCAGAAAAAAAATCAAACCCCAATCCCCTCACCGGCATCCTGGTAAAGAAGTAGATCATTTGAGCTAACCCAATTGCTGCGCCTTGTCAGCG
>CAZWPX010000060.1:0-30183 GCA_964636125.1 uncultured Desulfobacterales bacterium | reverse complement strand
ATGAGATGCAGGTGCTGCTTGGGAAACTCAATTCCAAAGAGAAAGATCTGAACAGAAGGAAATTGCACTGAAAATGATACATTTGGGTTGTAGGGGTTGATTTGTGCGATGCGTTGAGTGGCGCGGGTTTGCGTTAGATGCGCGTGATACAAATGCAATCGGACAAAATCAGGGCAGATGGCCTGCACGTGCTTGTATTTGCGTATGCGTGATACGATTTGTTTTTCGGGTTTATAGTTTGAAAACGTTTATAAACCTGTCGATTTCCGCCTGGTATCGCTGGCGGGCCTGAAATGGGCATGAGACAGGTCTTAAGGGCTGCAAGCTGGACTGGCGTTGCGGCCCTTTTATTATTGAAAAACCATCAACCGTTTATCCTAATGTAAGCCTTGACTTCCTCATCAATAGAGAATTTTTGCAAGGTGTAGTTATCAGGAAATTGGGAGGCCGCTTTTTGGATAATCCCATCAAGGACTTGATATGGTATGCGATCATCAGAATAGTTCTCAACCTGTAGATATGCTTTGCATTCCTCCTTTATGGAAAATTCTTGCAGCGTGTAGTTGTCCGGAAACTGGGAGGCCGCTTTTGCTTTGATCTGATCAACGATATCGAACGGGACACCATCGCAGGCGACGGCGGGGCTAAGTGACAGTAACAACAGGGCGATAACGGCAATAACGTGTTTCATGTCTACCTCCATGTATTGTAAGAGAGTCCAGGTTCCACCCAATTATCTCTGATCGTACTGGTTGCTTCCCTGAGAGCCTACCTTATTATTAGTGCGGCCGAAGCGGACGTGGATGACGTTGCCATCAATTTTGATAACACGCAACAGCAGCCTGCGTCTGCCGTGACACTCGGCGCACCCCTGACCACCCAGGCTGCAATAGAGGCCAGGTACTATTCGCCGTTGGCCTCAGCCCTGGCCTGGGCGTTTTTATCCTCCTTATCCGGAACCGATACAGTCTCCAATCGATGTTTCAATGCTGCGTTTTCTGTCTTTAGCTTCTTTAATTCAGTTGACAATTCAGATACTTGGGATTGCATTGTCTTAACAGATTTTTTTATCTCTCCAATTTCTGCCTGGGCACTAATTGACTGATGAAAAGCATTTATATTGCTGGCGAGTGCTGTTCTATAAATTGTGTCTGATTCTAAAACTTCAGCCGTTTTGGCCAGCATTGCCGACATTTTAAACTCATGTTCCTCATTGCCAGACTTCTCAAAAGCCGGGACAGAGGGAATAACCTTTAAATATGATTCATAATCAGGGTCTTTATCTTCGTAAATATTTAGCCTCTCACCCTCTCCAGTAAGTAACCATGCCTCGGAGCATTTAAAGACCCATGCCAAACTTTTCAGGTTCTTGCGCGATGGCATCCCGCCACTTTCGTACCTTTGGTAGGCACGGTAGCTGACACCAATATTTTGAGCAGCTTCACCCTGCGTCCAGCCCATACTTGCCCTAAGAGCTGCCAGCCTTTTTCCAAATGCCTGATCAGTCATTGGGCGCCTTTTCGTGCAACGCTTTTTCGTTAAAAGTGTTCATTTAAAGTGTTTCGATCCAGTTAAAGTGTTGTAAGTGCGACATAGTGCTGTAATAACAAGTAAATAGTTACTTTGCGCGCACTGTGCGCGAAAATATTAAGTGTTGCACGCACAATACTGTTGACACAACAATTTTATGCGCGTATATTTGGCGCAATTGGAAAACAAATTTACACCTAAAATCAAATCTATACGAACAGGCTACGACAGGCAACCAAAAAAATGGCGCGCAACCAGGATCAGGACATCAGCTACTTTGAGGCGATTGGAAAGCTTGTCACCATCCTAAACACACGGGGGGGATGAAATCAATGCCCAGAAAACGAAAAAAAATTGACCCGTCTCAAATGACCCTGGACCTGACATTTGAGGAAAAAGTTGACCGTTATGTTGATGAGCGGCGGTTAATCCAAAAAGACATCGATACTGTTCCGGCCCCGGCACCAGAGCACGAATCAGAATTTGAGTGTTGTGTCGAGATCGCGGCGGCGACGAAAAGGGCGATGCGGGAGGCGGGTATTAAGCGAGAGGAATTAGTGTTCCGGATCAATGAGTATTTTGGCCGAACCGAAGAGGGCGCGAAGGCAGATCCTCCGACCTGCCGGAAACCCCTGACTATCACCTACCTAAATTCGTACCTGTCAAAACCGGCCGAGCGGCCAATTCCCGCCTATTACCTGTTCGCCATCCAGGCCGTTTGTAATTCACTGGCACCCACACAGGCAATTGTGGAGCCGGCCGGCGGTAAGGTTGTGAGCGCCAACGAGGTGCGGCACCTGACCCTGGGGCGGATCGAGGCCAACATGAACGAAATGCGCAAACTGAAACGGGAGTTGCGGAAATGAAGACGAAGAGCGTGAAAATCTGGCTGCTGGAAAACGATATTACCCAGGCGATGATTGCCACCGACGCCAAGCGTTCCCGCCCGCTGGTCTGTCTGACCATTGCCGGTGAACGCAATAGCCAGCCGGTAATCGAGGCATTGAAAAAGCGGGGGTGTCCCGCCGACCTTTTATGCACCACCGAGAAAATGAAGGGCGCAGCTTAAGGGTATTTATGGGCACTCAAATCGCTTACAGCGCAAAAGAGATATCTGAGCTGACGGGCATCGATAGGGTGGGACTGCTGAAACGCGCATCAACAGAGGAATGGCTCTATGAGACTCGCAAGGTCCGAGGCGGCCGTAGCCACTTCTTTCTTTTCGACAGCCTCCCCCGCGACATCCGCACGGCGATCCGCGAGGCAGAAACCCGCGAGGCGTCGGACCCGGAAAAAGATAAGGCTTTTTTGAAAAAGCGTGCCATCCAGCTGACCCCGGCACAGCTTGCCGATTCGGTGGTTATGGCAAAATTGACCTGTGCCCGGACGCTGGCCGAGGCCGAAGGGTGGGGGGAAAAGGGCGCCGCTGTCCGTGCCCTGGCCGCCAGGTACGGCAAATCGGAGATCACCATCAAACGGTGGGTCAAATCTGTGGAGACCTGGCGGGTGAAGCGCCCGCCCCGGGTCACCCTGGGCGATATGCAGATTGAATTGCCGAAAACGAAAAAATTCGACCCGGACGCCCTGGGCTGGGGCATCGCGTTTTACGCCGGCCACCTACGGGCCGGAATGAAGGCGGCTTACGGTGAAATGACCGTCGAGGCCGCTAAGAGGGGCTGGAAGGTCGGCGACTATTCCAATTTCACCCGGGCGGTAAAAAAGATAGACCCAGGGGTGTGGGAGCTGATCCGTAAGGGGCCTATTGGATTCGAGCTGTCCCACCTGCCTAAAATCGTGCGGCGGTGGCTGGACGTGCCGGTGCAGACAGTGCTTTGCGGCGACCAGCATATTTTCGATTATACAATAGTAGCCCCCTCTTTCGACACCGTCTTCACCCCGGAAAGCTATTTATGGATGGATTGCTCTTCGCGCTATTGGGCCGGTGTGTGGCCGGAACTGGGCCATTATAACAGCTATACCGTGGGCTACAGCCTGGGGGAGGCAATCCGCTACGGTATGCCTGATGAAATATTTACCGACTGGGGCAAACCAGAGTTATCAAAAAATACTACACAGATCCGCGAAAGCCTGGCCGGTCTGGCCTATACCGGTGACTGGAACGATTACCAGCAAAAATACCGCAATCATGATGTGGCCCACCGCACGGCCCAGGCCGGTAAACCGTGGCATAAACCCATCGAAAACCAGATGAATATCCTGGAACGGCGCCTGGCAGACCGGTTTGTGCCGGGTTACCGGCACCGGGACCTGGACCCCTGGGTAAACAAACAACGCAGCAAAGAGTTGGCCCTGGCCCATAAGCAGGGTCGGTTGTGCTTAATCGATGACTTTTTAGAAATTTTCATGGAGGTGATCACGGATTACAACCTGACCGCCGCCCAGTTTAAAGAGGCGGGCGGCCAACGGTTCGTACCGGCCCAACTCTATTTCGACGGCCTGAAAAAGCAAAACAGGGTGGTGTTGGATGACGCCACCATAGACTACATCCGCCTGCCCCGTTTCCTGCGAAAACCCCGCCAGAGCATCGTGGGCGTGAAAATCCGTGGAGAATACCGGGAATTCTACTCTCCGGTCCTGTCCGGCAAAAAAGAACGTGTCTGGGTGTCGGTTGACCCCTACGACGTGGACGCCCCTGCGGTGCTGACAGACCAGGGCGGCAACTACGTGGACCTGGCCGAACCGTGGCATCTGCAGTCCATGACCGATGAACCCGGTCTCATCGAAAAACGGCGGGCCCAGGCCCGCTTGATGAAATGGTGGCGGCGTCAGGTGTCCGAGGTCCGTGGATGGATGCAAAAACAATTCGATACACCCAAACGGCCGCGAATTACCATGATCAGCCAATCGGCGAAGACTGCTTCAAGGGCGGTCAACGCCAAAACAGCCCGGGCATCGCTCCGGGGCGATAAAAACAAATCGGGACGGGTGCTGGAGCACCTGTTCAACAAAAAACAGGGAGGAAGCCTATGACGACTAAGGATCTTTTTGAACGCTCCGGCCTGGCGGTAGCCGATATCGTGGGGCACACCGGACTGCACAAATCGACTGTGAGCCAGGTTATCAACGACAAGTATCCAGGCAAGCAGAAGGTCATCGAACAGGTTGTGGGTGTGATTCGGAGTGCCTTGCCGGATGCCTATCAGAGTGAGGTGGAGTTTGAGATGACGCCTGGCCAGAAACAGGGGTGGACGATCCTTGAATTGGCCAGGCGTAACAAAAACATGGCGGTCGTACTCGGCCAGTCAGGGACCGGCAAAACGACCTTGATGCGTCATTACACCAAAACGCATGCCGATGCAACCGTGTTGACCGCCCGCATGGGCCAGACCCCGGCGGATCTGACCCGGGCCGTGTGCTGGCTTTGGAACATCGGGGCCAGCGGTACCAATACCGAGCGGATGGAGCGGATTTTGACCAAAGCACCCGGGCAGTTCCTGATTGTTGACGAAGCGGACCTGCTGATGGAGGGCCGCCAGCAAAAACACGTCATTCGCCTGGTGGAGCTTTTCCGGCTGATCTATGAGGCCGGGGCCGGTGTGGTGCTGCTGGGGCTGCCAAGCCTGTACGACAATCTGGTGCGGGCTGGCGAAACCTACGTGTTCAGCCGTATCGCGTATATGCGCAAAGCGCCGCCACCGGATAAAGCCTTTATGGAACGGGTCTGGCGGCGGCTGGTGGCGGATTATCCCCAGGCCCTAGAGATGAGCGGGCCGGTGGTGGAGGATGCCAATCGGCGCGGGTATTTTCGCTATCTGGAGATGCTGGCGGAAATCCTGGCGGTAACGGAAGGGGACATGGAAGCTGCCCTCGGGCTGGCCTTTCGGCCGGAACAGGGCTGATGGGGGGACGATGAAAAGTCAAACAATGACTATCAGGCGCTTAATGACGCTGAGAAAAGAAGCCGAAGAGCTGTTGCTCTTCAAAGGCAAATCCGCCCTGGTCAAGCGGATCGACTCAAGTATTGATTTTATCAAAAATTACAGGGGCACGGAGACACTGGGCAAAATGATGCTGGCCGAACGCCAGGATGAAGTCGCCCAGGCAACCAAGGAAGTGCAACAACGCAACGAAAGGAGGGAGCAACATGCCAGTACGTGACGAAAAAGGGCGGTGGCTGGACGGGGCCGGGGAGTACGTCCACCCCAAGTACATCGATAAAATCGACAAGGCCCGGGACCGTATGGTGGAGCGGCATCTGAAAAAGGCCACTGCGCTGCACAAAAAAATGGTGGAGTTCAAGGCAGCGGTGGCCGCCGACATCGAAAAGTACTTTGCGCTTGAGCGCTCGGTGTACGGGGGCAGAGATTCGAGCAATGCCAAGGGCAACAAGGTTTTTTCGGACTTTGCCGGCAGGGGCCGCATTGACATGCGCCGGTCTGAAACCACGGATTTCGATGACCGGATCTGGATCGTGCAGGAACGGCTGATGGAATTTATCGACGAAAAGCTGGATGCGGCCGGTGAAGACCTGCGCACCCTGGTCAACCACGCTTTCAAACCGACCAAGGGCGGCCGGCTGGACAAGACCCGTATCCTGGGCCTGCTGGCCCTGGAAGGCAAGATCAAGCATCCCAAGATGGCCGAGGCCATGAAGATCCTGCGCGACTGCATCAAGGTGGTTGGCAGCAACGTGTATTTCCGTTTCGAAGAGCGTGGCGAGGTCGGTACCTGGGACACCATCGTGCTGGATATTGCCCGTCTGTAGCGGGGAAAGGGGGCCGTGTGATCACACGTAAGGACAAATTCGAAACAGTGATGGACGGCATCTTTGCGGCGGCCACGCGGTTTATGTGGTTCGTGGCCGGCACGTTTTTCGGTTACCTGTGGATGGCCAATGCTTTCGGCCTGATCTGAACGGAAAGGAGTGAAATGAGAAAACGGAACGAAAAGCCAGGCAAACGCCGATGGGACGCCCTGAGGCAAAGCTGCCCCTGGCGGGTGCGGTGGTTTACCCAGGATCGAAGCGGAAGCCTGCGCTTTGTCTGCCAGGCGACCCAGAAAAGCTGCCGGCGGCGTCATTGTGCCCCGTACCACATGATGGTGCCGGGGCTGATGCCGGCCGCCGCCAGACGAAAGGAGAAAACGACATGTCAAAGGCGTTGATGGATTCCGACCGGTTCGAGCGCTTGCTGAAGCAGATGGCAGAGGAAGAGCAGGCTGTCTTTACCGCCAAAAGCCCGGACTATGCCGAACGCGACGGTTCGAACGTGCTGGCCAATTTCCAGCGCATTTCCGAACGCCAGGGGGTGACGGCGGATCTGGTCTGCCTGATCTACCTGGAAAAGCACCTGGACGCCATCCGCACCTATGTGCGGCACGGATCGGTGAAAAGCGAAGCCATTGAGGACCGTATTCTGGATGCCCGCAATTACCTGGCGTTCTTGCGGGCCATGGCGGAGCTGAAAGTCCAGCATTGAAGCGAAATCCCGCCGGTGTCGGGCGGGATCGTCTCCCGGTGGTGCGGGGGGCCTGATGAGCAGCCATAAGGAGCAAACGAATGTCACCAGACGAGTGGAAAAAAGTGGATAAAGCATTGAAGGTGGTCGATCTGAGTAGCGTGACCCTCAAATGTGATGGATACCGGGTGGTCCTGGTTCTGCGCCAGACCGACCGGTTTCACAACGCCATATACTTCTATATTGACGGTTTCTTTCGAGCTAAGTGGGGGATTGAAGACTGCGAGGAACGGCGACGGTTCTTCTGTCCCGGACAAGTATTCGTACATCCGGCATCACTTCGCAAACATCTACGCAAACTGGGTAAACGCCAGGCCAGAGCTATAAATATCGATCCTGACCAGAAGCTGACCACGTACAGGGGCTACTGGACGTCATTTAAGCGGCTAAAGGCCCACCTCATCAAGCATAACGAAATCATCACCCTGGAGGAAACATGAAGGCAATGGCCCTTACGGCGGCATTTTTGGAAGAGAACCTGGAAGCGTTTTGCGTATTCATGTCCGAACACGGCGCGGGGGCCGGCACTTCGAAAGACGTGCTTGAGGAACTGCGCAGCCAGGCCGCACCGACCAGGGACCGGCTGTGCCCGCACAACGCAATGCATGACCGGTTGCGGGCCTCTTTCGGCTACGTGCGCGATTATAAGGACGGTGACCGGTCCGTATGTGCCCTGTGCTGGCTGGAAAACCTCAAAGACAATCCGGGCCGCTTCCATTCGCCCCACGGCTCTATTCTGGTGATGCTGTTTGCCATGCAGATGGAGGTTTAACCATGGATGTTGGAAAGAGAAAACGGCTTAATCTGCTGGCTCGGGTCCATATTGCCAAGAAAGACCTGGCCATGGCCGAAGTGGCCTATCGGGAAATGCTTGACGGTGAGTTCGGCGTCAATTCTGCCGGCAAACTGACCCTAGGCCAACTCTACCGGCTGATTGAGATTTTCTGTGAAAAGGGTTGGAAGCCCAGCCGCCGGGGCAAGCGCCCGGCAATGCCCGCCGGCAGCGCTATCCCCAGGGTGGGGTGCAGTGAACCGCAGTGGCGGCACATTCGCTGGCTACAAAAAGAATTGCGTTGGAATGATACAAATTTGCGCGGGTACTTCCGGCATGTGGCGGGCGTGGACCATGAGCGGTTTTTGGCAGTGGCCACGGCCCGCGAAGTGATTACCGGTATGCGTCAGACGCTGAAATGGCAGCAGGAACATCCTGGGGCAGCCAGTAACAAGCATGGTGCCGGAGGATATCGATGAAGACGGTATGTCCATCTTGCGGCGCTGTACACAGCATGGAGGCGCTATCTAACGATGCGGCCATGCGTCAGGCTGTTAACGTGTTGCGCACTCTGCCTCAACCGGTAGAGGACCTGGCATTGGAATATGTAGCCCTTTTTAGGCCCCAGGCGGCTGCCGGTAACCGCGCCCATGGCCGGGGTCTGGCGTGGAAAAAAGCCGGGCGCCTGCTGTCGGAACTGCGTGACCTGGTGGCCAGCGGCTACGCGCAGTGGGACCGCCGCCCGGCACGGCCCTGTCCGCCGGCTATCTGGGCAGCTGCAATGGAGAAGATGGTGCATTTCCCACCCCGGGAGCTGCCTCTGGACAGTCATGGCTATCTACGAAAGGTCGCCTACGGCATGGCTGATCAGGCAGACAGGCAGGCTGAGACCCAGCAGGTCCAGGCTGAACGGTCTGGAGAGCGGCGGGCGTCTCGCTCGAACACCGAAGACATTCAGGGGGTGGGTGAAATACTGGATCGATCCTGGATGAAACAGGTGCGGACCCGGAATATGAGCCGCAAATAAAAAAATGAAACAGCCTCTTACTACAACATAC
This sequence comes from uncultured Desulfobacterales bacterium, assembly GCA_964636125.1. Lineage (GTDB taxonomy): Bacteria > Desulfobacterota > Desulfobacteria > Desulfobacterales > CAJINA01 > CAJINA01. The sequence goes on along the minus strand of CAZWPX010000060.1, from coordinate 21,346 downwards.
GTACTGATGGCTATCGCCGCTATTTTTTTATCAATGATTGAGCCGGCAAAGGACGGAAGGTTGGAAATACTAAGCGTTATCGGACTAGCCGGATTCATAGCATTTCTCTGTGCGGCAGTGGCATATTTTTTTGGATGGTTAGCCGGCTATGATTCCGCAAACAAACTACCTGAACAGCCCTGAAAATTCGGCAGATGACCAGGAGAGCTTAATTGTGATGACCAAAGAAAACATCAAACTGGCCAAAGACGTTCTATACGGGATGAGCCTCGGGGATGCAGCTAAAAAGTACGATAAAAGCCGGGGTCGCTGCTGGCAAATCACTAGAGCCTTTTGTCTAGAGTATTTCATGACTTACGCGCTCTACGATAAAGACGGAAAAGTCAAAGAACTTAAAGAGTTGCGTGCATTCTGGCGGGATATGCTCACGGTATGAAAAAAGAAAAAAACAGCACCAACGGAGAAGTTGTTTAGTGGCGTACTCTGCCGAAATACGGAAGCAGGCGAAAGAGAAATATTTGTCCGGGTGGTCATGCCGGGAGATCGGCCGGGAGATGAAAATCTCTTTTGACACCATCTGGCGGTGGCGCAAACGATACAAATGGGCAGACGCCCTGGCCTCGCAACTGGACAGCCGCGAAGGGCTGGTGGCCCAGATAGACAAACTGAGTAAGGGCAAGATCACCGAAAGCCGTGCCCGCAAGATTGCCATGCTGAGCAAGGCCCTGGCCCGGCTGGAACGGGTGGAGGCCAAACGCCATCAAGAGTTGATCGAAAAGCCCATGGCTCAGATTGAGTATGTCGGTAGCCTCAAAGACCGCATCCTGGAGTATCCGCTCAGGCTTTATCAGCGAAGGTGGTTCGATGATGTGGCGCGGTTTCGCACCATGCTGAAATGCCGTCAGGGCGGCATGAGTTGGACGATTGCCTTTGAAATGGTTGTGGCCGGCATGGCCGGACAACGAGACCAACTGCTGATATCGACATCCCGGGAACAGGCCCAGAATACTATTCGCTATGCCCGGGAGCACATGAAAGCCCTGGGTATAAAAGAACGTGGCCGTGGTTCGAAAACTGAAATCGTGCTGCCCACCGGCCGGCGCATCAAGGCGCTGCCATCCGGGTGGCGTACAACCCAGGGGTACCCGGGCGATGTGTATTTTGATGAATTTGCCTGGTACCTGCATCAGCAGAAGGTTTGGGAAGCGGTTGTCCCCTCGGTTACAGCCGTAGCCGGCCGGGTGAGCGTGGTGAGCACACCTTACGAGGCCGGCCCGCACAATTTCTTCTGGCGGCTGGTAACCAATGACGGCGGGGAGTTTCCGAAATTTTCACGCCACACGGTGGATATCAACCAGGCGGTTGCCGAGGGCATGGTGATTGACCTGGAAGAGCTGAAAGCGCTGTTTGACCGCGATACCTGGGCGCGGCTGTATCTGTGTAAGTTCTTCAGCGACGAAGACAGCTTTTTCACCCTGGCCGAACTCAACGAGTGCCGGGGTGTATGCCTGGCTGAAAAGCGGAGCGACTGGAAGGGCTCAGACCGCCGCGCCGGCTGGGATATGGCCAAGCGCCGGGATGCCTCGGAACTGGTGGGAGTGGAAAAGCTTGCCGACCAAGTGTTTGTCCGGGCTATCGAGACCTGGCGGCGGCTGGCCTACATGGTGCAGCGGGACCGGTTGGTGAGTGCCCTGAAAAAATGGAACGTGGGGCAGTTGCATGTGGATGAAACCGGCGTGGGCATGGCGGTGCGTGAAATCGTGGCGCCGGCCATACCGACCAGCGTTGTGCAGCACTGGCACACTTTTACACAGCCGTTCAAGGCGACCATTGCCCAGAACCTGAAAAAGCTGGTGGAGGAAGCCCGGCTGGTAATTCCGCATGATGACCGGGTGTTGATCAGCCAGTTTCTGAACATCAAACGAACGGCGACACAAAAAGGTATTTCATACGACATTGCCAGAAACGCTTCGGGCCACGGTGACCGGTTCTGGGCTCTGGCCCTGGCGTGTCAGGGGTTGGAGTTCGGTAGCAGCGTTATTAACGATGTGGAGCTTTGGTAATTATGGATTGTCCGGATTGTAAAAAGCCTATGACCATCGAGTCTACCCGGCAGCTGGGGCCGGTGACCCGGCGTGTGCGGATCTGTACATGCGGTAAAAAGTGGGTCACCTTCGAGGAAGTGGCGCGGAAGGCCCGGCGGCGGGAGGCTGAGGCAATGGGCGGCCCGGATCGCGCAGAGGCGACGGTCCAGGGCCGATAGGAGACAGTATGCACACAGCGGTGCTGAAACAGGCATATGTGCGGCGTGTGGCCATGGCCGCCCTGCTGAAAAACGACCAAGCGTTTGAAGCGCTCATGGACAAACTGAAAAACGCCTATACCCGGGGCTGGACCGAGCAAAGCAAAACCGCCATTGCCGCCGCCCTGGACCGGTTGCGGGAAATGGACCCGGCCCAGTTCAGGCAGGCTGAGGCCGATACGATATTGAAGGTGCTCGAAAGCCGCATGGGCGGCGATGCCATGCAGGCGGCCTTGCACGGCCCGGTTATGGACCTGACGGAACCGCTTTGGAAACTGGGTGCCGTGGAAGTTGGCAAGACCACCGGGGTGGATATTGTCTTCGGGCTGCCTGACCTGGACAGCCTGGCGGTGGTGGAACGAGGAAACCTGTTTTGGGTGGGCCAGCACTGGAACTCATTTACCCATGAAAAGTTCTATGGGGCCCTTACCGAGTATTTCGACAAGGGCATGACCCGGGAACAATTGGCCGCCCGTATGGCCGATGATTTTGCGTCTTTGTCCGAGCGGGGCAGCGTGTACTGGGAAATGGTGGCGGATCATGCGGCCACCAAAACCCGGGAAATCGGCAGGGTCACCGGATACGAGCGGGCCGGGGTGCGCCGGGTGCGCATCCGTGCTCACATTGACGAGAACACTACCGAGATTTGCCGGCGGCTCAACGGTAAGGTAATCCGGGTGAGCCGGATGCAGCGGCAACGGGACCGGTACTTGGACGCCATCGCGCACATGGACACCGAGCGGGCCAAGAAGGTTTGGCCCATGATGGGCGATAAGCAGGCCGAAAAAATTAAAGATCAGGTGCCGGCCAATGTGGGCATGCCGCCGTATCATTTCCGGTGCCGGACCATTACGGTGGTGGAGTTTTCAAGGAAATCTTGATCCTCGTAGAATTAATAATTGCGTCTGAGTGATACAATTTCAGAAAAGGAGAGAGCCTATGGAAAAACAAGTCGAAGTTTACGTCAAACCGGTCGAAAGTCCACATCTGGTAATTGATGCCGGAGAGAATTGCCGAATTTATTACGCCGGACAGTGGATCGACTTCAGGGACGGTAAAGTCTTTGTGGACCGTAGAAAGCACGTGAACGAAGTGGCGCAGGCCAAAGAAAATAAGATGTTTCTCACCGAAATCTTGAACGACCTTTACCGCTATGGCCATGTCAAGCGGGGAAAGGCTGACACGATGTTGCGGGACTGGGCAAAGGAATTGAGAGACCTGGCAAGGCCGATTATGCCGCCGTCGCGGTTGAGGCGAACGTTTGACATAGAGGTTGGCGCCCAAAACTGGTAGGAGATTTCATGGAATACAATTACTTTGTTTCATATTGGTTCACCAACAATAATGATGTGTCCGGGGTTGGCCGGTGTAGCATTACCAGGGATGCACCCATACACGGAATGGCAGACATAGAGGCGATAGAAGCCGCCATATCGAAGCAGGATGGAACCCGGGTGACGATATTGAACTGGCAACCGTTTGACGAACCTGTGGGCTGGAAGTTTCGGGCCATAGCTGCTAATCCTGGGTTTTTGAGAAGGGGGGAACGATAGTGAAAAAACACTGCTCACAACAGTGTTTATTATAACCTGTCTGGTGTCGCAGCTGCCGACCAAAGCGAGGAAAAATGTCATTATCAGAACGGGATTGCGAAATTATCGCAACTTTTTTAGATCAATATGAAAGTGAGTTCCAGCAACACCTGGAAGATTATGAAATCGATGGGAGTGAGGCCGCTGTATTCATAGATGATTTGCGGAAAGCATTTGTCTGGATGGTTACCTTCCACGATAGAAGGCCATCAAGAAATACGGTAAAAGCAAATTCTTAATTCTTGAAAGATTAAGAATTGCATTTAAGTGATACAATTTAAAAGGGCGGCTCCTGGCGGGACCGCCCTTTGCTATTTGATTACGATTTTGTTGTTGCGGAAACTCTTTTCAAGCTTTTTGATCACCATCTCGTCCACTTCACCATCCAGAAACCCGAACCCTTCCTCTTGCAGTTCGTCAATGGCTTCCAGAATAAACGGTTTGCCGTCCCTGGCCGGTTGCACCACTTTCTTAACCGGCCGTTTGGCGCCTTTCCAGAACAGGGCTTTTTTTCGCTTGGGGCGGATAGTGACCTGGGGGCGGCCGTCATGGACCGCCCGGGCGTAGGGCAGATTTGAGGTAAGCAGGGCCTTGCCCAGACCCACAAGATGCACCACCAGGCTTTTTCTCAGGTCACCCTTGAGAAACGGCACGTTGCCCTGGCGGGTGGCGATATCGCGCACCTTTTCGGCGATGAGCAGTGCTATGCGGTCGGAAAATTTCTTGGACATGGCTATTTCCAGAATTGCCAGGACTTCTTTTTAGCCGGCGGTTTGGGCGGGGCAATGGCATCCGTGGCCGTGCCCTTTTGCTTGTCGTACGAACGCATGGCGCCAATGCCGAGCACACCGCTAATCACGGTGTACAGGTCGCCAGTATTGAGCAGGGGCGGTGCCGGGATACCGGCCTCCATCAGCCCCAGCGCCTGAAGCATGGTCCAATACCAGGCCAGCAGCGGGTGCAGGATAAATTGATAGGCCATGGCCGCCGCGCCTACCCAGATCACGGCAGGCCTGGCCCCGGCCACAAAGGTGCTTTTGTGTTTTGCGGACGCCAGGTTGACGGCGGATTGGCTTTGCATCAGCCCGGCATCGATCTTTTTGTCTTCGATTGCCATCTGGAGCCGCTCTTCGTCGGAGGTGAACAGGTTGTCTGCCACCTCCCCGATTCCGGTGATGGCGCTGCCCAAGTCTACATTTACAAGTCCCATGGTTACACCATCCTTAACGTGCGGTTGATCCAGCCAAGCAAAAACTTTGACTGGCTGCGGTTGCGGTTACAGATTGCGGCATACCTGGCAATCCGGCCAAGGGCGTACCGGGCCACGAACAGGTCGGGGTCGGCGTTGTTGATGGCGGCAATGGTCTTGGGACCAATGGCACCGTCCTGGATCGTGCCAACCACGGCCTGGGCGATCCGGACAGCGGTGCGCCGGCCAGCGTTGACAGCAAAGCCGAAAACGGTATCGGCTACGGCCTGACTGTCGAACTGTTCGGCACAGATCGGTTTCCAAAAATGCTGCTGGTAAAACTCGCGGACCATGGCGGTCAGGGCCGGGTTGTCCATATCGCCCCGGTCAATTATCTGCCAGCCGGGCCAGTTACCCCAACGATTGCGGGCAATGCCGGCGTAGGTCATACCGCCGGCATCACCCGGTACCGTATGCAGCACAAAGCCGCCTTCATTTTGGATCATTTTTTGAAATGCCGGTTCAAATGCGCTCATGGTTTCCCTCCGGTTTGGGTTACGATGCCATCAATGCCGCCACCAGGGCGTTGGCCTGGCCACGGCTTTTTTGTGCCTCTACGATTTTCCGGGCCTCTGCCGGCGTATAGATGCCGGCGGCCACCAGGCGGTCTATGTTGTCCGCCGACTTTCCGGGCTGGGTGATGGGCATGGCCCGAAATTCCAACTCTTCGCGCACGCCCACCTCTTCCACGATGGACTGGAGGTTTTCCGCCATGCGGCGGCGTTTGGGCTTGGCGCTGATTTGTTCGAACATATGCAGCTGGCCCTCTACCTCCCCGCCCCCGCCGAGCTGCCCGGCGGAAACAATACCCAGAAGCCTGGGCGGAACACGGTGGGCGGTGATGATGCGGTCCCGGCCGGCATCGAGTAATTTCAGAAAGTCGGCATCCTTGCGGTCTTCGGTGAGCTTTTTGAAATCGACTTCGGTGTCAGCCTGGGCCGGGATGTAGACCACGCGGTGGGCGTTCTCCGGTCCCTGGAAGTTTTGCTGGAAAAATTCCTTGACCGACGTTTTGGCGGGATTGCTCAAGGCACCGTTTTTGGTGATGACGGCATAATCGGGGATGGCGCGGTTTCTGAAAAAGCTGGAATTGTATTCCGTGGCCGCATAGACCAGCTCCACCATGCCCCGGCCCCCGATCCAGGTGGGCTGTGCGTAATGCAGCCCTGCCACGCACGGTTCGCGGATATGCAGGATTTCCTCTTCGGTGAAATAGATGATCTTCAGATCCCCATCCACTTCATAGACCCACTGGACATACCCGCCGTTTTTGGCCTGCATCATGGTGCGGGACGGCCGGTGGCGCAGGCCGATGAGCTTGCTGCCCGCCCATATCTTTTCGACAAAGGCGTTTCCGTAGGTTTCCAGGTCCAGGCCGAGCTGCACGCAAAAGGAGGCCAGGCCGATCTTTTTGGGCAACAGGGCGGCCAGGGCTTTTGCGGCCGGCCCCTCGGCACCGGTACCGTAAGCGATTTCAGCTTTGACCTGGCAGCAGCCCTGGTGCTCACTGCTGGCCCCGTAGAGCATAAGCAGGCCGTTAGGATCGTAAGGCCAGGCAATAGCCTGGCCGTCCAGGGTCGATTCCAGGGGTGGGGTCGGTGCGATGACAGATTTCAGTAAGGGCTGAATCGATTCGCTTTTGATGACCATTACGTCAGACATGGGTTGGCTCCTTGGTATGGGGTTTATCCTTTTTCCCTACCCTTCACCTGTCACCGGACTCAAAGACCAAAAAGCTATATATGGCCCGTAGCTATATATAGCTTTCCACTGCTTGAGATTGGCCTGGGGCGTGCCATACAGATGGAAACTGAAAAGGAGGATACGCCCATGCCCAAACGCCAGCTCACGGATATCCGGGTGGAATTTATCAGCCTGGTAGCCCGACCGGCCACCGGTAAAAAGCTCACACTGAAGTGTGACGGCACGCCCGCTACCTTCGAAATTGTCAAGATGGACCCGCAACTGCACCGGGCCTACGGCATCGTGTACACGCCTGATGTCGAAGACAGCCAGGGTGACCGGGCCAGCAAGGAAGAGATTTTCAAGGCGGCCACGGATTTCATGCGAAACGGCCGGGTGCAAAACGTGGACGTGGAGCACAGTTTCAGCCAGGCCGGTGCGTTCGTGGCCGAAAGCTGGATTGTCCGCAAGGGCGATGCCATGTTTCCCAAAGAGCCTGAAGGCGCCTGGGCCGTTGGTATCCAGGTGGAAAACATCGACCTGTGGGCGGATCTGGAAAAAGGAAACCTGGTGGGGTTGAGCCTGGCCGGCGTGGCTGTGGCCGAACCTGCAACGAAATCAACGGCTGCCAAAGGGTGGCCGGAGCGACTCAAGAGTTTTATCACCACAACCCGGAAGGGAGGCAACGACATGGACAAGGCGACCGAAGAGAAACTGGTCAAGGGAATTGATACGCTGGTCGAAAGCATGGAGACCCTGGTGAAGGCCGTAGGCAGCCAGAACCAGCCGGCACAGCCGGCTCCGGCAACCCAGCCGGCAGCAGCTGACACCGCGCAGCTGACCAAGGCCGATGCTGAAAAGATGATCGGCGATGCCGTGGAAAAGGCTGTGAGCAAAGCCCAGTCGGAAACCCAGACCGAAATGGTCAAAACCCTGGCCGAAGCGCTGGCCAAGGGGCGGAGTGAAACCAGCCCCGGCGGTGGCAGCGTCGAAAACGAGATGGTTTAGGCCATAGGCGACCGGTCATTCATTAACGCTATCAAGCGAGCAAAAAGGAGAGAAAAATGGACTGGAATGAATTGCTGACCCTGCTGGCCAAGGGAGAGGAAGCGGCCCTGGAAGAGTTGAAAAAGAGCGCCGTTTCCGCCACCAGTATCGGCATCGGCGGGGGGTTGACTCCGGCCGCCGCCCGCAAGTACTTCACCACCGTAACCGACCAGAGCAGCTTTCTGGGCCGGGTTACAAGCGAACAGGTAGAGGCCCTGCAACAGGACGTGGACCTGTTTGCCGTATCCGACCGCCAGCTCAAGCGGGTACCCGAAGGCTCCGAGCCGACACCTGAACAGGAAACCGGGGCCAGCAACCTGGGCAAGCGCTGGGCGCTGAAAGATGTGCAGATGTTTCCCACCATCTTGTTTTCCACCCTGATCAACCGCCAGAAGCAGGGCAACGTGGAAGCCTACCTGGCCGCTCTGTTCGCCAAGGTGTTCCGCAACGACCTGTTGCTGTTGGGCCTGATCGGTGACGAGTCCAGCGGTGACGATTTCACCGCCCTCAACGATGGATGGGCCAAGCTGGCCCGGGCGGCCGTTGACGGTACGTCCAGGGATCTGGCCAACGTGGGGGGCCAAATGGTGCGCCATGGTGCTGTGGCGACCCAGCGGCTGAACCACGGTGCCGTAACCGGTGGCCCGTTTACGGCCGGGGAGACGGTAACCGGCGGTACCAGCAGCGCCACGGGCAAGGTTGCCGAAGTGGGTAGCGGCTTCCTGCTGGTGTATGCGGTGACCGGAACCTTTGCCGCCGCCGAAGAGCTTACCGGTAGCAGCAGCAGCGCCACGGCCGATACCACCACCCTGGGCAGCGTGATAACCACCTTTGCCGCCGGAGAGACGGTAACCGGCGCGACCAGCGACGCCACGGGCAAGGTAATCCAGGTGGGTGGCGGGTACCTGTCCCTGTCAGCCGTGAGCGGCACCTTCGAGGCGGATGAGGTTCTTACCGGCGCTATCTCCGGAGCCAAAGCGGCCAGCACCGTCCTGGGTTCGGTCGATCTGGATCACATGGCCACCATGGACGCCATGCTCCAGCAGATGCATGACAAGTACCTCAACGAGGCCAAGACCTGTTTTGTCATGAGCAAGAAAGGCGCGATCGCCTGGGGTAAGCAGATGGCTGAAAATGACGGCCTGAACCCCTATCTGATCACCGGCAAGGTGCCGCGCTACCAGGGCTATGAGGTGATCGGTGTTCCGAACTGGGCGGCCAACACAAAGCTGCTGACCGACCCGAAGAACCTGGGCTTCGGTATGGGGAGCACCATCAAGCGGTACCGGGAGATCAGGGCCAGGAAACGGGCCATTGACTACACCTGGGAGCTGTATTCGGATTACCTGATCATCAACGATGAGGCGGTAGTTTACTCCGACTAAGCCAGGGCGCTTATTTCGGCTTCTGGCCGCTCGGGCATGGTCTAACCAAGCCCGAGCGGCTTTCGACGATTTAGGGCGGTTTATAAACGTTTATAAACGCATTTTTGAACGGAGGAAGCGATGAGTCCGTTGGTTGGCGGCCTGGTTGGCGGATGTTTCACCCTGCTGGTGGTTCTGATGGGTATTGTTCTAAACCGCCTGTCGCGCATCGAAGACAAGCTGGACGGCAAGGTGGACAAGGAAACCCTGGAGAAGTTTGACAAGAAATGTGCCAAGGCCACTGCGGACATCTGGGGCACCCTGAATCATCATGCCCATAACGGCGGCGACCGGGTGGTGCGGACATGATAGCCGACGTTTCCGACGTGCGGACCCTGGGGCGGTTGCCTGCCGAGGCGAAGCTGTCTGGGGATGTGATCAGTCCCCACCTGGCGGCGGCCGGCCGGAAGCTCACCCGCTGGCTGGGGGATTACGCAGCCACAACCGGAGACGACCGGGAGGCATGCAAAGAGGCCGAATGCTGTTTATGCATGTACTACTTGTTGCCGGTCCTCAACACGTTTTACACCGAAGGCATGACCACGCTGCAAAAGGAAATCGGGGAGATGGACTTTCTCTTCCATGGACCGGATGACCTGGAAACCCTGAAAGCAGACTGGCTGGATCGGGCCAAAGAAGCGGTTGATCACCTGATGGCCAGCGCCGACACTCCGACCAGCGATTGGGTGGTGATATGATCGACACATTTATTGAAACCCATCTGCGCAGTGTGATTTCGGCGGCTTTGCCTGCGGTGGACGCTAACGAGATTCTCGTCAAGTTTCCATCCGGCACGATTGAGGTTGCTACCACAGGCCGCATCAGTACTTCCGGCAAACCGAGCATCGGCGAAGAGGCGTTAAACGTGGCTGTTGTAGTGACCACGCCGGAAAAGATCGACCGCCACAAGATGTTCCGGGAACTGCCCCGGAAGTATTTTCTTTTCGACGGCGTCCGGTCCCTCCAGGAATGCACCGGGTTCGAGCAAAAGGACCTGGCCGAGCCTGCCGGGGCCAAGATTGTGACGCTGAAACTTACCTACACCCATGACGTATTCGAGGGGTAAACATCATGACAATTCTCATTAATCGATGCCAGGTGGCAGCCAAGATAGAGGGAACTGAGGGAGAGGCCGAGTCCCTTGCCGGCGCTAACGTGCTGAGCGCCTTTGAGCCGAAGTTTGAGTTGCACAACGAACCCAATAAGAGAAAACCGAAGGGGTCTTCGGTATCACCGCGCCCGAGCGTGTTCGGTCCCCGGTGGGCCAAAGTTATGTTTTCTGTCGAGCTTGTCGGTACGGCTGAGGCCGGGCAGTCGCTGCCTTTTTCCACCCTGCTGCGTGCATGTGGTTCCGCCGAAACCGTGGTGGCCTCAACCAGTGCAACGCTGTTGCCCGCCCTGGACGGTTTGCCCAGCCTGACTTTAGGCGTTTATGAAGACGGTGTTTTCTACAAGTTCTGGGGGTGTCGGGGCAAGGCCACGCTTGTGCTGGAGGCAGGCAAGCCCGGGATGTTCAATTTCGAGTTCCTGGCGGCGGACTGGAGCAAAACGGATGCGCCTTTGCTGACTGGTGTCTCGCTGGGTACGGTTTTGCCGCCGACCTTCCAGGCTGCGGAATTGAGAATTGGTACTCATGCGGCCACCCTGACCAAGGTGGAGATCGACTTTGGCGGTGTCGTGGCGTTGCAAAAAGATGCCAATGCGTCATCTTGCCACAAGGTAGCTCGTGTGAGTGATCGCAACCCGGTATTGAAGATTGATCCTGAAAACGTGCTTGTTGCCACTCACGACTTTGCAGGTATCTGGCGGGCGGGAACCCTGCTGCCTTTTACCACCACCTTCGGGACCGATGAGGGAAACACTTTTACGATAACCGCCCCCAAGGTGCAGTACCAGGACCTCAAGAAGGTCGAGCGCGATGGGGTGAGCGCTTACGAAATTGAAGCGTTGTTGTGCGGGGATGACGGTGACGATGAATGGCAGATTGCCGCTTAACTAAGGAGGAAACATGCTGGTATTTGATGAAAATGAGACTTGCGAAGAGGGTATCTGGCGGGAATACGAGCCGGGCATCAATGTTAAAATCCGCCCCATCGACAAGGATAAGTACAGAGAGTTGAAAAAGCTGTCCAAGCGCATGGCTCGGCGGCCCGGTGAGAAACTGACCGCAGAACAGATCCTGGACCGGTTGCTGTTCCGGCACATGGTCGAAGATTGGGATGGCATTGTGGATACCCAGGGCAAGCCCATCAAGCGTACCGATGAAATGGTGGATAAGATCATGTCCCGTATGGTGCAGCTGGCCAACTGGGTGGCTGACGAATCCGCCGCCTTGGCCGAAAATGTCGCCATAGCACGGTCGGGAGAGTTAAAAAACTTGAACGGTTCGCACGATGGCAGCGACTCCGGCCAGACGGCATAACGTCTTGTTCGGCCTGTCGTCTGATCAGGGCACTTTCACCGGGAAAAGTGCCCGCATCGTGCGGACAATGCCAACCGGTAGAGTTAACCCCGGGGAACGAAGAGATTTCTGAAACCATCGACCGGTTTCCCGGGGTGATCCAGATCGAACCATTCACCGGGCATGCATCGGTCAATTACCAAGCAGCGCAGTGGGTATCGGATCTGGTCAACATTTCCGACCCACTGTTTTTTTTAGAGGCTCTGGAGGCGGCTGTCAGGGGGCTGAATGTCCAAAAAGCTAAAGTATCAGATCGAGGTTGACACCAGGACCGGCGAAGCCCGGGTGGTAGATCTGGGCTCAAAGATGGAAGCTGCCGGGGCCAAGGGCCGCAAGGGGTTTGAGAATGCCGCCCGGGGCCTGAACAGCCTGAAGAAAAAGCTTAACCAGACGCTGAAAGTCGCCAAGACCCTGGGCGGCAAATTTGCCTCGCTGGGCAAAAAGGTTGGCGGGGTATCGGCGAAGATGGCCGGCCTGGGGGTGGCCGGCGCTGCCCTGACCGGTGCGCTTACCTTAACCGCCCCCATTACCCAATTTGCCACTTTTGAGAAAGAGCTGGCCAATGTTTCCACGCTGGTGGACACCAGCGCGGTAAACATGGAGGCGTACAAAAAGGAAATCATGGCGTTGCCCTCTGCCCTGGGCAGCGCCTCGGAACTGACCCGGGGCCTGTATCAGACCATATCCGCAGGGGTGGCCCCGGGCGAGGCCATGAAGTTTCTGGAAAAGTCCGCCCGGGCGGCTAAAGCGGGCTTGACCGATACCTTCACTGCCGTGGATGCCGGCTCTACCGTGATCAACGCTTTCGGCATGAAAGCCGACGAAGCCGGTACGATTTTTGACCTGATGTTCACGGCGGTCAAGGAAGGCAAGACAACGTTTTCCGAGCTGGCCGGCAGTGTGGGTAAGATATCGCCTATTGCGGCGGCTGCCGGTGTGTCTGTGCAGGAAATGCATGCGGCCATTGCCACCCTGACAAAGGGCGGTTTTGCAACGTCCGAAGCATCGTCCCGCCTGGCCACCGCTCTGGGCGCGGTTGTGAAACCCACGGCCGAGGCTCAGGAAATGGCTGCCTCTCTGGGGTTGAACTTCAATGCGTCCGCCCTGGCCGCCCAGGGTTTACACGGCTTTTTGCAGGATGTGAAGGCGGCCACGGGTGGCAACGTAGAGCAGATGGCCCAGCTGTTCGGCGGGATGGAGTCGCTTTCCGTTATGCTGGCCCTGACCGGCGAACAGAGTGACGAATTCACCCGGGTGCTGGGAAGCATGGAAAATGCGGCGGGCAGCACGGATGAAGCGTTCAGCAAACAGACCTCCACCCTCTCATCCCTTTGGGAAACGTTTGTAAACACCGTCGGGAAACAGGCGATATTGATCGGTGAAAAGTTGGCCCCGTCAATCAAGTCGGTCATCGAGCGCACCGAAGCCTGGATGGAAGCAAACCGTGATCTGATCACCGAAGAACTTGGCGACTGGATAGAAAGCCTGGTGGACTTTGCCGGCAAGCTCAAACCGGCTTTTGACGACATCGTGGCCAGGGTGGGTGACTGGTACCAGGCCAATGAAAACATGCTGAAAATGGAGTTTGTCGAGTATCTGGAGAACGCGGCGATCGCCATCACCGGCATGGCTGAAAATATCAATCTGGCACTTGTGCCTGTTAGAGCGCTGGGTATGGCGTTTAATGCTGTGGGCGAGGCAATCGCCTGGGCGGTGATGAAGGTCATAGACCTGGTTAAATGGATGTGGAGAATACCGACCAAAATAACCACCCTGTTTACCGGGCGGGGATCATCCGAGCGCATGCTGAGTGAGAAAATTACCGAGATGAAGGGGAAATTCGGCGGATTTTCCAGCTATGTGGATCGGCTGAGCCCTAAGTTTATGATCGATGCCACGCCGGCCACCAGTGCCTTGGGCGATGTGGCCCGGATACAGCAAGGGCTTTTGACCGGTCAGGGCTCCAGGTCCGTGGCCATGGGCGATACCGGTAAGCGTCCGCCTGAAACTTTGGGCGGCGGTGCGTATTCGCTGCCGGCATCTTCTTTGGCCGCCCGGCAACCCCGGACAACGTCAGCCAGGTCGTATACTGTCGGCGGTGGCCAGCCGGTGTATCAGTTTGGCGATATCAATATTAATATTCCGGAAAGTGCAGCCCCCCAGCGTCCCGAAGACTGGCGGCATACTACGAGAGAATACATTATTCCGGAACTCAAGGCCATGGGTGCTGTGTATGTCTAACCTCAAGTTTACAAAGGGTGCAAATACATTCACATTCATTGATGGGCGTGAATTTCCTATCGAACCTGCGCCTACGGTGAATGTAGTGACGGGGTACAGTGATGGCCGGCAGCTATATGCGTACGACAAAGGCATTATCGAATATGACTTTTACCTGGTATTCGACAGAATCCCCCAGGCAGACCATGACAACGCGCTTAACTGGCATACCAATATTGCCGTAGGTCCGAAAAACGCGTTTGTTTTTACTGATGAAGCGGGCACTGACCATACGGTGAAGTGGATGGACCTGCGCTTCCCGCTCAAAGAAATAGGGCATGGTCAGTACACCGGCACCCTGCATTTGCGTAAGGAGGTATAAGGTGCGCAGCTTCAACGCAAATTTTATGACCCAGAAAAATCGACGGTCAGATGGGCCAACGCCTATCAATTTGTTGAAGTTTGGTTTTGCGACTCCGGTATACCTCAGCGACCGGGATATTACCACGCCCGGCGGCCCGGCATACACAGGGCTGGTGTCACGGTGGGGGTTTATCGATTCCTGTATTGGCCAGACATCAGGTTGCAGTGTGCTGGGGCAAATAGAACTTTCCGACCTTGAACTTGAGGTGATCAATATCGGTTCGCCCAGGTTTAGCGATAATTTCACCGATGACGACCCGCCCGAGAAAGTGACGGTTGAGTTGTATCAATGGTTTGGAGGGTTGCTTGATTCTGAAAAAGAATTGATCTTCCGGGGCGTGGTCCGGGGACAGCCAACATACGACCTTTATAAATGCCAGCTGCGTGTGCAGGGGATCTTTGAGAAGTATAACCGAAAAATCGGGGAGGATTCCATTTTATCCGCTGACGATTACTCGGGCGCGGATCCTGATGACATCGGCAAAATGATGTCAGTAATGTACGGAGCTGTCAGGCGGGCACCGTGCCTCGCTGTTGATGCCGGTGGAAAAACAACCATTGCGGCCGATATGACCGCCTCTTCCCCCGGCGACGGTGACACCCACGAGGTGTCGGACGCAAGCGCCTTACCTGCAACGGGTGCATTCACGCTGCAAGTAGACCAGGAGAAAATCCGGATTGCATCAAGGTCCGGCAACACTCTGACTCTGGCTGCATCCGATGCCCGTGGCTATGACAGCACAACGGCCGTGGCACACGATAAAGGCGCGGCCATAGCTGAGATCCAGACTGCCTATGTGTATTCGGTGGCCAAGCATCCGGTAAAAGCAATTACAGCCGTATATGTTGATGGCATCCGGCAAACGGGCGGCTATACGGCCTACACCGGGCAGTCCGGCGATGAATACACGGGGTATGCCGGCCGGGCAGTGGTTGTGTTTTCGACGCTGCCCACTCTCACCAAGCAGGTAAACGTTGAGATACAAAATGAACTGAGTGTCGATGAGGGATCTCATTCGCACACACAGGCTGGCGGCAATACAACGGTTACCAGCGGTAGCGTTTATGATGAGTCGGGCACCCGGACGAATCCCGGCAATGGTGTGGATGGAAATCTGTCCACCTATTGCATAATCGGCACTATCGGCGGCACTGATCCCGGGATGGTCAAGTACCGGTTTTCTACTACCAGTTTAGGCACTGTGAGTCGGGTTGAGGTGACTGTCAAAGCTGAGCGCGTAAATATACAGGGGCCAATGCCCATGATTAGGGTCAATGGCGAGGCCTGGCAATATCTACCGTATGGCGTGCAAACCACAACGTTTACTTTTACAGGTGGCTGGACAAATGACGTTGAATTCGCAACGCACTGGCTAAACGGCCTTGGGTTCCGGGTGTATGAGGTCATACAGGTAAAAATATACTACAGCGTCAACAACACCGATGCAAGCCCGGCAACTGGGGTCGGTCTCGATGGAGACGTTACTTTATACGGTAATACTTCCGCTGAAACCGTGATCGGTGGCGCCGTGACCGTAGACGCCGAGGGTTGTCCGGATGATGCGGCCGGCACGTATACCGGCACGGCCAATGCGCTGATCCAGCGGCCTGACCATGTGTTCAAGCATGCCCTTGTGAATCTGCTGGGCTGGCCGGTTGCAGATATCGACACGGCTACCTTCAACGCTGCCGGATCGTTCTATGCAGCCAACAGCTATGCATTTTCGCTGTTGATTACAAAGCCGGTGCAGGCAGACGAACAGCTTTTGCGCTTGGCCTTGCAGTGCAGATCAAGATTCATAGTGACGCCTGCCGGCCAGGCCAAACTAATCGTGCGTCAGGCTGGCCAATCCAGTGCTCACGCGATTATCCAAAATGAAGTCAAAGAAGGCTCGATGCAGGCAAGGCGCAGCCACAGTGACGACCTGATTAATGCCTTTAACATATTTTACAACAAGGATCATACTCAAGAGGGTAACAAAGCATCCGGCTATCTGTCAGTAAAGCCGTTTTCGGATGAGACCTCAATTGACAGATACAGGCGGCGGGAATTGCGTGACAACGAAGACCTTTTCTATTTCGATGCTGTCTCCTCCGATGCAATGGTTAGCCACGTGGGTGCCTATTTGCTGGACTACCATAAGGTTGTACGGAGAATGCCGAATTTTGCCGTATTCCTGGACAACATGGAAATCGAACCCGGTGACATTATAGATGTCACCCATGACCTGGACAGCATGGTTGGGTTTGTGTGCGAGGTGCTGAAGATTAAGCACTATATAGGATCAGCGTCACACCGGATGATTGATCATATGGAAGTAATCACAGCCCAGAACTAAGGGAAACCAGATGCGCGGGATACCGACAAATATTGCCACTCGTGAAGACATTTACAACATTGCGATGGATCTACCACCAGACCAGGCAAAGGCCTTCCTGGAAGGTCTGACGCCGGCCAAGGTCAAGGGGCTTTTAAATGCGGAAGAGCTGATCATCCTAAAAGGCCGGGTGGCCTGGACCCGTTGGCGCGATACCGCCCGAAAAGAGCGGCTGGAGCAGAAAAAAGCAGAATTGAAGCAGGCCCGTCGCCGTCTGAATAAGTTAAAAACGGAACAGGCTCATCTGCTCCGGCAACAGCAGGAAGCTGCCCGGCAGATCCCGAAGTTGAAAAAGGATATAGAGGCATTGAACTCGCCTATGGTGGACCGCACCCAGGCTCTGGGGGCCATCATTAGCCAGGAAGAAAACAGACTCACCGAAATGACCCGACAACTGAAATCATTGGTCTCCCAGGTGCGCGCCTTAACGGCCAAGCGGGCGGACCAAAAGTGTCGAGTCCTGCGGTGTGTCGAAGACCTGACAAACCATCAGCGGGCATTGGCCGATGGCCATGATGCCGCCACCTTGAAGCAGATCCTGAGTGCCGAAGGGAAGCTGCGCGGCTTTTTAATGCAACAGGGGCGGGCCAATAAAAACCTGGTCAACGCCAGCGCCCTGGAATCCGAAACCGTTGCCTTGATCGGACTTTTAGAAAAACAGATCGGAGATTTAACCAATGGGTAATTCGATTCTATTCAATACCGCTGCCAGCATAGCTCTGGCGATCAACTACACTATCCAGGGACCCTATACCGATAAATTCATTACCAGGCTGAGCAATGCGGTGGCCCGGATCAACGCTGAATTTTTCGTACGTGTCGGTGATGCGATTATCTGCGGTAATGATAACGTGGATGTCGACGCATCAGACCTGGACGCCGGCAGCGCATTTGTTGCCAGTACTACCTATTATATATACGCTTGTCATCCGGTGAGTGGCGATGTGCCGGCGTTTGTAGTATCGGCCAACACCACCTACCCAGTTGGTTGGAATGCTGACACCAGCCGCAAAATAGGCGGGTTTACGACAGACGGCAGTGGGCACATCATAGATGCGTCTCTCTGGGATCTGCGGACCAACGACATTACCGTATCCACGTACACCGATGCTGATGCCAGGGGAGCCGTCAACGATGTCCTGGATGCAATTGGCCGGCTGGCTAAAGACCTGAACGCCAACGGAAATGATATCACCAACGTGGGTGCCGTGACCGCCGCCTCTCTCAACAATGTCCTGGACGCTACCGGACGGCTGACCAAAGACCTGGACGCCAATGGCAACGACATCGTCAACGTAGGGTCCGTAAGTGCCGGCGCTATGGCCGTTGACGGCGAGGACACAGACGAGCGCTATGCCCCCCAGGTTAACCAGCTCACCAACTCCCAATTTAGCGTTAATTCGCAGTCAGCGGATGCGGATTACTCAGATGCCAATACTGGGTTTACAAATGACGCGCCGACAAACTGTTGCACCGACCCCGACAACGACCAGGACAATACTACCGGGTGGAGTGCGGGGGCGTCGGCAACGCTTTCAAGTGAGGCGGGAGGCGCAACCGGCAACTGCTTAAAAGTAAAGGAAGGCGGAGCGTCCAACCCATATGCTTTTAAAAGCGTATCGGTATCTGGTGGCGAGTTTAGGCAGTTTAAGGGCAAAGTTAAAGCCGATGGTTCAGAGGCAACTTATGCTGCCCGAGTGTGGGATGTTACCAATTCAGGGTGGCTTTACCTGATCGACGAACTGGAGGAAACAAACAACGACTGGACAACTACGTGGGACAGCGGTCTCATTGAAATTCCATCGAATTGCACACAAGTACAACTGTACCTCTACTCGCGAGCTGCTGGCGGTTCGGGCTTACATACCTTGTTTGACGATGTGGTCTTTACAGAAGTCTGCCCCTCCTACACCGCCGCCGATAGCAAAGCGCCGGACGGATGGAGCAAAGACCCAACGCTCAATCTTTATGTCCAAAAAGATACGGTGCCGAATGGTTCTCAGGTCGCGCTAAAGTGGGTACCAGGAGCGGCAAGTGATTACATGATATGGAATCTGGCGACGTCAAACAGGGACCATTTTATAAGTCGGTACGCAGGTAAAGTGATTACCGCGGGCATATACGCAAAGACATCAATCGCGTCTCATCTGAGGATAATGCATTATGATTCCGTTGGCGGGTATACTTATTCGGACTATCACACTGGCGGCGGGGATTGGGAATGGCTAACGGTTACATCTACCGTTGCTGCAGGGGCAACAGGTTTGTACGGCTTAATGATACGGACATCACAGGCATCTGGTGTTTGCTACCTTGCCCAGGGCATGCTCGTCTTTGGCTCCCACTGCCAGCAGTATGTTCCCAGGCCGGCAGAGATTATCAACGTCGACAAAACTATCACCCTGACCGATTATATTGCCAGTGATGATGTTACAGCCGATAGCGTAATTAATCTCAGAGAGCAATCCCACGGCAAAATACCCGCCGACATTGCTGCGGTCCACGGATGGGTTGAGGGGCAAAATTCAGCGCCGGATAAATACCTGGAAATCCTGTCCGATGGCAGTGGGGTCCGGGCAGCCCGATTGACATCCCAGGTTGCTAATGTCGAGGTCGCCACGAATTTCCGTGCGGTGCCCGATATATACGGCAATATCTACGTAGATGTCGAGGATGCTAACTGGGATGACGTGACAATCGAGATCAGCGCCGTCGAGTTGAGATAGGTCCGTAATGACGGCATTTAAGAGTGGATGGAGAAACCATGGATGCTTACGATAGCGGGCCGGAAACCCGCAAACACATTGATCAGGTTGCAAAGAACCTTTCCGGGTTTATACGGTCAATCGTCAATCGCCAGATTCACCACGATGACAGCAAGCTCGGCCAGGAAGAGAAGCCATATTTTGATAAGTGGACACCGCTGCTTTCAGGTGTGACTTATGGGAGCAAGGAATATCGCGGGATGCTCGACCAGATGCGGCCGGCCATTGCACACCACCACCAGGTCAATCGTCATCATCCAGAATATTTTCAGGCGCCGTGGTATCCGGACTGGCCGTTGCCGGGCATCGAGTGCATGACACTGGTTGACCTGGTTGAAATGCTGGCTGACTGGAAAGCGGCCACCATGAGGCACGATGACGGGGACATCAAGCGCAGCCTGAAAATCAATGAGGCGCGGCAGAACATAGCGCCTGAGTTGGTCGCCATTTTACGGAATACCTTGGACGCTATGGGCTGGTAATTGGCGTCCGAAGCGCCGAGTTTATTTGTAATCTACAGGCCGATAATTAGCTGAAAAAAAGAAGCAAAAAGAGAAGAAAAGGGTTTGACGAGAACCTTATTTCATAGTAGTTTTTTCGAAAAATAAAGCTGTTCAAAAACAGTTCGGGCCGGTTCGATGTTGGAGCATCGGACCGGCCCTGACCATTTTATTACCTGGTTAGGAGGTAACTCGATGGCTGTATGTCCACTATCAGAAGTTGAGCCCGCTCGTCAATCTCTACTCAATACCGACCGTCCCAAGCTTCGGTTGGTTCACCCCGAAAGCCCTCCCGGACTATCCGACCAGCTCAGCAATTTCAGGATTTACCTGATTGCTGATTTGGGCCTGAGCGCCAGTACGATCCGAAATCATGTCCGCGTGATTGCCAAGGTGCTGCGAGATATCGACACCCTGCATCCGGACCACAATCAGATCAAAGGGCGCCTGGTTTGGTTGCTGGAGCAGGAATACTCTTATGCCCATATTGCGAACGTATCGCTGGCTATGGAAAACTACATGGCTTTTCTGGGCGATCCTATTAAGCTGGCCAGGCCGAGGAAACCTAAGCCATTATTAAAGGACACGCTGACTGAGGCTGAAGTTTCTGTCATTATCGCCTGTGCTCACAATATTAGGGAAAAGGCGGCCTTGGCTGTACTCGCCTACTCAGGCATTAGAAACGACGAACTATGCCATCTGAGGGTGTCTGATGTCGATGTTGGAGCCAATACCATTAGGGTTGCTGCCGGCAAAGGGCAAAAGGGGCGATTGGTAAACGTCCCAGGTGAATGCTCAAAAATCGTGTTGGCATACCTGGATGCCTATCCACGGCCATCAGATAGCTATCTATTCACGACACTACGCGAAGGTAGGCGGTTTAGGGGGCATACTCTGCGACGGATGGTCAAAAAAGTGGCAGCCAGGTCGAATGTAAAAAAGGCGGTGTACCCACACCTGTTTCGTCATTCTTTGGCGGTGAATATGCTGCAAAGGGGGGCTCACCTCTTGACTATCAAGGATCAATTAGGCCATGAGTTTATCGAAACCACTATGCTGTACTTGAGGGTGATTAACAAGCGGGCCAAGGCTGAATATCAGCTATATTGTCCAAGCTATTTATGATAAAGTAAGCACGGTTCCAGGGTATCAGGACCCGTGCTTTTTGGCCAAAAAATTTATATCAATCTTGTGCAATTTAGTATCATCCGTATGCAATTTTAGTATCATTTTCGGCGCAATTTACTTCCGGAGATGAACTGGCGTATATCCCAATTAGACCGCATGACCCTTATTTCCAAT
>CAZWPX010000059.1:0-30395 GCA_964636125.1 uncultured Desulfobacterales bacterium | reverse complement strand
CCGGTTGAAAAGTAACCTCGTGAAAGTATCGAAAAAGACCCGGGGCAAAAAAGGCTGACCCGGCCGTAACTTCTGTCACAGCAGCATCTCGCCCGGTAGAAACCAGGCTCCCGCTGCCCCCGCCGTTTACAATCTTGATTTTAAACCCGGCGTTTCTCAGGGCGGCCACAATTCGGGACCGACGATTTATCAATTCAGCCAGGGAGCGGCGCTTTACCAGTTGCAGTATTTTGTTTTTCAGATGCTGCCCAGGGAGGGCATCGTTGACCGAGGCAATCTGGGCTTCATAACCCATCACGGCATCAAGGGTAATCCCGGGCAGGTCGGCGGCATGGCGGGCCAGTCCGAGCGCCTGGGCAGCGGTGCGGATCGGGCTGCGGCGGACGCCCAGGTGGGCCAGATTCCCAAGAGGTCGGTACGACATGTCAATATCCAGGCAGCTTGCCAGGGTGACACCGGCTGACCGCCCGGCACGGGAAAGGTGGTCCAGTTGCAAGGCGGAGTCGACCACCAGGGAAATTTTGCAGCCCAGGCGGGTTAAGTCGGCCATACGTTCAAGATCCGAGGGCTGCACGGTGGGGTAGGCCACAATCAGGTCTTTAAAACCATTTTCAAAAAGATAGGCGGCTTCTTCCATGGTGAAGGCCAGAATCCCCTGGAAAGCGGGGCCGCCGATTTCAAAGATATGTTGCAGCAGGGCAATACTGCGCACTGACTTGGAGGCTACCCGGATGGTTTTCCCGGTATCCTGCTGGCTGGCAGCGACATAGGCGATGTTGGCATCAAACCTGTCCAGGTCCACAAAGGCCAGAGGCAGGCGCAGGCCTTTGACAGCCGTACGGTATGTTCGGTATTCGGTGTTCAGGTCGGTTGCCATGTCTCAAAGCCTCGTGTCAGGGTATCACTAAGGTTCAAAGGGCGCTCATGTTGGGACGGGCAAAGTGTGCTCGTATCATGGTGAGTGAATGCTCACTCGCTCCAACATGAAAGAAACCAAAATAAATGTCAAGAGAAAAATTGGGGGCTTGCGGTTTTCTAATTATTTTGTAAATGAATGTTTTTTATTGACAAAATTAAAATGAGTGAGTTATCACTCACCCATATTGACGTCCGAAGCACACAGACTGGAAAGGTTCCCCATGGGCAGACACCATAAAGCAGCATTTAAGAAAATAGCACCTGAAAAACAGGCCCGGATCCTGGAGGCTGCCACCGCTGAATTTGCCGGCAAGGGGTTTCCCGGCGCCAATATCAACCGGATCGCCGAGCAGGCCGGTATCAGTATCGGAGCCATGTACAATTACTTTGGTTCAAAGGATGATCTCTTCCTGACCATTATTGACCGGGCGCACACCATTTTGGAAAAAGTTATTCAAGACATCAGCCAGGCCGATGTGGATATTTTTGAGAGTATCGAAAAGCTGTTTCGGGCCGCGCAGAAATATTCCCAGAGTTACCCCGAGCTTACCCAGATATACCTCGACATGACCTCCGAAGGGTTGTCCCATCTGTCACGCCAACTCTCCGGGAAGATGGAAACGATCTCGTCGCAATATTACCGGGTTCTGATCTCGAAGGCCAAAGACGCCGGGCAGGTTGACCTTAACCTGGACACCCGGGTAGCTGCTTTTTGCCTGGACAATCTCATCGTGATGCTACAGTATTCCTATGCGTCCGACTATTTTAAAGAGCGCCTGAAAATTTTTATCGGAACCGATGCGGTCGGCGATGAGCAGCGGATGATCGCCGAGATGATGCGCTTTATCAGGGGTGCGTTTGCCCCGCGATAGCCGGTCTTAACCTGCGCTGCAAAGTCTCGCGTGATGTGCAACCAACGATTTGGATTTATAATGCCAATTATGCTCCAGGCGTCCTAAACCGGATATTGTTGCGGATCGGGATTCGGGGCGTGGGCAAAACCATTTGAAAGGACTCGAACTATGCAGAGAATGATCATTGTGTTTATCAGTTGCCTGCTGGTCAGCAGTGTGGCCATGGGGGGGCAGAAACACAAAAAATCCCATGGGTACCAGGTGCCGGTGGTTGTTCCGGCCATGGGCTTTACGGCCATGCAGGATGATGATAGCGTCGTGACTACTTGGAAAAGGTACCTGCGGGATGACCTTAAATATTACAAAGTGGTTAAATCCAAGCACAACCCTGACCCGGTCTATCCTGAAGACGGATATATTTTCTACTCGGCCGATGCCAGTGCGACCCGCTACGTGGACCGGAAAATCAGTGCGGGGACCTGGTATTACAGGGTTTGCATCATGACTCGCCAGGGCGACCGCTGGGTAAGCCCGGTGGTCACGGTTCACATCGATCGGGCCAGCCTTCAGGGGGCGGTGCCGTCGTCCAAAGATTTTGAATAGCTAAGGATCGCGAACTTAATAACTTGCACGATATTACTTGTCTTTTGTTCCATCTTCTTCGTTGCGTTAAAGCCCACATACAAAAGAGTATGCGACCTTCAACACGCCTTGAATATGGAACAAAATCCTTCGCAAGCTTCGTTCAATTTATTTCGTCCCCGATCCTAATCGGGGTCGGGTGCCTGACTCAATTGCGGGCAGTGTTTATTTTTCGCATTGACAGGTCCAGTCACATTTCCAGCGTCATTTCCAGTGCCGCTTCGCATCCAGAGGTACGCCCTGCCGGGGGCAAAGTCCGATTTGGGCCAATATCAGTCCGGGATAGGCGGAATCGGTCGGAGCTGTTTGTCTTGATCCAGGCAGACCAGGTGGATTTTGGCAGTTACCGCCGCTTTCTGGCCGCCGGGGCGCCAGGCTTCCTGGGTCCAGATCAACCGGAAGTCGCTTTCTTTTTCATAGGTTGTGCGAATATCCAGTTCGTCTCCGAACTCGGCCCCCTCGTGGTAGACGATATCCGCCTTGTAAACAGCAAAGCCAAGTCCCTCTTCATGCCAGAGCCGCACCAATTCCGCCGCCCCGATAATCTGCTCCCGGGCTCTTTCAAAATACTTGAGATAATTAGCATGGTACACCACGCCGGAATGGTCGGTGTCTTCGTAGAAAATCTGGACTTTGTAGTGGTACGCGCGTGAGGTCATATAGGCTGCCTTATAAATCGACTGTCAGATTTTGATGAAAACAGATTGGAGATAGATACTATTATAGGGTTAGTTATCTGTCATTTTGAGGAGTGCAACGACGAAGAATCACCCACAATGAGGCATGGCCTTCTCGTTTGGGAGACTCTTCGCTGCGCTCAGAGTGACAGTTTTATTGGACGTGCTTACACGATACTCTCGTGGTATTCCTGCAAAGACCGAACCCGCGGTTTTCCCTCGCGCCGGGCCGCGATGCCCTTGGCCGCGGCAATGGTGGCGGCGGTGGTGGTGATGTAGGGCACTTTGTATTTAATGGCCGCCCGGCGGATATCGGAGCTGTCCTGGCTGCTCTGGCGACCGCTGGGAGTGTTTACCAGAAGGTTAACCTCTCCATTTTTAATGGCATCGATAAGGTTGGGCCGGCCATAGCCCAGCTTGCGGGCCGGGACGGCTTCAATACCGTTTTCCTCAAGGAAACGATGGGTGCCGCCCGTAGCCATAATCCTGAAGCCCAGTTCCCGGAACAGGCGCGCCGGTTCGAGAGCTGCGGGTTTGTCCCGGTCAGCAATGGTGAGCAGAATGGTTCCCTCAAGGGGCAGGGCGGTCTGGGTGGCCTCCTGGGCCTTGAAAAAGGCCCGGCCGAACGAGTGGGACAGGCCCAGCACCTCGCCCGTGGAACGCATTTCAGGTCCCAGCAGCGGGTCCACGCCATGATACATGTTGAAGGGGAACACTGATTCCTTGATGCCGTAGTGGGCTATGTGGCGTGCCTGCAGCCCGAGATCGGCAAGGGTTGTCCCCAGCATGACCTGGGTCGCCAGGCGGGCCATTGAGATATTGCACACCTTGGAGACGATTGGCACGGTGCGCGAGGCCCGCGGATTGGCTTCCAGCACATACACGGTGTTATCGAAAATAGCGTACTGGATGTTCATCAGGCCCACCACGTTCAGCTCTATGGCGATCTTGCGGGTGTATTCCCGGATGGTCTCTATATGTTTTGGGGCGATGCTCAGCGGCGGGATGACACAGGCTGAATCCCCGGAGTGAATTCCGGCCAGCTCGATGTGCTCCATCACCGCCGGGACAAACGCATCGGTGCCGTCGGCAATGGCATCTGCCTCGGCCTCGATGGCATTATCCAGGAACTTGTCGATGAGGATCGGGCGCTCGGGGGAGATCTCAACAGCCGCGTCCACATAGCGCCTGAGCATGACCTCATCCTGGACAACTTCCATACCCCGGCCGCCTAGGACATAGGAGGGGCGGACCATCAGGGGGTACCCGATTCGCTCTGCAATGGCATTGGCTTCTTCCATGTTGCTGGCCATGCCGGATTCAGGCTGCGGGATGCCCAGTTTCTTCATGATCTGGCGGAACCGGTCACGGTCTTCGGCCAGATCGATGGTCTCCGGAGTGGTGCCCAGGATTTTTACACCGGCTGCGGAAAGTTCACCGGCGATGTTCAGGGGGGTTTGCCCCCCGAATTGGACGATAACCCCTTTGGGCTTTTCCTTGGCGTAGATACTCAAGACATCTTCGGCAGTGAGGGGCTCGAAGTACAGCTTGTTGGAAGTGTCGTAATCCGTGGATACCGTTTCCGGGTTGCAGTTCACCATGATGGACTCAAACCCGGCATCCCGGATGGCGAAGGCGGCATGCACGCAGCAGTAGTCGAACTCGATACCCTGCCCGATCCGGTTGGGGCCCCCGCCGAGGACCATGATTTTACGATTGTCGCTCACTTCCACCTGGTCGGCGGCATTGTAGGTGGAAAAATAGTAGGCCGCATCTTCCACGCCGCTGACCGGTACCGGTTCCCAGGCCTCGGCCGCCCCCAGGGCGATGCGTTTTTCACGGATATCGATTTCGGGTATTTCGAGCAGCTGGGCCAGGTACCGATCGGCAAAGCCGTCTTTTTTAGCCTGCAGCAACAGGTCATCCGGCGGCAGGCCGCCTTTGTGGGACAGCACGACCTCTTCGAGCTGGACCAGTTCCTGCATCTGCTCGATAAACCAGGGTTTGATATGGGTGAGCTCGTACAATTTCTGGATGTCGGCGCCTTTGCGCAGCGCTTCGTACATGATAAACTGACGTTCACTGGTGGCCGTACTGGCCAGAGTGAAGAGTTTATCCAGGGGCAGCTGATTAAATTCCTTGGCGAAACCGAGGCCATAGCGGTTGATTTCCAGGCTGCGGATGGCCTTTTGAAAGGCCTCCTTATAGTTTTTGCCGATGCTCATGACTTCACCCACCGCCTGCATCTGGGTGCCGAGTTTGTCTTCGAGGCCTTCAAATTTCTCAAACGCCCAGCGGGCGAACTTCACCACCACATAGTCTCCGGAAGGCGTGTATTTTTCGAGGGTTCCGTCCCGCCAGTAGGGGATTTCGTCCATGGTCAGGCCGCCGGCGAGCAGGGAGGAGACCATGGCGATGGGAAAACCGGTGGCTTTGGAAGCCAGGGCCGAGGAGCGCGAGGTTCGCGGGTTGATCTCGATGACCACCACCCGGCCGGTATCGGGATCGTGGGCAAACTGGACGTTGGTTCCGCCGATCACCTCAATGGCGTCCACGATGGCGTAGGAGTAGTCCTGCAGCCGTTTTTGAAGGTCGGGCGCAATGGTCAGCATGGGGGCGGTGCAATAGCTGTCCCCGGTATGGACCCCCATGGCATCAACGTTTTCAATGAAACAGACCGTGATTTTCTGGTTCTTGGCATCCCGGACAACTTCCAGTTCAAGCTCCTCCCAGCCCAGGACGGATTCTTCCACCAGAACCTGGTTGACCCGGCTGGCCGCTATGCCGCGGGACGCGATCGTGCGCAGCTCTTCAACATTGTAGACCAGGCCGCCGCCGCCGCCGCCCATGGTATAAGCCGGGCGAATGACCACCGGGTAGCCGAGGCCCTCGGCGACCGCCTCCGCCTCCGCAACCGTATTCACGACTTCGCTCTTGGCCATCTCGATGCCGAGTCGGTTCATGGTCTCTTTGAATTCCAGGCGGTCTTCGCCGCGCTGGATAGCCTCGATGTTTACCCCGATAATTTTTACGTCGTACTCGGCGAGGACGCCGGCCTGGTGGAGATCAGAGGATAGATTCAGACCGGACTGGCCTCCCAGGTTCGGCAACAGTGCGTCCGGGCGCTCCTTGGCGATAATCTCGGTCAGAATTTTGACGTTTAACGGTTCTATATAGGTTGCATCCGCCGTGCCCGGGTCCGTCATGATGGTGGCCGGGTTCGAATTCACCAGGACGACTTCATAACCGAGGGATCGGAGTGCTTTACACGCCTGGGTGCCGGAATAGTCGAATTCACAGGCCTGCCCGATAACAATGGGTCCGGATCCTATGATGAGCACTTTATGGATGTCGTCACGTTTGGGCATAGCCTCTCCTTTTTGTATCTTCTGGTTTGCACCGTCATTGGGAGCCATTGCTGAGCAGGACCCGCAGCGGTTCGGGGAAGGTTTGTCAGTCCGATTGCAACTGAATTTTTACATCTAAAGTAAGCCAGACTTAAAGTCAACAGGTAAGCTCCGGGTACTCTGCCCCGGGGCGGGAATTCGACGGGATGTTTTCATTGAGAAATCAAAGCCTTACGGTTTTGTTTGGCCCAGTATCGCCGGTAGAACCAGCCCGTGGCGGGTTCGATATTGCGGATGTATTCCAACCGCAAGGTCTCGGCCTCCCGGAAGGCTGTCCGGGTCAGGTCGAGAAAGTTTGCGGACGGGGTCCGGGTTGCTTTTTGCAGCCATTCGGTTTCCAGTTTTGCCTGGCGAACACGGATGGCGGCCAACCGGTTTTCAAAATCAGTGAGGAGGGATCGGTGCAGCAATTCATGCCGCCACCACAGGCTGACGGGGTCACAGGTTCCGGTGGGGGCGGGTCCCATGTCAGGCAGGGCCTGCCCGTCAATGCGCACGGGTTTGAAAACAGATGTACAGGGCGCGGCTGTTCCTGTGACCCAAAAGGTCTGGGTGTCGGGTGCCAGTTGGGCGACCAGGGAACCCGTTGTCTGGGTCGCATTGCGCGCCAGGGGGTTGGCGGCATGGGCGCAGATCCGGTTTCCCAGGAAGTGACTGCCCGGATGGTAGGCCCCTTCTCCGTGATCGCGGAGGATTCTAAAGGCCGTCTCGGGGGCCATGTCGCCGGCATATCGGTCGATCAGTGCTTCAGCACGGCTCTGGCGTCGGCGGCAGGCCGAGAAGGTTGTAAAAAACCAGTCGGAATAGCACCGGGCAAAGTTAAAGGTCTGCCTCCCCTTGAGCCAGCCCTTGGCCCGGGCATGTGCCACCAGGTCCGGATGGCTTCGGTCAAAATCTTCTCCGAGGGTCAGGCCGTTGCTGATGGCATGGTGCGTTTTAACTTCCTTGGCGGCCCATAGCGGGCCGGCTGTCTCCAGTACCCAGGCGCACTGCGGGTCGGCAATCAAGAAGCTGTTGTGGTAGGCCATCTGCTTGTCTTCATACCCGCAGATGCCGCCCTGGCCGTAATCGGCCAGCAGTCGGGTTATCCATTCAACCGCGGCCGGTGCGTCGGCCGATCTCTCCAGCGCCAGGCGCAAAAGGTCCATGCCGGTCAAACCGGTTTTTCGATTGATCGGCATACGCGTGAAAACCGCTTCGTTGCCGATGACGACCCCCGCGCTGTTGCCGCCCATCTCGGCGCCCCACATCCAGAAAGGCCGGCTGATGAGAATCGGAAAAGTTGCGGCAACCTGGGGAATTTTCATATAAGTACAGGCCACAGAGGCCCCCGGCGGAAAGGTCCGGCCGGGATGAAATTCCAGGGACTGGGCTTCATTGGGCTCGCGATCACTGTTTTTGCCGAACAGGATGCGGCCGCCCATTGTGGCCGGCGGCAGAACAACGAAAGTGTCGCACATGATATTTCTCCAATTTCATTGGAGGCCGGGAGGCAAGGGGCTTAGGATTCGAGTGCCTTTTGTGCTCAAAAAGGTCTTTCGTTTTTCACTTGGCCCCTTGAATCCTTCCAGGCAGGTTAATATTTGTTGTACAGATCCAGGCTTTTGGCAGTGGCAGTGTGCAAGGTGGCCCAGGCGTACCGCAGGGAAAGCCGGGCAAACGCCAGGCGGCTTTGGGCCTGGGTCAGGTTGCGCTGGGCTTCATTGAGCCGCACAAGGGAAGACTGCCCGGCGGCGTATTCTTTTTCAACCAGGTCGCGGTTGCGCTGTACCAGGGATGCGTTTTTGCGCTGCAATTCCAGCTGTTCCTGGGCCGAGCGCAGCCCGGACAAGGCATCATTGACTTCATTGGACACGGATATCTTCAGGGCTTCCAGGTTTTTAGAGGTTTCCTCTTTTTTATGCCTGGCCTCGGCAATCCGGGCGCGATCCGACCCCCCGGAGAAAAGATCGTAGGTGAGAAAGACACCCAGCGAGTTGCCGAAATCATCACCTTCAAAGAGACGGTTGTCCGATTGCTCCCCGCTCACTGTACCGGAGAGGACAATGGCCGGATAATAGCGCGCTTTGGCTGTTCCTATTTCTGCGTCGGCCCGCTGCACACCCTGGGTGGTTGCCCGGATATCAGGGCGGTGTTCGTGGGCATAGTCAATCTGCATCCGGTTTTCAGGCAGCTGCATGATAGTGGCGGATTCTTCTTCGAGCGGGGCCAGGGTCAGGCCCACGGGGAATTTGGCATCGGGAATTCCCAGCAGGGCCGCCAGTCCGGTCATCGCTACGAGATACTCCCGGTCGGCATTGATGCGATCGTCTTTGGCCGCGTTGGCCTGGATCTCAAAATTGAGCACGTCACTCAGCGCGCCGGTGCCCACCCGCAGGCGGGCATTGGCGTCGGACACCTGTTTCAAGTTGAACGACTCATCCGCGGCGGCAATGGCAACCCCCTCGTTGGCCAGCTGGGCCTTGTAGAAACTGGCGGCCACGGCGGAAAGCAACAGGCGTCGGGCGTCCTGCAGCGCACTTTCGCTCTGGGCTTCGCCATAGTTTGCGGCTGCATTGGTAAACTTCCGGCGGAAGCCGTCAAACAGGGTCCAGTTGGCGGTAAGACCCAACGCGTAGTAGTTCTCGGGGTTGTCTATGGTGGCGAAGGGGTTGAGCAGCTGGGCCGTGGCCTGGCTGGCCTGGTAGCGGGTTTGTGACTGTTTCACCCGGTTCACCGACCCATCGGCTATCAGGTTCGGCCAATAGGTACCACGGGCCTGATTCACCACCTGGCGGGCTTGTTCAACACGCTGGGCAGCGGCCGCCAGGGTCGGGCTTTCGGCCAGGGATATCTTCAGGGCGGTATCCAGATCAAGTGTCTGGACCGTATTTATGTCCAGCCCGCCTTTGTTCCCGGCGCCTGTCTCTGCCAGGGCTTGTGGGCCGACAGTCAACGCGCAGCTGATCAGTATGAGCACGAACAAATTGGTTACAAGACGTTGCATTTAAAAACCTCCAAACAGTGTGGTCGTTTTAACCTGCGATTTAACTTTGCTTTTACCCGGAGGTAAGCTCACCGGCTGTGGGCGCGTTGCCTGCCAGGGGATCATGGTGCCGGGTTCGGGCCGGTTCAACTTCCTCTCGGCTTGGCCAGCGGCCGTTTTTAAGCCGGTGGGCAATTCTTCTGAAGTCATTGAGGATGACCAGCAGGCTCGGGATCAGGACAAGCGTGAGAATAGTTGCAAACGCAACGCCCGCAGCCAGGGATAGGGCCATGGGGATCAGAAACTTGGCCTGCATATTGGTTTCCATAATCATGGGCGCCAGTCCGCCCACGGTACTCAGTGAGGTCAGGAAAATGGCCCGAAAGCGCCTCACGCCGCCCAGCCGTATGGCTTCAAAAAAAGAGAGCCCCTCGGCTAAGTTTTCATTAATCCTCTCAATTAGCACAATTGCATCATTCACCACAACACCTGTCAGGGCGACCATGCCGAAGATGCTCATGATAGACAGGTCATAGCCCAGCAGGAGGTGGCCCAGGATCGAACCGATAATGCCAAATGGAATCGTGAACATAATGACGAAAGGCTGCGTATAGGAACGAAACATCGTGGCCACGATGATGAAAATGCCCAGCACCGCCAGGGGGAAACCCACATAAAGGCTGCTGAAAGATTCCCGCATCTTCTTCTGCTCTCCCTGGAGGGCCACATAGATGTCCGGGTACTTGTTTTGCAGGCCCGGGAAAAAGCTTTTCACCAGCTCCGCGAATATTTCATTGGCATTGGCCTTGTTTGAATCGATATCCGCACTGACGGCCACCCGCCGCAGGCCGTCTGTGCGGGTGATGGTTGAGAAACCGGGTGACAGCGACACTTCTGCAACCGAAAACAGCGGGACTTCATGTCCGTCCCGGGTGCGTATCCGCACCTTTCCAAGGTCGGAGAGTCGGCTGCGTTCATCCGCAGTATAACGAACCTTTACGCGGATGTCGTCCCGGCCGCGCTGGAGCCTGACGGCCTCATCTCCGTAGTACCCGGCGTATACCTGTCGGGCCAGATCGTTGACTGTCAGGCCCAGGGCCCGGGCTTCCGGTTTCAAGGTGAGCCGCATTTCATTTTTGCCCGGTGAAAAATCGGAGCGGACCTGGTAGACGCCGTCAAATTTTTTCAGGCGGCCCATCAGGTCTTCGGAGGCGGCCAGGATCTGATCCATGTCATTGCCCTGGAGCCAGACCTCAATGGGTGAACCCGGCGGGCCGGCGGATAAACCGGCGAAGGTGAGTGATTTGACACCGGAGATCAGACCGACCTCCTTTTCCCAGGCAACCAGCAGATCATCCACGTGTACCCCTCTTCTTTCAGACGGGAGCATAATGGCCTGTACAGCGCCATATTGCGGCCCGAAACTGGGGATTTCGCCGAGGGTTCCGCCCACCAGGGTCAGGCGGTCCTCAAGCAGCGGCTCGCCGGACTGGGTGGGGGTCTTTTGGGCCAGGCGTTGCAGGGCGTCCTCCACCTGGCCCAGCGCATCCCGGGTGACGGACGGCGGGGTGCCGGCCGGGAACTCGACGGTGGACGTCATGATAAAGCCGTCAATGGACGGAAAGACTTTGAATTTAATGATGCCGCCCCGGACCAGGCCGATGGACAGCATCAAAATGGCTATGGCCGTACACAAAGAGACATAGCGCCAATTGAGTGCATGCCTTAAAAAAGGGTAATAGACTGTCTTGATAAACCATTCCAGCCCGGTGCTGGTGATGCGGTGCACCACATCTATGCGCAGCTGCAGCTTGCTCTTGCTTGTATTTTCACTGTTCAGATCGGGCAGGTGGCTCAGGTGAGCCGGCAGCAGGATCAGGCATTCAACCAGGGAGACCGCCAGGCAGGCGATGACCACCACGGGCAAAATGGCGATAAACTTACCCATGATGCCGCCCACGTAGGCCAGGGGGATGAAGGCCACGATGGTGGTTACAACCGCGGCCACCACCGGCATGCCGACTTCCCAGACACCGTCAACCGCCGCCTGCAGGGGCGGTTTGCCGTTTTTGCGGTGGACATAGATAGCCTCACCCACCACGATGGCATCATCCACAATGACGCCTATCACCATAATGAATCCAAACAGGGATATCATGTTGATGGTGCCGCCGATGAACCACAAAATGGCCAGGGCGCCCGCGACCGATATGGGGATCCCCATGCCACCCCAGAAGCTCAGGCGCAGGTTGAGAAACATCCACAAAAGGGTGAATACGATGACCAGGCCGATGATACCATTTTTAAGCAGCAGGTTGATGCGGTCGCGCAACATCTCGGTATTGTCGTACAGCACCTTGAGGTTGGCCCCGGCAGGCTGCACTGCCTGCCTTTCATCGACAAAAGCCTGGACGGTTTTCGAAATGGCCAGAGAGTCTTCCTCCTTGGTTTTATAGACGATCAGCATAACGGCGGATTCACCGTTGATGGTGGCGTTGATGGGGTCTTCGGAGAAGCCGTCGACAATTTCCGCCACCCGGTCCAGGGTGATGATATCACCCCGGGGGGTCGCCAGCACGACAATGGAGGAAAGCTCGGCCCCGCTGTATTTGCGCCCCATGGTCCGGATACGGATCTCTTCGCCTTTGGTCCGAATGGTGCCTCCGGCCAGGTTCAGGTTGCTGAGGCGTACCGCATCGGTGACCTGCTCGAAAGAGAGTCCGTATTCCCGCAGGCGTTGTTCGCTGACTTCTATCCCGATTTCATATTCCCGTGTCCCGAAGATACCCACCTGGGAGACCGGCGGGAGCTGCTGGATGTCGTCTTTGAGCTGTTCGGCCCACTCTTTGAGCCGGCGTTCACTCATATCACCCGAAAGGTAGAGCATGATCACCGGGTCTTTGAGGGTCAGCTCGTAAATCACTGGTTTTTCGGCATCCACGGGAAAGGTTGAGATCGCGTTGATTTTGGTACGCACTTTGTCCAGTACGTCGGTGACATCATAATCCTCTTTCACTTCGATGTTGGCCGCCCCCTGGTTCTCCCGAGACTCGGTGGTGTACTGCTTGATGCCTTCAACCCCTTCGATGGCCTCTTCAATCTTGCGACAGACCCCTTCTTCGACTTCTTCGGGATCTGCCCCGGGGTAGGGCACCGACACGATGACCATATCCAGGGAGAACTCCGGAAAAGTTTCGCGGATCATGGATTTTACGGCAATCCAGCCGGCTATGAAGATCATGATCAGGACGATATTGGCAAAAACGGTGTTGCGCGCAAATGCGGTTAGTACTTTTTTCATTTTGAGCCATCCACAATTTCCAGCAGTGAGTTTTCCAGCGGGTCCACCAGACGAGTGGTGATGACCCGGTCGCCTTCAGCCAGGCCGGCTGACACAAACGTCTGTTCGCCCTGGCTGCGAATGACCGTCACGGGAACGGTTTTCAGTCGATTTTCCTGGACGGTATACACTGTATTGCTGAAACTCACCGCCCAGCGGGGAATCCGAAAGACATTTTCCATGGCGCGTCCGGGAATGGTGACTGCGCAGAACATGCCTTCCACCAGCGGGAGTCCGTCGGATTTCGAAGCCGCCTGGGCGGCCTGGATTTTTACGGCCACCGTCAGGGTGCGGGTTTTCTGTTCGAATCTGACAACCCGGTGCAGGAAACCTTCCCAGTCATGGCTGTCCCGGGATTCGGTCCATCTGATGGAACAGGGTGCCGGCGCCAGGTTCTGGAACCAGGCGGAGCCGGTTTGAACTGAGTCGTCAAACTGGAGCCACTGCCTGGCATCCCGGCTGTCAAGGGGTACCTGGATCTCCAGGACCGCATCGTTGGCCAGGGTTACCGCACTGTAACCGGGGTTTACGAACTGGCCCTGCTCCAGGGAGACCGCACTGATGCGGCCTGTAAATGGCGCCCGGACCGTGCAGCGATCGAGGTTGGCCCGGGCGACCTCCAGGCGGGCTTTCCCAGCGGCCAGACCGCTTTGGGCCGCCTGGATCTGGATCGGATAGAGTTCAAGGGCCTGGTTCATGAGGTCCAGCTGGTCGGTGGCCGCGTTGGCCGTTTTTTCAGCGGCATCCACCCCGGAACGGGTGCCGACGGTATCTTTTTGCAGCAGGGTTTTCAGGCGGTTAAATTCGGAGATTGCCAGATCACGGTTGCGTTGGAGCGTTTTTAAACGTTTGCGGTCGATTTCGTATTGTTTCTGCAGTCGTAGCACCGTGTTCTCAAGCTGCCTGGCGGTTGCCTGTGCGTTGGCGGCATTGGCCCTGTAATCACGCGGGTCGATCTTGAACAGTACATTGCCGGCGGGAATCACTTCGCCGGTTTCCAGGCGCGGGTGAACCCCCACTATTTTCCCGGTAACTTCGGGTGCGATGACCACGGTGTTGAGTGCACGGGCTTCACCAAACCCGGTAATCACCACCGGAACTGTTTCTTTTTTTACCTTTAAAACCGCTACCCGGATGGGACGTTCCCGGGTTTGGGCTTCGGCCGGCGGTTTTTTAAGGGAGGTGAGTGCCTTCAGCCCCAGAAAACCCAGCAGCAGGATTGCCGCGCAGATCACAATGCGTTTAACGACCGGATTGCGGTTGACGATCATAATAGGATTCTGCATGTGTTCACCTTTCTCTGTTACGATTGCTGCGTTTTGCCATCAAGGACTTCACCGATCCTGTCCAGCACCCGGCACCAGTCATCGGCGATATCCGGGCCGACTTCTGCCACCAGGTCAACAAATGATCCAAAAATTTCCTTTTCTATCTGTTCTGTGATGGCCACCATGTCCCGGGAGATGGTGACAATCACTTTGCGGCGATCCCGGGGGTCCTGTTCCCTGACGAGGACCCCCTTTTCAACCAGGCGATCGACCATGGTTGAGGCAGAGGGAGTCGACACCTGTAGCAGATCCGCAAGCTGGGTGATGGAGACCTGCGTTTTGGCTTTGACGAATTTGATGGCACGCATCTGGGCGAATGAGAATTCACCAAAGGTCCGGCCGATGCCTGACCTGGCCATGTAGCGGTTTTCCAGCTGGAAGACCCATTCATGGATCTTGCGGCCGTTGGTGAAGATATGCCAGGCTTGATCGATATCTTTATTAGTAGACATAAATAATACCTTTATTAAATATTAGTCAGCCTAATAATTAGGCATGCGAAATGTTATGCTGGCTAATTACACAAGCCGGCAGTGGCTGTCAAACTTTTTTTTGAGGCGGCGCGGTTTGGCTTCAGCCTTTTCCGGGGACCAGAACCAGAGACGCACTCGGTCGCCGGGATGAAATTGGAGGTGTTCTCCCTGATTGCAGGTTTAGCAGATACCGGCCGGTGAGTCTGTTGGTTATTTGTATCGATATGTAAAAAAATGTATCAGGTGGGCCAAAGTGATGAGCGCAAAACATTACGGCCCGGAACCGGGCCGTGGTTTCTTTCTATATGGGATCAGGCTGCAGGCAGGTGTGGGTTTGAAGATAGAGCCGGCGGATGAATTTTAAACGGGATAAAGAACAACCTTCAGGGTCTGTCTGCATCCTGCTCATCGTCAGCTTGAGAGTCAGACCCTTCGCCGGGGAACAACCGGCTGGCTCCCCATATGAGGCCTTTTAAACCGTAGTAAG
The DNA here is from genome assembly GCA_964636125.1 of uncultured Desulfobacterales bacterium. Taxonomy (GTDB): domain Bacteria; phylum Desulfobacterota; class Desulfobacteria; order Desulfobacterales; family CAJINA01; genus CAJINA01. Next base: position 15,304 of record CAZWPX010000059.1, on the reverse strand, counting down.
TTCCAAAGAAGAAAACAATACTCCCGGCCATCCCGCCTGTAAAGATCATCCCGGTGGAAGGGTATATATACTTTGAATTATTCGATTCACTTCGCCCGGGATTGAAATTACTATGGCTTCCAGTGTATGCAGGGTTCGATTCTTTGAAAACATCCGTCGTTTCAATGGCACCGAGAATAAGACCGAAAAACATGGCGACAATTGCCGCAACAATAATAATGCTGTCTGTGCCTCTAATTGTATTCATATGATCTGCCTGTCACATTGGAAGGATATCCCAGTCTGCCACAAAGCACAGTGCGGGTCAATCTTGAAAAGTAATCAGCTCCCTCAACCGATGTTGAACTGGCCGGATTCAATGTAGGGTTTGTCCTCGACATCAATGGCATGGACGATCTCTTTATTGAGGCGTGCTTTCATTTCGCGCACGATGGGTCGTTTTTTATTCAGCCCTTTGGCAAAGGCCAGGGTTTCATCCATCAGGCTGTCCATGGGGCAGGCCCTGGTGACGATATGATGCTTTTCACACTGGGCGGCTGTCAGGCGGCAGCCGGTGTATTCCATCTCCTCCATCTTGTAACGGGGGATGGCCTTGGACAGCAGGGCATTCATGCCCGGCAGGAAGGGGATGCCCAGATCCACCTCGGGAAAACAAAAATACCCGCGGTCAGAACGCATAAAGCGGAAATCAAACGCACAGCTCATGATAGCACCCCCGGCAAAGGCATGCCCGGAAATTGCCGCCACCGTCAGCAGGGGGTAGGTGACGATGCGCCTGAAAAGGGAATTCAACTGGTAAAAATAAGCTTTGGCGGTATCTATATCGTTTTTCTGGATGATGGGGACGATCCACTCCAGGTCGATTCCATTTGAGAAAATCTTCTCATGGGAGGAGGTGACCACCAGGGTTTGCGCCTGAGTCTCATTTTCAATGCTGTCCAGAACACCTATAAGGGCGTCTAAGAAATCAGGGTTGAAACGATTCTCACCATCGTCGAGACTGACAATGGCGATATTTCCATCCAGGGTGTACGTGACCAGAGACATGGACAGCTCCTTCATTTTAATGAGTTGTGAACCTTTTTCCTAACGAAAGCTCCATTAATGAAGTATCCTTGCGTCGGTGTCAATTGAAAACAGGAGACCGGATATGAAATAAAAAAGGGCCCCCCGGTATCCGGGGTGCCCTTTTCTTAAAGCATATAAAATTAAGCTGAATCAGCTCCCGCAGCAGGACCCTTCACTGGCGCAGCCATCGTCAGAGGATTCACTGGCGCTCCCACAGCCGCCGCATCCGCCGGAACCGAAATCAATCGCGCAGTCAAGCCGAAAACCGTAGTTGGAAAAGTCTACCTTGATGGGGGTTGCTTTTTCCAGCAGGTTCTTGTTTACAATGTAGCTAAAGCCCTCAACCTCGTACACTTCATCATTTTCATTTGACTCATCCAGAGCCATTGCGAGCGATGGGCCGCCTCACCCGCCTTCGTTCAGGAAAATTCTAACTGGCGTAACGTCCTTACCCTTAAAGTATTCTGCGATCTGTTGGGTCGCCGCAGGGGTCACCTCAACCATAATGTCCTCCTTATTAATGACAATGGCCTGCAAAAGATTCACAGGCCGTTCCTTTTTCTTAGCCAAACCAATGTAAGTACATCGACCGGGTTTGTCAATAAAGAAGGATTTGTTTAACCGTGAAGTCCCGCCAGTACGGCCCGGTAGGCGGCTTCGTCCTGTTTGGAAAAGAGCACAAACAAGATCTTCTCGGGCAAGCGGTTGTCTGTCAAAAAGGCCAGGCAGGTGTTCGAGGCAATCCGGGAGGCCTGTTCTATGGGATAACCGTAGACGCCGCAGCTGATGGCGGGAAAAGCTATGGTGGTCACTGCCTGCCGGGCGGCAAGTTCCAGGCTGTTCACATAACAGGCGCTGAGCAGGTCACTGTCGGCCGGTCGACCCCGATAAACTGGCCCTACCGTATGGATAACAAAATCCGCCGGCAGCCGGAACCCCGAGGTTATCCGGGCTTCGCCCGTGGGGCATCCGCCGATCTTACGGCAGGCTGCCAGTAATTGCGGGCCTGCGGCCCGGTGGATGGCGCCATCGACCCCGCCGCCGCCGAGAAGCGAGACATTGGCGGCATTGACGATCGCGCCGACGGACAGCCGGGTAATATCCGCTTGCAGGATCTGGAGTCTGTGGATGGGGTCAGGGGGCATGCGGCCTCCGCTTTTAAGGTCACATCTGAATATTCGGGAACAGCCCGCGGAAACTGTTGCCCGCAGCATGAGCGACGGTACTTTTCAACCCGGTTTTTATACCGGCCAATCACAGGTCATAGAGGGTTTCGTCGCGAAGCGGTTCCGGCCTTTTGGCGCTGCCCCGGCGGGTTTTACGGGCGGCCAGGGTAAACGGATCCTCAGTTTCCAGGAGGTCTCCCATTTCGGCTTCAATCTTGTCCGGATCCTCGCCGCTTTCCATACGGGTCAGGGCTTCCTGCATGCCCGGTCCCAGTTCCATGCCGGTCATGTCGGTGAGTTTACGCACCAGGTCAGCGGCCTGGCGGGGATCGTTTTCGTCCATGCTCTCGGCCTGTGATGCCAGCAGGCCCATGGCTTTTTCCATTTTACTTTCGTCAAATGGCAGATCTGCCATTTGATCTTCTTCCACGGCCCGGCCGGTCACGGCGAACGAGGACATCTGTCGGGTCAGGCGGATCTTTTTGCACTGCGGACAATCCGGCCGCTTGCGGGTGTTGATGGTCTTTGAGAAAAAATTGAAAATGGTATGACAGTCGCGGCAGTAAAATTCGTAAATCGGCATCTTCAGCCCTTCAATTGGGTTAGTGGTATTTATCCGACCTGAAAACCGGGCTTCAAGACCAGGTCAGAGATGTTGGGTTGTACACTTATTTAAAAATACGCATGCCTGAAATGATATCAGGATTTAGATCCGTCCCCCCTTTTTCAGGCTGACTTTGTGGCCGGGTTGTCATTCTCCGGCGCCGCCACAGGGGCCTCTTCTTTCGAAATGGCGTGCAGCCGCGGGGAGATTTTTGGATACGGCGTGTTTTTTTCACCGGTGTGGCAATGCCCCTGGAATACCGCGCCATCATGAATGGTTACCGTAGGCGCGGTCAGATTGCCGTATACTTTCCCGCAAGCGTGCACCTCAATGTTTTTTTCGGCGGTGAGGTTGCCCGTGATGGCACCACTGACTATCATGTTGGAGGCACTGATCTCGGCGTTTACTTCGCCGGTCGGGCCGACAATCAGGGTTCCATCCACTGAGATCGTGCCTTTGTAACGGCCATCAATTCGAATGGTGCCCTGGAAACTGAGTTGACCTTCGAATTCAGAATCTGAGCCGAGAAAGGCGCCGATAGTATCAACGGCTTTTTTCTTAAATTGCATGCAGTGCCCCTTTGCTTTAGAAACCGACTATCCAAAATAGGCTATTGGGGCCCATCTGTCAATTCGGATCGACCTGAAAAACGTACAAAACGGGTTTGCCCCGGAACGTATATGCATGTCTGTCTGCTGAGCAGGTTGACTTGATATGACGGGTCTGGTATGCCCCACACACCTGCTGGAAACAGCTAAATTGGCAAGCAATTGGACTGAAAATAAATTTAGAGAGGATAAACGCATGCAAAGAACACTTTCAATCATCAAACCCGACGGCGTTGCCCGGGGAGTTATCGGAGAAGTCGTCAAACGCCTGGAGGCCAGTGAATTCAAAATCGCGGCCATGAAAATGATCCACATGACCAAAGCCCAGGCCCAGGGCTTCTATGCGGTTCACCAGGAACGGCCTTTTTTCGACAGCCTGACCGATTTCATGTCTTCGGGCCCTGCCGTCGTGATGATCCTCGAAGGCGAAGATGTCATTTCGAAATACCGGGACCTGATGGGCGCCACTAATTATAAAGAAGCCGCAGCGGGTACCATTCGGGCCGATTTTGCCACGGACATCGAAAAAAATGTGGTTCACGGCTCAGATGCGCCTGAGACGGCGGCTTATGAGATCGGATATTTTTTCAACGCTTTCGAAATCGCAGGCTGATGCCGGAAAGAATCAACCTGGAAAATATTGCCATCGTGCTCCAGCGCCCCCGATTCCCTGAAAATATCGGGTCGGCCGCGCGAGCGGCCAGCAACATGGGTATCGGCAAGCTTTATGTGGTGGCGCCGGAGAACTACGACCCGGTAAAGGTCAACAAACTGGCCACCCATGCGGCCGCTGACGTCGTGGACGCCATCAGGCAATTTCCCGACCTGAAATCGGCGCTGGCCGAATTCAATTACGTGGTCGGGACAACTGCCCGGAGGGGCGGCCAGCGTCCCGTTCTCAATGCGCCGGAGGTGATGGCGGCTAAACTCGTGCCCCTGTCGCAGGCCAACCGGATCGCAGTTGTATTTGGACCCGAAGACCGGGGGCTTTCCAATGCAGACCTGCGCCTGTGCCACAGCCTGGTACACATACCGACGGCTGAGTTTTCCTCCATTAACCTGGCGCAGTCGGTTATGATTATCAGCTATGAGCTGTTCAAGGCATCCTGCGGCGATGTTTCCGAGTTTGCCCCCCGGCTGGCAAGCCGCCAAGAGCTGGACGGTATGTACGACCAGGTTAAAGATATCCTGGTGCGGATCAATTACATCAATCCTGAAAACCCGGACTACTGGATGAATAAAATCCGGCATTTCATGACCCGGTTGCAGCTCCGGGCCCGCGAAGTCAGTATCCTCAGGGGTATCTGCCGCCAGATTAACTGGTATGCCGGTAAGAACTATAGCGATGGCCTGCAGGCGGGGCAGGCCCAGGGCCGGGATACGGAGGAACCAACATGAGACTTGTCAGGTTTGGAGCGCCCGGGGTTGAAAAGCCGGGGCTGATGCAGGGTGACAAGGTGGTCGATCTTACCCGCCTGTTTCCGGACATTCCAGATATCGGTGAATCTTTTTTTGAGGCTGGGTGGCTGGATAAGATCAAGGGGGTGGATGAACCCGGAACCCGGCTGGATACCCGGCTGGCCAGCCCGGTGGCCCATCCGTCTAAAATTATCTGCATTGGTAAGAACTATGCCGAGCATGCCCGGGAAGGCGGATTCGAAAACCCCGCGTCCCCGCTGATATTTAGCAAAACGCCCAATACGGTGAGCGGACCCCGCGATGATATTATCAAGCCCCAAAGCAGCGGGCAGATTGACTGGGAGGTTGAACTGGCCCTGGTCATCGGTCGCCGCGGGAAAGGCATTGCCAGGGCAAACGCTGCGGCTCACATTGCCGGTTATATGGTCATGAACGATGTTTCCGGCCGTGAAGCCCAGTTCAAGGATTCCCAGTGGTTCCGGGGCAAAACATTCGACACCTTTGCGCCCATGGGGCCGGCCCTGGTCACCGCGGATGAAATCAAGGATCTGAAAAACCTCACCCTGACCGCCCGGGTGAACGGGCAGGAGATGCAGCGTGGCAATACCGGGGACATGATTTTCGATATACCTACCCTGATTGAAAATATCAGCCAGGACATCACCCTTGTCCCGGGTGACGTTATTTCCACGGGCACCCCCTCGGGGGTGGGAATTTTCAGGGACCCGCCGGTCACCCTGCAGCCGGGTGATGTGGTCACCTGCAGTATCAGTGAGATCGGGACCATTGAAAACCGGTTGGTGTGAGGCCGGATCAGGCTGCCTTCGACTTTAGGCACTCCAAACTCATTTTCAGTAGTTCTTGTCCGCAAAATCCACCCAGCCGCCGGCTTCCACCAGTGACCGGTCGAAAGGCGAGATTGAAAAAGGAATCTCGACCGTCTCCCCCCCGGCTGTGACCGTTAATGTGCAGGCTTCAAAATCCGTTTCAATCCGGGTCTGCCGGTCCGCAAAACGTGTAAAAAGCATGTTGACCGTTTCGGCCGGCAGTTTCACCGCCATCATGCCGCAGTTGAACATGTTCTGCCGGAAGATACGGGCAAAGCTGCTGGCAATCACCAGGTTGATATCGTTGACCTCCAGGGCCCACGGGGCGTGTTCGCGCGACGAGCCGCAGCCAAAGTTTTCACGGGTGACGACCACCTTTGCGTCGGTGGTGCTTTGACCAGGGGTAAAACCGCTGAGCTGCAGGTCTTCGAGCAGGAATGGGGCCAGGGCCGCTTTGCTGTTTTCGGTGAGGTACTTGGCCGGTATGATTTCATCCGTATTGATATCTGAACGGTCCAGAAACAGGACATTGCCGCTGAAGTTTTTCATTTCGTTTTTCTCCTCTTATACAGCGGTGAATTGTTTATTTTCCCCGTGATGGCCGTTGCGGCCGCAGTGGCCGGGCTCATCAGGTGAACCTGCCCCCCTTTGCCCATCCGGCCATTGAAATTCCGGTTGGTCGTTGAGGCACAGACTTCGCCCTCGGCCAGAACGCCGTTGCTCATTCCCAGGCAGGCGCCGCAGGTCGGGTTGGTTACACAAAATCCGGCATCCAGAAATATCTTGAGCAGGCCCATGTCCAGGGCCTGCTGGAATATTTTCGGTGTTGCCGGGGATACGACACCGCGTACATGGTCATTGATCTTTTGACCCTCAAGGACCGCGGCCGCCGCCTGCAGGTCTTCCAGGCGACCGTTGGTGCAGGACCCGATATACACCTGGTCCACCGGGGTTGCAACCATCTGTGCAACGGCTTTGACCTGGTCCGGTTTGAAACCGAAGGTGGTAACGGGTTCCAGGCCGTCCACACAAAACTCGATGATATCACTGTAGGCCGCGTCTGGATCAGGGGCAAACCTGTCGAAATCTTCCAGCGCAGCCGACTTGTCCGGGTACTGCTCATAGATAAAGGGCCACAGGTATTCAACCGTGGTCATGTCGGGTCGGCAGATACCGCAGGTCCCGCCCGCTTCGATCGCCATGTTGCAAAGTGTCATGCGGGCGTCCATGGTCATGGCGTCCACAACCGGCCCGGCAAATTCTATCACCCGGTCGGTGGCCCCGTTGACCCCGAGTTTACCGATGACTGCCAGGATTACATCTTTGGCATAGACCCCCGGGTCCAGCGTTCCGGTAATATCGACCCGCAGGGTCTGGGGTGTTTTGAAGGCGCAGACACCTTTTAATATGCCCACCTCGAGGTCCGTGGTTCCCACACCGGCCGCAAAGGCGCCGAAAGCCCCGTGGGTGCAGGTATGTGAGTCGCCCATGATGATGGTGAACCCGGGACGGGCAAAGCCCTTCTCGGGAAAAAGAGCGTGGCAGACACCATTGCGCCCGATATCGAAGAAGTCACGGATGTTGTGCCGCCGGGACCAGTCCCTGAGAATTTTACCCTGCAATGCTGTTTTTGAGTCTTTGGCCGGGGTGACGTGGTCGATGACGACCTTGATTTTCTGTGGGTCAAACACCCGGTCTTTGTCCCGGGCGACCAGGTCATTGATGGCGATGGGTGTGGTAATTTCATGGCAGAAGACAGCATCCAGGGAGATGACCTGGATGCCTTCGGCCGGAGAGTCCACCCGGTGGGCGGCGAATATTTTTTCAGCGATGGTTTGTCCCATAGTTGGATTACCTTTATGTTTTGAAAAACTTTAAGGATTCAAGGGGTCGAGGATTCAAGGATTCAAGTGAAAATCACTCCCGTGATTCCGGTAAGCCAAATAGACCCATTTCAAAAAAGTCTTCTGGCCCAAACTCGGCGCAGGGCGCTCATATCAAACCCTCGAAATACCGATGTATTCCTCCGGTTTGGGCCCCACAGTTCAGGACTCAAGCAGGCGGGAAGTCCCACAATGCGGGGGATATTCACGGCCGCCTTGATTTTGTCGCAGATCCCACGCGGTTTTTGCGGGGAACTAAAATCCTGATTTTGAAATAGGTTCTAACCAGTAAATACCTGCCAAGGGGGGTGCTTTTCGGTTTTCACTCGACCCCTTGACCTCTGGAATCCTTGAACCCTGCCGTTTTAATCCGTATCGGTTTTCAACACCGATAAAAAAGCCGCCTGGGGAATCATCACCTGGCCGACCATTTTCATTCTCTTTTTACCTTTTTTCTGCTTTTCCAGAAGCTTTCGCTTGCGGGATATATCGCCACCGTAGCATTTGGCGGTCACATCCTTCCTGAAGGCCGATATGGTTTTCCTGGCGATGATGGTACCTCCGATAGCGCCCTGGATCGGTATTTTAAACTGCTGGCGGGGGATTTCATCCCGGAGTTTATCACACGCGTGCCGTGCTCTTTCAACGGCCTTGTCCCGGTGGACAAGCTGGCTGAGGGCATCTACCCGTTCACTGTTGATGAGGATATCCAGTTTTGCCAGGTTTGTTTCCCTGAAATCAATGATGTCATAGTCAAAGGAGCCATATCCCTGGGTAACCGATTTGAGCTTGTCATAAAAATCATATACAATTTCCGGCAAGGGTAGTTCAAAAATCATTTCGAGCCGGCTGTTGGTCAGGTACTGGTAGTTCTTGTTGGTGCCGCGGCGGTTCAGGCACAGTTTCATCACCGCCCCCATGTACCTGTCCGGCACGATAATGGCCGCGCGTATAAACGGTTCCAGGGTGTATTCGATGGTGGTCGGGTCAGGGTACAGTGCCGGGTTGTCTATGACCACTTCCGTTCCGTCATTGAGACCAATCTTATACTGCACCGAAGGGGCGGTCAGGATAAGCGAAAGCCCGTATTCCCGCTCCAGCCTTTCCTGGACCACTTCGAGATGTAAAAGCCCCAGAAACCCGCACCTGAACCCAAAGCCCAGGGCTGCGGACGTGTCTTTTTCATAGATCAGCGAGGCATCATTGAGTTTCAGTTTCTCAAGTCCTGTGGCCAGATCTTCATAATCGTCCGAGGCGACCGGGTAGATGGATGAAAATACGACTGGTTTGGCGTCCTTAAATCCGGGCATGGGGGTTTTACATCCGTTTACCTTGTGCGTTATGGTATCACCGCACCGGGTATCACTGACGGTTTTGATCCCCGCGATAAGATACCCGACCTGACCCGCGGAGAGCATTTTCTGGGGCACACGGGTTATCTGAAAGATGCCGACCTCCTCAACCTTGTGTTCGGACTGATTGTACATGAACATGATTTTGTCCCCAGGGCGAATGGTTCCCTGGAATATCCGGAAATGTACGATCGTTCCGCGAAAAGGATCATAGTGGCTGTCGAATATGAGCGCTTTAAGCGGTCCGCTCACGTCTCCTTCAGGGGGCGGCAGGTGTGTGACTGCGCACTCAAGCACGTCTTCTATGCCGAGGCCCTCTTTGGCCGATGTGAGAATGGCGGTTTGGGCATCGAGCCCAAGGTCCTCTTCAATTTGTGCTTTGACCCGATCCACATCCGCTGCCGGGAGGTCGATTTTGTTGATAACCGGGATAACCTCAAGTTCATGCTCCAGGGCCAGGTATAGATTGGCCAGGGTCTGGGCCTCCACCCCCTGGCTGGCATCAATCAGTAAGAAAGCACCTTCACAGGAAGCCAGGGCCCGCGAAACTTCATACGTGAAATCAACATGACCGGGTGTATCGATGAGATTCAGCTCGTATTTTTTACCATCCATGGCCGTATAGGGCAGGGATACCGTCTGACTTTTTATGGTGATGCCGCGTTCACGCTCAATATCCATGGTGTCCAGAATCTGGTTTTGGAAATCTCTGTCCGAGACAACGTCCGTGGCCTGAATCAGCCGGTCGGAAAGCGTGGATTTACCATGGTCGATATGGGCGATGATGCTGAAATTTCGAATGTGCTTCATATTTTTTTTAACCTTGCCGACCCAAACCTCCGGGCCGTGGTTCTTTGCGTTGCCCGCTACCCGGCTGCAGGCCATCAAAGGGCAGTTGACACAACATGCGAATTTATATATATTTATCGGAATATCGTATAAAAATCGCCTTTTTAACAGATTAAATCATTTCCTGCAACTGCGACGTATAATGCCAATACCCACAGTGTTAATCCAAGAAGGCCGATCGAACAACAAAAATATGGATGATCGCATATTGATTGTCGATGACGATGACGCCATCCGGGCCTCCATGCAGGAGTTCCTCGAACGATCCGGGTTCACTGTTTTTTCAGCCGCCACGGCCGAGGAAGCCATGGTGCTTCTGCCCCGGGAAGAGATCCATGTGGCCATTACCGACATTATTCTTCCGGGTCAAAACGGTCTCGAACTCACCGATTTTATCAAATCCGGGTATGATATCGACGTCATCGTCATGACGGGTTACAGCGGTGATTATTCATACGAAGAGGCCATCAACAAAGGGGCCAGCGACTTCGTTTTCAAACCGGTACGGTTTGAAGAGCTGCTGCTGCGTTTAAAACGGGTTCTGAAAGAGCGGCGCCTCACCCATGAACGCGCCAAGATGCTCGGGAAGCTCCAGAACCTCGCCACAACAGACGGGCTGACCAAGTTGTACAATTCCCGGCATTTTTACAATCAGCTGGACGTTGAGGTGAGCCGGTCCCGGCGGTATAAACACCCTCTGTCTTTGCTGCTGCTTGATATTGACCATTTTAAGCGTTTCAATGATACTCACGGTCACCTGGCCGGAGACAAGGTTTTGGTGACCATAGGTCGGAATATTCAGGCTTGCCTCAGGGCAATGGACTCGGCCTATCGCTACGGGGGGGAAGAGTTCACAGTGATCCTGCCGGACACCAATGCTCAAGAGGCCCGCACCGTGGCAGAACGTATTCGGCAGAAAATTGCCGCCGAAAAACACTGCGCGGGCGAGGCCACGCAGTTGACCGTGACCATCAGTGTCGGGGTCACCGCGTATATCAACGGTGAACAGGTGGCCGATCTGGTTCAGCGGGCGGACCAGGCCATGTATGTCTCAAAGAAAGAAGGCCGGGACAGGGTGACCGTCCAGCACTGAGTCCCCGAGATCGCCCCCGCACGGAGTTATTAAATTCCATTCCTGCAAGCCTGCCTGCCGCAGTTGCAGACTGCGTCTACCCGGACGTTCCCATGACGATATTGACTTTCAGGAGCAGATCTCCCCGCTGGCCGTCGGACCCAGCTTTGCCCATGCCTTTTAGTCTCAGGCGGGCGCCCTGGTTGATCCCGGCGGGTACCGATACGTTTAGCATCTTTTTCTTGTATCCCCTGGAAATGTTAATCAGCTTCTTTGTGCCAGTGAATGATTCATAGGGCGTGATTGCGATGGCGCCATACAGGTTCAACTCGGCATCCGGTGCAACCGGTCTGACAACCTGAAGGCGGGTGGTGCGTTTTTTACCGGTGGCTTTCCGCAGCCTGGCCGTGACGCCTGCGTCCGGCAACAGGTCGAATGCTTTCAGGAACAGCATGCCGCAGACAAACCCCCCGATATGGGCCCACCAGGCCACCCCTCCACTGGCCGCCTGGCTGCCGGCGGCATTGATGAACTGGAGCACAAACCAGAAGCCCAGGAAAAAGTAAGCCGGAATTTCAATGAACCACGGTATGAATATAATGGGAATCAGGGTCAGGATTTTCGCGTTTGGGTGCAGCAGGAAGTAGGCGCCCATCACCCCCGCAATGGCACCGCTGGCGCCAATGGTGGCAACTGTGGAGTTCAGGTTCAGCAGCATATGGCTGAACCCCGAGGCCAGGCCGCACAGCAGATAGAATACAAGGTAGCGGATATGGCCCAGGTGATCCTCGACATTGTCCCCGAATATGTACAGGGTCCACATGTTGCCCAGCAGGTGCCAGAACCCGCCGTGCAGGAACATGAAGGTGAAGAATGAAAAAATCTGTTGCGGCAGGGTGTAATAGGCGGCGATCCGGTCAACCGTATAGCGCGCCGGAACCAGGCCATACAGGTGCAGGAAGTGGCCAAGGTCAGGCCCCTGGGCCATTTCTATAAGGTAGACCAGAACGTTGAAGCCCATGAGGGCATAGGTGACAACCGGGTAGTTGTGCGAGGGAGCGGTATCGCGTACGGGTATCATAACTTAGTTGCTAAACTGCCTGTGGATCTCCTGGGGTTATACGCATACTGATATCAACGGCGTGGGCCTGGTGTGTGAGGGCTCCGACCGAAATGATATCCACACCGGTTTCAGCTAGCTCGGGGAGTCCGGCAAGCGTCACGTTTCCAGATATTTCCACAATGGCGCGATGATCGATTTCGTCCACGGCTGCGCGGATTTCGTTCAGGTCCATATTGTCCAGCATGATGACTTCTGCCCCGGTACTCAGGGCCTCCTGAACCTCGGCCAGGGTGGAGACCTCCACTTCAATTCTGACCAGGTGTGAGATGTGCTCCTGGATCCGGGTTACGGCCCGGGTAATGCTGCCGCAGGCCGCAATGTGGTTGTCCTTAATCAAAACCCCGTCGTAGAGGCCCATGCGATGGTTCGCTGCGCCGCCGATCCTGACTGCGTATTTCTCAAGGACCCGCCAGCCCGGGGTGGTTTTGCGGGTGTCAACCAGCCGGACCGGGTACTCACTGACCGCGGCGACATACGGCCGGACTGCGGTGGCAATACCGGACAGGCGCTGCAGGAAATTCAGTGCGGTGCGTTCACCATTCAAAAGGGAGCATAGAGATCCCCTGATGGTCATGATACGATCGCCGGTCTGCAACTGGTTGCCGTCAGAGTAGCGGGTTTCAGTCGTGATGCCGGGATCAAGTTGTTCGAAAACCTTGACGGCGACATCCAGACCGGCCAGCACCAGGGGCTCCTTGGCGATAATTTCGGCGCTGCCTGTCTGGCTGGGGTCGATCAAACAATCGGTTGTCAGGTCGCCGGGGCCAATGTCTTCGGCCAGGGCGTGGTCGATGAGGTGTTTTACAGTGTGCATTATGCCATACCCTTTATGCGTTCTTTGCTGGCCTGCAGTTTATCCCTCTTTTCGGAGAGGGTCCGTTGTTTGGTCTTTACTTTTTCAATGACCGCTTCCGGGGCTTTGCTGAGAAAACCTTCATTGGCCAGTTTTTTGGTTACACCCTGCAGTTCTTTGTCAAGCTTGGCAATCTCTTTGTCCAACCGGGCGGCCTCCATGGAAAAATCGATAATACCTTCCAGGTTGACCAGCACAGTCACGCCGGCGACGATCACGGCGGCCGAACTCTTTGGTTTCTCAGCTGGAGCCGAGGCCGAGAAGGCCCCTGTCCTGGCAAGGTTGGTGATCAGTTCCGTGTAGGCCGATAGAATTTCTCGCTGGCCGGCATTCGGCGACTGCGCCTGGACCTCCAGCGCCATGGAGGGGGCAATATTCATCTCACCGCGAATGTTCCGGATACCGGTGATCACCTCCATGACCAGGCTCATTTGAGCTTCAGCCTGGTCATCCGGGCAGACCTGGTCGGTGCCGCCCTCAGGGTAGGCCGCCTGCATGATCGAGCCGATGGTTCCGGGCAGTTTGTGCCAGATTTCTTCAGTGACGAACGGCATGAGCGGGTGCAGGGTGACCAGGGTGTCTTTCAGGACCCGGTAAAGGACGTCCAGGGTGATCTGCTTTTTACGGGCGTCTTCCCCGTAGAGCGCCGGTTTGATGGCTTCAAGATACCAGTCACAGAATTCATGCCAGATAAAATTGTAAAGCGTGGCGGCCGCCTCATTGTATTTGTAATCATCCAGGGCCCGGCCGACCGTGTCGGACAGGCGGCTGAGGCGTGACAGGATCCAGCGGTCCGCCAGGGAGAGTTCGTCCCGGGCAATCGGGCCGCCAGGTGTTTTGATGTGCATCAGGGAAAAGCGTGCCGCGTTCCACAATTTGTTTACAAAATGGCGGTAACCCTCTACCCGTTTTTCAGACATTTTGACATCACGCCCCTGTACGGCGAAAGCGGCCAGGGTGAACCTGAAGGCATCGGTCCCGTGTGACTCGATAACGGTTAGCGGGTCGATGACGTTGCCCTTGGACTTACTCATTTTCTTGCCCTTTTCATCCCGGACCAGGGCATGCACATACACATCTTTAAACGGGATTTCCCCCATGAAGTGGATGCCCATCATCATCATCCGGGCCACCCAGAAAAAGAGGATGTCAAAGCCGGTAACCAGCACAGAAGTGGGGTAAAAGGTTTTTAAAAGTTCAGTGTTCTCAGGCCAGCCCATCGTGGAAAAGGGCCACAGGGCTGAGGAAAACCAGGTGTCCAGGACATCCGTGTCCTGCACGAGGTTGGTGCTCTGGCAGCCGGGGCAGGCAGCCGGGGCCTGCACATCCACGACCATTTCGCCGCACTCGGCACAGGTCCAGGCCGGGATCTGGTGGCCCCACCAGATCTGGCGGGAGATGCACCAGTCGCGGATGTTTTCCAGCCAGTCGAAATAGGTCTTTTCCCAGGTTTTGGGAATGATTCGGGTCTGCCCTGTTTTGACAGCTTCGATGGCTTTATCCGCCAGGGGTTTGGCCTTCACGAACCACTGCCTGGAGAGGTTCGGTTCCACCACTTCCTTACAGCGATAACAGTGGCCGACACTGTGCTGGTAGGGTTCTATCTTAATGAGGAGACCTTTGGCTTCAAGCGCTTTCACCACGGCCGCACGACAGGCGATCCGGTCAAGTCCTGCAAACTGGCCGGCATCCTCGGTCATGAAGCCTTCGTCATTGATGACCTTTACGGCTGGCAGAGCATGTTTTCGGCCGAGTTCGAAGTCGTTGGGATCATGGGCCGGTGTAATTTTCAGGCCACCGGTTCCAAAAGACATATCCACATACGTATCCCGGATAATGGGAATTTTCTTTTCCAGCAACGGCAGCACCACGTGGGTGGCCGTGATATCCACATAGCGCGGGTCTTCCGGGTTGACCGCCACGGCCGTATCGCCCAGCATGGTTTCCGGCCTTGTGGTGGCCACCACAAGGCTGCCCTGGCCGTCCGCGTAGGGGTAGCGGATGTGGTACAGGTTGCCGTCCAGTTCCTCGTGCTCTACTTCGAGATCAGCCAGGGCCGTATGACAGCGGTGGCACCAGTTGATAATGTAGTCACCCTGATAGATCAGCCCGTCCCGGTACAGCTGCACAAAAACCTTCTTTACCGCTGTTGAAAGGCCGGCATCCATGGTAAAGCGTTCCCGGTTCCAGTCACAGGAAGCCCCCAGGCTTTTAAGCTGATTGATAATGGCGCTGCCCGACTTCTTTTTCCACTCCCAGACTTTCTCAATGAATTTTTCACGGCCGACGGTATGGCGGGTCAGGCCTTCCTCCGCCAACTGTCTTTCCACGACGTTCTGGGTGGCGATGCCGGCATGGTCGGTGCCCGGCATCCACAGAACGTTGTCACCCTTCAGGCGACGGTACCGGCAGAGCACATCCTGCATGGTGTTGTTCAAGGCGTGCCCCATGTGGAGGACGCCGGTTACATTTGGGGGTGG
>CAZWPX010000058.1:0-30654 GCA_964636125.1 uncultured Desulfobacterales bacterium | reverse complement strand
GTGTTCTGTTAATCAATTGGAGTGCCTTCACACTCAATCTGAAGTTTGAACTCAAGGCAGGGTGATTGAAGCAATTGCGACACAGTCTCAGAGGTATAGGCTTTGGGCCAGGATTCTTTACTTTGCGACCCCTTCAGCCTTCAGCTTCAGCCAGATTATACCCGGTTCTGCTTCACCCGGGTTCATCACCGGGCGACTCAATCCGGTAGCTATGCGTGACACTGGCATTGATCGAAGCCAGGGCACTGCAGTATTTTTCCTCTGAAAGCGCAATGGCCTGTTCAACACCTTTGGGCTTGATATTGTCACCGGTCAATACGTATTCGATTTCAATATCGGTATAGCGCTGGGGTTCTGTTTCGGCTTTGTGGCCGGCAATATTCACCGCAAAGTTCGTCAGCCGGGCCCGTTTTTTCTCCATGATCAGGACCACATCAATGGCCGTGCAGCCGGCCACGCCCATCAGCAGCAGTTCCATGGGAGCGGCCCCGCTGGCACCCCTGGTTGAATCGATTACCACACCGGGGCCATCACCGGCCCGGCCTATAAACTGCAGGTCTTTTACCCAGTTTACATTTGCCTGAATCGCCATTTGGATCTCCCTCGCAAGCTATTCTCAATTCATGGTTCAAAGTTGGTCTCGTATCAGCAATAACACAATAGTCAGTTCCTGCGTTTTTGCAAGCCAACTTGAGCATCCGCGGCAAGATGCCTCTGCCACAGGCAAAAAAACGATGTGCATGCTGTTGCCGTTTCCAGGCTGTAGACCTTTGGGCTGAGGCACGGATTTAAACTCGAAGTGAAGGGGTAAACTGGTGTGCAGAAATCGAAGCTATCCCTCTCCCGGCCCCACCGGGGTAGGTGTGCGGCCCACCAACTGGAATTTCTCAGGCGCCGGGGCAGCCGTCATTGCGGGTTCTGGGGAAAAACTCAATGCGGCACTGTTTTTCTCATAATAGCAATCGGGTTCCATCGTCCAGCCCCGGGCAAGCCTCTTCTCTTCGAACCGGATGGTCGCCAGCAGATAAATGCCCGCCAGCGGAGCTATCAGGCGGGTCTTCAGGCCGAATTCATGGTAGATGTCCTTTAAGATCGCGGCCACTTCGGGGGCCAGGGCCCGGTCGTGCCGGTATTTTCGCAACACGGCCCAGGCCGCTCCGGCCCAGGATGACCGCAGGCCGTCCACCTCAAAGGCGAAACGCTTGCGTATTCGGGGGTTCGGATGATGCTTGTATTTTTTCCAGCCCGTCAGAAGCACCCGGATCAGGCGGATAAAGCTGGGCCCATTGATCTCGAAATCGCGCTTGAAGGCATTTTGCAGGTAGGTCTCTTCCGCGCCCTCGGGGATATGCTTGTGCACATAATTGAACCGGTACTGCCCGTGGGTGTCCGCCGTGGCAAATTTGGATTCCTCCAAAAGGCTTCCGTCCCGGCGGTGCTTTTCGTAAAGCGGGGTTCCGGGAATGGGTGTATAGAGCATAAACTGGTGAAAGACACTCTTGTGACTGATCGCATACTCAATGACCGCATCGATATTTTCCGGGGTATGGTCTTCCAGGCCGATAATCGAGGAGCCCAGCACCCGGATGCCGTTGGCCTGGAGGTCCGCCACGAGGTCGCGGGTATCGATACCGGAAAGCTTGGCATATTTGCTTTGCCTGCCCTCCAACCCCATCCAGACCCAGCCAATACCCAGGCTGATCAGCTGCGCCATCGTGTATGACTTGAGTACCCTGGCCGAACTGAACACACTCAGCGCCCAGCTTTTTCCATGTGACTCCATGAGATCCAGGAGCCGCAAGGCTCTTTTGCGGTGAAAAAGGAAATTTTCATCCATGACGAAAAAGGAATTGAGCTGCAGCTTCTTTTCCAACCGAACCATTTCAGCAAACAGTTCATCCCCGGTTTCAAAAAAGTTGACAGACTTCCCTTTGCCCCCAAACAGGGCCGAGGTCGAACAAAAATTGCACCCCAGGGGGCAGCCCACCGAAGGAATCAGCATGGCCGCCGTATCGCCGATGCCATCTTGCAGGGTGTGCCCCATGATCCGGGTTTTAAACCCAGACAAGACCTCCGGATGTTTTATGGGTTTGTCGGGATCCAGCCCGAGAAAGGAACGAAACCAGCGCACGCCCTCCCCTTTGACAATATGATCCACACTGACAAGGTCGGCCAACCCGCCCTTGTTGGCGATATGGCCACCCACCACGATGGTGGCCCGGGGCTGGTGGACCCTGATCAGTTTGCACATTTCCTTGACTTTGCCGATATTGGGCAGAATAGAGCTAATCCCGATGATATCGTAGGCTTTGGTTTTGAGTTCTTCGACAAAGCGTCCCAGGGTAGGAAAATCCAGGAGCGTGCAAGGCGCCTCGATATTTTTCTGGATGAGCATCAAGCCGAAAGAACGGTGGAACATCCTTAAGGAGTAAACCCCCTGTTCGCGGGTAACCTGATTCTGGTAAAGCTCCATGGGGTTGATCTTGCGACTGCCGTAACTATCATCCTGCGCAAAAGGTCCGAAGACACTGGACAAGAGGACGCGGGCTTTCTTTCCAAGAGGGTGTACTGCCGGGGATGTCATGGGGTAAATCTCCTGAATTTTATTAAAAGCAACCACGACGGCTATCGTCACACGATTGCTTTTATAAAGCAGGCGATTACACTTTAACAACCTAATTTCAGGGATTTACATTTGTTTTACAAAACAGGATGGGAATCTGGAGGCTGCCCCCCTGGTTCACTGAAAGCCTTCACTGGGTATTCATTGAATCCATATGGAGATAAAAGCAGGGGTGGATTGATTGGGATTGCATCAGGCAAGGGAAAATGATTTATAGTCAATCTTTGCATTGCGATTGATTGCGGGGAATATAAAGAAAATCATAAAATAGCATCTATCCCTACTCTTTCCAGAGCACCTAGTTTGTGAATCACGAATGAAATGTCTTTTTCTTTATGCAAAATACTCCCGTGCTGGGGAGCAATGCGTTCGATGGCCATCTTTTTAATTATGCTTAAGGCGTATCTGAGTGCCTTGTTGCACGGCATCATTTCCTTATGAAAGGCAAGTATGTCTTTAACAGGGCAGTCGAACTTGAGATTCGGGCATTCATTATAATTCAAACAGGTAAAACACTCTTCGGTCAGTTCCAAAAACAGGCCCCATAGTGTTGAATAACTTCCGAACAGGTCGCTCGTAAACAGCGTTTTAGTTTTTTTGTCGTAGGTTACAAAACTACCAGGACTGTGGGAATAAGGCGTCGCGATGAACTCAAACATCCGCCCGTTTAACTCAAATGTGTAATCATGATTGTCTATTGAATCAAGAAGATGGTACTTATCCCGGTGGATATAAAAAGAAATGAACACATTGTTGTTTTTTTCAGAAATGATCTTCAAATTTGGGTTGTCACACATGTCGATAAAGTTCGCCATCGACCCGCACAGGTCGGGATCATAATGCTGGTATATAAGGGCGACAATCTGTTGCGGATCGACGCCAGCTTGCAAAATTTTCATCATTACCGCAGCAAAATCCGTGCGACTACCGCTGTCAATCAAAACTGCCTCGTCGCCTTGAACGACCAGATAGGGATTACATGTCAAGTTGGATCTTTCATCCCGAAATCCAACCCAGTATATGCCTTCGGCCACTTGAATTGGTCTGTTATATTTTTTATCATTGGACATTTTGTATTTCCCCTTAATTACGAAATACTAATGCTTTTCTCCAAGAACGAAATACGCCTTCATGTCAGCCTTGTTCTTGAGTTCGATCGAGCCCCTTTCCTCGAAGTCAAAATGGTCCCTGGAGAGCTTGTAGGTTGTATGGGAAATGTTTATTCGATCTTTAATACTTGATGATTCAAATCGCGCTGCAATATTCACATCATCACCGAAAACGTCAAACTGCATGCGCTCTTTGCCGACCACGCCAGCCACCACCTGTCCAGTATGAATACCGATCCGTATATGGAATGGGTGCTCTGCAGTCAGGTTAAACCGATCCATGAATCGGATGATATCCAAGGCTGCTCTAATAGCGAAAACCGGGTGTTCATCGAATCCGATGGGTGCTCCAAAAACTGCCATATAGGCATCGCCGATGGTTTTAATCTTTGTTCCCTTAAATTTCTCAATTTGATCATCGAATTCTGTGAAAATTAAATCCAGTGTTTCAATTAAAGTAGTTCTGGAGATGGTTTCGGCAAGAGCTGTAAATCCGACAAAGTCCGTAAACATAATTGTACAATGATAGGTGCGTGGCAAAAATCGGTCTTCATATTTGATTTCTTCAGCCACTGTTGTCGGGAGTGTATTTTTAAGTAAAGAATCGACTCGTTTTTCGAGTGTCACGTACCTTCGTATCAATTCTTTTAGGAGGCGTTTTTGAAGTGCATCATCGTCAATCGTAGCAAGTGATTCGAGATGCCTGTGCAACAGCACTCCGGTTGCCGGATCTTTGGGATGGGCCTTTACCCATTCAAATAAAGACTTGTTTTTCATTCTTTATCGGACCGTTCTTGTATATCGGTTGGCGGTAAAATTCCCGATAGTAATGGTCGGATTCTATTTCGACACAACCGCTTTTCTTGCATTTCTAATCCGCTCGACATGATTGATCGTTTCAGCTTGCAGTATCTTAAGTGTTCCTTTGGCTTTATCACTCAATGAATCAAAATGAGAAAATACATTTTTTTCAATCAGGGAAGATTCATAATCGACAGCATATGAAAATGCTGAAGAATAGGTGAATTCACCTCTTTCGGCTTTTTCTATTATGCCTTCTAGTCGCGTGATAAATGCAGTCAACGTATAGGTTTTGATTTTTCCCTCATCAAAGAATATTTTGCCGGTCTTTGTCGCTGCCAATAGCTTCTCAATCAATTTCGCGTGCCTTTCCTCTTCTTTCGATAGCTTTTCCCAGAATTCATTGTACTGAGGAAATTGCTTTGAAAAGATCGAGTACAGCTTGGAAAGCAGGGCTTCCTGGTTAATGAGCTGTTGGAGAATTTTTTCCTGAAAAGGCTTTATACTCATATTGCACCTCCTTATTGTTGGGTAAATCCCTAATTAGGAGCCATTAGCCATTAATGGTTACCAATAGTCCTGGTATTTTAAACTTTTTGCGAAGTCACAATCTTTTCGATAGGATCGAATCATTCTTAGGGTTCGCGCAAAAATAAGTTCGCAAATTTTCAGGGTTCAAGCGCTCAATCAGCAAGGCGCAAAAATTAAGAAATATCGGGCATATTTCGTATTTTTGCAACGCCGCTGCTTGAGATGGTTGGGCTTTGAAAATGTGAAGTTATTTTTACGCGAGCCCTGATCCGCGGGGGATTGCCCCGGGCCCCTGAGGCTGTGTTCCGGCGCTATATTTTTAGCTTTACCTTCTCATCCAGTACAGCACGCACGACCCGCGCGAGTTCCTCCTTGTGGAAGGGCTTTTCCAACACGGCTGCAATAATCCCGCCTTGCTCAAAATCAGTTTGCTCCAGATATCCGGTACTCAGGATAACCGGCAGATTGCCGTAGAGATCTTTCACCCTGTGTGCGAACTCGATACCGGTCATCCCGGGCATGGACAAATTTGTGATTATCAGGTCATATTCCCCAATGGTTGTGTGCAGGACTTCAAGGGCGGCCTCCGCATGCTTGAATGGGCTGACCGTGTAGCCCAGCTGGGTAAGCATTTCATCCAGAACCTTCAAAAGCCTTTCATCATCATCCACGACCAGCAGGCGTTCCCAACCGACCGGGGTGCGACCGTCGGGGCTTGCCATTTCCGATCTGGTTTCAGATCGGTGGATCGGAAGGTGGATGTGAAAGGTGGTCCCCAGGCCCGGCGTGCTCACCAGGTTGATGTGCCCGCGGTGACTTTTCACAATCCCCATGACCACGGACAATCCCATGCCGGTGCCTTGCCCCGCAGACTTGGTGGTAAAATAGGGATCGAAAATCCGGTCCTGGACGTCAACCGGTATGCCGCAGCCGTTGTCTGCCACGGTCAGCCGGACATAGTGCCCCGGGGGCAGGTCGATGCCGCCGGGGCCCTGATTGGCCATGACGACCTGGTTGTGCAGGGAGATATGCAGGCTGCCACCCCGGCCGTGCATGGCGTGGGCGGAGTTGGTGGCCAGGTTCAGCAGGAGCTGGCTCAACTGGGTGTCATTGGCCATGACCAGCGTGCTCCGGGTGGTGATATGCGCGAGCACCTTGATTTCCGGGGGAATCGAAGCCCCCAGAAACTTGACCGCCCCGGCAATGACTTTATCGATGCTGACCGGGTGCTGGGTATACTTCCCCTTGCGGCTGTATATCAGGACCTGCTGGACCATCTGTCTGGCCTTCATGCAGGCTGCGGTGATCTGGTGCAGATAGGTCTTGCGCGGGTCACCCGGTGAAAGTTTGTCTATCAACAGTTCCGTATTTCCGAGAACGTTTCCCAGAATATTGTTAAAGTTTTGGGCAATGCCACCGGAAAGCGTGCCCAGGGCCTCCATTTTCCGGGCCTGGCGCAGCTGGTCTTCAAGTTTTTTCTGGTTGCTGATGTCGCGCATAAAATTGAGGGTGGCCGGGTTGCCCTCCCAGATGGTGGGCACCGTGTTCAGCTCCACCCACAGGCTGTCTCCGGGGATGTTATCCAATCGGCAGGCATGGGTGGTAATTCCTGCGGAGGTAAGGGCACCTTTTTGGAAGTGTTCGTGGACACCGGGCCGGTCTGCGGGGTGCACAAGGGACGAAAACGCAAGCCCGTTCAGATCGGCGGTCTGGACGCCTGTTATGGCCCTGGTGCGCGGATTCAAAAACCTGATTACACTGTTCTGCAGGATAAAAATGCCGTCGCTGGCATTGTCAACCAGCAAGCGGTATTTTTCTTCATTGCGGCGCAGCTGGAGTTGTTGAACTTCAACTGTGTTGATAGAGTTTGAAAAGCGGGTTGCCAGCAAAAAGGTCTGGGCCAGGATAAACGCTACCAGGCCGAGTTGGACAATATAGGCAGAATGGATGAACTGTCGGGAGTAGAGAATGTCGTTGACGGCCGTGGCCGACAATATGATGAAGCTGATCAGGAATAGGCCGGCCCCGGGGCGTTTGTTTAAAACAGCGCGTCCCATAATGACAAACCCGTAGATCAATGCCAGGATTGTCACGACTTCATAGGCCGGGGTGCTGTAAGAGTAAAACCGCAGCGGAGTCAGAAGCACCAGGACAGAAAAGCCGACTGCAGCCCCGGAAAAAAGCCGGATGGTATTTCGGTCGGATTCCCTGGGGAAAAGGGATTGACCAAAGAGGGCAAAGCAGCCGATGGCCAGATAGAAGCCGAGGTATTCCATTTTACTCAGCAATTCAAAAGGGAAAGCTGGGAACAGTTGGACTATAAAACGCTCCCCCGTTGTCATGGTCCGCAGCAGGATGGCCAGGCAGCCGAGCCCGAAATAGAGTGGTGAAAGGTCATGGCGGCGCAGTAAATATAACCCGAGATGGTATATGCCGGCCAAAAGCAGACTGCCGAACAGGATCATGTTGTAAGCAATGCGTTTTTCCCTGATTTTATGGAGCTGGGCGGGGTCACCGAGGGTGATCCGGTCCCAAAGGCCTCCCTGGCGGTGGTGGTAGTTGGACACATGCAAAACAAGATCGATGTCATTGCCCTGGCTGGGAAGATTGATGACTGTGGGTAGAAAGCTGGGCGAAGACTGCCCGAGGGACATGCCCGGGGTTCCGGCCTGGTAGACAAGCTGCCCGTTGGCATAGGCCCGACAAGCAGTGGCCGCGTCGAGCATATGCAGTCCCAGGGGGCGGGGTGTGGCCGGAAGGCGTATGTACAGGCGGTAGGTTGCATACCCGGCGCCCCCGAGCTGCTGCCCGTTTACCCGGTGGCCATTCCAGACATAGGGCACCGTGAGGTAGTCGGGTGTTGCGGGGGGGATTGCGCCTGAGAAACTGCCGGGGGAAATAAACTGTCGCCAGTAAAATTGCCACTGGCCGTCAAGGGCCACCGGGCCATTTCGCTGAAATTTCCATTCCCGCAGGTCAAGGACGCCTTTTTGAATGGGCGGCGGCTCCAGTGCCCAGGCTCCGGTCACAGCCGCAAGGCAGGGGCCGGCTATCAATATGATAAGAAAACAAATTTCGAAAAGGCCTGGCGGCCTGTTTATGATTTTAAGGTGCATGTGCACATTTACCCGGATGAAGGTGCCGACCGTAAACCGTCGTGTCTGAGACAGGCGGTGGTCTCCTGCCGCCCGTTGCGAGTGCCCGGGTGGAACTATCTATTTTTAAGTTTTTAGAGTGCTCGTCAGGCGGGGCTGAATATCTGCTCAGTCTATAGCAGCCTCGTTTCTAATGGTCAATAGGCGGGTGTTGTTATAGGGTCAAATTAGTTCGATCTTGAAAACCTGGTCATCAGGGCCGGCAGATAAATATGAAAGGTGGACCCCAGGCGGTGATGGTAATTAGAAACGTGCAGAACCAGATACGGTAAACACCTGTCCCGTCATATAATTGGTTTCTATGCGTTACACCGGCCACGTTTTTCCAGTCGGGTTTTCAAAGGATTAATCATCCAGAATTTCACGTATTTTTTTCGACAGGTCACCCATGCTGAAAGGTTTCTGGATGAACCCGTTGCACCCCATTTTCAGGATATCACTGGCCTGGCCATTGACACTGTAGCCACTCGAAAGCAAGGCTTTAATATCGGCATTTATCTCTTTCAGACGGGTGTATATTTCACCACCGTCCATCTTGGGCATAACCATATCCAGGATAACGATGTCAATGCGGTTAAAATTGGCCCTGTATAATTCCAGAGCCTCCTGGCCGCTCTTGGCTACCAGGACTTCGTAGCCCAATATCTCTAAAAGATCCTGACCTACATCCACAATGATATCTTCATCATCAACCAGTAGCACCGTTTCGGACCCTTTTAGAATGGTTTCCCGTATCCTTTTCTCTTTGATCGCTTTCTTATCCGAAGCGGGTAGGTAAATGTAAAAGGTGCTGCCTTTTCCCTTTTCACTGTGGACATCAATAAAACCACCGTGATTGTGAATGATGCCGTATGCCGATGCCAGTCCCAAACCGGTTCCGCGGCCAATTTCCTTGGTTGTAAAAAAGGGATCAAAAATTCTTTCGCGTGTGGCCGCATCCATACCGGTGCCCGTATCCGCAACAGATACCTTAGAGTAATTGCCGGGTGCTACGTTAAAGGCGGCACTTTTGTCTGTATCGACGTGGTCGTTTTCTGTTTGGATAAATAGATTGCCACCGCCGGGCATGGCTTGCCAGGCATTCACAAAAATGTTCAGCAGCACCTGTTCAATCTGGCCTTCATCTACTTCAGCCGCCGACAGGCTGGCTTCATATTTTGTATGGATCGTAATATCTTTGCGGGTCCGGCCGAACATGTGGCATTGATTTTTGACCAGTTCGTTCAGATCAGTCGCTTTTACCTCATATTTTCCGCCCCGTGCAAAACCCAGCAGTTGTTTTGTCAGGGCGGCCGCACTCTGGACGTAGTCCTCGATACCCGCAAGGTGTTCGCTGTGGGGATGGGAGGTGTCGGTGTCCATCTTCATCAATGAAGCCCGGCCCTGGATGCCCATAAGAAGATTGTTGAAGTCATGTGCGACGCCGCCGGCCAGAGTTCCCAGAGATTCCATCTTCTGGGCCTGCCGGAGCTGGCCTTCAAGTTTTTTTCTTTCCCGGATATCCCTCAGGTTAATGACACTGCCTGTAATGTTTCCCAGGCTGTCCCTGTAGATGGCGGCACTGATGCTGACGTGAATGGGTTGTCTCGCCCGGTTGTACCGAATTGTTTCGAAATTAGACACGGTCTCTCCGCGCATAACCTTTGCAATCATATCGCGGGTATCTGCAAGGGTATCGCCGGGTACAAAATCGTCCATGCGTTTACCCAGGCGTTCTTCCAGGGACCATCCGAAAACACGCGTGAACGCAGGGTTGAAATACTGGACCTGGTCGTCTGTGTCGTAGACGACAATCGGGTCCTGGCTGGCTTCCAGTACGATCCGGTATTTCTCCCGGCTTTCCCTTAAGGCATCCTCCGTCTGCTGGCGCTTGGTGATATCTTCACCAATTCCAAGGATCCCGACGACGTTGCCGTGTGGGTCCAGTCGCGGACTCAGGTGCAGGTTCATATAGAGCGATTGCCCGTTTTTGGAGATCTCAGTGAGTTTGCAACTTATTTCCTGCTTGTCCTGCCGTAGTTTCTGCCGCAGATTGTCGGCCCACTTTTTTTCCTGGGGCCCCGGGTAAAGGATGTTTATCTTTTGTTTCCTGACAACCTCGTCCGCGGTATAGCCGAACAGGTTCTCGGCGCCTTTATTCCAGAAAAGGATATTTTGCTCCAGATCGGTTGAAATAATAGAAATGGAGCAGGAGCTGTTTAAAATGTTGCGTAGAAATCCATTCGTGTCTCTAAGTTCTTTTTCAATGAGTTTGTGGGCACTGATGTCGTTGATGATCACCAGCGAGTTGCGCTCTCCGTTATTCAGGCGAATAATTTTTAGCGTGAAAAATTGGTTGTGAACCACAATCAGGTTGTCTGGCGGTTTTGATTCCGGGGATTGATTGCGGCTCTCCAGCAGGGCCCGGGCGGTTTTTTTCTGGTTGTCGGGGAAAAGTTCGAGAAACGGCGCACCCAGGATTGCGTTTGCGCTCTGTCTGAAAAAATTTTGTGCGGCCGGGTTTGCAAACACGATCTTGTATTCCGGGTTCAACTGCAAAATGCCCTCAGACATTCTCTCCAGTAACAGCTGAAAGTGTTTCTTCGAGGCCAGCAGCTCTTTGGTAATCAGCCGTGGAAACACATCTTCAAGACCAATGATATTGCCTGCCTTACAATAGCTTCTGGCGGAATCGGGATCTTGCAACACATCCTGGATATGGGCCTTCATTTTATTCAGGGGGCCCTTGGCGATACAGGCATCGGCTCCGATTTTTCTAAGATCCGTCCACTCTTCCGCCGCCACCGCGCTCAGCAGAACAACAAATGCGGACTCAAACAGCGGATTGCTCTTGACGATCTGGCAGAACGCCTTGCCGTCGATGTTGGGCATCACGTAATCTACAAAGAGAATCTCCGGAATGAAGACATCCAGTAACCCCAGGGCACTTAAACCATCAATGGCGGTTTCAACCCGGTGCCCGTCTGCTTCAAGGAATTTTTCCATAAAACGTAAGAATACAATGTCATTATCTACCACTAAGATATTCATGTACTTTCCAGTATGAGCAGTCATTGCAAGAATAAAGGTATAGCATCCAATGCCATTTCAAGCTGTGTCGCGTCTGCGAATTGAGCATTGCCCCCCGGATTGGGACAGCCGTATTGCAACCGGGTATTCGGCCGTGGCCGGTCACTTGCCCGTGCGGTACGCGCACAATTTGGTAGCATAACAAATTATTGCGACATTTTCAATTTTTAGCAGATTACAGATACGGGTAAGTGCGATCAGCAGCGGTAGCAGCAGCAGTGTATTGGTGATCAGCCAGCAGGCGTTGGCCAGATTGATATCCAGATCATAGAGGGTGGGCGGTTTCATCAGGCTTTAGAGACGCTTTCCGAAACAGAGATTGTGGTAGATGGAAATGCCTATCGCCTGCCGGATTGGGTCGCACCCTCCTTGCCTTGAGCATGATTTCACAGTTACCGGGTTTACGCGGAGAGGTGGATATGCCCAGGATTTTTTTCATGGGGTGCCCTTTTCCTTAAATGAATCAGATGCGATAATTTTCTCCCGCAATTGCCGGTAGTTGACCAGGGCGGACATGGCCCGGGCGGCCCGGGTGGGGTCGGGGAAAACCGGCAGGCCATGGTCATGGAGCTTTTGCGTAAACGGATCGCTGCGGTTGCGGAAAGAGAACCCGATAAGCGGCTTGGCATATTTAGCGGGTAGTCCGACAATGGCCTGGGCCAGGTCCTCAAGCAGTTTTTCGGTTTCTGTTTCCAGTTGTGCATCTGCAATCCCCAGTCTTTCCAACGACTGGCGAACCGTTTTGCTGGGCACCAGAAAATAGGTGAGAACCCCGCTGCAGGCCGGGCTTTCAAGGAGAATTTCCGGAATCTTCAGGTAATAGTCCAGGGGATTACGGGTGAAGGTCAGGTCGATCGGATTGCGGCAGCTGCCGGTATGCGGCATAAACGGTTTCAATCGGGCCAGGGTGTCCGGAGCGATTTCGGGAAGATTCAGGCCGGTCCGGCCGCAGGCATCGGCGGCGACGGCCCCGGGGCCGCCGGAATGCGTCTGGATGATCATGTCGTTGCCTGTGGGCACAGGGCAGGTTCCCAGAGCCCAGCAGAAATCAAAGAGTTCGGCGATGGAGGCCGCCCGGACAACCCCGCTTTGCCTGAAGATACCCGCGTACAGACGGTCCGGGCCGGCCAGGGCGCCGGTGTGGGAGAACCCGGCCCGCCGGCCGGCTTCCGAACCGCCTACGTAGTAGGCCACGATGGGTTTGCGCGGGACAATGGCCCGGGCGGCATCAATAAATTCTCGGCTCCGGCGAATACTCTCGATGTAAAGGGCGATTACCCGGGTGTGGGGGCAGTCTGCCAGGTACCGCAAGCAATCGACGATGTCGATGCTGGCTTCGTTGCCTACGCTGAAACCTATGGAGAAGCCCAGCCCGAACCGCTCCAGGTAGTCGAACATCTGGGTGATGAAGCTGCCGCTCTGGGAGGCCATGCCGATAAAGCCGGGCTGGGCGTCGTAAGGCAGAAACGTGGCATTGAGGCGCCGGTGGCTGTTGACAACCCCGATGCAGTTCGGCCCCAGAAACCGGATGCCGTGTTTCCGGGCGACCGCCTCCAATTTCTGCTGTAGACGGCCGCCCGAGGCGCCCACTTCGTTGAACCCTCCGGAAACCACGATGGCGTGGCGGATTCCCTTCCGGCCGCAGGCATCCAGGGTCTCCACCACGATTCGGGTGGGCAGGACGATGACAGCCAAATCCGGTGTTTCGGGGATATCTGCTACGGATGTAAAGGTCTCCAGGCCCTGCACGCGCGGCTCTTTTGGATGCACCGGGTAGAGGCCTCCGGAAAATCCCATGGCCTTGATGGAATTGAGTATACTGGTGCCCATGGCCGAGGTGTTGTTGGACGCCCCGAAAAAAGCGATGCTTTCGGGGTTGGCAATTTTATAAAGAGGGCTTTCTTGCATGGAACCGGTCATGTGTAAGTGAGTCCTTGTTTTTAGAAGGTTTAAAAGATGTTAGGCCCGCGGAAAAATGTCTTGTTCCCGCAAGGGTAAAAAACATGGCAAAATTGGCCCAATCCTTTGAATCCACCCGAGGTCAACTCCAGGTAAAGGTGTAATTTTCCGGCTCTTTGGTTAATACGAACGTCTATCTCCGCTTTGATATATTTTTTATGCAACCTTGGGGTGAACTCAGCACAACCAGTGCGTCAGCTGCCACGCACCGTCCGTCTGGGTCGACGATCAACGGGTTGATGTCTATTTCAGAAATCTCAGGATGAGACCGTGCGATTTCACCGACGGCCAGCAGAACATCTGCAACCTTTTCCAGGTCAACCGGGGATTCGCCCCGGAATGCGCTGAAGATTTGTGAACCCCGCAATTCAGCCACCATGTCCAGGGCTTCCACCCGGTCGAAAGGTACTGCCCGGAAAGCGGTGTCTGCAAGCACCTCGGTAAAAATGCCCCCCAGGCCCAGCATTACGCAAGGCCCGAACTGGGGATCGCGATTCAGGCCCACCACCAGTTCGCGTCTGCCGGGAATCATGGCCTGAACCAAGACCCCTTCGGGCACCGGCTCGATGCGCATCAGCTTTTCGAAAGTATTTTGGACAGCCTGACGACCGGTTATATTCAAGGCCACCGCATTGGATTCGGTCTTGTGCATTAAATGGGCGGAGCAGGCTTTCAGGGCCACGGGGAACCCGATGGCCTCTGCCGCCTCCAGGGCCTTGTCGGCGGTCGGCACAAGCCTTTCAGTGGGAATCGGGATAGCGTGCAAAGCCAGCAGCTGCTTGGATTCATGTTCCGATAGGGATGTTTGGCCCTTGCCGATGGCGTTTTGGGTGATTGTATGAACGGATGTCCGCATATTGTATTTGAGCCTGTCCTTGTGTGCGTTGGTCCGGCCGTATAAAACGGCTCGATTAAAGTTTTAGCATTCTTTCAACTGCGAGGCGATCTTGATATTTACGGATTCGATTTCGGAAGACCTGGTTGACCGTATTTCCCATGGACCGCACCTTTGCGTGAATTCGTTGGATAGTTATTGAAGGAGATTCGAAATTATAATCACATTCAAAAACGCCTTGACCTCACATAAGGCATCACCTATTGAATGTCAACAAGAATTGAATCTGATTCAAAGTTATAATCTTCTTCAAATTGTTCCCTCGGCAAGGGGGACAAGTGCCGCTATCGAATAACGCTTTAGTTTCGCCCACCATCAGACCTGCCGTCCGGATTTGCAGGCCTGTCGGATCTGTGATATCATACCAGTTTCATAACGGTTCCTGAATCAACATGCCCTTTCAAGCTCCCCGTGAACGCTACAGGAGGAACGGATGAAACAATTATTAATACTGCTGCTGGTTGCTCTGGGCGTTTTCATGCCGCTGGTCGCCGGAGCCGAGATGTACCAGTGGGTGGATGAAAAAGGGGTCAAACATTTTTCGAATTCCCCGCCGCCTGAAGGCGTCACAGCGGATAGAACCCGGGATGAGATCAAATATGATAAAGCGGCGGATGAGGCTGGCAACGCCGAGAAGGAAAGAATTGTAAAGGAGGTAGAAGCGGCCAATCGTCAGGCGGAGAAAGATGCCGTCGTAGCCAAAGAGCAGAAAGCCCGGCAGGAGGCCCTGGATGCTAAAAAGGCAGAGCAGGCAGAACTCCGTGAAAGCGTTATCAGCAAGCGCCGTTACATAAAGCGCCGCGGGAAAACAGACATCAACAAGTTGATTCGACTGAACGAAGAGATTGAGGCGTTGCAAAAGGATAAGAATGCCGACCCAGAGAAAATAAGAGAATTAGAGGAGGAAGCTGAAGAGGTTCGAGAAAAATTCTACCAAAAGAGCGGACGGGGCCGGAAAGGTACTAAAGACGAAATTCAGGAGTTACACCGCCTGCGGGAAGAGATTGAGGCTGCCGAGGCTGCTCAAAAATGAAAACCGGCCTGTGCATGATAGTGGCATTTGCCTCCATGCTGATTGTCTGGCCGGTTGGTGCTGAGTTGCGTCAGTGGACCGACGAAAAGGGAGTTAAGCATTTTTCAAATCGCAAGGATCTGCCCGGTGGCGTTCAAGCTGAGCGCTCCTGGGAAGAAAAAGAAAGTCACCTTGAATCCGGGCAGCCTCAATGGCAGACTCCATCTGATTCCGGAGAAGCCTACCAGCACAAGCCTGCAGACGCCGAAACATCCACTTTGATGGAGATCAGCAGACGGGAAGCCCGGCTGAAAGAAATATTTGAAGAGATTTATGCCAAGCGGCGTTATGTCAAGCGGCAGGGCAAGAAAGACATTGAGCGGATCCGGCGCCTGGATGCCGAAATAGCACAGCTGGAAAAGAGCGGCGAAACTGGCGCCACCCAGATTGAGCCGCTGAAGCAAGAGATGGACGATGCCAAGGAACGATTGTTCAATGACAACCTGCGGACCCGCAAGGGTGTTGGGGACAATATCCAGGAATACAAAAAGGTAGAGGCTGAAATCAAGGTACTGAAAGAACGTCTAAAACTCCGATCACAACCAAGGTGAACACGATGTCATCCGACAACAAGAAAGGCTTTGCCCATAAACAGCCCCCGGGCTACAACCCGGATCCCGCGCTTGTAACAGCGATCAATACAAACCTCAGAGACGAGATGCTGCCCTGCGCAGTCGCCTTTAAAATCGCCAAGGAACTTGAGGTGATGCCCCTGGAAGTGGGGCAGGCGGCGGATTTTCTGAATTTCTCCCTGGCCAAATGCCAATTGGGATTGTTTGGTTATCTTCCCGAAAAAAAGATTGTCAAGGCCGAGACGGCCGCCGGGCCTGAGTTGCTGGAAGCGATCAGGGCGGCCCTGCAGGCAGACCGGCTCGCCTGTGCAGATGCCTGGGAGATTGCCGAGCGGTTCAAATTGACCCGGCTGAAGGTCAGTGGTGTGTGTGAAGGGCAGGGGATTAAGGTGAAGCCCTGTCAGCTGGGCGCCTTCTAGGTGTCCGGCCACAAGGGGCATCTTTTGGCCCTGGTCGCGTTCTCTCTTTTCTGCTAGTTGTCAGGGAACTCGCTTCGCTCGCACACTGACCTACGGTGGATAGGTTGAATTTCCAGGTAGCGAACTTATCAGTTCTTTACTTTACCGTTTTACACTCGAAAAACAGGGAGTGCGGGCAGACATTTTTACAATAGTCATAGTCAATATACTGGAAGAGAACCGTAATGGCTTCCCCCCTTTTCTGGAGCATAAGCTCCGGGTCCATCTCTTCCAGGAACCCGGAACTCTTCATCACCTCCAGAACCGGCCGATGGATTTCCATTAAGGCCAGTTTTACCTTCTTGATCTGGACTTCTTCCTGTAAAGCACGCAGCTCATTAATGCCGGTGATGTCTATAAACGCCATGGCCTGGAAATCGAGCAGCAAAAATTTGGCGGGTGTATCGACTTCTTCAAGCCTTTCAAGGATACGCTCGATCGTATATTCGGCATTGGCGAAATAGATGGAATTGTCCGAGCGCAGGTGCAGGATCTGGGGACAACCCGGTTTGTTGAAGACGTCGGCATTCACAAACATATTCAGCTCGGGATCTTTGGCCACACGTACAATCCGCGGGCGCATGGTCTTCCAGAGAAAAAAGATCAGGCTCAGCAGAATGCCGATCAGCAGCGCGTAGTCGGGTTTGGATAGCAGTGAAAGGATAAACACACAGATCGCCACGATCCCATCGTGCCGGTTCATCTGCCAGAGCTTGAACACTTCCCGGGGATGAAAGAGCATCAGGACGGCTGTGATGATCAAAGCCGCCAGGGCTGCCTTGGGGATAAAAGTTAAAAGCGGGGTGAGAAACAACAGGGTGATGATCACGCTGAAAGTCGTAATGGCGCTGGATATCCCTGTGCGAGCCCCGCTGGCATAGTTGATGGCCGTGCGGGAAAAAGAGCCGCTCACCGGGTAACACTGGAAAAAGGAGCCCACCAGGTTGGCAATGCCCTGGCCGAGAAACTCCTGGTCGACATCCAGTTTCTGTTTGGTTTCCGCCGAAATACTTTTTCCCACCGAGTAGGTTTCTGCGAAGCTGACCAGGGCCAGCACCACCGCCGGTCCACTCAGGTAGAAGAGCATGTCGAAATCAAACGGCGGCAGGCTCGGCGTGGGCAGTCCTCCCTGATTTTTGCCGAGAATGGCAACCCCGGTTTCATTGAGTTTCAGGAAGTAAACCAGCAGCGTGGCGACCACCAGGGCCACCAGGGCTCCCGGGAAATTGGGCCTGAATTTGCGTATGCCGACGATAATGCCCAGAGATAGCAGGCCGATGCCGAGAGTCGGCAGGTGCAGGTTGGGGAGCTCCTGGGCAATGGCCAGCAGTTTCGGGAACATATATTCGTGGCGTTCGATCTGGACGCCGAGCAGGTGGGGCAGCTGGGTGGAAATGATGATCAGTGAGGCGGCTGAAGTAAAGCCCTTAACCGCCGAATGGCTGATAAAGGACATTATCAGGCCGAGCCGGAAAAGGCCGACCAGCAGGTATATCCCGCCCACCAGAAATGCCAGCAGAAAGGAGAGCTCGATGAATTGTTGGCTGCCCGGCTCCGCTATGGGGGTCAGGGTTGTGAGTACCAGCAGGCTCATGATGGCAATAGGGCCGGTGGCCAGCTGCCTCAGGCTGCCCCACAGGGCGCCGATCAAGGGCGTGACCGCACCGGCGTAAAGGCCGTATACCGGCGGGAGACCGGCCAGCATGGCATACGCCATGGCCTGGGGGATCAATACCACGGCGACTGTGAGGCCGGCGATAGCATCCCCCTTTATATAGGCGGTCTGGTAGGTTTTCAGCCACGCTAGAAAAGGTAAGAAGCGGTTGGGTGCGGGTTGCTTTTTAGGGCTGGGTTTCATTGCTTGCTCCTGGGTTGGGGCCTGAGGGTGAGGTTACTCCACACGTACTGATTTCCAGTTTAAGAGAATATCAAATGATGTCAAGCAGTAAACTGGTCAGGCCCACTCTTTTTTAATAATTATTGGACGCATCCGGTACCGGTGATTATGTTTGCCCTTAAAAACTTGGTCCCCAGGGCCCGGTCGGAGATAACGGGCTGGGTTGCCAAATGATTGTGAAGAAAGTCAGGTATAAAGACTGAAGACTGAAGCAAAGGGCGGTTAGCAAGGCGATTAAAACAGAGCTTCAGCCCGAGCTATTACTGCCGTTATGAATTCAGGAAAGTGAGGCCGTTGCCATGGATAAGATCAATCAGCCTGAAAAATATAAGGTGTGCCCGATACAGCTTGACGATTCTGTTTGGCTGCTGGGCAACTATTTTTTCAACCTTTACCTGGTAAAAGGAGCCCGTTCGTCCGCCCTGATTGAGATGGGGGTTTCAGGGGTGGTCGATGCCGTCATCGGTCAGCTTGATCATCTCGGCGTGTCACCGGATTACCTGGTGTTGACCCATCCGCACAGCGATCACCTCACCGGCTTGCCCGGGTTGCGGGACCGCTATCCGCAGGCCCGGCTGGTTGCCGGCGTGGGGGCCCGGGAATTTGCCCTGCACCCCAAAGCCCTGCCGGGTATGATTTACGAAGACCGGTATACCAGTCTTCGTCTCGGCCAGGAAGGCTGGGCAGTGGGGCGTCCTCCCCTGGAGCAACTCGTGTTTCCCGAAGATTACCGAATGGTCGGCGACACCACCGACCTGGACCTGGGCGGACTTACGCTGCGTTGCAGCCTTGTAAAGGGACACTCCCCGGGCAACATTATGGTGGCGGTTCCTGAAAAGGCGGCGCTATTCGTATCCGACAGCCTTGGTTTTCATTACCCCGGTCGTGGTTTCAGCCCGCTTTTTTTTACCGGATTTCAGGCTTTCAGACAGACGCTCGATCAAATAGAAGCTTTGGAGCCGGCCCTTCTCGGACCCGCCCACCAGGGACCGCTCAGGGGACCGGAGGCCCCATCAGCCATCCGGGATGCGCGTTGTGAGGTCGACTGGGTTCTGGACGCAGTCCGCCGCAGCCGGGCCGATGATGAAGGCCTGGCCCGCGAGCTGTACCGGAAATACTATGTGGACGAATTTACCCTTTACAGTGAAAAGAATATCCTCAACTGCTGCCGCCTGCTGGTCAGACGTGCCAAAGAGGCTTTGGCGGAGGCCTGAGTTTGCATATCTTTTTCTAATATCCTGCTTGTTACAAACCGTTTTGCATTAATGTCACTCTGCTGATTGTCAGGGAACTCGCTCCGCTTGCACCCTTTACTGGATCCCGTGGCGCAGAGCGATCTTTTCAAACATCATGACCAGTCCGGTGCCCAGGGCGAAAATGGAATCGATGTTCAGGTTCTCTTCGGCAGTGGCGTCGAAAAACAGGTTCAGATCGGAGCCCAGACCCTCATCCGGTTTCCAGTAGCAGATCAGGAGCGGTATATTCGGGAGCGGCTGCAGGACGACGGCAATATCAGCCTGGTAGTGATTCATTACCCGTTTCCCACTGAACAGGTGGACCATATCCTCGAAGAGCTCAGGATAGGTGTCGGCCACTTTTTTCATGGGTTTTTCGCAGCGCTGCCCGAAGAGCCGGTACCAGTCCTGGCCATGGGGCAACTCGCGCAGGGGGACCCACTCTCCGGAAGGCGTTACGCCGCCACCGTCGATGATGTAGTTCAAGATGGGAATGACCACCCGGGGGTGTACGTGAATATCCGAATAGAGGTTGCCTTTTGGGTCGACGCCGAAATCCTTGCCCAGCACTTTCAGGGTCAGGCGTCCATTCACCATCCGCCCGCCTAATTCGGATGCCACCGCCGGAAGATCGATGGCCGCGGCCCGGTCTTTTAAAAGCTGCAATGCCTTCTCCATATCTTCCTGGACTGTTTGCGGCTTTACAACGTTGCCCCCATGCTGTGCGATTACGGCTTTATCCAGACGGGGGCATTGATCCAGGGATTTACGGCCCTGGAAAACCGCACCGGCAAAGGCCAGGCAGGTTGTTTCATTGCATTCCCGGCAATTGGATTTTTCAAGCAGCTTGAATACATCCATGGCGGTTTTGAGCTCTGACATGTGATTCTTCCTTGAGGCCTGTTTATTCGACCTTAAAACCTGGTCAGGGCCAGGTCAGAGACAGTTGGCTCTGCCTTGCAGATTGAAGCAAGTGTCTAAAGTGAACTAAAGTTAAAAGTGAGCTAAAGTTAAGGTATTCTACTGATTTGATAAAACCAGCGGAGCGAAGCGACACCAGAACTTCAGGCGTCGCGAAGCAAGTGCCTTACGTGGTGCTCTTTAGATCACTTTAGTCACTTCAGTCTTCTATCTTTAACCTGAATACCTGAATCCGGGCAGGATTCACTAAAGCGGCAGTTTTATGAAAAAATTAGCTCCCTGGCCCGGTGTCGAGTGCACACCAATTTTTCCTTTGTGGTTATCGGTAATGATAAAGTGGGACACCGAAAGGCCCAGCCCGGTTCCCTCATCAGTGGGGCTGGTGGTAAAAAAAGGTTCAAATACGCGCCGGCATGTTTTCGCATCCATACCGGGGCCGTTATCCGCGATGTCTACCCTGGCCATCTCGCCATCCCGGGAAGTCTTGATATTGAACTGGGGCGCACGGGTCTGGGTTTCTGCAGCCATCGCTTTGGCCCCGTTGGAGAGCAGATTCAAAAAGACCTGCTGCAGCTTGCTCTCTTCACACAAAACGGGCGGCAACGTCGGGTCATATTCCCGTACAATCTTAATCTGCTTGAAGTCGTAATTTTTTTTCAGGTTATAATCAGTTTCCGCGAGAGCCAAGGTCCTGTCCAGAACCTCAGCCAGATTGTTGGGGGTCACTTGGGCCGTACTCTTGCGCGAGAAGTGCAGCGTGTTCTTGACAATGTCAGCGGCCCGTCTGCTGGCGTCCTGTATCCGGGCCAGCAGTTCCGGCAAGCCCCGGTCGCTTGTATAGGCCTGAATGGCTGCCAGGCTGGTACCGGCCCGGGCGGCGCCCTGGTGATTGTCGGGTACATCCCGGGTCAGCCGCATCTGGAGCAGGGCGGCATTTTGCATGATAGCGGCCAGGGGGTTGTTAATTTCATGGGCCATGCCCGCCGCCAAACCGCCCACAGAGATCATTTTCTCTGACTGAATCATGGCTTCTTCGGATACTTTTCGCTGGGTGCAGTCTTCAATGATGCCGTCAATAAATTCGATGTCGCCCTTATTATCGCGAACCGCGTGCGCTGTGACCAGGCCCAAGATTTGGGTGCCGTCCCGTCTTCTCAAACGCAGGATTTCACCTTCCACCTTCCCATCACGAACAATTTTGGCGTTAGAGTATTCGCGGGCGGTTTTTTTTGCGAAAAGGTCGGCAAAGTTGCATTGCATGAAATCAGATACCGTTTCATACCCGAAAATTCTGGCGATCATTGGGTTGGCCATAACAAACTGGCCATCCGGCCCGGGTGTTCTGCGGTAGACCCCGACGGGCAGATTCCTGACCAGCTCCTCTAGCTGCCGGCGATAAGCAGCCCCATCTCTTTCCACCCGCTGGTGTGCCTGCCAATGCCGTGCGGTTTTGATTTCTCTTTCAACCACGGGCACCAGACGTTTGAGGTTGTCCTTGGTGATGCAGTCCCGGGCACCCCGCCGCATGGCGTTGATAGCCATGCCATCCGGAATGGTTTCGGCAAAAATGATAACGGGGCTCTCCACAGCCTCTAAGGCAAGTATCTCCAGGGCCTCCAACCCGGTGAAGTCGGCCAGGTACAAATCGGAGATGATCACATCCCAGGGGCCATTTTGCAGTGCTGTTTGAAAGTCGCCGGTATTAGCGACGACCTGGTAGGTCAGATCGTACCCTGCATGGTGGAATTCAGCGGCCGCTTTGAGGGCATCTGTATGGTTGCAATCCGCTATTAAGGCACACAGGGGGGATGCCATGTCAGGTATTCCTTTGCACGGTCCGGGGTGATGCGGTCCAGGGGCTGCCACCTCCGCAACCCACGATAAACTGAGATCTTAGGCCCTTTTTCATCGCGGCCACAGAGCGGTGGTCACAGATATTGAACTGGCCGGTTGGGGCATCCGAGTCGATATGTCCGCCCACAACAGTAGTGGCTCCGGCGGATATTTTGGTGACGCCCAGCTATACCAGGTTTCTGTCACTGACCGGGTGCGGGGCATGTCATGGCTGCTGTTAAACCCGCAGTAAGGGCACTGATTGGTGCAATTGTTTATCTGGAAACAGGTGGGCCTGTCAATAAAGAGATTGGCTAAATGCACAATTTGAAGTAACTTCAAGGCCACATTTCCAACGCCCCTTCTCAGGCATTATTCGACGCGTGCTGCTGGAATTGATCCGGCGGGAGGCCGAACGGCTCGGCACCTGCAGGGGCGCTGTGCGAAAATCGTCCTGAAAGAGGGCGGTACCATTCAAGGCGCTGAAATATAACAAATTTAAAGCATTCAAGCTGGGCGCAAGGCGGGTTTCGACACGACAACATCTGTTGCAATGAATGCGAAATTGTGAAATATCCATTGCATGTTACCCCTGCCGGATGGAGGTTGCTATGAAATACCTGATCATGGCCTGGACAGTAGCCGCTGCTGCCCTGGTTTACACGTTCAACCCGGTGATCGCGGGTTCTCCCCCGCTGGATCAGGCGCGCATACTGTTCATGCACCAGCAATATGACCAGGTAATCTCAGTGGCCAAAAAGGGATTGAAGACCTACGGGGGAAATCCGGATCTGCTGGTTGTGATGGCGGATGCTTATGCGGCCCTGGGCAAGGAGAGCAAGGCCGAGAAAACGTATCGCCGGGCCCTGGCCCTGGATCCCGGGCATGTGGATGGAAACCTTAATCTGGCGATGCTGCTGGTTGCAAAGCGGGAAAGGCATGCGGCAGTTACATTGATCAAAAGGGTGCTGGCCGAACAGCCCGACCATGCCCGGGCACATTTTTATTTGGGCCTGGCCTACCATGACAGGTCTGATATCAACGATGCTTTTGAGCAGTACAAAATCTTAAAGAAACTGGACAAGGCGCTCGCTGTCGAGCTGTATAACGTTATTTTTTCAAAGTAAACATTTACTGGCAGGGGCAAACCTCAGAACAAAGCAGGCCGGTGGCAGCAGGTTGATTGTATGAATTTCAGAGTTTATTGCGCGATGGAAGTGGGGCCGCGGGAGAATCAGGAGGATTGTGTCCTCATCCAACAGGAGGTGATCCAGACCGGGCAGGATGAAATCAGCCGGGAATTTTCTTCAACCGCAAACCAGGTGTTGGCCGTCTGTGATGGTATGGGGGGGCTGGCTGCGGGCGAAAAGGCCAGTCGGTTTGTATGCGAGAACCTCACAGCACTTGCCAACGGATCGGATCGGGCCACAGATATCCGCGGCCACCTGGAGAAGATACAGCTGGCCATGACAGATGATTTCAGTGAAGAGTGCGGGACCACGGTGGCCGGGATGCTGGCCGCCCCCGATGGCCTGCAGGTTTTTAACCTGGGTGACAGCCGGGTTTACAGGGTGTCGACCGGAAAACCCGAGTGCCTCTCTTATGATCATTCCATTGTGCAGGTTCTGCTTGATGAGGGGGAAATTACAGATAAAGAGGCGTTTACCCACCCTTATCGGAATCTGATAACCGCCGGATTAGGTCCCTGTTTTGCTTATAAATGGGCCCTGGACACGATTCATCTGAAAACTGAAACGATTGCACCGGCCGGCGGCAGCTACCTGATTTGCAGCGACGGGGTGTGCGATGTGTTGACCGACAGTGAAATCGGTGCTGCCCTGGGGGACCATCCGGTTAACAATGGCCCGGTCCTGATGGATGCGCTAAAAAAGGCTTTTTTGAAAGATAATACGACATTTATTATTGTGGAGATCCAGCCCTGATATGGAGGAAATTATAAAAAAATGCCTTCCCGCGTACACCGTCGATGAAAAGATCGGCAAAGGTGTATACGGAAACGTTTACCGGCTGCATGATGCGTTCAAGCAGCGCGCCGTCAAGGTTGTCCCCATAACGGCAGAGCGATCGCTGGGATACGCGACGGCTGAAAAACTTGATTCACGGGTTTCGCAGGATTTTCATGCCGTCCGGGAATACTATGAAACTATAAAGGGGCCTGGGGTTGTAGAGGTCTATGACTTCTTCATGGTGGATAAACAGGCGGACCGCAGCAGCGCACGGGCCTACCTTGTCATTTTGATGCAGCTGTGCCAGTCCAACCTGCTGGATTACATCATTGACCATCATCCCCTGCCTGTGGCGGAAGCCCTGTCCCTGATGAGTTCCCTGGCCGCTGTTCTCAACCGTCTCTCTATTGAAACCGACGGTATTTTCCTGCTCACCGACCTGAAGCCTTCCAATCTGTTGATCAATAAATCTAAAGAGGTGCTCATCGGAGACCTGGGGGGGCTCAAACGCCTGGGCAGCGATTCCACGCTGGCCGGGGCCCAGTTTTCCCCGAACTGGTCATCACCGGAATTTATCCTGCAGGGTGCCCGACCCAATGTGCCGGCAGTGATCTTCTCCTTCGGAATGGTCAGCTATTTCATCCTGGAAGGCCATTTGCCTTATGCGGATGAGGACTTTTCCGGTCGGACGCGGCGCATAAAATCCGACGGGATCACTTTCTCCAGAAGAGACCTGCCGGATCATGTTCGTTATGTTGTTGAACAATGTGTCCAATTCAATGCAAACCGGCGACCGAAAGATTTCAGTGAAATCCGGGAAGTCCTCGGGGACACCCGCGTACCTGAAAAAACACCTGGGGGCCGGGTCTCAGGCGGCAGGCCGGGAGGCAGGCCCCGGATCGGCAACCGGGAGAGTGGCCGCTCACGTATTTCCAGGCCGCCAAACAAAGACCCCTATCGTCCCGGCGAGCAGTGGCGGGAACCGGTGGCGGGAATTGAGTTCGTGTGGATTCCGGGCCGCCCGGCCGCGTTAGCCGGTGACGCCATGACCGGCTTCTGGATGGGGCGCACCCCGGTTACCCAGGGACAATGGCAGCAGGTTATGGGTGCCAACCCGTCTCATTTTGCACTGGGCAGCAGCTATCCGGTGGAGGGGGTTGCCTGGGGGAATGCCCTGGATTTCGCCCGACGTCTGGCAGATTTGAACCAGAGCCGCTACGTTTTTTGCCTGCCTACTGAAAGCCAGTGGGTTTACGCGGCCCAGTGGGAAAGCGGGCCTGCACCGGGCATTGGGGGGGGGGCGGTTGACCGGTTTGCCTGGCACAGCGGGAACAGCGGCCTGACCACGCAGCCTGTCGGCCAGAAAGCGTCCACTGGCCTCGGGTTGTATGACCTGTTTGGGAATGTGATGGAATGGTGCGGGGAGGGCAGCGCGGAAGAGATCAAGCAGACATACGGGCGGCACGGGTCCGTATACGCCGATGTCGGGCAGAAACAGGCCGGCCGGGGCGGCAGCTGGAAATCGAGCCCGGAGGAGTGCGGGCCCGGTTTTCGAATTCTTTTTCCCAGGCAGCTTGGTTATTCGAATCTCGGGTTCAGGATCATCAGGCCGGGTTGATTATGCTGAAACCGGCCCTTTCTGAGTAGACGCTGCCGCGATCATTATATGGAAGAGGGTATGACGCTATTCGGACAGAAAAAACCGGAAGTACTTTTCAATGAACTGCTGGAACGTTACAAGGTGACCATTCACCGGTATTACGATGCGACCCGCAGGGACTGCGCCTCGGAAAGGGGCAGTAACGTGGCCTTTGAATTGACGGATATTTTCAGGGTCGCCCGGGAACAACTGCCGGATGAGCCGGAAAGCCCCTACTCCGTTGAGGCCTTTCAAAATGCCTGTGATGACATCCGGGTCCGTTGTTTCGCGCAGCAGGACTTAGGCGACACAATCTGCTAAAGATTGAAGATCTGTAATAACACCCACAAGCGGCATTTCTCACGAGGTGAGCTTGAATGAGTGACCAGATAAGCATCTCCCTATGGCTTCTTCTCCTGCTGCTGGTGGTTGCCGGCATTGCCGTGCTGGACCGCGTCTTGATTCCCAGCACCCGCTGGTTTCTCCGCAGGCGTATCAACCGGGTGCTTGACGAAATCGGTACCCGCCTGGATATAGAAATCAGACCCTTCCAGTTGACGAAAAGGCAGGTCCTCATCGACCGGCTGGTTTACGACCCCCAGGTCATCGAAGCGATAAAAGAGTACGCCGTGCAGCACGATATGCCGCAGGAAGTGGTGCAGGGTAAGGTGGTGGTGTATGCCCGCGAAACTGTCCCCTCATTTAACGCGTATCTCTACTTCCGGATTGGGTACTGGATCGCCAAAAAAATCGCCCGGCTGCTCTACAGGGTGCGTGTCGGCCTGCTGGACGGTAGTCAGTATGCATCCCTTGATCCCGATTCCACCGTTATTTTTGTCATGAACCACCGTTCCAATATGGATTACATCCTGGTAGCATTTCTGGCGGCCGAGAGGACCACACTCTCCTATGCAGTAGGGGAGTGGGCTAAAATATGGCCGTTGCAGATGCTTATTCGGGCCATGGGGGCTTTTTTTGTCCGGCGGCGATCCGGCAACCCGCTTTATCGCAAGGTGCTGGAGCGCTACATTGACATGGCGACGCGCGAAGGGGTTTGCCAGGCTGTTTTCCCGGAGGGCGGCCTCAGCAAGGACGGCCGGCTGCAAAAACCGAAACTCGGCCTCATTGACTACATGCTCCGTGGGTTTAGCCGTGAGTCAGACCGGGACATCGTCTTTATACCGGTGGGAATCAACTACGACCGGACCCTTGAGGACCGGAGCCTGCTGCGGGCCCGAGACCTGGCTGCGGACAGGCGCAGCTGGTGGTTTGTTTTATGGACCACGGCCCGTTTCATTGCCCACAGCCTGGTCCTGATGGTCCTCAGCCGGTGGCGCCGATACGGATACGCCTGCGTCAACTTCGGGACCCCGTTGTCGGTTAAGGCTTACTGCCGTGAAACGGATACCGATTTCAGCACCCTGAAAAGGAACCGGCGGTTTGTAGAAATTGAGAAACTGAGCAACCGCCTGATGGCAGGGATTGCCAAGGTTGTACCCGTTCTGCCGGTATCTCTGGTTTCCACGGTTTTGATAGAAGCCCCGGGCGGGGAGATGGACATCCTGGAAATTGAAAAACGCAGCAACAAGATGATAGACGAACTCAAGGCCGAGGGCGCACCGATCTTCGAGGTGCCGCGCAGCACCCGGGCGCGCACAATCGCCGACGCGGTGGAGTTTTTAAGGATAAGGCGTATGATTACCGTAAGCGGTCGTCTATTCAAGGCCAAGCCGGAAGA
Organism: uncultured Desulfobacterales bacterium; assembly: GCA_964636125.1. Taxonomy (GTDB): domain Bacteria; phylum Desulfobacterota; class Desulfobacteria; order Desulfobacterales; family CAJINA01; genus CAJINA01. The sequence goes on along the minus strand of CAZWPX010000058.1, from coordinate 3,180 downwards.
AATAGCAACCCTGGAATACTACGCGAATTCGATCGGGCACTGGCGATAATAATCATCAGTAACCTTCCAGTTTGCCGGGGCGGCTCCCCTATCGGGTAGATCCGGGCTTTAACAAATTTATAGGCAGATGATTATTATGGTGATTTCAATTTACGATCGGGTATTTTTTTTTATACCAGTCGACGATCCCCCGGCGCAGATTTAAAATGCGGTTAAACCCATTGTCGATTAAAATTTTTGAAGCCACCGTGCTGCGGTTGCCGGTTGCACAATAGATCAGGATTTCCTGGTCTTTATAGGCTCCCAACTTGTTTAAATTTCTCTGCAGTACCTGCACGGGTATCAGGACAGAATTTTCCAGATGCCCCCGTTTGTATTCCCCGGGTGTGCGGACATCCAAGATAAGGGGGCTGCGCGCTCCAATTATATCAGAAGCTTCAGCAGACGAAACTTCTTTATATCTCACCTGTTTGTAATTGATTACAGTGATATGTCCGCTGATTTTACCCAGGGTGAAAGCAAACATGCCCGCCTGTTTCATTTTAAAGTAGGGGGCTTCGGCAAAGTTCTTTGAGAGCTGGCGATGAATAGAAAGCTCCGGGATGGACAGGTACGGGGCGTCGAAGGACTCCTCAAGTTTAAACTTGATGTAATCGCCGCGGAAAACACTCAGTTGAAGGCCCTCTCCATCAGCCGGGACCGGCAGGATTCGCAGGCCGTTTACAATCTGTCCCGAAACAGTGGGGACGGCAGCGGTAGTTTCTGAAGCCAGGAGGGGCCCGATCATAAGCAAGAAAGTGCTCAATAGTATTGATAGAAAAGATATTTTTTTCATTTTTACCTCAAATTATTAGAGTGTGTTGCCTCACTGATTATAATCCGCTTAACAACATTAGCAAGTAAAGTGCCAATATTTTCTGGTTGCTATACAAAGATAACTTTCTGTAAAATAACGAAAAAACGTCAAAGATAGCTGTTAAACTAGCCGGCGGAGACAATCCGGACTGTCTCAGGGTGAGACAATGCAAAAAGACAAGCTGTCGCTTATTCGCGTATCTGGTGTTGACTTGAAACCGAATGTTGTTTATCAGTTTGGTAAGGAAGTAAGAATATATGCAAAAAAGGAGGCCTTGCCATGCTGGGTAAATTGACTTCGAAAAACCAGATCACCATTCCAAAAAAAATTGTTGATCAACTTCCGGATACATCGCATTTCGATATTGGATTGAAGGATGGCGTGGTGTTTCTGAAACCGATAAAAATTTACGATACAAACCTGGCGGATATCAGGTCTAAGATGAAAAAGCTGGGACTCAAACAGGATTGTGTTCAAGAGGCGGTGTCGTGGGCCAGATCAAAAGAATAGTCCCGGTTGTTATCGATACAAATGTGGTGATATCGGCACTTCTTTTTGGTGGCACACCGGGGAATCTTTTACCCTTGTGGAAGTCGAATAGAATTTGTCCTTATGTTTCCAAAAAGATCATTGATGAATATTTACGGGTTCTTGCATATCCTAAATTCCAATTGTCGGCAGATGAGATCCAGTACATTTTGCGTCAGGAAGTGTTGCCCTGGTTTGAAGTAGTAGCCTGCGAGGCAACCCCGGCCATTATATTGGCCGATCAATCAGATGACATGTTTATCCATTGTGCCGAGGCTGCAAAGGTTCGAACAATTATCTCCGGTGACAAGCACCCGCTTTCATTGAAATCATATGGTGATATCATTGTTGTCTCTCCATCATCTTTCCTGAAAAAAATGAAGTAGAATTCCGTGGAATAAAGCATGTGAATACAAGGGATTACATGAAACTCAGTAATTCTAAGAGGACGCCATGAACAACAACTTAAAGACAAAAAACACTACCCGACTAAATTCATATGCGCTGGGAGTGTCGGTGCTCTGGTCCCTGCTCATAGCAATATCATTGTTATGGCATATAGAAATTGAAAAATCGGGGACCTTGGATGCAGCCCGTATAGAAGCCCGTACAGCCTTTGAGAAAGATGTCATTTACCGACGCTGGAATGCAGGGCATGGCGGAGTCTATGTTCCATCAAACCAAAAAACACAGCCCAACCCTTATCTTGATGTACCTGAACGCGATATTATAACGCCTTTGGGGATAAAGCTGACGAAGGTAAATCCTGCTTATATGACACGCCAAATTCACGAAATGGCGATGCAGCTGTATGGTGTAAAGGGGCACATTACCAGTCTTAACCCTATTCGCCCCGCAAATGCCCCTGACTTTTGGGAATCCGATGCATTGAAAAGTTTCCAGGCCGGTGAAAAGGAAGTTAGTTCTGTCGAAAAAATGGAAGGTAAGGATTATATGCGTCTTATGCGTCCATTATTGACGGAAAGTGGTTGCCTAAAATGTCATGCCGTCCAGGGATATAAACTGGGAGACGTTAGAGGCGGGATAAGCGTTGCAGTCCCGATGGCTCCTTTGCAGGTAATTGAGCGATTCCACATTATTAAATTTTCTACTATTCTCGGATTACTCTGGATAGTGGGACTTACCGGGATAGGATTCAGTTCTCACCATTTATCTCAACAACTCCATAAGCGCAAGCAGACAGAGGAAAAACTGCAAGAGAGCGAGAAAAAGTTTCGCGCAATATTCGAACAGGCTGCGGTAGGTGTTGCACTGACTTCAACACGCACCGGAGAATTAATTCAAATAAATCGGAAATATTGCGATATCGTTGGTCACTCATTTGATTATCTAAAGAGCATTAACTTCCGGGAAATCACCCATCCTGATGACTTGCAGGCAGACCTGGATAAAATGCAGGAACTGATGGAAGGGAAAATTCCCGATTTTTCAATTGAAAAACGATATTTCCGTCCGGACGGTTCAACTGTATGGGTAAATCTCACTGTATCTCCCATGTGGAAAACTGGTGGACAGTTAACCCAGCATATTGCAGTCATTGAGGACATTACAAAACGAAAAGTAATGGAAGCTGAAGTAAAAACTCTGAGTGGCCTTTTACCAATATGCGCCTCTTGTAAAAAGATTCGAGATGATAAAGGGTATTGGAATCAAATTGAGAGCTATATCCACAAGCATTCAGAAGCTGAATTTAGCCACGGGATTTGCCCTGAATGTATGGATATTAACCCGGCAAATAAATACTCCAAATATTGTTTAAACTGTGCTATGTAGAA
>CAZWPX010000057.1:0-31663 GCA_964636125.1 uncultured Desulfobacterales bacterium | reverse complement strand
CATTAACCGGTATTCAAATTTTCAAACTCCTGCCGAAGACAAACTGCAAGGAGTGCGGTGTTCCCACCTGTCTTGCGTTTGCCATGAACCTTGCTTCCGGCAAAGCTGAGCTCGACGCTTGTCCGTATGTTTCGGATGAGGCCCGTGAACAGCTGTCCGAAGCGTCGGCACCTCCGATTCGCCCGGTAGTTGTGGGCGCGGGAGTCCGCAAGGCGACCGCCGGCGGGGAGACTGTGCAGTACCGCCATGAAAAAACGTTCTTTAATCCCACCCTGATTGCCGGGACGATCAATTCCGACATCAGCGCTGCCGACCTTGAAGCCAAACTCAAGGGCTGGAATGCCTTTCAGTTTGAGCGTGTCGGCTTTAACCTGAGGCCTGAACTGGCCGTGGTTAATGATGTGAACGGCGATGCCGCGGCTTTCGGCGCGGTAGCCAAACAGATTGCCGAGACATCCGAGTTCAACGTAATCCTGATGACCGAAGATCTGGCCGTGATGAAAGCCGGGGTAGAGGCTGCCGGATTCAAACGTCCGCTCATGTACGCGGCAACTGAAGCCAATGTGGATGATTTCGGTGCGTTGGCCCTGGAAAACGGCCTCCCGCTGGCATTGAAAGCCGAGTCCATTGACGGGGTCACGGCCCTTTCCGACAAGCTCACCGGTATGGGGCTCAAAGATCTGGTGATTGACACCGGCGCCAGGGAAGTGAAGCAGGCGCTTGAGGATCAGATTGCTCTGCGGCGGGCGGCGCTTAAAGACAGCAACCGCGCGGTGGGGTTTCCCACCATCACCTTCCCCTGTGCAATGGCCGGCAACCTGGATATGGAGGCCCTCATTGGTGCCATGTTCGTGGCCAAGTACGGCGGCATCGTGGTGTTTTCCGATCTGGCCAGCGAAGCGGTCTTCCCGCTGCTGCTGGAGCGGTTAAACATTTTTACCGACCCGCAGCGGCCCATGACGGTGGAAGAGGGTATCTACGAGATCGGCAACCCGGATGAGAACTCCCCGGTACTGGTGACCACAAACTTTGCGTTGACCTACTTTATCGTGTCCGGTGAAATTGAGGGCAGCCGAGTACCCACCTGGCTGCTGATCAAGGACTCCGAGGGCCTTTCAGTTCTGACGGCCTGGGCCGCTGGCAAGTTCGCTGGTGATGATGTCGGCATGTTTGTCAAAAAGTCCGGTATCATGGATAAAGTCAAGCATCAGGAACTGGTGATCCCCGGTTACGCCGCGGCAATTGTCGGCGACATCGAGGAAGAGCTGCCCGGTTGGACCATTACGGTTGGTCCGCGGGAAGCAGCCCATTTACCGGCGTTCCTCAAGTCAAAATAGCAGTCGGCTGTTGGCACAAAAGGTATGATCCGGTTGGCCCTGGGTCACCTGGCGGAAACACGAAGTCAGACCGAACCAGGGCCATTCACCCGTACTGAAATGAATAGAAGGGAGGTTCTATGCAACTTATTGGCGAGAGCTTAAACGTAATTTCAACCAAAATCGGCCGGGCTTTCAAAGAACGCGACCCCAAACCGATCCAGGAAGAGGCCCTGTTCCAGAAGGAAAAAGGGATGGATGTGATTGACATCAACCTGGGTCCTGCTAAAAAAGACGGGCACGAGCTGATGCCCTGGGTTGTGGAGGTGGTTCAGGATGTCGTACCGGACATTCCCCTGGCCCTGGACACATCCAACATTGATGCCATCGAGGCCTCCCTGAAAGTGATCAAGGAAGTGCCTGGAAAATCACACATCGTCAATTCGATCATGTGCCGCCCGGAGCGCTACGAGCGTATGGTGCCCATGGTGGCGGAAAGCGGAACCGACTTTGTCGCCCTTATGTGGGGCCCGGACGGACTGCCGCGCGACGAAAACGAAAGGGCCGCGCTCTGTGTAGAGCTGCTCTATTTTGCAAACGAGGCCGGTATTCCCAACGAGAAAATCTGGGTGGACGGGATCGTTACGCCGGTGAACATCCAGCAGGCCCAGGCCATCTGCCTGATGGATTTCCAGGGCATGCTGCAGGATATGGCTCCGGGTGCGCTTTCTACTTGTGGCCTTTCCAACATTTCCAATGGACCTCCGGATCACCTCCGTCCCATATTGAACCAGACCTATATGGTGATGCTGGAAAAATACGGCATGTATTCATGCATTGCCGATCCGCTGGATGATCAACTCATCGATATCGCCAAGGGCAAACGCCAGGATATCGTCGACGTGATTTACGGCATCATGGACGGTGAGGAGCTTGACCGGGCCGGCCTTTCCAAGGAATTGTTGGATTACGCCAAGTCAGTGGATGTCATCCTCGGCACGACCCTGTTCTCAGATTCGTATCTTGAATTGTAAACTGTTTTTTAACAATTAAAAAAACCCCGCCGATTGGGCGGGGTTTTTTATTTTTGCCCTAAGGCCTATGCTCGGCCGGGTAGGCCTGGGCCTGCCAGGCTTCCCAGCCTGCGGCCATGTGGCTGACATTGGTGTACCCGATTTCGAACAACCTGCGGGCGAGATTTTCCGCCAGGTGGCATCGGGGACCGCTGCAGTAGATGATCAGCATGGTTTCGGGCGGAACTTCTTCGAAAAAATCCGGCATCCAGATGTCCAGGTTGCGTTCTTCAAGGTTCCGGGCGGTTTTAATGTGTCCGGCTTTGAAATCATATTCTGAGCGGGCATCAATGAAGATCGCAGCCCCTTCCTGCAGGGTTTTAAAGGCTGCAACCAGCTCAATCAGGCGCGGCCCGTCTGTTTGAGGTGCCGACACAGCCGTCTCAAGGGGCATGTTGTGCCCGGTGAGATCGAGGCTGTCCAATCGGACCCCATTGATGACCAGGCTGATTGCAGCGGCAGCGATGCAGATCAGGCAGGCTTGTCGGCCGGCTCTTTTGAGAAGGGATTTTGGTTTGTTCTGTGATTTTTGCATTTGGTATCTGTCCTTAAAAGGGCGCCGACCGTTCACAGGGAATATAGGCAGTTGGGAGGTCAAAGACAAGGGTAATTTACGCCTTTCCGGGAGCCAATTGTCTTGAAATGCAGGGCCGGCTCTGGTACTTTCTTATAATTTAATCAGCGGATGCTTTGATTTTTCGGCCTTGCCGGAACCCCCGGGCAGCACCCTGGGGATCTGTTTTCGAAAGGAGCCGGTGTGCAGATTAAATCGCAAGCCTTGGAAGCAAACATCGCCAGTTATCATGTCGATGTGACGATTGATGAAAAATTTGCGCCTTTGCAGGAGGTGATGGCCAGATATTATGGCCTGACCGAAAGCCTGAATACGTTTTTACAGGAGCTGTGTCATCCCTACCGGAACTGGGTCTTTATCGTCCAGGAAGCCAGGGGGTTCTCCCTGGATTATTTTCACCTGTTGAAACAACATCCCCGCGGGCCGGAAGCGGCCGGCTTATACATGGACGTCTTTTTCAATGCCATTGGCTCTGACACCCACTCCAGTGTACGTTCCGACGCTATTGACAACCTGCTATTATACATACAGACGATCTTAAAAGATGCCGGTGAGGAGATGGAGCGGTTTGCGCCGGTCATCAACACCTGTTTTGACCGCATCACGAGTTTTACTGCGGATGATTTCGCGATGTTTGTTAAAAGTTACTACCAGATTACCAAGATTGCGGACACCCTTTTAAACAACCATAAACAGTACCCGACGGGATTTCAGTCAATCAGCCAGCTGTTGATCAAGTATTACCGGTATACCTACGATTATTGGCTTTCAGAAGAGGACCCCCTGGCGTGGATGAGCACGGAAACCGAAAATCTGGAACCCGCCGACCAGATTCAGTCCTTATTTGCCGAGGTGTTACATGCGGATATTAACAGGGAAAAAAAGTTACTGGAAGAGATTTCCGGAACCAAAGATTCGGCGGGTCAAGCCACGCTGAAGTCTATGCTGGCCCTGACAACTTATAACCAGATTGTCGAAAGGTACCGGGCGGTTCCCCAGGGACTGCTGAAAGCCGGCGCGGAGAAGAGAAACGGCAATTACTGGAAGGTCATTTTTCTGTTCCACATGATGAACATGCCCGGGCTGTCCATGATTCATGAGGAAACCCTGCGCGATATTAACCGGACCCTGAGCAGTTTAATCGAGCAGGAAAGCTATTCCCGGGTCATGAAGCTCATCGAAAAGACGTTTAGCATCCTGGAAGAACGCCTGCACGAATTCCCGGCCACGGCCCTGAACTGCGTGCTGAATATGGGCAAGGGCGTTTACAAGACATGTGAAAGCGACCTGATCAACTTTTTTATAGACGGGATTATTGACCTTGGATTTCAAGCGCCGATGGTTTCCGGGGTGGGGAACGACTGGCAGGTACAGGTCAACCCGGCCCACCTGCAGAATACCCGCACCTGGCTTGAGCTCATCGAAAACAACCCCAAATGGTCCCCCCGGCTGCTGTCCTATCTTACGATTCACCTGGCGCTGTGTGGCGTCTTCATAAAGGATACCGACCTGTTTCCCCGGGATATTACCCGGCTGCTAAACAGCGGCATTGAGCCGGTTTACAACCAGGTCAAACAACTCACGCGGCTTTTTCCATCCTATTTTAACGAGATCGGAGCCGAAGGCCGACTGCGTGACATCTCGACTGAACTGGACGAACTGACCCACAGAAAAGATATCCTGGTTCATTTTCTCAGAAAACAGAGCCATGTTGAAAGCAGCAATCTGATTATCAACTTCTGCGAAGCGGCTATAAAATTCTGGGAGAACCGGGACAAGCGCCTGCTGGAAGATTTTGTACCACCCAGTATTTTTGATCGGGTTTGCGAGCAGGGACCGTTTATAGACGGCGTCAACAGTGTCATCACGACGCTTAAAGAGAAGGGGTTTGACTGGCCAAACGGCCTGATTGATATTGCCGAAGAGGATTTTTTAGAGCTATTCACGGATATAACGGCCGGGAGCGGGGAAGACCGCCGACGGGTCCAGTTGATCGCAATTTTTTATAAAATTCTTTATCACAAGTACAATCTGGTCTTTGTTGAAACCGAGCAATACCTGGCCCGGCTGAAAGCCGAGGCGTTTCCTGATTTGGAAACGCTTCAAAAAGTCCTGACCAAGAAAAACGTGCGGGATAAACTGTCCGGGCTGCTGGGTTATCTCGAAGGTTTGAAAACACTGATCATATCGGATCAACGCTTTGATACCAAGGAAGATATCTACAAGAAACGCCATTTTACCATAGATATCCCCTCCATGTACGGAAGCTATCACGAGAAGAAATTTGATGCCCTGGGCTTGACCTACCGGATAGAATCGATTGCCAACGTCCTGTTTGAACAGCTGGTCGCCGATATCGACCTGAGCCTGATTACAAAGGCCACGTTCTTCCAGATTTACCACCGGCTCAAGCTGTTTCACCGGGCCCTGAAACTGGACGGCATCTCATCCGGCGGGCTGGAACGCCAGATGGCGATTTTTTCTCACAGCCTGAAGGTCAGGGGGTTCACCTTTACCCAGTATCTTGATATTTTTAAGGGCTTTGCCAAGGCGGTTCGAAATATTACCAACGACTACTTCAATAATATCCATGAAAAAAACCTCAACCGGATTCTATCCCAGATTCCTCTGGCCCAGATCCAGCCGAAATTCCTGCCCGGAAAAGAGATTCATGACCTTGAAAAGCTGAAGCACCGCGTGTCCGAAATTTTTTTCCGGGACCGGATCGCCCTGTCGCTGGGCCTGCAGCAGCTGGACCTTTTTCTCAGCCGGATATTGAATACCCTTTTCAACCAGTCGAACAAACTGCCCAACAACCAACTCCAGCTATTACTCAATTACGACCCTAAACGGGCGATGATGTCTATTACCAAACCCCTGAAGTTGGTCAACGGCATCATCTACCTGGGCAACAAAGGCAAGAACCTGGTGAAATTGCGGCAATATGGACTGCCGGTGCCGCCCGGGTTTATCATTACCACCGAAGCCTTTCGCTGTGACAAACTGATTGACGGTTTCAGGCCGGCCGAACAGAATTTCAAAGAGAGCCTGAAAAAGGAAATTCTGTTCCTGGAAAAACAAGCCGGCAAAAAATTTGGCGTGCCGCGCAATCCGCTGCTGCTTTCCGTCAGAAGCGGGGCAGCGATTTCTCAACCCGGAATGCTGGATACGTTTCTCAATGTGGGTATTAACGAAACGATCGTGGAAGGGCAGGCTGCAAAAAGCGGTAACCCCTGGTTTGCCTGGGACAATTACCGGCGTTTTCTGCAGTGCTACGGCACGGCTTTTGATTTGAAACGGGACGACTTTGACGCCATCATCAGTACCCATAAAAAGGAGCTGGGCATCTCGCTTAAAAAGGGATTTACCGGCGAGCAGATGCGGCAGGTGGCTTTGTCTTATAAAGAGATGATTCAATCCATGGGGATTGAGATCCTGGAAGAACCCTTTGAACAGCTTTACATGATGAGTAAGGCTGTTTTTAATTCATGGTACTCGGACAAGGCCGGGACCTACCGGCGCATTATGGGGATCTCTGACGACTGGGGCACCGCGGTCACCATCCAGGAGATGGTTTATGGCAATCTGTCCGAACTGTCCGGGTCCGGCGTCTTTTTTACCCACAATCCCAGGTGGTCGGGAGATATTCTCAAGCTCTGGGGGGATTTCAGTATTGAGAATCAAGGCGAGGATGTTGTTTCGGGCCTGGTAACCACCCTGCCGATTTCCATGTTTCAACAGGACATAGAGATGCGCCAGACCGATATAACGCTCGAGACGCATTTCCCTGCGATCTACAACACCCTCAAGGAGTGGGCGAACCACCTGATCTATGAAAGAGGCTGGAGCCCGCAAGAGATGGAGTTTACATTTGAGGGTGCCTCATCCGAGGATCTATACCTGCTGCAGTCCCGGGATATGGCCATGCGGGAAGTCAAGGAGGTGGCCGCATTTGATCCAGAGGCCACCAAGCGGGCCAGGACGCTGGGTTACGGGATCGGGGTAAGCGGCGGCGCCATGACCGGGAGGGTTGTTTTCAGCCTGGAGGAGATCGATCTCTGGCGCCAGAGGGAGCCTGACACCCGTTTGATCCTGATACGGGGGGATACGGTACCAGACGATATTCGTGAGGTTTTTGCTTCCGATGGACTGCTGACAGCCCGGGGCGGTGCCACATCACATGCCGCCGTGGTTGCCCACCGGCTTGAAAAAACATGTGTGGTGGGATGCGGCAATCTGGTTTGCAATGAGAAAGATCGCAATTGCCTGTTTGATGATGAGCGGCTGGATTCAGGAGACTACCTAAGTATTGACGGACAGGCCGGATCGGTTTATCAAGGACAGGTCAGAATGCTGGGACTTTGACGGGAAGTGCGCAGGCACCAACCGGCATTCATATACAGGAACCAAAAAAGGATCAAACATTAATGAAACTTGGAATCAATGGTTTTGGGCGGATAGGCAAGCTGACCTTGTGGCACCATGTCAGCCGCAAATACTTTGATGAAATTGTAGTCAATATCGGCCGCGAGGCTGGCACCAGCCTGGAGGACATAGCCCACTACACGGAGCGGGATTCGTCTTATGGCCTGCTGCACGGCTACCTGTACGGTCACAATTCCCAGTCCTTGATAGAGAACATCGATGAAAAAAAAGGCACTCTGCGGGTAGATGGTGTGCCGGTCACATTTTTGCGAAAAAATAGAAAACCCGCCGAGATTAACTGGCGCGAGCAGGGGGTTTCGCTGGTGGTTGATACGACCGGGCAGTTTCTGGATCCGGTGCTGCCGGGGGACCACCCGGGCGGTTCCATGCGGGGGCATCTTGATGCCGGGGCGGAAAAGGTTGTTGTGTCCGCGCCCTTTAGAATAAAGGATATCGGTGCGGACATGCCGCCTGACGCGGTGACGACCGTTATGGGCATCAACGACAATGATTATGATCCTCGCAACCATTGCCTGGTATCCAACGCCTCGTGTACCACCACCTGCCTGGCGCACATGATGAAGCCCCTCCTGGATGCGTTTGGACCCCAGCGAATATTGTCGGCTTCCATGGCCACCGTGCATGCGGCCACCGGGTCGCAGCAGGTGCTTGACCGGCTTCCCAAGCAGGGCAAAACCGACCTGCGGAAAAATCGCAGTATCATGAACAACATCATTCTCACCAGCACCGGGGCCGCCAAGGCCCTGCGCCTTGTGATTCCCGAAATGGAACAGATCGGGTTCATTGCTGAATCGGTCAGGATCCCCACGGCCACCGGCTCGTTGATTATCCTGGTTTTCAACCTGCAGGAAGAACTTTCCGGCGCGCCCATTACCAAACAGGTGCTGAACGAAATTTATCGCCAGGCGGCTGAAATCGATCCCAAACAGTACTTGCGTTATTCCGCCAAACAGAATGTCTCCTGTGATATCATAGGCATTCCCCGGGCGGCAGCGACCATCGAGGGGCACGAGATTCACACCCGCACTGCGGAGCTGACGGTCGATCTTGGAAATGTACCGGGCCTGGACAAGGCCCTGCTGGCCGCCCTGAATGCCCCTCTGATCCGGGTGCCGATTACCCAGTCGGTGATATACGGCTGGTACGACAATGAAATGGGCAGTTATGTGAACATGCTGGGGGACCGGGTGGTGACCATAGCAGAACATATGTCCTGAGACGGTTCCAGGGCGTCCCCTTTTGGCCAATAAAATGCCGCAGGGTGATGATTCGTGGCATATTACTGTGTCTTTTTGACATCTAAATTCTAATGTTTAGCGTATGGAGGTGTTTGAATGCGGTCAATTACCTGTTGTTTTCTTTTTGTGTTTGGCCTGTGCAGCCTGATTACAGTTATGGTGGTTCCTGTGGCAAGTGCCATCGATAAAACCGATATGACCAAGAAAGAGAAAGCCAAGCTTTTCGACTGTTTTAAGGCTACGGTTCAGGTTACCGAGTCTTCAAAAGGATTGAATAAAGCCATCAACAACCTTTTAAAGACCGATAAGGACGTGGATGCCGGTGAAATTCGGTTTAATAAAGATGAGTTGCAAAAGTACATGAAAAAGCAGAAAAAAGTCTGCAAAGGCGTAACTAAAATGATCAAGAAGATAGAAAAAAGGGCCCAGAAAAAGAAGTAAAACCGGCCCTGTCGGCCTGTCGTCGGTAAGGGCTCGCGCAAAAATAACTTCACATTTTCAAAGCCCAACCATCTCAATCAACGGCGTTGCAAAAATACGAAATATGCCCGATATTTCTTAATTTTTGCGCCTTGCTGATTGAGCGCTTGAACCCTGAAAATTTGCGAACTTATTTTTGCGCAAACCCTAAGGCCCTGGATTGGAGAAAGCATGGAAGCCAAAAATATCAAAAATGCGGCTGATCAGGATCTGAAATGCCCCGATTGCCGCGGGTCATTGAAACGCTGAAGGGCTCTCAAACCGGACAAGTGTGAGATGCTGTGCGGTGTATGCGGCCAGAGTTTTGATGTGTGTGACCTGGAAACAGTTGATCGGCTGAAACAGAACTCGTAACACGGACTCGGTCGATCTTCAGACGACATTGAGGAGTGAAAATGGGCAAGTGCGGTGCGATCACACGTAAAGGCACGCCCTGTAAATTGCCGGCCAGGGAGAATGGGCGCTGCTGGTTGCACGCGGACCAACAGGACCTTTCGTCCCAGACGGCGTCAGAAAACAGTGCGGTCGTCAGTCGGGAAAATTTCGACCTGGCTGATAAGAAAAGCTGGGGGTATGCGAGCAACGGTTTCGACGTCTTGGCCCAACAGGTGTTTTCCGGACCCGATGAGGAGCTGTCGCTGGATCTCCTGGGTGTCTCTGACCTCGCTTTCTGGGAGCAACTGACCGCAAACAGCAGCAGCACTTCCGGGTCTTTTCCGCCGTTGGATCCGGAGGTAGAAACCCAGCCGGCAGACAGCGCGCTCCCGGAAGAGGAGTTGTCGTTTGAGATGCTGGATACCCCCGAACCAGCCTGGGAAGAAGATGATTTTGAATCTGACGCGGTGGAGGCGTTTGAAGATGTGTACGTGCACGACCAGGCACCGCTCCAATCCGGTGCCGCCCTGGGGCGCCGCAACCTGGCTGACGAAGAGATGGAACTGCCTGAGTATTACCCGCCGCCTTATCAAGACCAATCCCCGGCACCGGACTTGAACCAGGGCCAGGCTCAAACAGAGGCGCATGCGCCAGATGGATCCACCCAGGGCCCGGGAGATGACGTGCCACAGGCCTCCCCGGTCAAGATACCAGATAAGGGACTTGCCTTCGTAACGTCGGGAGGTATCGGGCCCGTGTTGAAAGCCTTTGGCGCGCTCCTTTGCCTGGGTGCACTCATTGCCTTGATTGTTTACCAGTAGCGATAGCTGGACGCTTTGCCTGCATGGTTCTGGGCAGGTGGGGCGAACGGCCGCGTACGGATTCAGGTAAGGGAACTCACCCGACTGCTCAGGCGGATAAATTCAGCTACCGTGAGTGTTTCGGCCCGGCGTGCCGGGTCTATTTCGGCGGCCCGCAGGGCGGATTCGGCTACGGCGGCATCCAGGCCCAATTCGCTCTGGCTGAGCGCGTTTTTCAGTGTTTTACGCCTTTTCCCGAAAGCCGCCTTGATGACCCTGAACAGGCAGGCATCCTCTATTGCGGTCTGGCTGTTGTTCTCGCGAAAACGGATTTCCAGGACTTCGGAATCAACCCGGGGCCGCGGGTAGAACATCCTGGCTTTAACCGTAGCCACCCTCTTTATGTCGGCACAATAGGCGAGCATCACGGTAATACGGCCGTACGCCTTGTTTCCCGGCCCGGCCAGCAGCCTTTCCGCCAACTCTTTTTGAAACATGACCACGGCTCGGCTGATGACCGCCCGGGCGTTGATAAGCTGAACCAGGATCTGGGAACTGATATTGTAGGGCAGGTTACCAAGCACGACTATCTTGGGATCACCGGCGGTGAACGTTTTTTCAATGTTCAGGTTGAGAATGCTGTCGCGGATGATTTCCACGTTGGCCACGCTGCCGGCCAGCAGTTCGGTTTTTAAAAGGCCGGCAATCTGGCGGTCGGTTTCCACGGCGGTAACATGGGCCGCGGCGGCGGCGGCAGGCAGGGTGAGGGCCCCCAGGCCGGGGCCTATTTCCAGGACCCTGTCATCTGGCGACAGGCCGGCCCGGCCTACGATCATTGCCGCTGTGGAAGGGTCCGCCAGAAAATTCTGGCCGAGCTGTTTTTTGGGATGCAGGTTCCAGGCTGCCAGAAGGGTACGCGGAGAAGTCATGGTCACAACCGCCTCAAGTTGTTCTAATAATCATCGGTAAACCCCCAGCTTTGCTGGGGAGGCTCTCGGCGTTTGTCAGTTCCGGGATATAACGAACTGCTGAGGCGATGATTATTATAAAATTTAGTTTATAGGCCATTCACAGTTCACCCGGTCCCTTGGCCCCTTGAACCCCTATTGCTTATCACGAAACTTACAAAACTTGAAATGGACAAGTCCGGTTTGTTTGAATTCGGGTCTGTTCATTCGTGCCCAATTCCGGGTAGCGCTTGACTTTTAGCGGTAGATTCCTTACTTTCTGAAAATGATGATTCACAAGTTAATAGTCTGTAATTATTGGAAGGTTTACAAGTAAAGGGAGGCCGGGATGACCAAGAAAAAGGGAAAGGCCGTCAGCTTTGACGCCATGGTCAAGTTTTTTATACAGTATTACGACCTGCCCACCAAGACGGATATTGACAGGCTTATTGACAGGCTGGATCGGTTGGAGGGACTTGTTCAGTCTCTGGCTGCCGGTGCGGCCGTCGGTGGCCAGCCGTTGGCTCGGCCCCGGGCGGCCGTCACTGCGGCGGACACGGTATATGCCACTGTAAAGACGTTTAAGAACGGGGCTGATTTTGCCGATATACAGGCCAAGACCGGATTTGGTGAAAAAAAGCTCCGCAACCTTATTTTCAGGCTGCACAAACTCGGTCGAATTGAGCGCTTGAGCCGGGGTGTGTATCGAGTTTAACCATACCAGGTCACATCGAGCATCTTCTGGACTATGAAAGGAAAAGAGAATGGAAAAAGAATCTGGGCAGCAGTTGTTACAGTTGAATCCGGATGACAAAATAGACGGGTACCAGGTGGTGGACGTTGTTCACCTGGAAAGCCTGGACGCCACATTGTGTGAGCTGGTCCATCCTGATACCGGTGCACGGCACATCCACCTGGCCTCGCAGGACCGTGAGAACACCTTTGCCGTGGCCTTTAAAACCGTCCCGGAGGATTCCACCGGGGTGGCCCATATCCTTGAACACACCGCCCTGTGCGGATCGGCAAAATTTCCCGTTCGGGATCCTTTTTTCTCCATGCTCAAGCGCAGCCTCAGCACATTCATGAACGCCTTCACAGCTTCGGACTGGACCATGTATCCGTTCGCGACCCAGAACCGGAAGGATTTTTATAACCTGCTCGATGTCTACCTGGACGCGGCCTTTTTTCCCCGGATAGATGAACTGAGCTTCAAGCAGGAGGGGCACAGGCTGGAAGCCGGTGATGGCGACGGTGGGGATTCAGCCTCGCAATTGGTTTTCAAGGGGGTTGTATACAACGAGATGAAAGGCGCCATGTCTTCACCCAGCCAGGTCATGGGGCAGTCCCTGCTCACCTCCCTTTTCCCGGATACAACCTACCGGTTCAACTCGGGTGGAGATCCGGCCCACATTCCTGATTTGACCCACCAGCAGCTGGTGGCCTTCCACCAGCGGCATTACCACCCCAGCAACGCGTTTTTTTATACGTATGGCAACCTGCCGCTGGAAGAGCACCTGCATTTTATCGAATCTAAAATCCTGTCTAAGTTCAAACGGATAGATCCAAACACGAGCGTCCCTTGTCAGCCGCGCTGGCAGGCGCCCCGCGAGGCGGTTTATCCCTTCATGCTGGACAAGAACGAGGACCCTGCAAAAAAATATCAGGCCAGCCTGGCCTGGCTCTGTACGGACATCCGCGACACGTTTGAAGTCCTGGCCATGGCCTTGCTCGAACAGATCCTGGTGGGTAACTCCGCCTCGCCATTGCGCAGGGCGCTTATCGACGCCGGCCTGGGGTCGGCCCTGAGTGACTATTCCGGTTTCGGTGCCGACAATCGTGACACGCTTTTCAATATCGGCCTTAAAGACGTGGGGGCCGCGGATGCAGCTGAAATCGAAAAAATTACCTTGAAGGTTTTGGGGTCACTGGTTGCGGACGGTATTGAGAAACCCCTCATCGAGGCGGCTATCCATCAGCTGGAATTCCATCGCAAAGAGGTGCGCAACACCCCTTACCCCCAGGGGCTGAGGCTGTTTTTGAGTGTCTGCGCCCCTTGGCTGCATGGCGGTCAGCCGGAAAGAATCCTGAAGCTGGACGAGGACCTGGCGCAGATAAAGACCGCGGTTGCGGCCGGGCCGTTTTTCGAGGAACGGATTAAAAAATATCTGCTCGACAATCCTCACCGTGTGCGGCTGGTTCTCAAACCGGATCAGGAGATGGAAAGCCGGGAGCAGGCCCGGGAGAACCGGGCGCTGGAGCAGATCGAGGCCGCGCTTACCCGGGACGAGATCAGCCGAATCGATGCGGATGCAAGTGCCCTGGCCCGGTTGCAGGAGTCCCAGGAAGATATCAACTGCCTGCCGACCCTGGAACTGGCCGATATTCCCCCGTCGGTACCCCGGATTGAACCCTCGACTCTCCTGGACGATGTCCCGGTGGCGGCCTATTGTCAGCCGACTGCGGAGATTTTTTATTTTGCATCGGCCTTTGAGGCCGGTAAGCTCCCCGCGGAGCTGATTTCCCTGGTCCCTTTTTTTACCTACGCGCTGCCCAAGGTCGGCACCGGCCGGAGCAGCTACGTGGAGATGGCCCGGCGAGTGGATCTCATCACCGGCGGCCTGGGGCTTGCGGCCCATGCCCGGACCACGTTTACGGATCAAGGTGCCTGCCTGCCCTTTGTTTCGTTTAATGCCAAGTGCCTGAACCGGAACCAGGCGGGGATGTTTGAGATTATCTCTGAAATGATAGCTGATTACAGCTTCGCTGATGTTGAGCGGCTGAAAAGCCTGCTGTTTGAATACCGGGCCGGTCTGGAAGCGATGGTCCTCCAGAATGGGCACCGGTTGGCGATCTCGCTGGCATCGCGGCATTTCAGTCCCGCCGGTCTGCTTAGTGAAAAATGGAGCGGTATCCATCAGCTCCAGGCCGTCAAGGCTATCACGGAAGATATCGATGACGCGGCACTGACAGCGCTGGCCGATACCCTGACCTCCATCGGGCAGGCGCTGTTCAGGGCCGGTAATTTGAAGATGGCCCTGATCGGGGACGAGAAGGCCCTCGCTCCGGCTGTCGGCCTGGCGGCCGCGGTGAACGCATCCCTGGGGGCCGCGGTTGAAAATCCCCGACAGCCGCTGCCGGAGACACCGGGTAGCGATCTGACCCGGGAAGGCTGGTCAACCGCTTCGGCCGTTTCCTATGTGGCCAGTGTTTTTCCGGCGGAGAGGATGGTCCACACCGACGCACCCGTTCTGTCGGTTACCGCCAAGTTGCTGCGGTCCATGTACCTGCACCGGGAAATAAGGGAAAAGGGTGGTGCCTATGGTGGCTTCGCGGTCTATAATGCAGAAGAGGGTCTTTTTGGATTTGGATCCTATCGGGATCCGCATATCCTGGGGACCCTTGCGGTGTACCGTGCCGCGGCGGAATTCGTCCGCAGCGGTGAGTTCAGCCAGGAGGATATCAAGGAGGCGATTTTGCAGGTCTGTTCTGAAATAGACAAGCCGGATACCCCGGGCGCGGCCGCCCGCAAGGCGTTCTACCGGGACCTGGTTGGCCTTACGGATGGTGCCCGGCAGGCCTATAAAACCAGGCTCCTGTCCGTGTCCCGCCAGGATGTCATGGCCGTGGGAGATAAGTATTTCAAGGACAGTGCTGCGCAAAGTGCCGTGGCCGTTATCTCCGGTGAAGAGAAACTCGCCCAGGCCAATCAAAAGCTGGGCGAAGAAAAGTTAGAATTGTTCAAAATATGAGACGTAGTGGGTCGAGATAGATAACCACGGAGGCAGAGCGGAAGGTCTACCACTTTCTGCACTGTGCGAACCAGCCAAGCCAGGTTGTCAGGCTCATGCTCTGGAAGGGTACCCGCGTTTACATCAAGCCAGAAAGCGCCGGCATCGGCCTGGCGCCTGGCAAGATCCTGAATAAAATTAAACCAGCCGACTTCAGCGATAATTTCATAATCTTCATATTTGGTCCATTCTCCTTCAAGGAACTGGGTTTCCGGTGATTTTTCAGTAGGTTTGACCACCTTGTTCCCTCCGAGCATGAACGTATCGGTGGTCAGGGCCGGGTTCACCAGGTCCCATCCGCCATACTCGTCAAAAAGTTTAAGTTCCACATCCTGTTCAGCATCAAAACCCTGGTGCACGACTTCCCAGATCTTCTCATCGGTGAGCGCGGCAGCGGCCGAAGTGGTGACATCTGGCCAGATGGCACGCGATCGGGTTTTTCAAGGTTGATGGCGCACTCGACTCTCTCTATTGAGTTCATGGTTTCATTGCGCATGGTTGTTTCCTCCATTATCTAAAATGTTAGTTTGTGCCCATCCACAAGCGGCATCTTTTGGCCCGGGGCTGCGTTCTCGCTTCATTGCAATCCTCGACGTAGAGTAACTACGCCTCCGGTTGCAAAGAATGCTGCGGGTTCAATATGATTACAGTTTCTGATCATGCTATAGCGTTTGTCAGAATATCTTTCCGCTTGCGGTGTTTTTGTAAATTTTCATAGGATTGCCAATCACAGTTAGTCTGGACTGATACAAACGCTATAAAAGTGTTCTTCATTCCTGTAACCATAGTTATTGAACCAGCGTACTTTCTCGGAGCCAATCCGGAAAACCGGGTTAACTTATTGAATCGTTACGGTTTTTGGACAAGGCCTGTGTAATGGCCATGTCATAGGTTACACTATGGCACATTCCGTAAGAGCCGCGACGTTTTTCAATAATGAATTCAGGTGTGTCCCCGCCTCCGCAGATACCGTGCCGATTTTGGCCTCCGGGTTCAGGCGGCTGATAGTCCGAATGATATGTTTCAGGATTTTTTCCGGTACCTGGTCAATCCTATTCACAACCACAGGGTTGGCAGCTTCAATCTGGGCGGTTAGCAGGGGTTCCATCATTTCCATCAACATCTCAAAACGGAGCGCGTCCACAAGAGTAACTGTTTTAATACCCTCAACCTTCGATTGAAGCTTGCTCAAATTGGTCAGGATATCACCCGGCCGGGCAGCGCCTGTGGCCTCGAGGATCACAAGATCCGGTTGATAGTGTGCCTCAATTTTTTCCAGTGTTTCAATGAGCCCTGAGGAGAGGGTGCAGCATATACAGCCACCGAACAGCTCCTGTACCTGCAACCCTTCAAGGTTGAGATAATCCCCCTGGCAAATGCAGTGGTAATCAAGGCTGAGAAACCGACCAGGTCCGGCTTTTCTTCCCTGACCTTCGCAACAACTAAAGAAGGCTCAACGTCTACGCCCAGGTTATGGACTTCAAAACCCTGACCCTCCAGAAGCGTTGCAAAGATGTCGACAGTCGCAAGTTTGGTCTCTTTGTGGTTGGAATAATCAGCTACATGCTGCTTGTCAAAATTATGTTAGGCCACTCATTTGAACTGCTTGAGGACTTTGACGAATTGGCCTCAACCTTGATCGCCGCAATTAGGAATAATGACACCGGTTCCAAGGTTGAAATTCACAAACTCAAGGACAAGAGAGAGCGAATCCTTCTCGCCGCGGAGAAGCTGTTTTCTCAAAAAATGTTTGCTGAACCCACCATATCAGAGATAGCTAAAATGGCCCATGTGGCCGATGGAACCATCTATGACTATTTCGAGAACAAAGAAGCCCTCCTCTTCAAAATATTTAACGAGCGCATGCAAGATTTCATGGGAACCTATAATGAGACGATTTCGCCCAAAGGCGCCCGGGCAAAGCTGAAACTTGTCGTTTTCCACTTTCTGTCATGGATTCAGGACAATCCCTCCTGGACCAGGGTCTATATCAAAGATATCGCAACCAATCCCAGGTTTTTCCTTGCCGATGAGCACCAGATGAAGCTACGGCATGATGAAAAGCTGCTTGGTATTTATTCTGCAGGAGAGGATCAAGGGGTGTTCCGTACTATGAACGCAGATATATTCCTGGCCCTCTTCTTTGGTCCCATCTATTTTACCTCTTTTCCCTGGGCGCTTTTAAACCAGGGGGGCAGCCTGATCGCCGAGCTTGATGATCTATTTGATTTTCTTTTCCGGGCGGTATCTTCCCGCAAACCGACTACTGAGCCGGATTCACTGCTGCGCTTGGGGTTCGCACAAAAATAAGTTCGCAATTTTAAGTGTTGAGGCGCTCGCTCGGCAAGGCCCGAAACCAGAGGAATATCGAGTATATTTCGAACAGGAAACAGCGGAAATTTTTGGAGAGATAAAAAACCGCCTGAGCGAGGCAGGCACTCCTCTACCAATCAATGACATCTGGATTGCCGCCCAGGTGGTTGAAACCGGTTCCGTCCTGCTAACATACGACCAACATTTCAAACAGATTGCCGGCCTACGTATTTGGGAACCGGTGCGGGAATCGACCTCATAAATTTATTGAGGGTAATTTATTTTTACATGTTAAAGAGCCCTGCTCGCCGACAATCTTCCAGGAAGGGTTTTTTAATGAAGTTATCGTTTGTGTAAGGCCTATTATGCCGGATTATTTAAACGGCAGTTTTCTTTGATCGGAATTCATTGTTGTTTTTTTGTACTTCCCGTTTATCCAGTTATTAAGGTCTGAGCAATACCATTTTGAAAACCGGCGGTCCGAGGGACCGCCTGCAAGATTGGAGAAAATATCATTTGAACTCATGTCGGAAACTATTCTGAATGAAGGGAAAAATGTTGTATCCCTCCCAGCGCTTCTGTATATTTGTCCCTGGTGAACAGTGGCCCTGCTGCCTATCCCGACAATCGGTCCCTTGTCAAAACCCAGGAAATTCGGAAGTTTTCCATCAAACAGGATATGGGTCATGTTGAATGTTCTATTCTCTCCCCACGTTTGGGGTTCAATATTAAGCGTTTCGCCGGCAACCTTTTGATAGATCTCCTCTCTGGTTTTGCCATTAAACCAGCAGGATTTTTCAGCCAGCAGTATGCGGTCAAAATTATCATAAAAATCGATGAAGACACCGGTTTCGCCAGCCAGAAAATCGATTATCTCTTCTCCAAAACCATTTTTGCCAAAAACTTCCCGGTACAATCCTTTGTAAAACTCTTCAAAAAGAAAGGCTCCTTTGGAGTTCGCGGTATATTTCAAGTCCCAATTTTTCAGAATTTCTCCCTGGGGGGTATCTGGCAGCAGGGGGTTCAGAAGCTTCATAAACAGTTCCGCTTCAAGGGAATATACGTCGAAATGCATCATGTAAATGTCTTCAGCGGTAAGATTGTCTGTGGCTTCAATTAGTTGATCGATACGATCGGCACGGTAAGAGCCCATTGGCATGTTTATCGGCTTTGCTGTGCCATATTCATTTAAATCATGGTTGGCGGTTGAGAAATATCCTTTCTCGGGATTGTAACAGCGCGGCATCTCGGTATAGCTATAAAATCCCTGCCAGTCGTTTTCTTTTTTCCAGCCAGGCAAGGGCACAAAACCACTTACCCCTTCCCGACGTTTTGGTGCCAGACCTGACATTTGAAAGCCGATATTGCCCTCGCTATCAGAAAGTACAAAATCCCAACCGGTTTCAACCACTCCAAACGCATCCATCCCCTCTTTAACGGTTTTTGCGTCCCACATTTTCAAAAGGGAATTGTATGTTTTCGCCCCTGAATCACCTGCCGCCCATTTGGTTGCCAGGTAGTAGCCTGCGACGTTCGGGTCTCCATCCAGAACGCCATGCTCGTTTTCATAAAAGATAATCTCCACAGGCGTTTTCTTCTTCCTTTTGATAATCTCCTTTCTTTTATTAAATTCTACCCATTGATCGTTCTCTTCCCGGTAATATGTTCCATCTTTGCACTTTTCTACCCAGGAATCGATGGCATCGATAAACGAATAGGTAACTCCCCAGCAAAGATCCTGGTTTCTGCCGGTCAGTATTCCCGGAGCACCCGGCATGGTTCCTCCAGCCATATACCGGTCTTTTTGCTGCAGAACCATTTCGCACCACACATTGGGAAGCCTGTTTACCTCCAGATGCGGGTCATTTGAAAGGATGGATTTGCCAGAGGCGGTTTTTTCACCCGATATTACCCAGTTGTTGGATGCCATCATTTTTGGCAGCGGAAGATTCCAGCGTGCGCTGGCAGGGATAATTCTTTCGGGGAGGGTCACTTTTTTTATTAACTCAATGTCAAGTCCTCCCAGGATTCCTGGAAAAAGTTCCTGGAGATGTTCTTCGGAAACACCTCCCTGAACAAGTTCTACAAACAGGCGTTCCACTTCATCCTGGGATTGAACCAGGGTTAAATATCCAATCATCCTGGATATCATTATGATATCTGCCGGTTGCCATTTTTCATGTTGGTACCCCAGTAACTTCAGCTCCCACGGACATTTTTTTGCAAAAACAGCATTTGCGCCATCGCTGTAGGCAGATAGAGATTCCAGGTCTTGTTTCGGTAGCTGTTCAAGCTGCTGTTGAATGTTTCCTGACCAGTTTACCTTACGGAAGAATTTATCAATATTGAGTGTGTTTTCACTCGCATCCAGAATTTCCGAGGCTCGTCCCTGACCCAGAATACGCATAAGCAGCATCTGCATTCCACGATCAGTTGCATGAACATACCCCATCCCCCAATATAGATCGGTTGCATTGTCGGCTTCTACATGGGGAGTTCCGTTTTCATCTCTCCAGATTTTTATACCATTTTTCATTTTTATTCTGCTTTCCTGTTGGATGAATGATTGTCATAAATAGATATTAAATCAGTGACTTGTTCCGGAAATCCAGGTTTTTTAGAAAGATCTCCTGGAACTCGGAATTGGCCGACAAATTGAACACTTTTGCAACCCGGGCCAGATCTTTCAGTCCCCCCATTGACGCCGGGTCAAACATCGTCAGTACGGCACCCACTCCGGCGGCATTTCCAATGACTTTAATATCTTCAGGACCAACCCCGGCAAGCAGACCGAGGGTATAACAGTCGTCCAGATTCATATAGTTTCCAAACGCACCGGCCAACAGGATCTTTTCAGGCCGCTGGATGCCTGCTTTTTCGCAAATCATCTTGATCCCAGAAGTTAGAGCGCTTTTGGCAAGCTGGATGGCACGGATATCTTTCTGTGTAACGGTCAGGTCACGGCCGGTTGCCGTCGCCCCCCCGGATGCGATCACAAATTCCTTGAGTTTCCCGTTATCAAGCTTAAAACCGGGATGGGCGCCCTGGCGGTTGAATGCGCCGTCTTCTAGAACCATTTTTGAGCGTACAAACTCCGCAACGGCGCTGAGAATCCCCGATCCGCAAATTCCGGAAGGTTTGACGGTACGCCCCCTGCTGTCTTTAATTACGGACAGCTCGATTTCACCGCTGTGGCTGTCAAGTTTCACTGCATCCACTGCCCCGGGAGAGGCCTGCATCCCGTGCTGGATATTGGCGCCCTCAAAAGCCGGCCCGGTGGCACAGGATGTTGCCGTGATCCCATCCCGGCCCTTTAACATCAATTCCCCGTTGGTCCCCATATCCACCAGCAGGGTGCCCGGCGGCTGGTCAAAAAACCGGACGGCATGAGCCGCTGACAGAATATCGGCTCCTAAAAAACCGGAGATCAGTGGCGGCGTATAAATCACTATTGCCGGATTGAAGTGAAAACCGATTTCCGACGCCGGGACCTTCTGCTCTTCGGTAAATTTCGGCTGATAGGGAGAAGTGCCGATGGAGGCGGGATCCACTCCGAGAATCAGGTGGATCATGGTTGAATTGCCCACAATGGTCATCCGGCTGATCTCTTGGGGACTGATACAGGCGGTATCGCACAGAGAACAAACCGCCGCTTCAATGCTGCCAACGGCCATCTGCTGAAGGCGCGCCAGGTTTCTCTGATCCATCATTACGGCACTGATCCGGCTGATGACATCGGCACCGAGCAGCGCCTGGGGATTCCTGATTGCAATCGAAGCCGCAACCTTGAGCCGGGTGAGATCACAAAGGTAAACCCCGATGGTAGTAGTACCCAGATCCACAGCCAACCCATACCCTTTCATAGTATCCCGGCTGTTTCCCCTGGCGGCAAGCGCCTCATCTATAAGCTGTTTTGTGGCCGGCTTTGCAACCACTTCCGGAATGAATCTGGAACTATCGGGGATTTCCACCGTCATATCACTTTCAATTTTCACCCGGCACGCCAGGTGAAAACCGCGGCCTGAATCCTCTTCGGAAATCAGGCCCTGTGCAAGTTCATCCAGTGAAGAGTCTGTAGCTTTTCCGGCATCCATAATTCTTACACGGCATTTCCTGCAACGACCTACACCCCCGCAGTCCGAGCGAATCATAATACCGGCCATTGTTAACGCTTCAAAAAGGCTCTGTTGATCATCAGCAGATATAACCTGATTCTCAGTACGCAGGAGAATTTTATACTTTTTCGGGTCACTCATTACGAATTCTCAATCCTTCTTTGCCATGTTGTTTATGCAATATCAGGGTAAACTTGTTCGACCTGTGCAATTAGCTTTTAGCCATTATGGGCTTTCTTCCATACTTTAAGTTTTATAAAATCTCTCATTTCCCCTTCTCAAAGCTAACGGCTAAACGCTAATGGCTAACCGCACTGGTTGAGCTTGTTCGATAGATACAGCCTTTCATACCACAGGCCCGGCACTTATTCCGGTCAACAGGTTCAAGCGGAACCCTCGCTAGCGGACTCCAGAAGGAGAGCGATTTAAGCGGGCGCATGACCCCGCTGTGCGTCAGCTCAACCCCGATGGCAGATCCATCAACAAGACCAAAAAGAACCTTCTGGGCCTCCATGGGCAGTTTCTCACATCCCGGTTCCCAGCGGCATCCGGCATAGAGCCCTTTCTTATAGGCCGGCCGGCAAACCTGCGCATGGGCCTTTTGGGCGGTATCTTCCAGCAGGGCTACGCCGGATGCATCCAGGTAGAGTGCGTTCAGGTACTCACCTTCCGCGTTCAGCGCACCGACCTCTTTTTCAAGATCCGGCCCAATCGTGCAGACCACGGTAACAATGTGGGTCAACTTCTGCGGGATATCCGTCGGGACAGGCACCAACACATTATTTTCGAGCAAAATGCCTTTGCCCGGTACCGTTTCAGCAATTTTTCGGATGGAATACCCAAAGGCGGGGCGGGACAGTAATTTTGCCTGCTGCAGCATGGATCGTGCAACCGATTCCATGTTCGAATCCATTCGATAGCGGGAACCACCGGCATACCGTGCCACTTCACTCAGGAGAATCTCAAGTTCCTCGGGTCTCAAATAACCGGAACCGCTGGCAGGTAGAAAATTCATGGTTAGAGGTTTCTTAACAGGTCATCTAAGGTTGACGGTCTCGTAAAAAGTCGGGAAATACCTCTTTGCGGCATTCCGGTGAAAACCGGAATCTATCGGTATTACTGGATACCGGATCAAGTCCGGCATGACGGATTTCGGCTATTTAATCAGCGGGTTAATATATCAAATGGCTACAGCTTGTCTGGACTCCGGTTTTCACCGGAGTGACGACTTTTTACAAGAGTTTCAGGTGGATGTCAATTAGTTTACACTATCATCCCGGCCCGAAAACCTTTTAAATAATTCATGCAGAGAGCAATCACTTTCAAGTCCGTACCGGTAATAATAGGCATCAGGTTGTCATAGCGCTCTTTCTCCAATGAGATGGAATTGATCATGGCCGTTCCTTATCCGGGAGGAGTTGCGCAACTCCGGCGTCAGCGCCTCGGTCATCTGTCCGGGGTTTGTCGCCGAAGCCGGGATGTTTGCCGTATACAACAAACGCGCCCCGAAAATCGCGGGGGAGACGACCCCGGAGAAAGTTGCCGATGCCGTCATGCGCGCCATAAAAAAGGATATCGGCCGGATTATTGTCAACCCCGGTCTGGTTTGGCCCATGCAGGTACTGGATGCCATCCATCCGGGTATCATGAGTTGGATTTTAAGAACATTCGGCGTGTATGATTGGTACCGCGCTCAGGCCGAGGAAAACCTGAAACATAAGTAGGCGTAGAAAACTAAACTAGTTTCAGCAATTTGAGGAAATCTTCCATCCGGGCATCATCGATGGAACCCTTGGCCCGGGCGATACCCAACGTATCCACACCCAGGCTGCAGTACAGGGATTTAAGTTCCGGCACCTGCGCCACGATGTGTTCGATGTGCGCCGCAACGGTGTCCACATCACCCCGGGCGATGGGGCCGGTCAGGGCCTCCGGGACCCCGATTTTTTCAACATTTCCCAGGGTGCCTTCTATCAGGGGTTTGAGAATGGTAAAGCCGTCGGCCGGGTCTATCCCTGCGGCTTCCAGCATTTTCAAGGCAAGATCGAGGATGGTTACCAGGTAATTGGAGGCCGCCACAGCCGCGGCATGGTAGAGGGTTTTGCCTTCGGTCTTGATGGTGTGAGCCTGCGCCCCGAGATCCTTTGCCATTTGAGTTGCCAGGGTCAGGGCCTGGCCATCGCCCTCCACCGCCATATTGATCCCTTTGAAAGGGTTGATGTCTGTTCTGGCCGCCGCAAAGCTCTGGAGCGGGTGCATGGAACCGGTAAACGCACCGGCTGCTTTGGCCGACGCCAGGATGGTAGAAGGCAGGGCACCGCTGCAATGGAGGACAGTCGTGTTTTCCCGGAACCCGTTGTGGTCGGAGATGATCTGGCAGGCATCCGCAATGACGTCATCCGGGGTCGTAATCAAAAGGGCATCGGCTGCCTGGGCGGCTGCCCAGGATGACTCAGCCGGGTCGGGCCCATTCACCAGTCCGGCGGTTTTTTCCGCCGACGCACGGGTCTTACTGAACAGGCCGCTTATCCGGTAGCCTGCCCCGGCCAGAAAGAAAGCCAGCGATGTTCCGACTTTGCCACAGCCTATGATTGCGATATCCGGTTTCATGAGTGTCACCTGCAGGATGTTTCATTGGTTCAATTGGTTTGATTCGTTCTATTGGTTTCGGCACTTTGCCTTTCGCTTTTAACCAATCAAACCAATGTAACCGATTGAGCTAATATATTAACCTGGCGATTAAATACCTTAAGTTTGTCATTCCGGCGAAGGCCGGAATCCAGCGATATTACTGGATGCCGGATTACACATATTAAGTTGCCGGGTTAATAACCAACGAACCGGTTTTAATAACAATGCTCCTCGGCCGGGAAGGTGCCGTCCGCAACCTCCCGGGCATAGGTTTTAATGGCCTCCCGGGCGGCATCCCCCAGGCGGGCATACTGCTTGACGAATTTGGGCAGGTGGCGGTCATTGAGCCCGAGCATGTCATGCAGCACCAGAATCTGGCCGTCGCAGTCGGGGCCGGCCCCGATGCCAATGGTCGGGATTGTCAGGGCCGCGGTAATTTTCTTCGAGATATCTCCGGGGATTCCCTCGAGAACCACGGAAAACGCGCCGGCGGCTTCGACCTTAAGGGCATCATCCAGCAACCGCTCTTCATCCCGTTGGACCTTAAAACCACCCATCTGGTGCACAGATTGCGGGGTCAGACCGATATGCGCCTGCACCGGGATACCGGCCGCGGTAATGGCGGCAATCGTGTCACTGACATCGGCACCGCCTTCCAGTTTAACAGCGGCCGCATCCGCCTCTTTCAGGAACCGGCCCGCGTTTTCAACTGCCTGGGTCAATCCGGCCTGGTAGGACATGAACGGCATGTCGCCGACCACCATGGCCCTGCCGGCCCCCCGGGCTGTGATTCTGGTGTGGTACAGCATCTCTTCCATGGTCACCGGCAATGTGCTGGTGCCGCCCTGGACAACCATTCCCAGCGAATCGCCCACCAGGATGACATGCGTTCCGGCATCCGCGACGATTTTTGCGAAGGGGAAATCATAAGCGGTCAGGGCAACTATTTTCTCCCCATCCTGTTTCATTTTAATAAGCTTTGTGGTGGTGATCTGTGTTTGCATGGCGGTACCTCTTTGGTGGTTACGTATCGGAATACGAAATGGGTCGGTTATTTGAGTTAGCTTTTAAGATGTTATCCTCTTTATATAAACAAAACTGCCGGAAACAGCAAGGCGCACCTGTTATGGTGTTGTAAAATAGACACTTGCCTTACCGCGGAATGGCCTCACGGAGATAAAGGCATGCATAGCAAAATTTTACGATAATGCCAATATGCGAAAGAAAAATACGCATTGTGTGTAAAAACCGGGTTCGTATTTACCATTTTTCGAGGAGATGGCGGCTATTCAGCATAGTCCATATTGTTGTTGACTCTATTCGCAGGGCTGGATAGATAAACAGGTTATTCCAAAAATTAGAAAAAGGGAACTGCTAAGCGCATGATACAGCTGATAAGAGGGTTCAAAGACGTTCTGCCGGGTGAGTCGGAATTATGGCAGCACATTGAGCAAACAGCCGCCGGACTGTTTGCGGAGTTCGGGTTCAAGGAGATCCGCATTCCCATCATGGAACGTACCGAACTTTTCGCCCGCAGCATCGGTGAAGAGACGGATATCGTTGAAAAGGAGATGTATACGTTCCCGGATCGCAAGGGGGAACTGATTACCCTGCGGCCCGAGGCCACGGCTTCAATTGTACGGGCCTATATCCAGCACAAGCTTTATGCCGTTGATCCCGTGAAGAAGTTTTATACCATCGGCCCCATGTTCCGGCGGGAAAGGCCGCAGAAGGGCCGCTACCGGCAGTTTTACCAGCTGGACGCGGAAGTCTTCGGGAGTGACTCCCCGTATGTGGACGCCCAGTTGATCTTCATGCTCAAGCTATTGTTTAACCGGCTGGGGGTTACGGATATCAAGGCCCACATCAATTCATTGGGCTGCCCCGAATGCCGGCCGGACTTTAAAAAGGCTCTACAGGAGTACCTGGCCGACAAGCAGACGGCGCTCTGTGCCGACTGCCGTCGGCGGATGGACAAAAATCCCCTGCGGGTGCTGGACTGCAAGGTGCCCGGCTGCCGGGAGGCAATGGGGGCGGCCCCGTCGATTCTCGATCACCTATGTGCTGCCTGCCACGATCACTTTGAAACTGTGAAGGCAGCGCTTGACAGTCTGGAGACGCCATTTACCATTGATAAACGCCTGGTTCGTGGTCTCGACTATTATACCCGCACCACGTTTGAAATGCAGACCGGGAGCCTCGGCGCCCAGAGCGCCGTTGCAGGTGGCGGGCGCTATGACGGTCTGGTCAAGGCGCTGGGTGGGCCGGAAATTCCGGCGACCGGTTTTGCCATTGGTTTTGACCGATTGGCGGAAATCGTGGCCCAGGCCGGGGACAGCCACGCGGCAGTGCCGGACCTGTATGTGGCCGCGCTCGGTGAACCGGCGCTTTCCGTTGCGTTTGATTGGATTTCAAGACTGTCGGCCGCGGGCATACCGGCGGAAATGGATTTTGCGGGCCGCAGCTTGAAAAGCCAGATGAAAAGAGCCGACCGGCTGGGAGCCGCTTTCGTCCTGATCGTCGGCGATGCGGAACTTGGAAAAGAGATCGCGATTTTGCGAAACATGACCACCAAAGCGCAGGAGGAGATACCTTTCGAAGGTATACTGGAGACAATAAGCGCGCGACTGGGAAAAAAGGAGTAAGAATACCGTGACACCTGATAAACTCGGCGAGATGCGAAGAACCCATGGCTGCAATGAACTGGGGAAAGAAGATATTGACAAAGAAGTTGTACTCATGGGGTGGGTGCAGCGCCGGCGTGACCACGGGGGGGTCATATTTGTGGATCTCCGCGACCGCAACGGATTGACCCAGGTTGTCTTTAACCCCGAGATCAATCCTGAGTTGCACGCCAAGGCCCATGTCATCCGCAGTGAGTACGTGCTGGGGGTGCGGGGTCAGGTGAAAGCACGCCTGGAAGGGATGACCAACCCGAATCTGGCCACCGGTGAGATCGAGATCCTGGTTTCCGAACTGAAAATCCTGAATCCGGCCAAGACCCCGCCGTTCATGATTGAAGATAAAATCGATGTGTCGGAAAATGTGCGGCTGCAGCACCGGCACATTGACCTGCGCAGACCGCAGCTGCAACAGAATATCATGCTGCGGCATAAAATCTCCGCCACCGTGCGCCAGTATTTCAACGATAATGGTTTTTTGGACATTGAGACCCCGGTGCTTACCAAAAGCACCCCGGAAGGCGCCCGGGATTACCTGGTGCCCAGCCGGGTCAACCCGGGAAGCTTCTACGCCCTGCCGCAGTCGCCCCAGTTGTTCAAGCAGTTGCTCATGATTTCCGGCTATGACCGCTATTACCAGATTGTGAAGTGCTTTCGGGATGAAGACCTGCGGGCCGACCGGCAGCCGGAATTCACCCAGATCGATGTCGAGATGTCCTTTGTCGGTGAAGAAGATGTCATGGGCACCGCCGAAGGCATGATGACCAAAGTCTTTAAAGAGGTCAAGGGCCTTGAACTTGAGACGCCATTTCCACGGTTGGACTACCAGGAGGCGATTGAAAGGTTCGGGCTGGATAAACCCGATACCCGTTTCGGGCTCGAACTGAAAGATATTTCGGACATTGTCAAGGATGCCGGGTTCAAAGTGTTTGCCAGTGTGGTCAAAAAGGGCGGGATTGTAAAGGCCCTCAATGCCAAAGGGTGTGTCGATTTCACCCGCAGGGAAATTGATGAGCTGACGGAATTCGTGGCTGTTTACCGGGCCAAGGGGCTGGCCTGGATTAAAGTCAGGGAAGATGCCTGGCAGTCGCCGATTGCCAAGTTCTTCACGGATGAAGAGAAGGCTGCCATGGCAGAGCGGCTTGACATGCAGCCTGGTGATCTTGTGTTTTTCGTGGCCGACCATCCCAAGGTGACAAACGAAGCGCTCGGTCATCTGCGGAACCACCTGGGACAGAAGCTTGGGCTGATCGACGCTGATTCGTACCAGTTTACGTGGGTGACCCGGTTTCCGCTGATGGAGTACGATGAGATCGAAAAACGCTATCAGGCCCTGCACCACCCGTTTACAGCGCCCCTTGAAGAAGATTACGACCGGATGGAATCTGATCCGGCGGCAGTCCGCTCGAGGGCTTATGACCTGGTTCTGAACGGAAATGAGGTGGGCGGCGGCAGTATCCGGATTCACCAGTTGCAGCTGCAGGAGAAAATATTTGCGGCCCTGGGGATGGCGCCGGAGGAGTACACGGAGAAGTTCGGCTTTTTACTGTCTGCCCTGGAATCCGGTGCGCCGCCCCACGGCGGTATCGCGTTTGGTTTCGATCGGCTGGTGATGATTCTAACCGGACAGCCGTCCATACGGGATATTATCGCATTCCCCAAGACCCAGAAGGCCGCCTGCCTGTTGACGGAGGCCCCCTCAGAGGCCGCCCGGCTGCAACTTGAAGAACTGTCTCTGCGGATCAGGAAATTGGCTGAGGAGAGTTAACTCCAAGGTTGCAATGTTGGGGTTAAGCTGTCCATACTTCGGAAAACGACTGTTGCGTACCCGCCCCGGGTGAAAACCCCGGGTCGGGTTTTTTTATTGAGGCGTCGCGAAGCAAGTGCCTTACGTGGTGCACTTTAGATTATTTTTGACGTCTTTACTATTTATTAAATATATTATACACATAGATCTTATCAATATACTTTTATACTTTTCACGATCAAGCGGTTGACTGAGAGGGACCGATGGACTTGTGGCGTCTGAATATCTTTATCAAGGTGATTGATCACAAAAGTTTTTCAAAAGCGGCGGCGGAGGTTCTACTGACCCAGCCGACGGTCAGCAGCCACATGAATGATCTGGAAAGCCACTACGGCTGCCGGTTGATTGACCGTATGGGCAAGGAGGTCGCACCGACCAAGGCCGGCCAGCTGCTCTACCGGTATGCCCGCCGGCTGGTTGCGCTGCAAAGTGAAACTGAAACCGCCATGTCCGATTACCACGGTATCGTTCGCGGCCATATCTGTATCGGGGGCAGCACGATACCCGGCGAATATATCCTGCCCGCTTTGATCGGCCGCTACACAACGGATTATCCGGAAGTAAAGGTCTCTTTGACCATCGGTGACACCCGCCAGGTGACCGAAGATATCCTGTCCGGCATCCTGGAACTAGGAATCGTGGGGGCCCGGACAAAGCATCGTAAGTTGATTCAGGAGGAGATCACCACCGATCAATTGCGCCTGGTGGTCCCGGCGGATCACAAGTGGGCCCGCCGGAAGCAAATCACCATTAAAAGCCTGCTGGCAGAGCCCTTTATCATCCGGGAAAGAGGGTCCGGCACACTTCAGGCCCTGCTGGACAGCCTGATTGCTAAAGGGTATAAGAGCGGAGCCCTGAACGTGATTGCGGAAATGGGCAGCACCACGGCCGTCATTCAAGGCATAAAAAGTCGCGTGGGCATATCGGTTCTCTCCACCCTGGCGGTCGCAGAAGATCTGCGGGACGATCGTTTGAAGGCCCTGTCAATCAAGGGTTTAACCCTCAACCGGAGTTTTTACCTGACGGTCAACAAGCACCGCTCCCTGTCGCCGGTGGGCAAGGCGTTCATCCAGTATTTAAAATAATGGGTGCCTGCCAGTTGGATGCCGTTTATGGATGCACACCGCAGCTACGCGCAATGCGTTTCCCCACCCACGGCCGGAATTTGGGACGGTTTACGGGGACTTTGCCAAAGGGACGGCCCGGAAGGTTTTCATGCAGCGCATCAGCCATATCCAGGAGTCCCATAACCGGGCTTGCGTGGCCGCTGCTGTCGGGTGGATGCAGCAGGCCCTGAACCCGCCGCCGATGCTCTGGCTGGACCCGCATGACCAGACCTGGCCGCTCAAGGAAACCATGACCCTGGTGGCCATGCTGGCCTGTTTTGCCTGTGCGCTGCCCCTGTCGCTCGTATTGCTGCAAACTGATTTTTTCGGTTCTCTGCGGGGGCCGGTTCAATCAACCTACAGCTGTACCCCCCGATCCTACCGGCACGGGGCCCTCGTTAACGGCGTCCTGATGAATGCCCTGATCGTCACCTGGCTGTTTGCCTCTTCCCAGGTGATAGCGCCCATTCCCTGATTCCTGATCGCCTGATACCTGGTGCTTCGGCCAATTCTCTCCGGCGGTGTTCTTGCGCCCCGGAAACTACCGGAACATGGATAAACCGATTCTGAAGAAATCGTGACTCTCATCGTAGGAGAGCAGGGTTTCGGCGTAGCCGGTGTAATACTGCATCTGCAGGTAGACGTCCAGGTTGCCCAGGAGGAGTTCGCGCAGCGGATAACTCAGATCGAACTGGGCACTGCCTTTGCCGGTATCGGTACCCTTGCGCAGGGTGGTGGCCAATTTCCAGTTGCCCTGACGCTTCCAGGCCATTTCCAGGTCGAAGTAGCCCCGGTAGCGAGCGATGTCTGGGTTGTCATCCAGGTCGCCCACATAGGCCCAGACCCGGGGTTCAATGGTGATATAACTGTGCTCCCCGGTATCGATCTGCGCACCGGGCTTGATGTACACCATGTTCAGGCTGCGTGAATCGGCGCCGTCCTTTCCGTTGGATTCGTGCAGTGCCCCGCCCTGAAAGCTGAAACGTGAAATCCAGTCGATAGTATTCTGGGGAATATTGGGCCGGTAGTAAAAGAATTCCGGTTTGTAACTGGAGTCATAAAATGGTGCGGAGTCTGATTCCCAGTCCCAAAACGATGTCTGTGTATAGCCGAAGTAAATGTTTTCGAAACGCTGCCAGCGGCGGGCCAGGCTGCCCTCCGGGTCCAGCAGGCGGTATTTGAAGCTGATTTGAAATTTAGCATGGGTGGGGTTGGCGCCAACCAGAAAGTAGACCGGTTCATGCCCGAAGAAGTTGTTGGCCAGTTTATCCTGTCGGGGTGTGGCCCGGGCAGTCACAATTTCTGCCGGCGCGGCCGGCTTTTCCTCGGGGGCCGGCGTTACGGCGAACATCAGGGGCGCGGCCGGCAAGGGGGTCATTTCCAGAGTTATGGGCCCGTCCAGATCCGGTGGTATCGTCAGGCTGTAATGCGCTTTGTGGAAATGACCGGGCGCAACCTGTACCCGGGCGGGTTCACCCGTCAGCAGCGCTTTCACGGTCAGCGGCTGCGGTTGGTCCGGTGGTTGCAGGCGGGCTGCCAGGGATCCGGGCAGTTCCACTGCGGCAGGCCGGGTCGCGGTGTTGTATACAAGAATCGTAATCTGCAGCGGCTGTCCCGCCATTACTTTGCCGGGCGGAAGGGCCAGCATCATATCGAGGGCCCCTGCGCTGGCCGGCTGTCCCGCAGCAAGAATGCCCAATACCAGGCAGAGCCATTTTTTCATGGTGTTTCCTGCTATGTGTAGAAGTTCATGCCAGTTGGCGTGCCCGGCGCAGAGGTCGGGCTCCCGAATTTTTTCAGATGACCTCTCATAACATTCCCGGTCAGGTTTTGCACTGAAATTTATTCAACCTTTCAACCTTAATCCAGTTACTGTTCAATGACCGGCGGTGTGTTTGACAATTGTCATGGCGGCAATCTTGATGCTCTCGTAAAAAGTCAAAATCAATTGAGCGGTCACTTTTGAGCATATG
>CAZWPX010000056.1:0-31799 GCA_964636125.1 uncultured Desulfobacterales bacterium | reverse complement strand
ATGTTCAATGTTCGAAGCTCACGGTTTTAATCCGATGTTATTGCTTTTCAGACCGGCCTGCAAGGCATAGCCAATTATCTTGAAGCTAATCCGGAAGACCTGGTTTTTAAAGACGCAATGAAAAATAAGGGGGCGCTACTTGTGAACGGAAACCTAATCATAGAAAACGCGGCGGAACTGGTCACCTGCAGCGGGTTTACGGCCAAGACCGGCCGGGCGATGGCGGACATTGGTGTGGTTGAAGACGGTGCCGTACTTATCGAAACGGGTACGATCCGTTATGCCGGCCCCACTGCCGGACTGCCCACGGACATCAACCGGGAAGATTTCAAGATCATCGATGCCGCCGGCAAAGCCGTCCTGCCCGGTTTCGTGGACTCGCACACCCATTTTATATTCGGCGGTTACCGGCCGGATGAGTTTGCCTGGCGCCTGCGTGGTGACAGCTACATGGAAATCATGGAGCGCGGTGGCGGCATTCTCAGTACGGTGGCCGCAACCCGCCTGGCCTCCAGGCAGGACCTGCTGGCGAACGGCATCCGGCGCCTTGACTCCATGCTGAGCTTCGGAGTTACAACCGTAGAAGGCAAGAGCGGCTATGGCTTGGATTTTGACACCGAAATCAAGCAACTTGAAGTGCTGGCTGAAATCAACCGGCAACACCCAATGGATGTAACGGCAACCTTTCTCGGTGCCCACGCAGTCCCGCCGGAGTATAAAAACCGGGGAGACCGATATATCGACTACATCATCTCAGAGGTCCTGCCGGAAGTTGCCCATAGACAACTGGCTGCTTTCTGTGATGTCTTTTGTGAAAAGGGCGTCTTCTCCATCCAGCAGTCCCGCCGACTGCTCACGGCCGCAGCAAAGCTGGGACTGAAACCGAAGCTGCACGCCGATGAAATTGTCCCGCTCGGCGGGGCGGAACTGGCGGCGGAGTTGGACGCGATATCCGCGGACCACCTGCTGCAGGCTTCTGACGCCGGGATTGATGCCCTGGCAGCCGCCGGTGTGGTCGCCACCCTTTTGCCGGGTACCGCCTTCGGCCTCAAAGAGCCCTATGCCCGGGCCCGGCATATCATCGGCCGGGGCGGCGCTGTCGCCCTGGCAACCGACCTTAACCCGGGCAGCTGCTTTTCCGAATCTATCCCGCTCCTCTTTTCCCTGGCCACACTCTACATGGGCCTCAACCCTGAAGAAGCCGTAACGGCCCTGACCATCAACGGTGCGGCGGCCATTGGCCGGGCGGACACCGTGGGCAGCCTGGATCCCGGGAAAAAAGGTGACCTGGTCATCCTGGAATTTCCGTCTTACAAATTTATTCCCTACCACATGGGCGTCAGCACTGTTGAAACAACGGTCAAAAACGGCGTCGTTGTATTTTCGAAAACCCGGGCTGGAGATCCCCATGCTGGCAAACCTGAGTTTTAAAGAATTAGCAGAGAAAACAGCCTCAGCCAACCCGGTTCCCGGCGGGGGATCGGCCGCGGCCTTGAGCGCCGCCCTGGCAGCCGCCCTGGCGGAGATGGTGGCCGGCCTGACCATCGGCCAACCCGGTTTTGAGGCTGTAGAGCCAGCCATGCAGGCCATTGCCGACCGGGCTGCCGGCCACCGCAAATCCCTGGACGCTGACATCGACCGGGACGCAGAAGCTTTCAATGACGTCATGCAGGCCTACCGGATGCCCAAAAGCGATGAGGCCCAGCTGAAACAGCGGGCGGAAAGCATCCAGAGCGCGTTGAAACAGGCCGCCCGGGTACCCCTGGATGTCGCTGAAAAAGCGTATGCCATTCTCAAATTTTCCGGGACTGTGGTTGCTTCCGGCAATCCGAATGCAGTCACGGACGGCATGGTCAGTGCACTGCTGGCCCGCACAGCTGTCCGGGCAGCCCTTTACAACGTGAAAATCAATCTGCGGTCAATCCATGATCCCCAGTTCGTGGAAGAATTTTCAGAGCGGGCAGAACACCTGGAACAAGACGCCCGGAAATTGGAACGTGCGATTCTGACGGCAACGGATCTCTCATAGTTGGGGAAAAAGGCAAAAACCACAACCGCATAATATCTAACCAGGAATGTCCAATATCCAAGTGAGGCGTTGCTGTACTCCCCCAGTTTTTATACATTCAGAAAAATTTCATTTTTTTGATGCCCACTTTTGAGAGTTCATAGACATCCCTCCCCGAATAATCCTAAATGTTATAGATCTCGGTAACCAATATAAATCACATAGGTTTTGGCATATGACCAAAGACCGCCGGTTGACAATAGATGCAGAATTCGATATCTCAGTCTGGCCACTATTTTATGGATGGGCAATTTACACTTCAAGAGACAGATTGATTTATACCGGTTAATGTTTGTTTAAAGAACAATGACAAAACGAAATATACAAAGCTATCTCACCAACCTGTGGATAATAAAAAATCCCGTCATCTTCTATCGAATCATGCGTGGTTTCTTTCGAGCCTTTGTGTTGGGCCGCAAAACACTTAAAACCATTGAGATATTTCCAACACTGCGCTGCAACCTTGAATGCAGCATGTGCTCGGTTCAAAAATATAAAAATGACCGCCGCCCGCTGCTATCGCTCAAGGATTATGAGCGGCTCGCCCAGGAGGGGGCAAGCATGGGTGCTATTTCGGTAAATATTCTCGGAGGGGAACCTCTCCTGGCACCCGGCCTTACCAAGATAATCAAAATCTTTAAGCGAAAACACTTCTTTGTTTACATTGTCTCCAATGCCCTGCTGGCAACCCGCAGCAAACTGAAAGAACTGCATCAGGCCGGACTTGATGCTATCTGCTTTAGCCTGGACGATCTTGATCCGGATGTGAATGACAAAATAAGAGGCGCCAAGGGCCACCACCGGAAGGTTTTCGCGGCCATTGAGATGGCTCGTCAGGAGAGATTGATGGTCAGCCTTGCCCCCGTATTTTTTCCTGGCCGGGTTGATAAAGGACTGGAGATCGTCAAGTATTGTGAAGAACATGGACTTGGAGCCAGCGGCACGCAGGTTGGCGCTGTCGGAGCCTGGGAAGATGGTGAACTCTTGGCGCCAGACGAACACGACCAGATCAGGACCATGCTGAAGCGCTATTCCCGTTTCACCCTTGATTGGGCATTATCTTACAAACTCAGCGCCTGCTGCCCCGCCGGTAAAGAAAAAATCGGCGTTACGAGTGTCGGCGACGTGGTCGGCTGTTCAATCAATCCGCTGTCTTTCGGCAACATCAGGGATGAACCGCTGCAAACCATCTGGACGCGGATGGGCCATTTCTCTCAGTATCGCAAAGACGCAGCCATATGTCTCTCTGCTGAAGACACCGCATTTATTGAAACCTACCTGCGACCCCTCAGAGGAATAGCTGAATATCCGGTCCACTACAGCAACCATCCTGCTATCAACTCTGAAGATGAACCGGCTCTGTTTAGAACCAGGTCTGAAAGGCATTGAAGTAACACCATTCGACACAGGAAACACTATGCGGCAAAAGACATTATTGTGGAAAAAAAATATTGCGTTTGCGGCCAGTGCCTATCGTCGCAAGCCCCTGTTAATGCTCCGTAGTCTTCGGTTTTTTACGCGCAGAATCCTGGGACTGCCGGCAGTTAGAGGTTTTGACATAGCCGTGACTTACGATTGCAATCTAAAATGCGAGCACTGTAATGTCACTGCCGTCCAAAACTCCGAAAGATCCCTGCTGTCGATCAATACAATCGCGGATACTGTTCGTCAATTACGCTGCCTCGGTGGTTTTTATGTCACCTTTACCGGTGGTGAAGTATTGACCGAGCTGGATCATCTCGAAAAAATTGTGCGGCGGGTGAGCCCTAATTCAATGCTGCTACAGGTTCAGACAAACGGGATCTTGCTTAACGAAACCACCTGTGAACGCATGCAAAAGATGGGAATTGACAACCTGCATATCAGTTTTGATCTTTCCCATGAGACCAGTGACTGGGGCCGTTTAATCGCCATAAAAAAGCAGCAGTTGGACCTGGCCCGAAAATGGGGGCTTTATGTTAATTTTGTGGCCCTCGCATCACACAAAACGCTGAACGATGCAAACTTCATCCGGCTCATCGAATTCGCGGAGACTAATAGAGTCTGTATCGGCCTCAATTTCGCAGTTCCCCAAGGTCGGTGGGATAAAAACAATGGAATCCTCCTCACGGACCAGGACAGCCAGAATGTTCGCCGACTTTCAAAAAACCACGCATATCTCTTTACAGATCTTGATACCAACCTTATCCATTATGGCTGCCCGGCATTCTCAGAGCGCTTTTATATAAATGGCTATGGCGATGTACAGCCCTGCACTTTCTTCCAGGTTGGTTTTGGAAATGTGAAGACTGAACCCCTTGCCGATATCTGGAAACGCGGTCTATCAAATCCATTTTTTGCCGGTTTTCCAGACCATTGCCCGCCAGCTGAAAACTGGCAATACATTCAGCACTGGCAGCTTAAAAGTGACTCTGCACTCCGAATTCCGATTACGGAAAATGATTTTTTTGATCAGGGTGATATAAAATCGTCAAGAAATGCGTGCCCCTGAAAGGATGTAGTCGTTGATACCCATATCGCTAAAGAGGAACCTTTTAAATGCATATTATCTTTGGCAAACAGGTAAACCAAAGGTAGCCTTTAGATATATCCAGAAAATCATTTCTGCAACCATGCTGCACCGAGTCGGTCCACGGCAAATAGATATTGCGCTTACATTCAAATGCAATCTCAAATGTGAACACTGCTTTGCCACACCTTTATATCGTCCAGATGGACAGGAAATGTCTTATCTAACGCTTAAAAAGGTTGCAGACGAGTGTCTGAGGCTTGGAATAACCGTCATTCATTTTACCGGTGGCGAAATTCTCTTGAGAGACGATCTTGATAAAGTCATCCGCCTGTTTCACCCGGAAAGGAATATCATTTATGTACAAAGCAATGGCCTGCTGGCAACCGAGGAACGCCTATCACAGCTAAAAACAGCCGGACTTGATTTTTTCAGTGTCAGTCTTGAAGCTTCAGATGCTGAAAGTCAGGACAAAATCAGAAAACATGCCGGATACTTTAACAGCACTTTAGAAAACCTGTCCATCGCACGCAAGGTCGGACTGCAGACATCCGTCAACCTAACGATAAACAACCAGTTCATTCATTCTCCGGAATTACCGGCACTGATTGCCCGCCTGGGCAAAATGGGGCATGTGGTTTACGCTAATCTGCCTGTCCCCGTAGGGCGTTACCAGGGAAACCATGCGGTGCTATGGGGCGCGGCTGAACGCCGTCGTCTCGACGAATTGTCCGGGCAATTTTCGCATTTCCGTACCGAATTCGATTCCAACTTCGGGCCTAAGGGATGCCCGGCCATGAAGGAAAAAATTTATCTGTGTGCTTATGGAGATGTTATCGCGTGCCCTTATATTCACATCCAATTTGGTAATGTCAAAACTGAGTCACTGGCCACCATTCGAAAACGCTGCCTTGGCTACCGACCCTTTAAGACCTACGCGGATCACTGTCTGGCCGCTGAAAGCCCCCACTTCATAAAAAAATTTATTTATCCCACCTATGATGCACAGCCGCAACCCGTGTCACACACAAAATTTATCGACCAATTTGAAGACACCGCTAATCCTGTGCCGTCCAACATATATAGCAAAATGGATGGTCTGAGCATTGCCATGTCAGACGTGGATTGTGAATTCTGCGGCCCATCCAAGTCAGAACGCGTAACTTCAGCCCGTGACTATGAGACTGACTTAAACATCGAATTTACTGTCCGGCGCTGTACGTCATGTGGCCTGGTCTTCACATCCCCGCGACCATCGATGACGGATCTTTTCAAACATTTTTATGCGGATAATTATGTTTGCTACACATCTGGCGGGATAACCACCCGCCTAAGAGAAAGCTACCTCAATGCATCCCGCTACAGGCATTTGAAGCATTTGGTTCCGGCCAACGGTCGCTTTTTAGATGTCGGTTGTTCATATGGCGCCTTTATCCATTATCTCGATTCATCTACCGACTGGGATGTTTATGGCTGCGAACCTCAGCCGGAGATGGCTGAAAACGCCCGCCAGCAGGGGCTGAATGTTAAAACGGCTACGCTCGTCGAGGCCGGATACCCGGATAATTTTTTTGACGTCGTTTACATGTCCCACGTGTTGGAACATGTTCCCAATGTCCGTGAAACCATCTTAACAGTTATTAGAATTCTCAAACCGGGAGGACTTTTCATAACAGAAAATCCTGACATCGACGCACCCTCGCGTTCC
This sequence comes from uncultured Desulfobacterales bacterium, assembly GCA_964636125.1. Taxonomy (GTDB): domain Bacteria; phylum Desulfobacterota; class Desulfobacteria; order Desulfobacterales; family CAJINA01; genus CAJINA01. The sequence continues at coordinate 25,514 of CAZWPX010000056.1, read as the reverse complement.
GTTTTCAGGCACACCTGGTGGGGATACCATTTACCCCGCCACCTAACCCATTTTTCGCATAACACCATGCGAATGGCCCTGACCAGCGTCGGATTCAACGTCCTATCCTGTAAACCCTGCTTCAGGCCTGGCCCTATCGCCTGGTCAATCCAAAATAAGCTTAAAGAAAGAGGGCATTCCCCTCTGATCGTAAAAACCCTGGGACATTCTAACCCGTTATTTGTAGCGGCAATGACAGTCCCCGCAGCGATTCAGTCTTTGTTAGGCCATTCCGAGATGATGGAAACAATCGCGCGTAAACCCTGATACCAAATACCAGTAATAAATGGGAGATTGCTTTGTCGCAAAAGTGCCCTGTCTGTGGTTCTGATGTATCCATACCGATTATGGCCAATCTGCGAGCTTACGAATACGCATCCGCCTGGCAAGGCCATATAAAAGCCTGCTCAAAGTGCGGCTTGATGCAACAGGCACCGCTACCTGGCCTGCAGCATGCGCTTGACTTCTATCCGGACGATTATACGCATTATAACCCTGAGAAATCCGGCTTGAAAGCATGGCTGATGGGTCTGTACATGCGGCGCACCATTTTGTTTCTGAAAAAAAGAGGCGTCCAAAAAGGAATGCGTATCCTTGATATAGGCTGTGCCGGTGGGCAGAAGCTTGCAATTATACGTGATGCCCTCGAACTCGAGGCCGTGGGAATCGAACCACATGGTCCCGCCGCCCGAAGGGCACAGGAATTTTTTAATCTTAAGGTTTACAGGGATGTTTTCCCGGCTGCGGCCCTCAAGGGGCAACTGTTTGATGTAATCTATATCAATCATGTTATCGAACATGTACCGGAACCCCTCAAATTATTAGACGACATCTTTGATCATCTGGTCCCGGGTGGCATTGTCATCGGTGAAACTGAGAATCTTGACTGCCCCAGCTTTCACCTGTTTGGCCAATACTGGGCCCTCTTGCATCTGCCATTCCACCTCTTTTTCTTTAACAAAAATACCCTGGGCAACGTTTTTAGAATGAGTAAATTTGGCAATGTTTCCTGCGAAACCCTAACAGAGCCAACGGTCTGGTCCCTGTCGCTTCACAATTTACTCCGGCGAAAAAGTTCCCCAGATGCTCCGCGGAGTGCCCGCATGCCTGGATATATTGCTTTCACCCTGCTGTCGGTGCCCGTGTCATGGCTGGAAACGGGCCGCGGCCCAATAATAAGATTCTGGGCACAGAGAATGATATCGCCATGAAAAACACCCAGATCAAGGTCACCGATTGTGAAACCACACCCTGCCCTCTGTGTGGCGCTGTCGAAACCCGACTGATAGCACAAGGAATGGATACCGAGTACGGCACCTCCGAGCTGGCGTTTACCTTCGTAGATTGCAAAAAGTGTCTCAATTGCTATTTGAATCCACGACCGCGAATGGACGCGGCCCATTTGATGTACCCGGGCGACTACTACACTTTGGCAGGCAGGCACGGGAAAAAGGGCTCCCACCTCATTGCCACCCTGAAGAGACGCATCATCCAACGTCGGCTGGCATTCTTCAATGAGCTTTTTATGCAGAAAAAGGCATCAGTTTTAGAAGTGGGATGCGGTGACTGCGCACTTCTGATCGAACTGAAAAAGACGTATCCGCAACTTGCCTGTACAGGTGTGGACTTGTCTTTTGGAAAGGAACACCAGCAAGAATGTCAGCGCCTGGGAATCACTTTGATGGAGCAAGCGGTAGAAAACGTGCAGCTTCAAGACAGGTCGTATGATCTTGTTATCATGAACCAGATTATCGAACATCTATGGAGCCCTTTGCCAGTTTTGCAGAAATTGGCGGCGGCCCTAAGACCGGGGGGGTTGATCAGCATTGAAACAGTCAATCTCGATGGATATGATCGCCGGATCTTTGCAGACGGTGAGTGGGGGGGCTATTATTTTCCTCGGCATCTCAATCTGTTTAGTCACCGGACGCTGTCGACTCTTTTAGAGCAAAACGGATTTCGTGTGGTTAGAAGCTATAGCCTCCTGGCACCCATCATCTGGGTTTTCAGCCTGCGCGCCTATCTTGCAAAACATTTTGGGAGTCTGCCCCGCATACGGAGATTTCTCAGTGATAAAAACCCACTGTGTCTGGCCATATTCACCCTAATTGACACCATTGCCCTTTTATTTAAAAAAACCACTTCTAACCAGAAGATAATCGCTAAGAAAATTTGACCCACCGATATACTCAACATTGTGAGCGGCCCAACACCTTTTTAACCGCCAACCCAATCTTTTCAACCGTATAGGGCTTTTTGATATAATCCTGCGCCCCCAAACGCTGCACCTCTTTGACCCGCTCTGTTTCGGAAAATCCGCTAGCCACAATCGCTTTTTGGTGCGGGTGCCGGGCCAGAATCCGCTTATATGTATCCAGCCCGTCAATCCCCGGGTCCATGATCATGTCCAGGATGACCAGATCTACAGATTGGTCCATGAGGTAGTCTACCGCCGCCTCGCCCCCGGACACAGCCGCAACCGTATAACCCAGCCTTTCCAGAATACTGGAGGCAATATCACGCTGTGCTTTGATGTCATCGACAACCAGAATCATTTCCCCGTGGCCGGTATAGGTATCCACCGGCATTGCGACATCCGCCTGCCGCAGCGAGTCCCTGTTTGCCGGAAAATACAACTCAAACAGGGTTCCCTCGGCAGGGGCACTTTTGATATCAATATAGCCGCTATGATCCTGGACCGTTCCCCAGACCACGGCCATACCCAGTCCGGTCCCGCTGCGCCCCATAACCTTCTTGGTATAAAAGGGTTCAAACAGATGCTTTAAATCCTCTGCCGCAATCCCTTCTCCTTTGTCCGCCACCTTCAGCACCACATAATCGCCTTCTTTTACATCTTCATAGCCTTTTACCGGCCGGTCCACATACCGGTTTTCAGATGTGATGGTGATCTGCCCGCCGCGGGGCTGAGCCTCGGCGGCATTGGACACCAAATTCATAACCGTTTTCTTTAAATGAATTGTGGATCCCCTGATATTCAGCAGATCCCGGGTGAGGTTGGTATCTATGCGCACACTGCGATGGTAAGAGAGCAGTTTGGCATTTTCCGGGGAGTTCAGGTATTCCGTAACGATTGAATTGATATTTAAAAGCTCCGTCTGGGTAACGCCCCGCCGGGCCAGAGTAAGCAGGTCCTGGACGATTTCAGAAGCCCGTTTCCCCGACTGTTGCACGGTCAGAAGGGGTTTTCTCAATGGGCTGTTTTCTGGAAGATCCATCAGCAACAGCTCGGGGTAACTGACGATTCCCGACAACACGTTGTTCAGATCGTGAGCCACGCCACCGGCCAAAAGCCCCAGGGCCTCCATTTTCTGGGAACGCTGCAGCTGGGCTTCCAGCTTGCGCTTGTCGCTCACATCCCGACAGAGCCCTCGGAAACCGACCGGTTCTCCCTCCGCATCCCGTACTAAGGATATCGAAGTTTCGATAAAACACCGCCGGCCGTCTTTCCGGATCAGTTCCCAATCCGATGTTTTCGTGGCCCTCCCCGTTCGATAAACATGGTTGAAAGTATGAAACACCTTTTTCAGACTGGTTCCATCCATGTAGTGCCGGTTGTTCATGCCCATCATCTCAGCCGGTGAATATCCCAGCATGTGTTGCATGGACTCGTTGAAAAAAGTAAAACTGCCTTTCAGATCAACTTCGTAGTAGCCATCTTCAATACTCTCCAGTATCTTGCGGTACCGTTTCTCGCTGGCGTTCAGGGATTTTTCAGCCAGGTCCCGCCTGGACTGGGCCTCGCCTTTCTTTTTTTGGAGTGAAAACTGGCGGGCCAGCAGGAAAACCATAAATAGGGTCAAGGTAATGGTAATGCCGAATAGTAAATTGACACTGATCAAAAATCTTTCCAGCAACGTGCGCTGCTCTCTCAGCAAATTCCGGGCCGCAAGCTGGGACGTATTGCTCAACGCCCGCGCATCTGCATGGGCCTCTGAAATGCGCGACAGCGCAATCCCCGCCACCACCTCCGATTCCGGTCCGTAACCGGAAACCCCTTCGGCCAGCCAGATCTTCAGATCCGCAATGGCCGGCGCAATCACGGAATGAAAGGCCGAAGCATTGACCAGGTTGTCGAACACGTATGAATCCCGCAGGGCCACAACACCCAGTTGGACAGTTTCAACCCGGTGGCGCAGCCGTCTGAAATTTTCGGGCGTAGGGATGTGGCTGGCCATATCCGCGGCGGCTACCGTTGCGGCGATATCTTCCAGGATAAGTCCCTGGTCCTGAAGTTCGCTCAACAGGGTCCCGGGGAGGTTCTTTTCCACCGAACGCAGGGTAAAGTTGGTCAGAAGCCCGACGGTTACAACGGCCAGGATGACAATGCCCATGGCACTCCAGAGCAGTGTCGTCGATATCGAGTTGCGCCTTTTCATTGTCCGGACGCCTCCGGTTGCAGGCCTCTTTCGCGATAAAAACGCTCGGCACCCGGGTGGAGCGGTATGGAGACGCCCTTCAGGGCCGTTTCAAGGGTAATTTCCCGACCCTGGGGATGACCCTTTTTCAGCAGGGACAAGGTGCGCGCCTGCCAAAGGGCTTTGGACACCTGGTACACAAGGTCTTCAGACAGCGCGGAACTGACCACCAGCAGGGCATGCACCTGCAGCGTCGGCGTGGCCGCAACACCGTCATAAACACCGGCCGGGATCTCTCCCGGCACCAGGTAAGGAAACTGGTGGGTGATCTTAAGCGCAGTCGGACGCGCTATGGGAACAAGCGTGATCCCGCTGTCGGCCAACTGGGTGACGGCTTCCATGGGGTGACCGGCCATCATGACAAACCCCTGCAGATTCCCGGAAACCATTTTGTCGTGGGTGAACACGGGTTTCAAATAGACCGGTTGGAGATCTTTTTCAGTCAGTCCATGGGCCTGCAATGCAATCCGCATCACTGCCAGGGTTCCGGACCCAATCTCATCGATGGAGATTCGTTTGCCCCGCAGATCCGTGAATTTTTCAACCTTGGCATCTTTGCGGGTCACGATTTGCAGCTTTTCAGGATACAGGCTGGCCACGGCACGCACCGTTCCGACATTCTCATTGCCGCTGAAAACGTGCTCCGCCCGGAAGGCCCAGGCCGCCACGTCCGCTTGAACCAGTCCGGCCTCTGTCCTGCCGGCTGCCACCGCCCGGACATTCTCAACAGATCCGGCCGAATTCTGGGCCACACCAATGTAACCGGGAACACCTAGTATCGGGGCATCGGCACTTTTGCCTTCACCCGCAACGCCTGTAAGCCCCATAGCAATCAGCTTGCCAATCGGGTAATAGACACCTGTGCGACCGCCGGTGCCAATACGAAACAGGTGGGTTTCCCCGATAATAGTCGCCGGGAAAACCAGCAGCAGCGCAAGTGCCGCCATCAACACAAATACTGAGCAACCGGTGTTTGGCCTGTATGCCGGGTTCAATCCCGTTCGAAAGCCAGTTTGTTTCGGCACCTGATTTATTTCGCCTGGAAGATCGGATTTCCTGATTGCCATCCTTCCTCCCGTAAAGAACATCGTATAAGAGAAGTCATTTCTTATGCCTGCCGGTTGTTGTCATTGCGGATGCTGGATCATTGGGCAGACGATGTTGGGTACCCGGCTGATTATCCTGGCAGCCAGGGATCGTGGCAGTCGGCTGACAGTGGTTTGAGCCAGCGGGACCTGACTTACTTAGTATAACACCATAACCATAGAGTGCAATCAATAGAACCCATAAACAGAAAAGTTGACTGCTGGTACCCAAAAGCGTTATCAATACGAATATTATATATTCAGGAGGGAAGCAAAGATGAAGAGATTGACTGCATGCGCCGTGGCAATTGTACTGGCCGTTGTTTTCACAACACCCGCGCTGGCCGCCGAATGGTCCTTCTACGGTTCAGCCCGCATGGCAACTTTTTCGAATGATGTGGACCCCCAGACCGCCGGGGTTGCCTCAGACCGGGACACCCAGTGGAATTTGCAGGGCAACAGTCGCATCGGGGCCCGGGTTTCCCATGGCGAAGTGGGCGGCCGTTTTGAATACGGATCAACTCCCAATCTCCGTCACCTCTACGGAACCTGGAATTTCGGGGCCGGCACCCTGCTTATCGGCCAGACAGATACCCCGCTGAACGAATCTTACTCCAACCAGGTTTTTGATACGGATGACAACCTGCACAAGGCGGGTATGATTTGGCATGGGCGTCGGGGCCAGATAGACCTGCGCTTCGGTGGATTTGACCTGGCGCTGGTTACCCCTAATACTCAGGCTGCCCTCCTGGACACTACTGGGGCCACAATAAATTCAGCGGATAACGATACCACCCTGCCGCAGGTCATCATGGTATACAGGTATTCTTCCGACATGTTCAATGTGAAGCCGTTTTTCGGCTGGGCGACCTACGACTTCACCACCGGTGTGACATCCGCCGCCCAGCAGGAATCCGTTGATTCCATGGTGTATGGTGTCACCGGAAAAGTGAACGTCGGCCCGGCCTACTTTGCCGCCAGCATATATGCCGGCAGCAATGTGGGCAACATGGGCATTTCGACGCTTACCGCCAGCAATACGGTTATCAATGCAGCCGACGGTAAAATCCTTGATAATGACACGCTCGCTTATGCCGGCGTGGCGGGATTCAAAGCCAATGATATCTTCACCATCGAAGGGGGTTACGGTTATGTCGGTTCAGACGTTGACGTACCCGGTGCAAAAACTGAAGATACGGCGTTTTCTTACTACCTGCAAACCGTCATCACGTTGGCTCCGGGTGTCATCATTGTGCCCGAGTTGGGTATCCAGAGCAATGATGACATCAAAAGGGGGGGTGTGAGTACCCCGGAGAGCGAGACCACCTATTTTGGTGCCAAGTGGCAAATTAATTTCTAAGCTTATGGCAGCAAAAGGGTAGAGAAAAACAAGGGGCCCCAGCATTCGCTGCGGCCCCTTGTTATTGCTGGTAGGCGCGATTGGATTTGAACCAACGACCTCTTCCGTGTCAGGGAAGCGCTCTCCCCCTGAGCTACGCGCCTTTAAAAGTAGATGTTGAGATATCACCGCCGGTAGCGGCTGTCAAGTGCAAAACATATCTGAGTTTTCAGCCGGCCGGGCACCCTTCTGTTTTAATTCCGGATTAATTTTCAGCCAGTTATAACCAATAGCATGCAGAGCACCCGAGAGCCATCCTCCCTGATCCGGGCGAAGGGTCTCCCCCCTGCCAAGGCTGCCTTGAACTGGGAAGGATTCTTCGTCGCTTCACTCCTCAGAATGACAGGTGCCATTTGCAGCAGCCCCTCTTTTCGAAAAGCTTTTCGCGGCAGTGGGTCAAAAGATGCCCGCTGTAAGCGGACACTACCGGGGTATCAGTGCTACTCGTATCAACTCCCCCGAAACCTCATAAATATCAAGCCGAAAATTCTCAAACGGACTCAGCATCAGCGTATCGGCAAACGTTTCGGCCGTGCCCTTGTAATCGACTTCGATAATGGCCTGGTCCGGTTTCATTTCAAGCGTCTTCAGCCTCTCCACGTTCGGAATCTTCTTGATGACCCGCCGGAACATGACAAAATTAGCAAGATCCCGGGTCCCTTCCACGGCGATCTTGATCGCGGAAAGTTCCTGGCCCTCTTTACCCCAGACCGCGATAATCTGCGCGGCCAGTTCCTCAGCGGCCAGGGCGGCGGCAACCTGGATGGCCTTGCCCCCGCCGGCGACATCGTTGCTGCCGGCGGCAACCGCCTCATTTTCAGTCATCGCCAACTCCGCACCGCTGTCCACCTTGAAGGCCCTCGCTTTGACCGTGGCGGCATAGGAGCGGCGAGTAGCCCCCATGGTATTGGGGGCCGGTCCGGCCACAGCAGTCCCGATGATAATCAGCCCGGCCCCATAATCGGCGGCCAGCAGCAGGGCCGAAGCGGTATCAATGGCCGCTGGAAAATCGATGGTGCGCCGGGCCGCGCCGGATGACCTGCGCCCGGGGTCCGCAACGCGAAAACCTTTAAGGGTCAGGACCTCTGCCATGGCCCGATCCACGGGGGCCATGGAAATTTGAGACTCGCCGCCCCACCAGTATTGCTCGAGGGTGCCTTCTGTATTTTGCTGCGACATGAAAAAAAGCACTTTGGGAAGCTCGGCCTGACCCACGGCAATAGACAGGGCGGCCAGCTGTCTCGAAATGGCTTCTGGCGAAAGCTTAGCCTCTACCACCACCCGATATTTCTTCCCTGATTTATATTCACCCAGGACTTTATAGCCCTGAATAAAGTCCCCGGTCTTGCCCTCAATAGCCTGGTTTATACTTTGAAAATGCCCCACCAGGCTTTCTGGGGAAAGCAATTCGACAACCACCGCGTCCAGGGCCGCGTTGAGCCCATCGTTAATGGCCGCCTGCCTGGCCGCCGCTGGATTGCCCTGGTAGATCGTTGCATTCCCGATCACGACGACCTTCTTAAGGGTATCCGGCGTTTGGGCGGAAACCACCTGGCTGAGCAGTATGAATGCGCAAAAAACGGTCAGGCCAGGCGCGAGACGTTTTCCGTAACTGTCAAGTTTTCGCATCAGGAGAATCCTCCGGTTATTTATTTCTTTTCAGTGCCCATCCATAAATCCAAGATGCAGGATGGAGCTATTGGCTCTTAGCGGTTTAATTAATTAGGTAACACCCTGTTTTTTGTTTATCTAACACCTAATGGCTAAAAGCTAACACCTTCCATCCATTATTTACAATCATGCATGGGCACGAACTATAGTTTACGGGCCAGGGCATAATCCGCAATATCAAAGAGGATTTCCCTTGTGCCGGAAGGCTTGAATCCGGCCAGGACCGCTTTGGCCCGGGCCACATATCTTTTGGCCGTTTCCCGGGTATACCCGATGCCGTTGTAGGTTTCCAGCAAGGCAATCAGGGTCTTGAAGTCGTCGGTTGAAAAGTCCGGATTCTGAATGATCGTTTCCATCTTTTTCCGGTCTCCGGCTCCGGCCTGCTCCAGGGCGTAGATCACCGGCATGGTCAGCTTGCCTTCCCTGAGATCGGCTCCCACGGCTTTCCCCAGGGCCGCGCTGTCCAGGGTATAATCCAAAAGGTCATCCGCCATCTGGAAAGCCAGCCCCAGGTTGTAGCCATAATCCGCCAGGGCCTGCTGCTCCTCCGCGCTGCTGTCCGCAACCAGGGCGCCCGTACGGCAGGCACCCTGAAACAGGACCGCCGTCTTGCACTCTATGACGTCCATGTACTCAGCTTCAGTCAGCGCCAGATCGCCTTTGCGGCTGAGCTGCTGAAGCTCGCCCTGTGACATCATCTCAGTAATTCGGGCAATGGTTCGGATCACCTCGATGTGTCCGGTATCGGCCGCCAGCGACAGGCAGCGGGCCAGGAGAAAGTCGCCGGTGAGAACCGCCGTGGCGTTGTCCCACACCGCATGGGCAACCGGCCGGCCCCTGCGCACAGAGGCTTCGTCCACCAGATCATCATGCAGCAGTGTGGCCGCATGCAGGTATTCAAATATGACGGCAAAAGTGGCGGCTTTATCCCCGGAATAGGCACACAATCGAGCCGCGAGCACCATGAGAAGCGGCCGCAGCCGTTTGCCGCCACTGAAAAGGAGGTGCCCCGCGACATCCCGGGTCAGGTCGAAATGGGGTGTCAGGTTCGCGGCCAGCGCGGTTTCGATCTCAGCCAGGTCTGTTTGGACAGCGGTTAAAATTTTGTTTTTTAGATCACGCATGGCCTACAGCACTTTCCCGATCAGGTCATATTCAAGGGTGTCTTCTATCCGGGCCCGCACGCGGGTACCCGTTTTAAGTGTATCGGCGTGGAGAATGGTCAGCCCATCCACTTCGGGGGCCTGGAACCTGGTCCGGCCGATGAAGACGCCTTTTTCCGGATTTTCCTCTACCAGGACCTCCACCTCCTCGCCCAGCCTGAGACTGTTTAGTTCGCTGGAGATGGTCAACTGGGCCTGCATGAGCCGGTCCTGGCGTTCGGCGGCAAGGGCTGCCGGCACTGGGTCGGGTAGCCGGTGCGAAGGCAGGTCATCGGCATCCGAGTAGGTAAAAACCCCCAGGTGATCAAACCGCAGTCGCCGGGCAAAGGCCAGCAGGGTCTCAAAGTCCTGATTCGTTTCCCCGGGAAATCCCGTAATAACCGTGGTGCGCAGCGCGGCATCCGGAACCTTTTCCCGGATGGCATCAAAAAGTTTGAAAAGATCGGCTGCCATGTAGTGGCGACCCATCTTCTTTAAAACCCGATCACTGGCGTGCTGGATGGGAATGTCAAAATAGGAGCAGATATTGGCATACCGGGCCGCCACAGCCAGGACATCCGGCCGGATACTCTCCGGATGGCCATAAAGGAAGCGAATCCACAGATCCGGGCAGGTCTCGGCCAGGGCCCCCAGCAACTCGGCAAGGCCATACTCCGAACCAAGATCCCGGCCGTAAAAAGTGGTATCCTGGGCCACCAGGACAACCTCCTGCACCCCTTTGGCCGCCAGCAAGCCGGCTTCTGCGATGATATTGGCCAGGGGCCGGCTTTTCTGCATGCCGCGCAGCTTGGGAATAATGCAGTAGGTACAGTGCCGGCTGCAGCCTTCCGCTATCTTCAGATAGGCCATGGCGGAACCGGCTGCCAGCTGGCGCGGGGCATCCGGTCCCTGGACGGCAATGGCGTCCGGGTCCGGCAGAAGGCAGGCACCGGCCGGGGCCGGGGTCTCTATCACCTTGAGAATTTCATCATAGGCGCCCGTGCCCAGGAAGGCGTCCACCTCGGGCAATTCTGTGCTCAGCTGCTCCCGGTATCGTTCGGGCAGGCAGCCGGTCACAACCAGTTTCCGGCAGGCGCCGTCCTGCTTGCAGGCAGCCATTTCAAGGATGGCATCGATGGATTCGTCGGCTGCGGATTCAATGAAGCTGCAGGTGTTGACCACGATGGCCGCCGCATCTTCGGGGCTATCAGCGATAGACCAGCCAGATTCAGTCAACTTGCCAAGCATAAGTTCGCTGTCTACCTGGTTACGGGCACACCCAAGACTAACCAGGAAAACTGTATCCAATTTATTGTGCATTTGATAGTCACAATCACCATTTTTAGTCCATACCGTAAAAAAAGCCAGATTAGGAATAGAAATCCCCCTTTTCATTGTCAACAAAATAATGGGAGCAACCCGAAATGTCTCCGGCCAAAATGTCAGGTGTTAGGGCCGTGGAAAAAATGTATTGTCCCGGAAGGTGCCCTGATTTGCGCCAGATTTGGACGATCTGAGGGCGAAAAGCCACAGGAATAGTCGTTCTATTTCGAGGACTTTTCAACTGAAAATCGTCCAAAGGTGGCGTGAAGCAGGGATGCATAATGGGATAAAACATTTTTTCCACGGCCCTTATTGCGGCCTTGAGGGTGCAGGGGGCACCTGGGCATCGTGAGCAATGGAATTTTGAAGGGCTTTTTCCGCCCGTTGATAGAATTCACCCGCAGTTTCATCCGCTTTTGCTTCGAAATCAACCAGTCCCATGGTCATTTTGAAAGGACTGCCGCCAAGAGAGGTAAGTCTATTTTGAAAAGACTGGAGGGCCCGGACAACTATGCATTCGGCCTCATCGGCCCTTGTCTGGGGGAACATAAGTGCAAAGGTGCTGGTGTCGATACGGCCAAGTCCGTCACTCTTGCGCAAGCCTTCAGACAAGATGGCTGCCATCGACCGGAGGACCTCTTCACCCAGACTGACTTCTTGAGGCTCCGCAGCTCCGTTCCCGTTATGCTGAAGCAGGCAAAGGGACAGATCAAACTGGTAACGCCTTGAACGGTGCGTTTCCGTGCTGAGGTTCTGCATGAACGTTCTGCGATTCCATAAACCGGTCACATCATCTACGAAACTGTTATCAATAAGGCTCTGAGAGGTTTGCTCCAGTTTGTCGCACAGGATTGTCATGAGATTAAAATTAAAAGTGAGGGCCATGGGAGGATAAAGCCACTGTAGACGCTGTATCATTTTCAGATTGACCTGGAGCAGCTCGCACGAATCAGTGGCAAGTATAGTGGCCGACCGGGGAGCGCCTCGCAGCAACCCCATTTCACCGATGATATCACCGGCGCGGACGCGACTGAGGATCTTCGAGATATTGCGACTGTCAGTCGGGTCCTGATCTTGAGACTGATCCACTACGATCATATCGCCGGATATGAGCGCATACATGGACTCACTGGAATCCCCCTTGCGGAATAAAACAGCCCCCTTGTCTATTTTTTTAAGCGAACCGGCCATGATAAGGTAATGCACCTGGGTACGGGTCAGGCCTTTGAAAAGAGGAATACCATGCCTTGGCTCTGTGCCCATTTTCAACCGGACAAGATCCCACAGGGTAACCAGCTCAACATGAAGCATCAAGGACGGAAGTAAGATAAGGTCACCCACCAGTGCAGAAAGCATGGTTATCACCATCATGATGCCGAATACGGCCGTTGGTTGAAAACTTGAAAAGGCCAGCATTGAAAACCCGACACTGATTGTGATGGTGGTGTATATGATGGGCCGACCGATCTGCCGCAGGGTCTCTCCAAGCGCTCGTCTGTCGTCCAGGTCCCGCCTGAACTCCTTGTTATATCGAACGAGGTAGTGGATCGTATCGTCTACAGCCAGCCCAATGGCAACGCTTGCGATCAGGCTGGTAAACATGGAAAGCTCAATACCGAACCAGCCCATTATCCCAAAGTTTATAATAATCGGAAAAAGGTTGGGCACAATGGCAACCAGACCGACCTTGCCAGATAAAAAAAGCAAAAACATGATTCCAAAAACGACAACCATGGTCAGTGACAGGCTTTTTAGTTGACCACTGGTGAGCAGATGACTGCTGGCAGAAATGACGATGCCAAAGCCGGTTACATCCCAGACAAGATCCTTAGAAAAATTGTCGGCGGTGTATTGAAGGATTTTCTCCCGGATGCTCAGAAAGTCCTGCGAGCTCGAGATATGGGTGAGGAGCAGAATATTGGTGTTGGTGTAATCCGAACTCATAAAACGGGTGAGCATATCCTGGCCAAGCAGCATCGCATACTTATTGGAAAGCATTCTTACTTCCCAGGCAGCCTCTGGAAGAACGTAATTTTTTTTCTCAAAACGGTTTGAGGCATAATTAACAAGCTTCATGTAATCAGTATAGGCAATGGTTTTATCCACCCCGGGCAGTGTTGCCAGAAATCTTTGGAGTTTAGCAATCTCAGCAATATGGGCCGGATCCTGAAAGTAATCTTCAGTTTTGCCAGCCATGGAAATGTTTACGGGAAAACTCCCGGATAAATCTTTGTAAATATCGTGAAAATGGCGGCTTACAGGCGTGTCTGTTTTGAAGTATCCCACGGGATTGGTCTCAACCCGCAGGCGAAAAATACCGGCGATGCAGATGACAACCACAACGGCGATAACCGGCAGCACTATACGTTGACGGTTCAGGTCCAGGTCCACGATAACCGCGATGATCCGATCCACAAGACCGGTCCCCCCGGATGGCTGGCAACTCACCCTCCGGGATAGGGGCGTACACACCAGGACAGCCGGAAACAGCGTAAGGACTATGACCAGGAGGCTAAACATGCCAAAGCAGGAGAAAAGCGCGAATTCGCGGATAGCCGGTATGTGGTTCAGCAATAACGACCCGAGCCCGACGACTGTTGTTGAAACAGCCAGGAACGTGGGGAACGCTATCTCCGAAAAAGCCAGTCGCACTGCCGCAACCGGTGTTTTGGCATCAAGCTGGCATGCAAGGTACGCAGCCACAATATGCAGGCAATAGGCCGTGCCCACCGCAATAAGAAACACCGGGACAATCATGGTAAGCATTGACAGGGGTATACCCGTCGCGGCCATGAGCCCGAAGGTCCACACCAGGGAAAAGGAGACGCATACCAGCGGTAGAAACAGGTTCACCACATTCCGGAAAATAAAAATGAGCAAAATGGCGATCAATAGAAAGGTTAAGGGGGGCAGCCTAAAAAAATCCTTACGGGTATATTGTTCAAGCGCCTGGGATACCAGGGGCATTCCGATCTGGTAGAGTGAAAGGCTCTCAGAGGTCGCAGCGATCATATGATCCACATCATCGATAACCGCCAGGTAATCAGCCTCGTCGGCCAATACCAGGGTGAGGGCGGTCGCCTTGTGATCCTCTGACACGATATTCCTGTTAAACAGATCCACAGGATCCAGGATACGGGAAAACTCTTCCAGGCTCCAATCGCCGGATATATCAATTGACTTTTTGATGCCCGGCAGGCTGATCACGCGCCGGACACCTTTTATTTTGGAAGCGGTTTCCGCCAGCAATTCCAATTTACGAAAAACGAGCGGATCGAATACGTTTTCGCTACGCGCCACCACCCGGATAATTTCATCGGAACCAAATATTTTCTTGAAGGCATTATAGCGCACCGCCTCAGGAAGATCTTCGATAACAAGATCATAAACGGATGTAGAAAAGGAAAGCTTGGGAATCTGAAGTGCGAAAAGGCCTGTCAGCAGGACAACCACAAGGATAACGGTCTTTGGCCATTTCTCCAGATAGACCGGCATATTCTCAAAGGTAAGATACTTTAAAAATCGCCTCAGCATGTGTGAAAGCCTCCCTCGAGTTCCTATCCACCTCCGGCATCAGGTTCCAAACCAGGGAATATTTTGAATTGTGGCATTGAATTTTTTATTGTGTGAGTGGTGTCCGTAAGGCCATCTGCTAATACGGTCATACTTGGAAGTCAATCAAAAACCGATGTGATGACATCAACCGCCGGGGCAATTACTACCTTGTAAATCCCTTGGTAATCGCTTTCTGTGGAAAACCACTGGAGGCAAAATCGGAGAACTGCCCGTTTTGCGCTTGCACAATGATCAGGCCTTCAACATTTTGCAGGCGGTTCATCAGGGGGATTCCCGTTTCCGGGCCCATTACCATGAGGGCGGTAGCCAGACCGTCAGCCAGGGTGCAGGCAGGGGTCAAGATTGTGACACTGACAACCCGGTTGCGCACCGGGTAACCGGTGCGGGGATCAATAACATGTGAGTACCGGACCCCGTCAAGTTCGAAAAAATTACGGTAATCACCGCTGGTGGCCATGGCACCATTTGTGAGGGAGACAGTCCGGTAAACAGCGTTGGCCGCCGCTTGCGGCGCCGGGTTGTTTATTCCCACAACCCACGGCCGGCCATCCAGTCTCACACCAGCGGCAACAACTTCCCCGCCGATTTCCACAAGAAAATTCAGGTATCCTCTCTGGCGGAGAATAGCGGCAATAACATCGACGCCAAAGCCTTTGGCTATAGAGGCCAAATCGAGGGTGACACCGGCAACCTGTTTGCCGATCCGGCCGGAATCCATAATACGAACACGATCAAAACCGATGTTCGCCAGCTGCCTGTCAATCTCGGTCTTATCCGGAGCTGTTTTGACAGGCCGGGCACTGCCGAACCCCCAGAGATTCACCAGCGGTTTTACCGTCCCGTCCCAGGCGCCATCCGACAATCGGTGAATGGACTGAGCCGCTCTGAGCACCCTGAGAAAATCAGGCGAGACCGCCATGGTTTCGGTCTCAGGCATCCGGTTGAAACGGCTGATCTCACTGTCCGACCTGTAGGTCGACATGCTCTGGTTGATCTCTTCCAGTCGTTTCTGGATGCTCCGGTCGAGAGTTTCCAGGCTCTCGAAATAACCGGCCAGCACCTTGATATGGTAAAACGTCCCCATGGTCTGCCCGGACAGCAGGACCTCTTTTTGCATACCGCAGCCGGCACCGGATAAGCCCAGGCCGCAGAGCAGCAGCAAGGCAGCGGAGGCACGCTTTAGCGATGTCTTAACATTCAGCATATGCGCGGAAGCTGCTCCCCGGTGAGCATGTCGACTATCCGGCTGCCGCCGATAACGGTCTGCATGAACACCTTGCCGGAATCGCCCGCGGTGACGTCACCAATAATACAGGCTTCCCGACCGAACGCATCTGCTTTGATGGCTGCCAGCACCCGGCCGGCCTCGCTGGCCGGCACGAAGGCCAGCAATTTACCTTCATTGGCCACGTAGAGGGGATCGAGTCCCAGCAATTCACAAATACCGGACACCGCCGGGCGCACCGGCAGCTTGTCCTCAAATATTCTTATCCCCACGGCCGACTGCACCGCGATCTCATTCAACGCCGTCCCGACACCGCCCCGTGTGGGATCCCGCAGCACATGGGTCTCGGGACACGCTTTGAGGATGGCGGCCGCCATGTGGTTCAAAGGGGCGGAATCACTTTGAACCGCGGCCTCAAAGGTCAGCCCTTCTCTCTGGGTCAGCACCGTGGCCCCGTGATCCGCCATGGTCCCGGAAATAATGATCACATCCCCGGGGCGGGCCCCGTCGCAGGCCACATTCACACCCTCCGGAATCCGGCCCAGGCCCGATGTATTGATAAAAATTTTATCTGCAGCGCCCCTGGGCACCACCTTGGTATCGCCGGTCACCACTGACACACCGGCCTTGCGGGCGGCCCGCCCCATGGCGGTGATGATGGTCTTGAGATCGGAGATTAAAAACCCCTCTTCCAGGATCAGCCCTACGCTGAGGTACAGGGGCCGGGCACCGCACATGGCCAGGTCATTAATGGTCCCGTTGATGGCCAGATCACCGATATTGCCCCCGGGAAAAAAGATCGGATCAACCACGTAGGTATCCGTGGAAAACGCCATCTGTCCAGCTTCAACGTCAAAAACAGCCCCGTCATCCAGCCGGTCCAAAATAGGATTTCCAAACACCGGCAGCAGCAAATCTTTGGTAAGGCTGTGCGACACCTTACCGCCGCTGCCGTGGTCCAATAGTATTTTGTCTTGGGTCATTAGATTCCCTAAAAAATATTGTTTATTGCATCACCACTAATTCCCGAGGGATCGTTCCTAAGCGGTAGCTTTTGGTTCGGAGCAAGGCTTGAGGGTTTTTCAAACCGGAGGCATAGCAGACGCTATGTCGAGGATTTGAAAAACGCGAAAACGCCGCTCCGGCCAAAAGATGCCGCTTAGGAACGATCCCTACCCGTGGTAGCGGTAATAGGCCGCACACGTCCCCTCGCTGGAAACCATACACGGCCCGATGGGGTTCACCGGTGTACAGACTGTCTTATAAAGGGCGCATTCCGGCGGAATTTTTCTCCCGGTGAGAATTTCGCCGCAGCCGCAGCCTCTAGGCTCCGGCGCGTCCGGAACCTCGGGTTGGAACCGCAGCATGGCATCAAATTTCGCGAACTCATCCCGAATTCCCAACCCGCTTTGGGGTATAATCCCCAGCCCGCGCCAGTTGGCATCTTCCACCTTGAATACCATCTCCATGATCTGCTGGGCTTTGGTATTGCCCTCCCGGGAAACGGCCCGGGGATAGGCATTTTCCACCGCCGGGGTCCCGGACTCGATCTGGTCGACCAGCATGAAAATTGCCCTTAAGATATCCGTGGGCTCAAATCCCGCTACGGCGCAGGGGACCCGGTAGGTGTCAAAAAGCCCGGCATAGGCCTTCAGGCCAATAATCACCGACACATGCCCCGGCATGATAAACCCATCCACGGCGACCCCCTCCATCTGCATCAGGGCATCCAGGGCCGGGGGCGCCAGTTTGTGAGCCGAGATCACCGAAAAATTTTCCAAACCCCGGTCCCGGGCCATGGTCAGGGTGCCGGCGATGGTCGGGGCGGTGGTTTCAAATCCAACCCCTAAAAAGACCACCTGCCGGTCGGGATGGGCCACAGCCACTTCCAGGGCGTCCAGGGGGGAATAGACGATCCGGATATCACGGCCGGCCGCCCGCTCTTCCTGGAGAGAACTCCGGGTGCCGGGAACCCGGATCAGGTCACCGAATGTGGTAATGATGACGTCGTCAATCTGAGCCAGGGCAATAAAGGCATCAATTTCCCCCTGGGCCGTCACACAAACCGGGCAGCCGGGGCCGGAGAGCAGCGAGATCGTACCCGGCAGTACATCCCGAATCCCATTTTTGAAAATTGAGACGGTGTGGGTCCCACACACTTCCATCAGGCGTATATCCCGTTTGCTGCGGGCCTTGATTGTCCTGATCAGGCGGCCGGCAATTTCCGGGTCGCGGTACTCTTCCAGGTGTTTGAGAGCCATTTTTTATCCTTCGTGCCGGCGCCGTCATCCGGAATACGGTGACGCCAAGTGCACGTTTGAGTCGATTTTTTATGTATTGCAATTAAAGGGTTCCAGGGCTTAGGCCCGTCACTCCGGCGAACGCCGGAGTCCAAAACTATCTGATGAAACTGGATTCCGGCGTTCGAGACTGTGTCACAATCGTCAAAATTACGCAGTTGGCAAAATCGTCATCCCGGACTCGATCCGGGATCCAGTGTGTTTCCTGTCGCTCAGAGATCTGGATGCCGGATCGAGTCCGGCATGACGCAGAAAAAATGAACGCTTTTCTGTATTGTGACACAGTCTCGTTCGCCGGAATGACGCCGCAAACTTCATGGATTCGCAGGCCTGTAGTGTTTTTAAGATTTTCACTCGCCCCTTGAATCCTCGAATCCTTGAATCCTATATCCAACCGATACTACCGGGCAACTCGCCGTCCTCCCCATACGGTTGTCATCGGGCTATGCGCCACCGGCCTTCACCTTCGCCGCAGCCGCCATCGCCTGGCCCAGCGCAATACCGCCATCATTGGCCGGGACAAGCTTTTGAGAATAAACCTTAAACGCCCTTTTTGCAAGGGCTGCTGAAAGTGTGTTGAGCAAAGTGGCATTCTGGAACACCCCGCCGCTCAGCACCACCCGGTCAAGGCCTGTCTCCCGGCGCAGGGCATCACAAAAATCAGTGTACAACAGGGTCAGGGTGTTGTGAAAACGACTGCTGATTATCGGCACCGGCACGCCGTCCATGCAATCTGCAGCCACTGCACGCACGATCGGCCGCGGGTCGATGACATAGCCATCGTCCCCCGGGTCCCATTGCCAGGTGTAGTGGCCTGTCTCGGCAGGGTCAGCTGCCATTTCAAGTTCCATGGCGGCCTGGCCTTCGAATCGAACTATGTCCCGAATACCCACCATGGACGCGATCCCGTCAAACAACCGCCCCAGGCTGGAGGTTTCAGGGGCATTGACATGCCTTGCGATCATCTGCAAGATCACCCGGATGCGGTCTCCCGCCACGGATTGAAAAACCGGCAGGGCCAGATCACCCGCCCCGTCACCGAAGGTGTGCTGGAGGTAGCTGACGGCCATGCGCCAGGGCTCTTTAATGGCGGCATTGCTGCCCGGCATGGGCACATAGCCCAGGTGCCCGGCCCTTTTGAAATCATGCAGTTCACAAATCAGAACCTCTCCCCCCCAGACCTTGCCATCCGCTCCCAGGCCGGTGCCGTCGAAGGAAAGACCGATAACAGGGCCATCAATCCGGTTTTCAGCCATGGCGCTGACGATGTGCGCATGGTGGTGCTGGATCCCCACAAGCTGTTGGCCTTTCTGATCAAGTGCATAGCGCGTGCTCAGGTAATCCGGATGCAGATCATGGGCTATAATTTCAGGTTCAACGTCTAGGATTCTTTTTAGGTGGTTGATGGTCAGCTCAAAAAAAGCCAGGGTCTCCTGGTTTTCCATATCGCCGATATGCTGACTTATAAAGGCACGGTCCTCCTTGGTCAGGCAGACGGTATTTTTCAACCCTGCCCCGCAGGCCAGCACCTGGGGCAGTTTCTGCTTCACAAATACGGGAATCGGTACATACCCGCGAGAACGCCGGATGAAACGGGTGGTGCCGGAACTTGTCCGCACAATGGAGTCATCACTGCGCAGATAGATACCCCGGTCGTGAACCAGGAAATAGTCCGCAATCCCGCTTAGCCGTTTAAATGCGTCGGTATTGTCAATGCAGATGGGTTCATCGCTGAGGTTCCCGCTGGTCATCACCAGGGCCCTGAACCCCTGCTGCAATAGAACGTAATGTAAAGGCGTATAGGGCAGCATGACCCCGAAATACCGGTTGCGCGGCGATACAGCCGGGCAGATAGCGTGACCCTCTCTTTTTTCCAGCAGCACAATCGGCCGCTGGATCGAAGTAAGCAGCTCCCGGGCATCGGCATCCACCCGCGCATAGGTTTCAATGGTCGCAAGATCCGGGGACATCAGGGCAAACGGCTTTTCTTCCCGGTGTTTGCATTGGCGCAGTGCATCAACAGCCGTGGCGTTGCAGGCGTCTGCCGCCAGGTGAAAACCGCCCAGGCCTTTTATAGCCAGGATGTGTCCGCGTTTCAGCAGCCGCGCGGCGGCCTTTAGCGGGTCCCGGGACTCAATCGCCTGACCGCCGGCATCACAAAGCGTACAGGTGGGTCCGCAAACCGGGCAGGCATTGGGCTGGGCATGAAAACGCCGATCATCCGGGTCATCATACTCGGCCTGGCAATCCACGCACATTTTGAAATGCCGCATGGAGGTTTTCGGCCGGTCATAGGGAATGTCATCGATAATCGTGTAGCGGGGGCCGCAATTGGTGCAGTTGATAAAGGGATACTGAAAGCGTCGGTCCCGGGGATCAAACAGTTCCACGCGGCAATCGTTACAAATGGAAACATCCGGCGAGATCAAGGCGGAGCGACCGGACTGCTTCCGGCTGACCGTAATCACAAACGCATCCGTCCCACGGAATTCGGCCGGCTCGGAAGAAACATCGGTGATGTGTGCCAGGGGCGGTTTCTCGGCGGTAATGGCAGCGGTAAACAGCCCAAGCTGTCCGGCAGGGCCTTCGGCATGCACAATGACACCGCTGGAGGTGTTGGCGACGTCGCCGGCAAGCCCCATACGAGTGGCAAGCTGGTAGATGAAGGGCCGGAATCCGACCCCCTGGACAATGCCGCGAACAATGAGTTTTCTGGCGCTTGGCTCTGTCCCGGTCATATCTGCGGCCTTAGTCCGTCGAGGAATCCCCTTGCTCATGGCGCTGCGCGAATTCAGCTGCTTCGCGCAGGTACCTCAAGGACTCCTGAGCGGCCTCCTCGTCAACTTTCCGGATGGCAAAACCGGCGTGGACAATCACATAGTCCCCCACCTCGGCATCTTCAACCAGCAAGAGGCTGGCCGTTCGTTTAACCCCATCGACATCAATGGTTGCCATTTCATCTTCAATTTTGACGATCATAGAGGGGATCGCAAGACACATTTTCGCAGGTTCCTTTGTTACAGGTTACGCCCAGTTTATTCAGTTCGGCCAGCACCAGGTCTGTAATGGGGCCGACCTTGCTTTCCGTGGTGGCCGTCAGCGTCGTTTCCAGGGTATCAATGTCTTCCGGCTCCACACCGAGAATCACCGTTTCCGGCTGGTGATCCATCGCCAGGCAGAGCGTGAGGGCCTCCAGGAAGTCCACCTGGTGCACGGAATTCTTGGCCCGGATACGCTCGGGGATATCCTTTTGCTCAAGGCGGTACATATCACCCGGCTTGCCACCGTTGCGGATGACATCCACCACGATCAGATGGTCCGGTTTGGAGATGATACCCAACAGATGTACGCCAAGCACGCCGCCGTCCACCAGTTCGACATTTTCCGGAAATTCATACATCTGCTCCATTCTTTTGACGACATGGATCCCGAAGCCCTCATCCTTGAACAGGACATTGCCAACCCCGATCACCATAATGTCTTTACACGCTTTGTCCATGGGTTCCTTCATTTCCTTACCGCTTATCGTATTTCTCACTATTTCGTCAGTACTATCGGTCGTTATTAAATCGGAGACGTTTGTACCACCGTTTCCGGCGCCATGCAAGCAATTGAATAGCCTTTCAGCAGGTGTTCATTCTGAAAGTATGGGTCGGGAAGACAGGAAAAAGGCTGGCCAAACGCGGGGAACTCCCGCCGCCCTGAAGGCGGCGGGAGTTCTCTCAGAGGTATTACAATGCTTTGACTTTGTAGACCTGGTTTGAATCAGGATCAATCACATGTACCGCACAGGCGATACAGGGGTCAAAGGAGTGTACGGTCCGCAGTACTTCCAGCGGTTTCTTCGGATCCGCGATGGGCGTCCCGATGAGGGCTTCTTCAAGCGGTCCCATCTGGTTTTCCGCATCCCGCGGGCCGAGGTTCCAGGTTGAAGGCACAACATACTGGTAATTCTTGATCTTGTCGCCTTCAATAATGCACCAGTGGCCCAGGGAGCCGCGTGGTACGTCATTGAGCCCCACGCCTTCCCCGTATTTCGGGAATTCCCACGGGGTGTAAGTGGCGGTGTTGCCGCTCTTGAGATTTCCAATCAGCTCGCCCATCCATTTCTCAATGCGCTGACCGACAACCACGGTTTCAATACCACGGGCAGCCGTTCTGCCCAGGGTTGAGAACAGGGCGCCGGCGCCGACGCCGAGTTTGCCGAGAACCATGTCCACCACAGGTTTGATTTCGGTGTGGCCCTTGGCATAAGCAACCAGAACACGGGCCAGCGGGCCAACTTCTGCGGCCATGGCGTCATACCGCGGCGCCTTGAGCCAGGTGTAGTCGCCACCGCCCGGCCGATACTTGGGATCGCCCTTAAGTGGTTTGGTCTCACCTTTCCAGGGATGTTTGGAAGCCCCTTTTTCATACCATCCGCGGGTGACGTCTTCCGTCACTTTGTCCTGGCTGGCCATGCCGACGTTGGCAAGGTCGCGTTTGGCGATCACGCCGCGGGGCATATACAGGCTTTCAGGTTCCTGGGCTGTTTCCGGAAAATCGCCCCAGGCCATAAAGTTAGAGGTACCGCCGATGCCGCCCCAGTCCTTATAGAAAGAGGCTACCGCCAGCAGGTCGGGAATGTAGACTTTCTCGATAAACTGCTGGGTCTCGCGGGTAATGTAGAGGAACTCGGCCAGGCGATCCGGTGTCAGGTCGCCCACGCAGGTCATACCACCCACAACCAGGGACTGCGGATGCGGATTCTTGCCACCGAAGATGGCATGCATCCGAGCGGCTTTGGCCTGCAGGCGCAGGGCTTCGATATAATGGGAAGCCGCCATCAGGTTGGCTTCGGCCGGCAGTTTGTAGGCACTGTGGCCCCAGTAGGCATTCTCAAAGGGACCCAGCTGGCCGCTGGACACAAATTTTTTCAGACGGTCTTGAACGCCTTTAAAATATTTGCTGCCGCCCCAGGGGGCTTCGCTGACATTGTCAGCCAGTGCTGCGGTGGCCTTCGGGTCCGCGGAAAGTGCACTGACGACGTCCACCCAGTCAAGGGCGTGCAGATGATAAAAATGTACAATATGATCGTGCTGGTACTGGGCACCATGCAGGAGGTTTCTGAGGATTCTGGCATTGTCGGGAATCTGGACACCAACTGCGTCTTCAACTGCCCTCACCGAGGACAGAGCGTGGATGTAAGTTCAGACGCCACATGAGCGCTGTACAAAATGCTGGGCATCTCTCGGATCCCGCCCTTGCAGCATCATTTCAATGCCCCTGAACATCTGGCCTGAACTCCAGGCATTTACAACCTTGCCGCCAGCCACTTCAACTTCAACGCGAAGATGGCCTTCGATCCTTGTAATCGGATCAATGATTATTCTCTTACCCATATTATCTCCTCTCTTCTTCTGAAAAGAATTTAACTTTCAATCTGATTACATTTCCTCGTAGAAAGGTGTCATCGTATCCCAGAAATTCGGTTCACTGCAACCGATACAGGGATGTCCCGCTTCCACTGGCCAACTGGTGCCGTCATTGAACTTGGCAATAGGGCAGTTGTTGTAAGTCTCGGGACCACGGCAACCCACTTTATAAAGGCAGTATCCGTTCGCGGCTTCTTCACTGCCGAATTCTTCCACGAATTCCTCATTTTCAAAATGGGATCTGCGGGGACACTGATCGTGAATGGTTTTGCCGTAGGCAAACAGGGGCCGCCCCTTGTCATCAAGGGCCGGGAGTTTACCTAAAAGGAGATAGTTGACAATTGTTCCGACTAGGTTAATCGGATTCGGGGGGCAACCGGGTATGTTCAGGGTCGGGACCCCGATAGCATCACTGACGCCCTTATAACCACCGGGATTTGGCTTTGCGGCGGCCACACCGCCATAAGCGGCACAGGTTCCCATGCAGATGGTGGCAGCGGCTTTGGGCACGATTTCCTTGGCAATCTGTAAAAAGCTCTTGCCGGCAACTTTTCCATACCCGCCATTATAATTCATGGCTACAGCCCCTTCCACAACACAGACGAACTTGCCTGCGTACTTTTTAACTGCAGCGTGCAAGTTCTCCTCCGCTTGATGGCCGGCTGCCGCCATCACCGTTTCATGGTATTCCACTGACAGAATTTCAAGAACAAGTTCATCGATAAATGGATAGTTTGATCTCAGCAACGCTTCCGAACACCCCGTACACTCACCAAAATGCAGCCAGATGACCGGTGGCCGCTGGGCCGGAGCCGCGAACACCTCTGCAACCTTGGGAACAAATGACGATGACAGTCCCATTGTCGCGGTAAGGGCGGTACAATATTTCATGAAATCCCTTCGTGAAACACCCTTACTTTTCAACCTTTCATAAAATGCTTTTTCCTGTTCCATCTGCACCTCCTTGATGCCATTTATGAGTAGCTGTAACGAAACAAAGCCTAAAACATGACCCCAATATTACCAATTATCTTATGAATGTGATTTAGTTTTTTAGGATAGAACAGGGTGATAAGTCAACAGTAATCTTAGGGTACCGGCGCAACCG
The DNA here is from genome assembly GCA_964636125.1 of uncultured Desulfobacterales bacterium. GTDB lineage: Bacteria > Desulfobacterota > Desulfobacteria > Desulfobacterales > CAJINA01 > CAJINA01. The sequence goes on along the minus strand of CAZWPX010000056.1, from coordinate 796 downwards.
GGCCTTCCATATTTGCAAGAGATCGGAATCCAATCGACCTGTCAGCAGTGCTTGGTGCCCGCTTACAGGGAATTACTGATTTCGGCCGTTTCATCCACTGCAATTTTTAGGGGTGCATCCAGTTTTTCCACCGGCTCCACGTCATCTATATGTGCTTCGGATTCCACATCCAGCAGTTCATCCAGGCCGCCATTTTCATCACCGGGTGCGGCCGGGGTCAGGCTGTGGATGCATTCGGAATCATCCGTATCAAATTTAACAGGGTCATGGGCACCCTCCCGGATATAATCCCGCAGGGTAGTGACCAGTTTCTCGGCGCAATACTGGGTCGGGAAAAAGCTCTGTGTCCTTAAAGCGGCCATGATCTGAGCCGAATCTTTGTCCAGCACAGCCTCCAGGGCCGCAACCGCGTACGCTTCCGTGCACAAGAGCGAGTAGACCCCCTTATCCAGTTCCGCGTACTCCATTATGACGATTTTTTCACCCCCGGTATCCCTGGAAATAGAAAATCTCTGTTTCATGAGGCATCTCCTTCAACGTGTCTGTTTGGTTTGTTCAATTTTTTTTGGGAAAACCATAATTCCGCCGCTCTGTCAACATCCAATCAGAAGATTGCGCACTTTCTGATTAGAAAGCTGGCCCGGAGGTGTATACGCTAAAAAAATTGCGCCGCCTGTTAAAAATATATAGATCGACCGTTGACCTGCGTGGTGTAAAATGATAAAAAGTAAAATTCTTCTGGGAGGGATGGCCGAGTGGTTGAAGGCGGCGGTCTTGAAAACCGTTGAGCGAAAGC
>CAZWPX010000055.1:6270-34816 GCA_964636125.1 uncultured Desulfobacterales bacterium | reverse complement strand
GATCATGTTGAAAACTTCAAGTCGAAAATATAGTAAGTAACGTTGTAGGGTTAATGGCAGTGAGTTACCTGAGCCAATTTTTTCAACTATGTCCCACGGTAGATACACTCACTCTCGAACAGCATGGTCCCAAAGCGCTAAAACTTTATACTTGACGGGAAAATATCATAAAAATGTTGATGCTAAACGCCAACTTACATTAACGAGCATAAAGTTAAATGAATCCGGAGTATTAGAAAGTAAAGTGAATTTAAGTGATCATATGTATACTCATACTGGTATCTGGGTACTGCGTAACAGATTGATAGTGACTGGGCGGAAAACAAAAGTTTCACATGAGAAAGGTGAAAGACCAGATGTTCATCTGTTATTTGACCTGGAAAATTTGAGGGCTACGGAAAACATTGATCCCTTTTTCAAGAAAGTATTTATTATGGGGCAGTTTGATAAGGATAATTTGGCTGTTTCAGATCGAACAAACATCTATGCGACTGATTATGGTATTGTAGAAAAAAAAGGTGACTTTTTAGATAGCCTTGGCAGAATTTATGGCACTTCACAAAATGGAAAAGGGTGTTTTGCAGATTTATATAGAATAGAAGAAGACAACGGGTATCAATTTGAAAAGAAGACATTCGCTTTTATACCATGGAACAGAAAAGATGAATACAGCCTATTGTTTGGTGGCAAAGTTCCTTGCCACTACAATAGCATTGTTTACACAAGCGAACCAGTGAAACTCAATTTTACTTCCAAACTTCGTATGCTTGAACAATGAACTGATTTAATTCTCATCACACTGTAGATTAGCGGATTATGTATTTTTAAGGGGGAAGGGATTTTTAGAATCGCCAAATCCTGCGACAGTCATTCTGGCAGACTTTGCGGTGACAGTATTCTTGATCGGGATTTTGTGCTCGGGAAGCAAAACGACGACGACAGTGCCGGCAGCAGCAGTTCAGTGGGTCCTCCCTGTATTATTGAGGTTCTGGAAAAACCAGTGTAGCTGCTTATCACAATGTTATGCCAAACATTGGAAAGGGAAAACTGTCCTGGAATAATTGCAGACGGGGTTTGCTATTCTGGTGGGGGCAGTTTGATTAGCAGTGCCGGGGACGTTCTCGTGAGCGCCGAAGCGCCATGATATCAGCTGCTAAAAATTACTCACATTTAACTATATTGGGGTGCGGAAAATAAGGTGCAAAATGAATTGCCAGCATTCCGATGAAGCCACCAAAGACAACTGCAGCGGTCCATGCTTGGTTTGAATTTGTTATTTTTCAAGCTCCCTTTTTACTGCGAGACCTATCTTTTCAATTGTGTAAGGTTTTTTTATGTAAATACCTGCACCCAGCCGCTGGGCCTCCTTAACCTTTTCTGTTTCGGAGAATCCACTGGCGATAACGGCCTTTTGTTCAGGATGTATGGCGCTAATTTTTTTAAAGGTTTCAAGGCCGTCCATACCGGGGTCAATGATCATGTCCAGTATTAAAACATCGACAGAGCGGTCTTTTAAATAAACTACCGCCTCCTCTCCGCTCGATACAGCTGTGACGTTGTATCCCAACTTCACTAGTATTTTCGATGCGATCTCTCTTTGCTCGGCGACGTCGTCTATAATAAGTACGGACTCTCCAGCTCCCATGTATGTTTCCATTGAGATCGAATCGTGCACAACGGGTATGGCGTCCCGGGTTGCCGGAAAATAAAGTTCGAACCTGGTGCCTTCGCCCCCGGTGCTCTCGACATGAATATATCCTTTATGATCCTGAACAGTACCCCATACGACAGCCATGCCCAAACCAGTTCCGCTGCGCCCCATCACCTTTTTCGTATAAAAGGGTTCGAATATTCTTTTCATATCTTCAGAAGCAATCCCGGCACCATGATCCTCTACCTTCAGCACGGTATAGTCGCCCTCTTCAACATCGTTGTATCCTTTTATTGGCCTGTCAACGTATCTGCTCTCGGTTGAGATAATTATTTTGCCCCCTTTTGGCTGTGCTTCCGCGGCATTTGACAGCAGGTTCATAATCGTCTTTTTCAGATGAATGGGAGAACACCTGATGTTGAGCAGATCTTCAGCAAGGCGGGGTTCTAAATGAACGCTGCTGTGGTAGGCGGTAAGCCTTTCGTGTTCAGGTGATTCCAAGTATTCGGAAATGACATCATTCAGATTTAAAACAACGGTGTGCATGACACCTCTTCTGGCAAGCGTCAACAGGTCCTGAACGATTTCCGCCGCTTTCTGACCGGATTTCTGTATGGTCAAGACTGGTTTTCGGAAGGGGCTGTTTTCTGGAAGGTCCATTAATATCAACTCCGGGTAGCTCACAATTCCGGATAGCACATTATTGAGGTCATGGGCCACTCCGCCGGCTAGAAGTCCCAGAGCTTCCATTTTCTGGGACCGCTGAAGCTGTACCTCCAGGCGTGCCTTTTCTTCCTCTGCCTCTATTCTGTCCGTAATGTCGAGTGCTATGCCTGCCAGAATCAAGGGCTCCCCGTCCTTTACGATTGGAAATTTTGATACCAGGTGATAATGGGTTTTATTTTCAATCGTTACTTTTTCCACTGCATTCAAGACTTGCGCTTCCAACATGACTTTCCTGTCATTTTCAACCAGTTGCCTGGCTATGTCGTCAGGAAAGAGTTCATAATCTGTTTTTCCGATCCGCTCCTCGGCTGTAACTCTGTAAAATTTAAGGCAGGCTTCATTCAGATAGATGTAGCACCCGTCCCTGTCTTTCATAAATGTCAATGCAGGCAGATAGCGCATGAAAGAATCAAAAAGCGCTTTGCTCTCCTGGAGGGCTCTCTCTGAATATTTACGTTCGGCTATTTCCTCTTCAAGCTGCTGGTTTGTCTGTGTGAGAACTTTTGTTCTTTCCGTTACCAGATCCTTGAGTTTCTCGTGATACGTCTTTAATTCTTCTTGAGTCCTTTTCCTTTCGCTGATTTCACGCTGATAGGCTGTGTTGGCATCCATTAACGCCTCGCTCTGTATCTCGATAGTCGTAACCGCTTTAACGAAGCGGCGAGACAACAGGGACGACTGGGAAAAAATAAAGCAGAACAGCCCAAAAGGCGCAAAATAGCCGGTTGTTACAAGGGCGTTGGCATACAGGATGTCATTTAACACCGTGAGAAACAGAATTAAAAAACCCAAGAGAAAAATCACGGATCCTTCTCGCTTGCGATTGGCGGAAAGAATCAGGACATAAATGGTATACATGCACCCCAGGATCGTTATGAGCTGGTACGCCTGGACCGTATGGCTAAAATTCTTAGCCGGCAGAAAAAGTACGACCCCGGTAAACACGGTGCCGGCTATCTGATATCCACGTAGAACCCATTTTGAAAATTCCCGGTAGAAAATAGTATGAATGAACATGAAAAAAACCGGTACTCCCAGATAAAAGGAGAGGTATTCGATCTTAAATAGAATTTCCCAGGTGATGGCCGGAATCAACTGGACGAGGTATTTTTCTCCTGTAACCAGAACCCGCAGCACCATTATGATACAGAGCAGGCCGAAATAGAGAGAGGGCATTTCGTTTTTTCTAAGCATAAACAGCCCCAGGTGGTAGATGCCGATGATAAAGATACTGCCGAATAAAAAAATGGCTGTTACAACCTGTTTTTCCCTCAATGACCAGACATCTTTTTCTCTGCCAAAGCGGATGGCCTCCCAGGGCCCTCCAGAGCGATGATGATAATTGGACATTTGCAGAACGATCTCGAGCTGGTCTGTTTCAGAAAAAAGTGAGGACACTTCCGGGGAAGATCGCGGAACAGTCTGTATGGGGAGCTTTCCAACAACACCGGTGGCATTTACCAATTTTCCATTGACCCGGAAGGAAAAGGCAGACGTCATGTCCAGAAACTTAAATGCAAAACCCCCTTTCTGGTCACCCATCAGGATTTTCAGGCGAAATGTTGCATACCCGTTACCTGTAAGGGGTTTCCCGTTTACGACATGATCGTTCCAGTAATCGGGCATGTGAAAGTACCCTGTTTTTTCAGGTGGCACCACCCTGGAAAATGCTTCGGGCTCAATATGCTCTTTCCAGTAAAACTCCCACTCTCCAACAAGGTCGACGGGGCCGTCTTGCGCCAGATTCCAGCGGCTGAGGTCAAGAATCCCTTTTTCGGCAACCGGAGCCGGTTTGTAAACTGAATTTTCAGCGCATGCGGACAGGATTATGATACTTGTCAAAATGACAAGTAAAGGTGCGTAATTTTTATAGGTTAACAAACAGGCCAAGGCAGGTGCCCTTGAATTGTGGTTTGAGTATCCATGCATGTATTCATTTTTACATTATACACGAATTTAGTAAAATCTTTTGTACTCCTTATAGCGTTGTTTCTTTCAGACACTTCAGGTTTTTCGATTTAGAACACGCGTTTTGGGGCGCGTTTGAGTAGCTGCAGGAGCTTCTTGGCCGGGTTAGAGAATTTGGCTAGAAAAATCATGGCAGCAATGGCATAGGGTTTGAAGCTGGCTTCCTTATAGAGCGGGTCCCGATAGCGGTCGAACACGGCGGCCGCGACTTCTCCCCGGGTGCAGCTGACACCGGTGATGTCCGCCGGCAGGCAGTGCATGTAGAGGGCACGCTTGTTTTTTGTAAGGTCCATGAGAGCCTCGGTGCATTCCCATTCCTTGAAGTTGGCATTCTGGGCCAGCAGTTCTTTTTCCAGGGCCTTGATGCCGTCCATGTCGTTGTTGCCGTACAGTTCTGTCCGTTGTTCCATGGCATTGAAGGGTGCCCAGCTCTTGGGATAGACAATGTCGGCCCCCTCAAAGGCCTCTGCCATGGAACCGGTTTTAGTGAAAGAGCCTCCGCCGGTCTCGGCATTTTGCTCAGCAATGGCTTCCACCTCGGGCATGATGCCGTAGCCTTCGGGGTGTGCCAGGACAACGTCCATGCCGAACCGGGTCATGAGCCCCACAACACCCTGGGGCACGGACAGGGGTTTTCCATAGGAGGGCGAGTAGGCCCAGGACATGGCGATCTTTTTGCCCTTGAGGTTTTCAATGCCCCCAAAGTGTTCGATCAGGTGGAGGGCATCGGCCATGGATTGGGTGGGATGATCAATGTCGCACTGGAGGTTGACCAGGGTGGGGCGCTGCTCCAGGATGCCGGCGGCATAGCCCTGGCCGACGGCTTCTGCAACCTCACGCATGTAGGCGTTTCCCTTGCCGATGTACATGTCGTCGCGGATGCCTATGACATCGGCCATGAAAGAGACCATGTTGGCGGTTTCACGGACGGTTTCCCCGTGGGCGATCTGGGATTTGCCTTCATCCAGGTCCTGGACGGTGAGCCCAAGAAGGTTGGCTGCGCTGGAAAAACTGAAACGGGTCCGGGTGGAATTGTCCCGGAACAGGGAAATGGCAAGACCGCTGTCAAAGGCCCGGGTTGATAGGTTTTCTCTGCGCATGTTCCGGAGGATTTCAGCTGTCTTGAACACGGCGGCGATCTCGTCTTCGCTACGGTCCCAGGTCAGCAGGAAATCATCCAGGTACATACCCGCGGAATTTAAAAGAGCAAGTTGATTTATCTGATCTTCGATTTGAGCTGCGTCCATCTTGATTCTCCTTCTTAGAGCGGTTGCCATAATAACGTTCCGATACGACAACCGGTATAAATATACAGGTCGCTAAAAATAAAATTTTTGCGCGAACCCTAAGCGGTGATACGGTCCCTTACAGTAGTCCGACCCTGTTGTTGAAGTCGGTGATCAGTGCATCAATGGTATCCACCTGATCAAATATGGAATACCAGTAATTGTCGTGGTCATACCACTGGTCGTTGAGTTCCTGTACATCCCGCCCCTGCTGCTCGATCCAGGTATAGTACTTGAGGTTGTGGATCGCTTTCCGGTCGTAATAAGACAACTCTTTGGTGTGATCCATGGTAACGGAGCTGATAAGTTCAAGGTCCTTTTGAGCCTGGGCATCGTTGTAAACACCCCGCTCCTGTTCCAGTTCCCCCAGCCGTGATTCGTAAAGCTGCATGGAATCAGTGGCAATGGAGACGACGACATCGTCCTCGGTCAGTTCATTGTATTTGGCAAATTTGATGGCGGCCACCATGTTGCCGATGCCGGAGATACCAAGAAGGTCGAGGTTCTCCGTAAGGGCGTTGTCTACCCCGGATGCGACCAGGGCCTGTCGTCCCAGGGGTTCGTTGAACAGGCGCAAAGCCCGCATGGGAACTTCATCGTCCACTGCCACGACGAAATCGGTTTCTTTGCAGTCGTGTACCCAGGGCACATGCTTGTCGCCGATGCCTTCGATCCGGTGGGCACCGAACCCGTTGTTGAGCAGGGTGGGGCACTGCAGGGCTTCGGCCGCAACAACCTTGCACCGGGGGAATTTCTGTTTCAGATAATAGCCGGCCCCCAGGGTTCCGCCGGAACCCGAGGAGGATACATAGCCGGCAAAACGTTTCCCCTTCCCCATGTATTGCTTAAGCAGGCTTTCAACGGCATGGCCGGTGACGGTGTAGTGCCACAGGGGGTTGCCCATTTCGTCAAACTGGTTGAAAATCCTGAGATCCTCGCCGGAATTGCGCAGTTCCCAGCATTTGTCAAAAATTTCCTTGACGTTTGACTCGCAGCCCGGGGTGGCAATGATCTGTCCGGCAATGGTCTTGAGCCACTCAAATCGCTCCCGGGACATCTCTTCGGGCAGGATGGCAATGGCGTTGCAGGCCAAAAGGGCTGAAATATAGGCGCCGCCCCGGCAGTAGTTTCCGGTGGACGGCCAGACCGCCTTGGTGCTGCGCGGGTCGAACTGACCGGTGACCAGGGCCGGGGCCAGACAGCCATAGGTCGCCCCCACCTTATGGGCGCCGGTGGGAAACCAGCGGCCGGCAAGCATAATGATGTTGGCCCGGCATCCCGTGATCTCCGGCGGCAGAACAAAGTGGTTAACCCCGCCAAAGAGGCCGCCTGAATCTTCAGGTTCATTGTTCCAGGTGATCCGGTAGAGATTGGCGGAGTGCAGGTCCCACAGCCCGATTGATTTCAGCTGGTCCTTTATTTTTCCCGGAACGGTTTCCGGGTTTTTCATCATGGCAAATGTGGGCAGGGTGATTCCCTTTTCCCGACAATAGGCAATGTTGTTTTCAATGGTTTCCGGGTGGAGGGTTAAATCAATCACGGGTCAATCCTTTCTTATAAAATGTCGTCAACTGAGTCTATCAGGGTCTCGGGCACGTGAATGCCGAGGGTTGCCGCGGTGCTGTCCTTGAGGCCGTTGCCGGTGGCCAGGACCACGATGATGGTATCCGGGTCAAGCCCGGGGGCCGCCTTTTGAAAACCGGCAAATGCCGCCGCCCCGGCCGGTTCCGTAAACAGGCCACTGGCGCTGGAGAGAAACGCCTGGGCCTGGATGATTTCGGTGTCGGACACGGTCATCATCTCTCCGTTGTAACGGTTGAGCTGGGCCAGGGCATGAATTCCGTTGCGGGGAACATCCACACAGATGGAATCTGCTACCGTTGATGTAGGTCTGTTTTCGAATTTTCCGGTTTTAAAAGCCCGAAAAAGGGCATCCGAAGTCTGGGCCTGGACGCCGATGATCCTGGGGATCGACGGGATCAGACCCAGCTGCTTGAGATCCCGGAAACCCTTGTAAACACCGGACAGGATGCACCCGTCGCCTACGGAGACAAACAGGACATCCGGGGACTGCCCCAGCTGCCTGAACAGTTCCAGGGAGGCGGTCTTTTTGCCTTCGATGGTCAGGGGGTTGTAGGCCGTGTTACGATTCAGGCCGCCTTTTTGTTTCGTGAACGCCAGGGACAGGTCATAGGCCCGGTCGTAATTTCCATTGACCCGGTATACCCGGGCACCGTATTGAAGCGCCTGGACCAGTTTTGCCGGCGGCGCGCTTTTCGGCAGAAACAGGGTAATTCGCTGGCCCGCGGCAGCGCCGACGCCTGCCATGGAAGAGCCGGCATTGCCGGTGGAGGCCAGGGTAATGTCCCGGATGTTGAATTTTTTGGCCGCCGCAGAAACCAGAAACGAGGCCCGGTCCTTGAAAGAGGCCGTGGGATTTGAGCCGTCGTCCTTGATAAACAGACGGTTGAATCCCGTGCTCCGCCTGAGGTTTTCGGGTTCCCACAAAGGGGTGTTGCCCACGGGGATGGGCGGGAAATAAAAAGGTTCCACCGGAAGCAGGTCCAAAATCGCAAATTGCGGGTCTGCATTGCCGTGAAGTTCTACCTCGAGAACACCTGTCAGGGGTTGGTCCTTTTGCTGATGCCGGGCACAGTCCGGACAGACGGTAAGGGCGGGTGTAATATCATAAGCTGCGTTGCAGACACTGCAGCGGTAGTTGAACTCCATGGGTCACATCTCCGTGGGAGCGTTGGGTCATGCGGTGGATCTGCCGGGCCGGGTCCTTCGATCCGACCCGGCAGGGTATCACAGCCGGTAAAAGTTGAGATCCACCGGTCTATTTTACGGCTTTAAGAAAGGCGTTGAGCATCTGCTCGCCTTCCGCACCGAATTTCTTGATGATCAGCTTTTTCACGGCTGGAACGGCAACTTTCCGGAACGCTTCTTTTTCAGCAGCGGTCAGGGTGTTGACCTTCATGTTTTTGGACAGCTCTTTGAGCCCCCGGTCGGAAGCTTCAATGACACGTCCCATACCCCGGCTGGCCATGATCGCAGACCTGGCGGCATAGTTGACAACGTATTTTTCGCTACCCGAAAGGCTGTCCCAGAATTTGGCGTTCATGGTCCAGACATAGGGGGTGAAAAGATGCCCGCTGAGGGTTAGGTATTTCTGGACTTCCTGGAACTTGGCAAAGGCGATGATGGGGATCGGATTCATCTGGCCATCGGCGACACCGGTCTGGAGGGCCGTATAAACTTCGGACCAGGCTATGGCGGCCGGCTGTCCGCCCATGGCGGTAATGATGGCTTTGTGGGTGTCAAGGCCCATGGTTCTGATTTTCACGCCGGCCATGTCGGCCGGGGAGTGGATGGGGCGCTTGGAGTTAGTCAGCTGGAAAAAACCGCCGGAATCCCCAAATCCCAGCACGTGCAGGCCGGTTTTCTTTTTAATGTCGGCCGCCAGTTTTTTTCCAAAGGGACCGTCAAACACTTCGTAGGTTTTGCTGATGTTGGGGAAGGCAAAGGGAATATCCAGGATGCCTATCAGGGGATAGGCCGATGCAAGTCCGCCGACGGAATGAATGCCGGACTGAATAACGCCCGCTTTTACCTGCTGTACGGCATCCTTGTCTTTACCCAGCTGGCCGCTGGGAAAGGACTGGACTATGACGGAACCGTTGGTGCCGGCTTCAACAAGGCTTTTGAACACGGTGGCCATGGCACCGGTTGCGTTGTCAAAAGGATCGTCCTTGTTCAGGTGGTGCAGCTTGATGGTTTTTGCCGCAACGGCGGTTCCTGTGACGCTTACGACAGCAAACAGGGCTGCCAAAAGAACAACTGACAATAGTTTTAGAGTTTTCATTCTATCCTCCTTGGTATGGCAACAGGGTTGCCGTTGGTTAATATTGTTCATTTACCGGTACTGATGATGAGGTCAGCGGCACAAGGCCGCAGCCGGGTCTTGAACTGTTGACACGCAAACTACATAAGCAGTCTCGGGATAAACATGGTCAAATCATCCCAGAATGCCACCAAAAAGAGTATCCCGACTTCCACTACTAAAAATGGAATCAACGAAACGCTGATTCTTTCAATGCGCTCCCCGGTGACCGACGACATTACAAACAGGCAGGCGCCCACCGGGGGTGTCATCAGCGATATGTTCAATGCCAGCACGATCATGATGCCGGCGTGGACCGGGTCCATGCCGATGGTGGTGGTCAGCGGGCCCAGCACCGGTGCCAGAATGATCAGCGCGGCATTGATGTCCATGAACATGCCCACAGCCAGGAGCAGGCAGAGAATCAGGGCAATGATCACCTTGGGGTTGCTGGACAGAAACAGGAAAAAGGCGGCAATTTTCTGGGGTATTTGCATGAAGGTCATCCACCAGCTCAAGATGGAGGCACTGGCAATGATCAGAAAGACAATGCCGGTGATCCGGGAGGTGCGGATGAGCATCTCCACGATGTCTTTGAAGGTCAGGGCCCGGTAGATCACTATACTGATAAACAGGGCGTAAAATACGGCAATGGCCGCCGCTTCCGTGGGTGTGACAATACCGAAGAGAATACCACCCAGGATGATGCCGGGCATGAGAATGGCCAGAAAGCTGGACTTGAACGCCCACAAAATGCGCAGCAGACTGAAACGCTCCTTGCTTTTGGGAAGGTTCAGCCGTTTGCCCAGGGCCGCAATCACGCCCATGCAAAGCACGCAGATGAGCAGTCCCGGTAAAATGCCCGCGGCAAAAAGCCCGGCAATGGAAACGCCCATGAGGGAACCATAGATGACCATAAGGTTGGACGGGGGAATGGTGGGGCCGATAATGGAGCCAGCCACGGTGACGGCGCAGGAAAAGGGCCGTTTGTATCCTTCTTTGACCATGGCCGGTACCAGGGTGTTGCCGAAAGCGGCGGTATCGGCCACGGCCGCGCCGGTCATACCGGCAAATAGAACCGAGGCGATCATGTTGGAGTGGGCCAGGCCGCCGCGGAGATAGCCCACCAGGGCATCGGCAAAGGCGGCCAGTTTTTGCGTGATGCCCGAGCGGTTCATGATTTCGCCGGCCAGGATAAAAAAGGGCATGGCCATGAACGTGAACAGGTCCAGGCCCTCAAAGTAGCGTTTGGGGGCCATCGTCAGGAAATTTTCGCCTCCGATCTGGACAAGGCCCGCCACCCCGGCAACGCCCAGGGTCACCCCAATGGGCAGCCCCAGGAGAATAAAGAAAAAGAAGATCAGCAGAACTACGATCATGACATCCTCCTACTGGGTTTGAGCCGTACCTGCGGCCAACGGTTGGGCACCCCGGAACATGGCGGCAAAGATCTGAAATGCGGTCAGAGCCGACGAGACCGGAACCGCGGCAAAGGGCACCACCATGGTGATGCCGAAGATGGTGGCGTACTGACCAAGCCCCGCCCGGGTCATGCCGATGCCGTACCAGGCCAGGAAGAGAAAAAAGGCCAGGCTGATAAGGTCGAGGCTGATGGCCAGGATGCGGGCGCCGGTCGGCGGCAGGAACCGTTTTACAATGTCCAGGCCGATGTGTTCCCGGTAAAACGCCCCGCAGGAAACCGCCAGAAGGGCGGCCCAGATCATGACATACCGGGAGAATTCTTCGGTCCAGGTAAATCCCATGTGGAGAAAGTACCGCTCAACCACCCCGAACCAGATGACCATCACCATGAGGCCCACCAGGAGCGCGCAGATACGCTCAACCAGCCAGTTCAGCCTGTGGGCGGCGGTGTAGAGCCGTGATTGTTTGTTATCTTCCATTAGAGTCTCCCGGGCAGTTTTTTAAGCCTGCTGCCGTGTTGCTGTGTTTTGGCCGGCCGGGATAACCGCCGGCAGACCGGACCACAATGGTTCAGGGTACGATATGGGTGCCTCTGTTTTCCAGAACCGCGCCCACAAGGTTCTCCGGCGTGGTGATGATGACCCGCTTGCCCCCCCGGGCAATGAAATTGAGGGCGGCCTCGATTTTCGGCAGCATGCTGCCCGGCGCAAACTGTTTCCGGGCAATCAAATCCCGGGCCTGCGCTGTCGTGATCCGGTCCAGGGCTTTGCGGGTGGATTTGTCAAAATCCTGGTAGACCTTTTCCACCGGGGTTGAAATGATCAACAGGTCTGCCGCCAGTTCCGCTGCCAGGAGAGCACCTGACAGGTCTTTGTCCACCACGGCATTGACCCCTGACAAATTGCCGCGATGGTCTTGAATTACCGGGATGCCGCCGCCACCGGCGGCAATGACGACAAGGCCGCTGTCCAGCATGGCGCGGATGGCTTCCATTTCCACAATTCGCAGCGGGTAAGGGGAGGGCACAACCCGCCGGTACCCCTTTCCCTCTTCGGGGACAAGCTGCCAGTCCGGGTGCTCCTTTAAAAGCAACGCCACCTTTTCTTGCGGATAATAGACCCCGATGGGCTTGGTGGGATTTTTAAAGGATGGATCGCCGGCGTCCACCTCCACCAATGTAACCACGGTAGTTGGATATTTATGAATACCCCGCTGCCGGAAGGCATTGTAAAGGGATTCCTGAATCTGGTAGCCGATGGCGCCCTGGGTGTCGGCCACGCAGTTTTTCAGAGGCACAAAGTGAAGTTCCCCGGCGTCAAAGGCAAGTTCGGACCGCCGGAGAATAAAGCCGACCTGGGGCCCGTTGCCGTGGGTAATGGCAACCTCATACCCGAGCTGGATAAAATCGGCAATGTAACCGGCCGTTTCACGGACAGCTGCCAGCTGATCATCAATCTCCCGGTGGTTCTTGTCTTTGATCAGGGAGTTTCCGCCGATGGCTATTACCACTCGTTGTTTCATGCCCTGTAAACGGCTCCTTTTATTTTGCGTACTTTTCCGCATAGTGAGACGGAATCACGGCATACATGGCAGCCGCCTTGACCAGTTCGTCTTTCCAGGTCACCTCGTTGGGTGCATGGGCCTGGTCCTCGTGCCCCGGGCCGAACCCGATGCAGGGGATGCCGTAACGTCCCATGATGGACACGCCGTTGGTGGAAAAGGTCCATTTGTCCACCAACGGTGCGTGGTTGAACAGGGCGGTAAAGGATTCCACCAGGCACTTGCAGGCGGCATGCTCCTCATCCAGCACCCAGCTGGGAAAATAGCACTGGGTGGGGTAGACCAGCCCGGTATAGGCGGGCCGGTCGTAGTTGTACATGCTGACCCTGCCCCCGGCGTTTATCACCGCGGGCAGCTGACGGATCTCTTCCAGGGCGTTTTCCCATGTCTCGCCACGGGTGAGGCGCCGGTCCACGGAAATGGAGCAGCCGTCGGCCACAGCGCACCGGGAGGGCGAGGTATAAAAAATTTCGGACACGGTCAAAGACCCTTTGCCGAGAAAGGGGTCGTCTTTCAGGCGCAGGTGCAGCTCCTGGAGCTCCATGAGAATGGGCGCCATTTTAAAGATGGCGTTGTCCCCCCGCTCGGGGGCGGATCCGTGCGCGCTGACGCCATCCACGGAAACAAGAATTTCCATACGTCCCCTCTGTCCCCGGTAGACGCCCAGGGAGGTGGGTTCCGTTGAAACCACAAATTCGGGACGGATCTTGCTCTCTTCGATAATGTACTGCCAGCAGAGACCGTCACAATCCTCTTCCTGGACAGTGCCGGTGACAAGCAGGGTATAGTCACCGTCAAGCCCCAGTTCTTTGATGATTTTGCCGGCATAGACCATGGCCGCCATGCCGCCTTCCTGGTCGCTGGTTCCCCGGCCGAAAATGATCTCGTCGTCTTCGTATCCGGTGTAGGGATCATGTTTCCAGTTTTCCCGGTTACCAATCCCCACGGTGTCGATATGGGCATCCATGGCAATCAGGTGCTTTCCGGTGCCGATATAACCCAGGACGTTGCCCATGGGATCGATCTCCACCCGGTCAAACCCCACGGTTTCCATTTCCCGTTTGATCCGCTGCACAACTTTTTCTTCCTGGCAGCTTTCACTGGGGATGGCCACCATGTCCCTTAGAAAGGCCGATATCTGAGGCCTGTAGGCCTCTGCTTTTTCCACTACGCGCTTAAAATCAATGGTCATTGGGGTGCTCCCTTAAAGGTTTGTGTCGTCAAGACCGGCTCGGCATTCGATCTCCTTAAGCCGCTTCAGGCTGCTTTGCCAGTTGGTCCGTATCAAGGACTGGGCCTGGGCCACATCCCGTGATCCCAGGGCGTCCAGAATACGATAATGTTCATCCAGGGAATACTTTGCACAGGCATATCCCTCGAAATAGGTAACTTCCGCTCGGCGATACTTTATTTTCAAATCCTGGAGAATGGTAACCAGGTGGTGGTTACCGGACCGTTCAATGAAAACATTATGGAACCGGATATCGGCCATGGAAGCCTTCACAGGATCTTCTTCACCCAGAGCCTTCCCCAGGGCCTTGTTGGCCTGCTCCATTTTTTTGAAATCTCCTTCGGTCAAATGCTGCATGGCCTGGGAAACAGCCAGCGCTTCAAGGGTCCAGATGATGGGATAGATCATTTCCGGTTCTTTGATGGAAACTTCTGAAACCCGCGTCCACCTATTGGCCGAAGATTCCACCAACTCCTTGTCCTCCAGTCGTCGCAGGGCTTCCCGGACCGGAGTACGGCTCACACCCATGTTTTCAGCCAGCTCTTTGTCCAGCAGTTTCTCGCCGGGACGCAACTCACCTTCCATGATCCAGGCGAGCAGGGTGTTGTAGACCTCTTCCCGCATGAAGGAACGATTAATAGGCTTGGCTTTTATCGGAATAGGCATAGTCGGGTTCTCAAAACAGTTTTCAGGGGCTATTTAGCAAACGAGTATTGACATATTGGATGTAATATATCACCTCTGATTCCAAGTCAACCGTACAGTTGCACATGGTTTGATGTTTTTTCAGCTGAATATGAAAATGCATGCCATTGCCTGGTTTATTGTCTCTTTTTAGCATGATTGCAAATTTCAACCTCATACCGCGATCTTTCTAACGGCACCTTGAACAATCACCCATTCGATGCCTTGCGGAGGAAGAATTGGATCATCAAAGGTGGCGCCATCTTTTAATTTTTTAAGATCAAATATGGTGATATCCGCATCCATGCCTTTCTTTATTTGGCCCTTATTGGTCAAACCGAAGCGGTTGGCGACTTTTGAGGTGATTTTCTCGATGGCGGTTTCAAGGGGGATCAGCTTTCTTTCGTTTACGCCTTTGCATATGAATCTGGGAAAGGAGCCGAATGCCCGGGGATGGGGTTGGCCGGAGGAGACAATCCCATCAGATCCGACCATTGAAAGTGGATGGGCCAGCACCTCCCAAACGCTCTCATCATCTAGCGAGAAATAGACGGCATTTACCGGGCCGGTGTCATCCCGGATCAGGTCAAGGGCGGTGTCCAGCGGCTCTTGATCCTGTTGATGGGCTATTTCGGCCACGGTTTTACTGGTCATCCACAGATTTTCTTTTTTTCCCACTGCGCTGATCATAATTTTATCCCAGGTACAACCGTTGTATAAACGCCGGCCTGTCCCGGCGTCGACGATCCCCATTTCCGCCCGCAGTTGCCTTCTTGCCTCCCGGTCTTCTAAACGTCGAACGAGCGCCTCTCTGCCGCCGGCTATCACCCAGCCCGGCAGAATAACGGTCAATGCAGTGCAGGTGGCGGAATATGGGTACATGTCAAAGCTGATGTCCATGCCTTTTTCGACCAGACTTTCCAGTTTGGCGAGTATGTTATGGATCTTATAATGGTTCGGTCTGCCTATGGCTTTCAAGTGGGATATATGCAGGGGGATATCCGCCCGGCGGGCGATCTCAACCGCTTCATCAACCGCTTCTTCCAGCAGGTTTTCCTCATTGCGCATGTGGGTCACATAGATGCCCCCGTATCGGGCGGCAACCTTTGCCAGGGCGATGATTTCTGCAGTGTCACTGAAAGAGCCGGGCGGGTAGGCCAGACCGGTCGAAAGGCCCACCGCCCCGCTATGCATGCTTTCATTAACCATTGACTCCATGGCAGCCATCTCTTCCGTTGACGGTGAGGTATTTCGAAACCCCATGACCGCAGCCCTGACATTGCCATGGGCTACCAGTGAAACAAGATGTACCGGCGGGGACAGTGTTTTCAACGAACTGAAGTAATCAGCCATCTGCGACCATTGATGGGCGCCATGCTCAATGGGGCTCGATACATATTCAGCGCCTGGATAAGGTGCCGCCGAAAAACCGCAGTTGCCGACCACCTCAAGCGTAACGCCCTGTACCAATTTATGGTCTTTCCACTGATCTGAAAAGTAGGCCACATCACTATGGGAGTGGCAATCCATCCAGCCGGGCGATACAAAGCATCCCGAGACATCGATCTCTTTACCGGCCTGGCGACCGGAATCATCTCCGGTTGTGATGTTTTTTATGAGCCCGTTTTGGATGTGAATGGTTCCAGCATAAGGCGCCTTGCCGGATCCATCGACAATCATTCCGTTTTTGATAAGAATGTCCGTCAAAGCAAACTCCTTGCCGCCCTATGGGAAGCGTGGTCAGGCTGTTTATCCATTATTGAAAGCATTTTTATACATTATGCTGGTTCGCGGGCCAATGCCGCAGGAGATAGAAGATGGGTTTACCGATAGCGTATCCCCCAGCTCAACGGCACTGATCTCCCGGTTTTCCTGCCTGCCGACCAGAACGACCTCTTCGTAAAGATCTAAATCGGGTATCTGCCCCACATCGATCATGGTCTGATCCATACTCATGCCCACAATAGGAGCCTTGACATCACGCACCAGTACATTTCCTGACCCGGACAGGCCCGCGGGAAAACCATCCGCAAAACCGATGTCTATCAAGGCGATGGTTGTGTCGGTTGCTGGAATATATGCCTGATTATACCCAACCCCAACGCCTTTAGGCGCCTTGACCATGGTCCGGATCCTGGTTTTCCAACTAAGCGCAGCCTTGAGGGGCAGTCGGCTGTAATTCGGTCTATAGCCGTAAATAAGATTACCTGGACGGACCATATCGAAATAGGATTCGGGGTATTGCAATATCCCTCCCGAGTTGGCCATATGCTTTAGGGGGATATCAAATCCGTTTTTTTCCAAAGTATTCAAAGCGTATTTGAATCTGAGCAGCTGATTGGCGGTCACTTCTCTATTGCGGCCCTTGGCAGGGGGATACGAACTGGAAAAATGAGAAAAGACACCTTCGATTTCAAAATAATTGCACGCTGAAAGGTTTTTATAAAAATCCACCACATTTTCCGGTTGCAAGGACACCCTTCCAAGGCCTGTGTCAACATGCATGTGGACCTTTATGGGCGTGGTCAGGTTGGTTGCCAAAGCCGGGATAGCGGAAAGAGAACTTAACGAAGCGATGAAATCAAATTCCTGCCACTGACCAACATTGAGTGGTGTGGGCTCAAAGAGAACCTGTATCGGCACTGTGATGCCGGCCCGGCGCAATGCGATACCCTCTTCTACCAAGGCGACACACAACCTGTTTGCACCGCCCTGGATTGCAGCCAGACCCGCCTGCACAAGTCCATGTCCATAGGCATTGCTTTTCACACAGGGCATGAGCAAACGATCAGGGCCAATCAGGTGGCGTACAGTTTCCACATTACTTCTAATCGTTGACAGGTCAATCTCAACCCAGTTCCTGTATATGTGATGGCGAACCGCACCCCAGATAGAATTATTTTGTGAGTTGCTATGCATCTGATTAGCCGGTATCATGGGTTGTGGCTGATTGGCTTTGCTTATTTAACAGCTTGGATTAACGATCTGTTTGCGCCCTGTTTTCTTTTTGTATCACCTTTCTGATATACAGATCCTTTTTGCCATGGGCTTCCAAGGCTAAGCGGATTTTCTCCCCGTTTTTACTTTTAATCGCCTTTACTATACGTTTGTTTAAATCGATCAATTCACCAGGCCCCTGCGGGTATAAATCAGGTAGAATCGGCGTGTAGGCCTGTAAGATGGTGTCATGGATCATCTCCCAGAGGATCATGTAAATATTATTGTGGGTTAACTTCGCCAGATAGCGGTGAAATTCGATTCCGACCGGAAAATACATCTCAATGTCATCTTTGTATAACGCCATCTCCTGAAGGTATTCATCCAAACCTTTTATTTCCTGGTCCGAAGCATGCTCGGCGACCGCGAAGGCAATGCCCTGCTCAAGAAATTGCCTGACTTCATAAAGATCAACAATCGTTTCGTTGCTTATGGTAATCATGCTGGCCAGTTGCTCCCGGACCACCTTTAGGTAGAGGGATATATCCAGCTCTTTAACCGTAGACCCCCTGGCCCCGGAGTGGATTTCAATCAATCCCATATACTCCAAGACACTGAGTGCTTCCCGTATCGTTGGACGGCCAACACCAAACATCTGGCTCATCTCCCGTTCCGACGGCAGCCTTTCGCCGGCCTTTAACTGGTCTTTGAGAATCGATTCTTTAATTTTTTCGACCACCTCATCCGAGAGCCGGGTTCTTTGTAATTTCTTGAAAATTTGAGCTTTTCCCATTTGCGTTGCCATTCTTTTTTTATTTAATTTCATATGGTCTTACCATAAGACCATGTTGATATCAAGCCATAATTTTACCGATGCCCATTCAAGAACCGCAACCCTTGTAATTCACCTGTTGAAAGGGTTACACCATTTTGGGAAGTGACTTTTAAAAGAGAGCACCCTCGGTCGGAAAGCGGAACTTGGAAAAAGGGATCAAGCAGATAATTCTGAGGTAGCGATTATTATCGGTCCCTATATTCCCGTTGCAGATCGCGCATATGAAATGGGCTGGCAACAGGCCCATTTTGTCAACAACGTACCAGGTATGCGGGAAGGCAATGGAATTGGAGCTCTTCGGCGCTCACGAGAACGTCCCCGGCACTGCCAACCAAACCGCCCCTACTAGAATAGCAAACCCCGTCTGCAATTATTCCAGGACAGTTTTCCCTTTCCAAAGTTTGGCATAATATTGTGATAAGCAGCTACACTGGTTTTTCCTGAACCGCAATCATACAGGGAGGACCCATTGAGCTGCCGCTGCCTGCACTGTCGTCGTCGTTTTGCATTCAGAGCACAAAATCCCGATCAAAAATACTGTCATCGCAAAGCCTGCCAGAATGAGTGTCGCAGGATTTGGCGATTGCTTGGAAATAGTGCTCAACAGCTCATTATTCAACGTTTTATCAGATGCGTTGCCATCACGAGTGGCTCCAAACAAGGGGATATTTCTATCAACACATAGCATTTCAACAGGAAACTGCTTCAAATCCGGCCGTTTATCTTTGCTGTGACCGTAGGTAATTTTAAAAGGTTCGTCGGTCATGTCATAATCACCATATACGTTGACAGATGTCGTATCGTAATGCGTTCCGGTGGGCTTGATTTTGAAACCGTTGACAGCGTTCTGGCTCAATTGACCGAATATCTTTTGTGTGCCCGATTTTAATATTTTATCCAGTGCTCGTCCATTATTGTGATCCGTGAACTGATCAAACGAGACGGCCTTACCAAGCAGAAGTTCAATGTCTTTTTCGTCAAGGAAGTTCTGCAACCGGTAAAGAGGAGATCGACCGGACAGTGTATCCAAAACCATACCGAGAACCACTGGCCCTGGTTGCAGGTCCATTTTGTCTCCTATGTGTCGATTGTTCTTTATTGAAAATCGATATCACCTAGGAGGAAAGAAGTCTGGCATAAGCGCTACTTATATATTGAATTCCATTCATTGTTATGTAACTTGTTGAATTGTCAAAATAATAAATTTGGCCTGAATATAAGCTTCAGGGTGCGGAAAGTAAGATCCAAAGCCTGGCCCTCTGGACCAGGATCTTTACGTTTTGAATTATTTCATTCGGCTATCCAAATCCATTGGACGCAGCCCCGATATGCACAAATCCGTTGCCTGTTCACTTAATGCTGTAGCGCGCTATTTTTTCATAAAGGGTTTTACGGGAAATGCCCAGCCGCTGGGCCGCATGGCTTTTGTTGCCGTTGCAATGTTCCAGGGACATGCGAATCAATTCTCTTTCCATATCCTGTATCTTAAAGCATTCCTGCGGTAGGGATAGATGCGATTCGGGGGCGGGGCTGCTGGTGGGAGAGCCCGCCGCAGGCACACAGATGTCGGGCAGGTCGTTGATATTGAGCTTTTTTTGTTTTGAAAGGATCACGCTCCGGGCAATATAGTTCTTGAGCTCACGGACATTTCCGGGCCAGTGGTAATCAACCAGGGCGCGCATGGCGTCCGGCTCAATTCCTTCGACATTCTTTTCATATTTTGCCGCGTAGCGGTGGATAAAGTGGTGGGTCAGCAGGTAGATATCTTCCCGGCGTTCGCGCAGCGGGGGAAGTTTAATGTTGATCACATCAATCCTGTAAAGCAGATCACGCAGGAACCGGCCGGTTTTAATTTCCTCGGAAAGATCAAGATTCGTAGCCGTGATGATTCGCACATCAACACGGCGGGATACGGCCCCTCCCACTGGCTCGAATGTCATCTCCTGTAAGAAACGCAGTAATTTAGATTGCAAACGCAGGCTCATCTGGCCAATCTCGTCCAGGAACAGGGTGCTGTGGTTAGCCATCTCCAGGCGACCCTTCCGGTCAGCCGCTGCACCGGTGAACGCCCCTTTCACGTAGCCAAAAAGCTCGGCTTCCAGCAAATTATCGGCCAGAGCGGCGGAGTTGATACAGATCATATTTTCCTTGCGCCTGTGGCTTTCCAGGTGCAGGGCCCGGGCCAGAAGCTCCTTGCCGGTGCCTGTTTCACCGTAAATCAACACCGAGGCATCGGTGGGGCCAACCGTACGCACCATCTCGAAAATGTCTGTCAATTTACGGGTTCCACCGATAATTCCGTGGAAGGCGTCTTCATTTCCAACCTGCTGTTTGAGCGAATCCAGTTCGAGGGATATTTCCCGTTCCCGGATGGCCTTGGCCAGGACGATGGAAAGTTCTTCATAGTCCAATGGTTTGATCAGGTAATCGGTGACCCCTTCCTTTAAAGCCTGAACTGCCGACTTTACCGTTCCGTATGCGGACATGATAATGAAGGGCGGCGCCTTCTGTTCGGTGTTCATCTTCTTGAACAGCGTAAGGCCGTCACATCCGGGCATTTTGAAATCGGACAATACCGCATCAATGTGCGTGCCTTCTGCGTAGAGATCCAGGGCCTCCATCGCACTGGTGGCCTGGATCACGCGGTAACCTTCATCCGTGAGGATGGCAGCCAGCACCTTCAGGCTGTTTTTACGGTCATCAACGGTCAGTATGGTCTTCATCTGATTGTTCCTGTTTTATTCGATCTTAAAAACCTGGTCAGGGCCAAGCCTGTCCCGCTTCGCGGGGATCAGAAAAAATTGGCTATGCCGTGAAAACTTAAAACTCGTCGTCTTTATTGTGTTCCGGCCATTCAATAACGATTGCGGTACCGACTCCTTCCTGGCTTGATATCTGGATCCGGCCGCCATGGTTCTTTACGATTCCAAGGCTTAGCGGCAACCCGAGTCCGGTACCGTCGTCTTTGGTGCTGAAGAAGGGGTCGAAGACGTTTTTTAAATGGTCCATCGGAATTCCGGCACCGTTATCCTGGACCGCCAAACGAAATTGCCGGCTTTTCTGGACGGTTGTATCGCCTTTGAGCATGCGGGACAAAAACGTGATATCACCGCCTTTAGGGAGGGCATCCATCGCGTTGATTACAATGTTTACAATGACCTGCTCGAATTGATGGGGGTCTATGGAAAGCAGGGGCAGGTTCGGGGCCAACTGGTTGTGAAACCGGATATCGCCCTCTCTGGCGCGCTCTTCGAAGAGGTGCTGGGTGGACAGAACAAGGCGGTTGATGTCCGTTAATACGGGCTTGGGTTTTGACTCCCGGGCAAAGTATAGAAAGTCGGTCACAAACAGGCTCAAGCGGTCAATTTCCTCGGAAACCAGTTGGGTGTATTCCCCGACCAGAGCATCTTCGGCGCGGCGTCGCTGCAGGTAGACGATGGCGCCTTTCATGGCGTTGAGCGGGTTTCGGATCTCGTGGGCAACCCCCGCGGAGAGCCTTCCCAGCGAGACGAGTTTTTCCGAATGCACCAGTTCGTCCTGGATGCGGGCCAGATTTTTTACCATCCGATTGAAGGAGCGGGTCAGATCTCCGAGTTCATCACTGGACTGGATGGGGATTTCATGGTTCAGGTCCCCGGCCGCGATGCGGTTGGTGGCACTGACGAGTGTGCGCACCGGTTTGAGCAGATAGTAGGCAAGGAGGGTGACGCCGGCTATGGCGAAAAGCAGTGTGAGTCCAACTGCCTGGATCACCCGGGTGCGAATGGCCAGGGCTTCTTTTCTGAAGTCGTCCCGGGGAATGGTTACCGCCAGAGACCATTTCATGAGGGGAATGGGCGCGAAGGCGGCCACTTTCTCCTCTTTTTCAAAGGTATAGCTTCTCCATTCACTGGCACCGGTCATCATCTCCCGGATCATCTGTTTCAGGCTCAATTCCGGGAAGTTGTCCAGATGCCGGCTAAAAGGTTCGAAACGAGGATGGGCGATGAGTCGGCCAGCTTCATCGATGAGAAAAGCGTACCCCCGTTCCTCCAACTGGATTTGCTGTACCATACGGATGATTTCCTGGTAGTCCAGGTCGATCACCACAACACCGGTAAGTTCACGCAGACCGCTGAAAATCGCTTTGGCCCAGTGAATTACCAGCCCGGCATCCTGCGCGGGGCGCACAATCTCGGATTTGAGAATATCGGTTTTTCCGATGCTGCGGGCCTGTTGGAAGAAGGCGTCGGTGCTCTGGTCGTTGAGGGTTGCTACCGCGCCGTCCCGGTTTACCTTGATCAGCTCACGGCCATGTTGATCAATATATCGGATTTGTTGGTAAAACGCCGTCCTGGCGATGAAATTCGAGAAGAGCCGGACAATGTTATCGTGGTTGAATTCCGCTTCGGCGGAAAGACGGAAGGCCAGGGCATGGTGATAATCTTCGAGTACAGGCAGGCTGGCGATGGTTTCCAGGTCCACACGACAGTAGTAAAAAATGTCGTTGATTTCACTGGCCGTTGCCTTGACCTGGACCATCTGTTCGTGTCGGACCAGGCGGTCTACGCGCTCCACCGACGCCTGGAATGAAAAATAACCGACCAGGGCAATGGGCAGGCAGACCAGTGGTAAAATGAAGAGCAGCAGCTTCAGTGATATCGAAAACCTGAATTTCATATACGCTGTTCATATGTAAGCGGTGTGCATGCTGTCAACGGAAATGATTGCGACAGGGTTGCAATCGGGGATCCGACCGCCTTGCTATTCGCCCGGCCACTTGATAATGACTGCAAAGGGATGCGAAAAAAATGTTTCCGGGGATCAAGGTGCCAAAGACAGGAAAAATAGACAGGAAGAAAATGAAGCTGCCCAACAGATTATGCGTTCGATTTATGTCCACGGCCCTTGCGGGTTTAATGCTGATGTGCCTGCCGTCAATAAGTGCGTCAGCTGAAGAGATAGTTCTGGGGGCGGCCACCTCTCTAACGTACCTGGAAGGTCGGGAAAGCCTGAATGCTGTCAACCTGGCGGTTGCAGAGATCAATGCCGGGGGCGGTGTCCGGGTTGGCGGAAAATACTTACCGCTGCGTGTTGCTCCCATGGATCTGCGCGGTGCCCGACCAGGGGTTCCCGTATCCGATGCGCTTGACCGTTTGGAAAGGATGATTGTTGAGACAAAAGTCCATGCCATCGTGGTCGGGCCTTTTCGGTCTGAAGTGCTGCTGGCCGGTATGGACATCATTGCCCGTCACAAGGTGCCGATGCTCGGGGCTGTTGCCATGTCGCCGGCCTCGGATGCCAAAATCCTTAAAAATCCCGGATACAAGTATATTTTCAGAACCTGTCTCAACGCGAAATATCTCGTGGACTACCTGATCAATACCATGAAATTTCTGAAACAGCAGTATGGGTTTCACAAGGTCTATATCATCAATCAGGATGTGGCCTGGGCCCGAACGACGGCTTCCCTCATGGCTCGGCTCTACTTCGATCGCTCAGATTGGAAGATCCTTGGCCTGGATCATTATTCCACGGGCGGATCTGATTTTTCCAGCAGCCTTACCCGGGCAGAAAATATGGGCACCCAGGTCATTTTGCCCATTTTCGATATGCCCGAAAGCGGCAAACTGGTGGAACAGTGGCATCTCATGCAGGGCAGGGCGCTGTTGTGCGGGTTCATATCCCCCATGGTTGGCTCCGATGCCTGGAAAGTATTCGAGGGCAAGATTGAGGGCGCTTTGAATGTGATATTTGAGCTGGGTAACATTCCCAGTAAACGCTGGCCGGCATCCATGGAATTCCATAACGCCTACAGAGCGAAATTCGGCCGGGATATCCAGGCCGGGCACGGCCCTGCACCGGCTTATGAATCCGTTTATGTCCTCGCGGATGCCATTGAGAAAGCCGGCACCTTGAATCCGGAGGCCATCGTCACTGCTCTTGAATCGACTGACAGAACAGGTGCCATGGGACGCGTTCGGTTCCACCGGGGACACCAGGTGATTTTCGGAAATGATCCGAAACGGGACGCCCTGGCCTGCATCTTTCAGTGGCAGAAAGACGGTCGCCGCAAAATCGTATATCCCCTGTCCATTGCCGATGGTGAAATCATATTGCCTTCCAATCAGTAAGAAACTTCTATTGGTGTCCGCCAAATTAGTAACTCAACTTTCGGGTTTCGTTCAAAAGTGGGCTTTGCATCAATGAATAGGCCAACGTTTCATTATACATGTCACTCTGAGTGAAGCGAAGAGTCCCCACCGCGTATAGGTTCTGCTCTCTTTTGGAAAGCACGGGACTGTTACTTTTTGAAACAGTCCGCCTAACATTTTGAAATTTAAAATAATCCCTCATAAAAATTTGATTTTACCATATATATCATAACTGAGTGTTACGAAAGGTAACATTTGATTTATGACACCCTGCCGGTACAAAACAAATTAAAAACAACAATAACATGTAGTTATGGTATTTCATGTATCTGGCATATTTATTGCGTTTTAAAATGCATACGATTCAGTTTTTAGTTATGATTCAATGGTCTGCTCCGGTGAATGCGCATGCTCCTCAAGATTGACACCCGGGGCCATATTTCTAACCGCTAGGCACATTTCCATCAGAAGGAGGGACAAAATGGTACGGAAACTAGGAATGGTTATCGCGTTGCTGGCTGTGGCAGCCATCGGGGTAACACCCGTTTATACTGTGAATGCCGCTGAGCCCATTGTTATCGGGATTCCCACATCGACCGGATTTCTGGAAGGCAAGGAGGCGTTAAAAGCCGTTAGCCTGGCTGTTGAGGAAATTAATGCCAAAGGCGGTGTAAATGTCGCGGGAACCAAGCGACCGTTTAAAGTTGAATCCATCGATATCCGCGATGCTGCCCCGGGTGTACCTGTACCCGAGGCGCTGTTGGGGTTGGAGAAGATAATCCTTGAGAAAAAGCCGGCTGCGCTTGTCGTGGGCCCCTTCCGGTCGGAAGCCCTGATGGCTGGGATGGATATTATTGCAAAGTATAAGATACCATTGCTGGGTACCATTGCCATGTCGCCGGCGTCCGAGGCAAAAATTAAAAAGGAACCTGAAAAATACAAATACATTTTCAGAACCTGCCTGAACGCCAAGTACCTGGTGAAATATTTGGCCGGCACCATGGCATTTATCAAAAAACGGTACGGTTTTAACAAGGTCTACATTATGAATCAGGACGTGGCCTGGGCTCGTAAAACTGCTGAGATTGTAACCAAGGTATATTTTGATAAAGCCGGATGGGAGGTTGTTGGACATGAAGCTTATCCCACCGGAACGTCCGATTTCTCATCTGCCCTGATGAAAGTCCGAGCCAAAGGCGCTCAGGTTATTTTACCCATCTTCGACATGCCCCAGAGCGGTACCCTGGTCAAGCAGTGGAACGGCATGCGGGTACCCGCCCTGATGGCCGGGTTCATCTCACCCCTGGCAGGCCCCGGCGCCTGGAAAACATTTGGCGGCAAGATTGGTGGTGCGATCAACTGTAACTTTGAGTTGGGCAGCGCGATATCATCAAGCAAGGTGGCTGAATCAAAAGCGTTTACCGATGCCTACCTGAAAAAATGGGGTGTACCCATTGAAGCCGGCCACGGAATCAGCCCATCCTATGAATCGATCTACCTTCTGGCTGAAGCCATTGAACGGGCCGGCAGCGTCAATGCCGACGCCATTGTGGCCGAGTTAAAGAATACCGACCGCGCGGGTGTTATGGGGCGGATCAAATTCGACGAAGGGCACCAGGTCGTTTACGACATGGATCCTGCAACGTCTGCTGTAGCAGCTGTCATCCAGTGGAACAACGATGGGTCGCGCAACATTGTTTTCCCACCGTCCATTGCAGACGGGATGATCAAACTGCCCGCTGGTTTGAAGTCGGCCAAATAGACACGGTGCAAGCATAAAACTGTCGATACGCCTTAATGGTAAGCCGGTTGATGTGCCCCTTACCGCCGGTTCTGGTGATACTCAACGCGTCACCAGAACCGGACAAGCCGGGGGCAGTGCGTTGATATTCGACCTGATCAATCGATAGTTCCAACTCAACTTCCACATACGGGAGATAACCGACTCATGCTTATCGGCACGACCCTATATGCACTGATCAACGCGGCCATTCTGGCCCTGATGGCGATCGGTTTCAATCTGACATTCGGTATCAGCGGTGTGGCCAATTTCGCCTATGGCGCCTTTTACATCCTTTCGGCCTACGGTATTTGGGGAATGCTCAACCTGCTGCATTTGAACTACCTGATTGCCGTTATAATTGCTGTTTTTGCCAACATGATTTTCGGGGCGCTGGTCTATCGGTTCGTCCTGTTGCGTGTGAGGGGGCAGGCCCTTTCTGAAGTGATTGCCACTTTTGGCATCGGATTGGCAATCCTGGAATTGTTCAGCTACTTTGGATGGGTGGGATTCGAGTATAACCTGCCTGTTTTTCTGGATCGGAGCTTTATCATCGCCGGAACCTATGTCGATTTTCAACGCCTCGCCATTGTGGGCTTCAGCGTTATCCTGGTTGTTAGTTTATGGTGGTTTACCCACCACACCGCCACAGGACTGGCATTCAGGGGCATTGCCCAGGATGAACGCACGGCCCTGACATTCGGAATCGATTCGGACTGGATCGCCACCTTGAGTGTTTCATTTGGCGCCGGGCTGGCGGCGGTGGCCGCAGTGTTCATTATTCCCCTGGGCAGCATTGCTCCCGGGGATGGTTACGACGTGCTGATTAAGGCCCTTGCCGTGTGCATCATCGGGGGCCTGGGCAGCACGGGCGGTGTGATCACCGCCAGTCTTATCGTTGGCTTCGCCGAAAGATTCACCGACACCTACATAGGTTCCCACTGGACGATGATCGTCAGCCTGGCGGCCATCTTGATCGTATTGACCGTCAAGCCTTCTGGGCTGTTTGGCAAACAAAAAGAACTGGAAGAAAGGATATAACAGCCGTTGAAAAAAAGAAAAGAAAGAATTGACCGCGGAATTAAGGTGCGATCAGCTGATATCTTTGCGCTGTTGTCCTGGCGGGAGATGCTCTACCTGGCTGCTCCCCGGCTGCTCCCTGTTGTCGGGTGTCTGATACTGCCCCTGGTTCTGGGCGTTTACTGGCAGAAGGTACTCTTGTCGGTGGCCGTGTTCGCATTGCTGGCCATCAGTTGGGACATCCTGGCCCAGACGGGTATGGTGTCTCTTGGCCAGGCCCTCTTTTTTGGTGTGGGCGCTTACTGCTCTGGCGTTATGAACCAGTATTGGGGACTAAGCCCCATCGTTACGATACCCATTGCATCCATCCTGGGCGGGCTGATTTGTACGCTGCTGCTGCTTCCCGTATTGCGACTGCGGGGCATCTATTTTTCCATGGTGACGCTGATTATTCCGCTTGTACTCGTCCGGATAATTGAAGCCACCCGCATTTTCGGCGGCACCGAGGGGCTCAGTGGCCTGACGCCCCTGCCGTCCAAATGGATTGAGCTGTACCTGGCCATGGCGGTCTTGCTCATTGCCCTTTTCGGGTTCAGAAGGATGATGGATTCGGACTACGGGCTGGTACTCAAGGGTATCAATGACAACGACCGGTCGGTTATCAACGCCGGCATCAATATTTACTGGTTCAAAGCCCAATCGCTTTTTATCGCCGGTGCCATCGGATCGTTCTGCGGGGCGTTCATGACGCATGTGTACATGTTCGTCGGCATGCCGGTCTTTGCCCTGGATTATTCCATCCTGCCGATTGCCGCCGCTGTTGTGGGCGGGCCGGGGACCCTGGCCGGTGCCACGCTTGGCGCCTTCATCCTGGTACCCATGTCCGAGGCCCTGCGCGGGTTCGGCGGGCTGCGGATCGTTCTGTACGGCGTGTTTCTGGTTGTTTTCATCGTAGCCTTGCCCGAGGGAATTTTCCCCTACATCCAAAGAAAATACCAGCAGTTCGAACGCTGGGTGGAGGTGGAAAAATGACCGTTGAACCGATTTTAGATGTGGTCGGCCTGAGCAAAAACTTCGGAGGTGTGCGGGCCTTGCACCAGGTCAGCTTCAACCTCATGCCGGGTGAACTCTTGGGGGTGATAGGACCCAACGGGTCCGGGAAGACGACCCTGGTGAACCTGATTACCCGGTTCGTGAAGCCAACAGCCGGGACGGTGTCTTTCAAAGGCAAAAAAATAAGTCATCTACCGCCGCACAAAATTGTCCAGCTGGGAATTGCCCGTACCTTTCAAATGGTCAAGCCTTTCTATCATCTGCCGGCTTACAAAAACATGATCATTCCGCTGTACTCGCCGCGCATGAAGCGGCTGGCCGGCGGCCGGTACGGCGATCGGGATGCGGTGGCCCTGGACCTGCTGGAAGAGGTTGG
>CAZWPX010000055.1:0-6170 GCA_964636125.1 uncultured Desulfobacterales bacterium | reverse complement strand
CCTGGAAGTGCATGAAGGCGAAATCGTCGGGCTGATCGGCTCCAACAGTGCCGGGAAAACAACTTTTATGAATACAGTGTCCGGGCTGATTATCGATATGCGAATCAAGGAGAAACGCGCAGGCGGGGAACGCATCAGCATCTACGGCAGTGTCACTTATGCCGGTGAAGAGATTACGGAAACACCGCCCAGTGAACGGGTCAGGAAAGGGATCGTCCTGTCAAGGGAACGTCATCCGGTGTTTCCGGAAAGCAGCGTGGTGGAAAATTTTAAGATCGCCGGCTACCTGCGCTCCAAATCAGAAATCAGGGAAACCATGGATTTTGTCTTTACGCTGTTTCCACCCCTGCAAAAGCTCAAAACCCGTAAAGCCGGCTTCCTGAGCGGCGGCGAACAGCAGATGCTGGCCATCGGCATGGCCCTGGTTGTCCGGCCGAAACTGCTGCTGCTGGATGAACCTTTACTGGGGCTGAGCCCCATGATGCAAAAAGCCGTTGTGGATGCCATCGTGGCCCTCAACAGAGAGGCGGGCGTCACCGTGCTGTTGAGCGAACAGTTTGCCAGACCGGTACTGCCCATGGTGGATCGGGCCTATGTGGTCGAAAACGGTATGCTCTCCCTTAGCGGCACAGGGGCCGAGCTGATGAACAATCCTGAAATCAAAGCCGCTTATTTTGGGGTCTGATACATGACACAAAACTGCACCATACCCATGACTTTCGCGTCGGTTGCCGACAGGCGGGGCAACCATGATGCCATCATCTACCTGGGCACCCGCTACAGTTACCAAAAGGTCAGGGCCCTGGCAGACAGCTTTGCCTCCGCCCTCCTGGATAACGGGCTTAAACCCGGCCAGCGTGTTATTATCTATGTGCCCAACAGCATCCAGTGGGTTGTTGCCTGGTTGGGGATTCAGCGTGCCGGGGGCGTGTGCGTGCCCATTACCCCGATCTACACCCCCAGTGATCTGACGTACATCGCAAATGACAGTGATGCCGAAGCTATCGTCTGTGCGGATACCAATTTTGGATACGTGAAGAAGGTACTGCCGGACACCCACCTGAAGTTGGTGGTGATTTCGAAAATGGCCGAATTGCTGCCAGCCTGGAAACGGTTTTACGGTTTACTTTTTGATATCATACCCACCGGGAAAACTATTCTCGACGACAATACCCGCGAAATGGGGAAGCTGCTGACCAAGTATGCGCATGGTGCCGCAACCCTGCCGGATATGCCTGGTAACGGAGGCGACCTTGCGCAAATTCTTTACACCGGAGGCACCACAAAGCATCCCAAAGGCGTCCCCCTGACCCATGACCTGCTTCTGGCCTCAGCGAACGAACAGATCCGGGTGAGCGAGCCCCTGTTCCCCGCGGATGAGAATGTGATCATGGCCAATGCACCTTTGTTTCATATTCTGGGCCAGACCTGCAGCCTGGCGACCTTGCTGGTAGGCGGCACGCTGATCCTACAGCCCAAGGTCAATCTGGACGCGACGTTTGAATCGATCAAGCGGTTCAAGGCCCGCACGATGATCGGTGTACCCACCCTTTACCGGATGATCCTTGAACACGACCGTCTGGAACAGTACGACATGAGTTCCGTGGACTACTGGTACAGCGCCGGAGACGTGCTGCCCGTGGAAGTGGGCAAGCGCTGGCGGGAAAAATTCGGGAAGACCATCTATCAGGGCTACGGGGCGACAGAAACCTGCGGCGGGGTGGCCATGTGCCCTACTGATATTGACAATCCTTCCAAGAGTATTGGCCGCGTCGTGGCCAGTAAATCAGTTGAAATTGTCGATTCCAGCACGTTGACCCCGGTCGAACCTGGAGAGCCCGGGGAACTGGTAGTCTCCTCGGAGCACATGGTTACCCGCTACATTAAAAAACCGGAGGAGACGGCTGAGGCCTTTGTCGAACGAAATGGCCGGACATGGTACCGGACGGCGGATATCGTTTCCATGGACCCGGATGGCAACCTCTATTTTGTAGATCGAACGGTAGACACGATCAAACACAAGGGCTATCGGGTGTCAGCATCCGAAATTGAGGCCGTCCTCCAGGAACATATGGCCGTCGTGGCCTCCTGCGTGGTCGGTGTCCCCGACGATCGGGTGGGCGAGCGCATCAAAGCCTATGTGGTGCTCAAGGAAGATATCAAGGGCATTACCGGCTACGAACTGATCAAGTGGTGCCGCCAGTCCCTGGTGTCCTACAAGGTGCCCCAGTATATCGAATTTCGGGACATGCTGCCCAAGTCAAAGGTGGGCAAACTCCTGCGCCGGGAGATCCGGGATGAAGAAAAGCGGATGGCCGAACAGTAAAGGCAGAATAAACCTGGCTACTTCAGGGCTGGGAGCCCGGTGATGAAGTTTTATATTTCAGAAGATAGGGGAAACAGATGGATTTTCGATTGAGCAGGGAACAGCAGGATGTCGTCAAGGCGGCGCGGAAATTTGCCAGAGGTGAATTCCCAGAACGGGCCCTTGAATTTGACCGGGAAGAGACTTTTGATCTTAAACTCTGGAAGAAAGCCTGTGATTTGGGATTTGTAGGTGTGTTCATTGACGAGGCTTATGACGGCGCGGGATACGGTTTCCTGGAACACTGCCTGATCAATGAGGAGTTCTGGTCTGTGGAGCCGGGGATCGCCATGCAGATTCTGTCGGCCACTTTTGGATCTGAACTGTTGCTGCTCTATGCCAGCGAATCACAAAAACAAGCCTTGCTGCCGCGGCTTGTGGCGGGCGAAGCCTTGATGGGGACGGCCATTACAGAACCGGATGCCGGCTGCGATGTCACCGGGGCTGTGACCACTGCCGTCAAAAAAGGGGATGCCTGGGTTTTAAATGGCACCAAGATGTTTGCCACAAACGGCAACCTGGCCGAATTCCTTTTGGTTTTCTGCCAGACGGACCCGGAGAATGCCTCCCGGCACCAGCGGCACAGCTTCATTATCGTACCCACAGACACACCGGGCTATAGTGCCTCCAAAATACACGGCAAGATGGGTATCCGCGCTTCCAATACCGCTGAAATCGCATTTAAAGACGTTCACGTTCCACTGGAAAACCTGGTTGGGAAAGAGGGTGAGGGCTTCCATGAACTAATGGAATTCTTCAACCGGACGCGTTTGCATATTTGTGCCCAGGGGGTGGGCCTGGCCCGAGGGGCACTGGAGGAGTCGATCCGGCATGTCAAGGGACGCCGGCAGTTCGGTGCGCCCATCGCCTCCTTTCAGGCAACCCAATTCAAGGTGGCGGAAATGGCCACCAAAATCCGGGCGGCCCGAAACCTATACTACGAGGCGGCCTGGTCCGCAGACCGGGGAACTATCGACCACGCACTGATCGCCATGGCAAAGTGGTACTCGGCTAAGGTTGCGGTTGAGTGCGCCGATGAAGCGGTTCAGATGCACGGCGGTTATGGTTATATTGACGAATATAAGGTGCAGCGGCTTTACCGGGATGCAAAAATTCTAGAGATCTACGAGGGTACCAAAGAGATAGAGAAAACGATCATCGCCAGAACACTTTTAGGAAAATGATCACGATGATGCCTGCGCGCATGAATGCTATGACTGCCTTTCATTTTTCAATGATCCTCTTAAAACCGATGGCTCAAGATAATTGACGGTCGATGTCCTGCCACTTGACAAACCGCAACAGCTGTGGTCTTTGTTTTTTATCCTCAATGCAGTTAAATTCAGTAGATCAAAACACCGGGGTATGAAAGAAACCACCCACAGTTTTCGTAAACCTTTCATCCCTCGCAAAATCAGCAACCAACTACAGTGTTTTTTCCCATCACAACAAGGAGGATTGAACATGCAGAAAACAAGTAGGATGTCGAAATGGTTATGGGTTTTACTGATTATCGCCGCTGTGGCCCTGGCCGGCTGCTCCGGCACACAGCCCAAGCCCGGTGAGGTTTTTGAATGTGCCGCTGACGATAAACTGGAAGTGAATATCGGGGAAACAGTTTCCCTGGAAGATTTTTCATGCGTTTTTAAAAGGTGGGAGGGTAAGGATACCCTGCACTTCAACGTAGCCGTTAAAAATTCCGGTGATGAACCTATGCGTTACAAGGTAAATATTTTTCTGGATAACGGCAAGGCCGTCGGTGGGCTGATTCCCAGGAAAACAAAGAAAGGCCTGGTCAAGCCCGGACAGACTGCCTCGTTCGTCTACCCGGTTGGCAACATGACCAAAAAGCCCAAAGGTGTTACCCTCAATATCATGCCCATGAGCAAATAGCCCCATTCCGAGTGACTAAAGTGAGCGAAAGTTAGAAGTGATCTAAAGTTAAGGTGTTCTGCCAATTAGATAAAACAGTGGAGCGCAGCGACTCCTGAACTTTAGGCACTTTAGATCATTTTAGACACTTCCAACTTTTTTTAGTTAGGGAGGTTATCCATATGAAACGCACAAGCATCTTAGTATCCCTTTGTTTTCTACTTTTGTTGGCAGGACCGGTTGCAGCCAAAACAACCTTTGTCAGCATTGGTACCGGCGGAACCGGTGGTATTTACTATCCCTATGGCGGCGGGGTTGCCGAGATATGGTCCAAGTATGTTCCCGGGGTCAAAGCCGTGGCGGAAGTGACCGGCGCCAGTGTGGAGAATGTGAAACTGGCCCATAAAGGTGAGACGGTAATCGGCGAGGTCATGGGGGATGTGGCCGTGGCCGGATACAAAGGGCTTTCCAAGTTCAAAGGCAAAAAACATAAGATTCTGGGCATGGCCATCATGTATCCGAACCTGCTCCAGGTGGTCACGCTTAAAAAGAGTGGCATCACCAACATGGAGCAGGTAAAAGGCAAAAGTATCAGTACCGGCAGTCCGGGCAGCGGCACCAACTTCATGGCCGAAGCGGTTCTGGGTGCTTTGGGGATTGCCAAAGGTGATTACAAGGACAGTCGCCTGTCGTTTACCGAAAGTGCCAATGCTCTGCGCGACGGTAATATTGAACTTGGCATCTGGTCGGTCGGTCCCGGGACCAGTTCCATTCTTGACCTGGCCACAACCCATGAAATCAACATTCTAGGTTTCAGTGCGGAACAGACTGAAAAGATCCTGGCGGCCAACAAAACCTATGCCGGTGTTGACCTGGCCGGCGGGGTCTACCGAGGCGTTGACAAGCCGGTTTCTACGATCGGTGTCTGGAATGTGATGATCTGCCAGGCATCCCTGGATACGGACCTGGTGTACAAACTGGTTAAGGCTCTGTATGAGCACAACGATTACCTGTTGAAGATTCACCCCTCGGCAGGTTATACAACTCCGGAAAACGCGGTAAAGTACTGCCCGGTTCCGCTGCATCCGGGTACGATCAAATACTTGAGGGAAAAAGGCATTGACGTTCCTGCACACTTGATGCCTTGATCAGAGGCTAAATGAAAATGACCGGACCGGCGCGTGTGGCAGCATGGATTACCGCCGGTCTGGTCTTTCTGTTTGTAATGGTGACTGCCTGGCTGCCGGGCGGACTGGAGTTGTGGCTTGTACCGGTGAAGGGCGGACAACCGTTAATGGTTCTGCCTCTGGATGTTGCCGAGCGTTTCACCTTGCATTACTACCATTCTGTGGAAAACGCGCCCATCTGGGAGGAGCACAGCATTGACGAGGATGGCCGCATCTTCATAGAAGAAGAACGCTACGCCAAATTTGGCGCGGGTATGGGCCGCATGCCGGGGGTAGGACGAATGGTTACAAAAGGGCCTTACGAGGCGATTGTGGATATGCATATGCCCACCGGAGATTTCGTTTTAAGGATCGGCAGTCCCGGTGTGGATCACACCATCATCTGGCGTGGTACCCGTACCAACCTGTCCTGCATGGCGCCCCACACGGCTGTCCAGTTTTCAGCGCGTCCAGTCAGCCGATTGCACAAGCTGTGGCGGAATATAAAACCCCACCCGGCAACGCCGGTTTTAGAATAGATTGCAGGGCAGACATGATCATGGAGATTGTGTTTATATTGTGAGAGCGGCAGCTTGCCGCGAATGATTACGCTTGTTGATACCATTTTGCGGCAGGATGCCGCTCCCACAGGTTAAAAATTAAGAATATGATGAACTCCGAAAGTCGGGTCAAGTAATGATGAAAAGGGTTTTGCAATGACAGAAGCAACCGCACCGGTCAGTTCTCCTGATGGTCAGGCAGAGACA
>CAZWPX010000054.1:0-35319 GCA_964636125.1 uncultured Desulfobacterales bacterium | reverse complement strand
GTCTTCGGTCTGAAAACCTGAAGCCAAATTGAACATTGTGACACAGCCTCTCTGGGGCAGGGTCCTTTACACACGGGTTACAGGGCCCGGAGATATTCAGGTTTCAGGTCTACCTCCCCTGCCAGGGCTTTGTCGATGAGAGCCAGGGTGGCCTCTTTTTCCTTGGGCATAATGGCCCTTATCGGCAGATAGTTCGAAGCGTGATTCGCGTGAAACAGCCCCCGGGTAATCCGGGTGCCGGCAATCATGGTTCGCAGCTCGTGGAGCATTTCCAGGGGTGAAATCATCTGGAATTGATCCTGTTCGTACGCGGTATGCAGGGCCGTGCCGGGGATCAGCATCAGGCTCAGGGCACCGATATACTCAGGGTCAATTTCCGAAAGCACCCGGCCGGTCTCGGCCGCATGAATCTGGGAGCGTTCTTTTCCGGCGATGCCGAGAAGCACAGTGACAGACAGCTTCATCCCGGCCTCTCGGACTTTACGGCCCATGGTGATCATGGTTGCTGACCCGGCCCCCTTCCGGATCTTTTTCAAGGTCACGTCATCGCCGGTTTCCAGTCCCAGGTAGGCGATGCCGATGCCTGCCGTCTTCAGTTCCACAAGCTCTGCCGGTGTCTTCATGTTGATGCTTTTGGCGTTGGCATACACACCGATGCGGGTGACCCAGGGGAGCTGCTGCCGGATAGCCGTCAGAATCTTCAACAGCCTTTTCTGGGGGATGATCAGGGCGTCCCCATCACAAAGGAACACCCGGCGTTGACGTTGGCAGTAGCGGGCGGCAAAGGCGATATCTTCCATAATGATATCGTCAGATTTAATTTTGAATCTTTCGCCGGT
The DNA here is from genome assembly GCA_964636125.1 of uncultured Desulfobacterales bacterium. Taxonomy (GTDB): domain Bacteria; phylum Desulfobacterota; class Desulfobacteria; order Desulfobacterales; family CAJINA01; genus CAJINA01. The sequence continues at coordinate 34,480 of CAZWPX010000054.1, read as the reverse complement.
GTAGGTACCGCAAAAGGTGCACTTGTTGTGGGAACAGCCCACGGTGACCTGCAGCAGAATACTATTGGCTTCACTTGGTGGTCGGATGATGTTGCCTTCGTAATGCATTTTTTCTGTAAGCGCCCTTTCTGGTGTTCGCACATTGCAGCCATTGATTATGGGATGTTTTTTTAGCGCACTAACGGGCAAGGTTGCAACAGTTTTTAACGCTTTCACGCACCGGGGTCAGGGGTGGGTGCCGGGCGGGCCAATTCTCTGTGGATGGCGCTGCCGATTTTTTCAATCAGGTAGGGTTTTTTGATGTAGGCCCCGGCTCCCAGCCGCAGGGCTTCCCGGACTCTGTCCGATTCGGAATAGCCGCTGGCAATAATGGCTTTCTGGTTGGGCGAGATGGCCAGGATCCGACGATAGGTATCCAGTCCGTCGATGCCCGGGTCCATAATCATATCCAGGATGACGAGATCAACCCGGTGACCTTTGATATGGGCGATGGCTTCTTCACCGCTGGTGACTGTGGTCACCTGATAAGCCAGTTTTTCCAGCATGCACCGGGTGATGTTGCGCTGTTCTTCGACATCGTCCACCACCAGAATGGACTCCCCGGTGCCCATGATTGCTTCCAGGGCCGTGCCGTTGTCGTATTCGGCGGCATGCTTGCCCGTGGCTGGAAAGTAAAGTGTGAACGCATTGCCCTGCGGGCTGGATTGCGACTCGATGTAGCCCCGGTGTTCTTTTACCGTACCCCAGACCACGGCCATTCCCAGGCCGGTGTCATTGCGTCCCAGGATCTTATTGGTAAAAAAGGGCTCATAAATCCGTTCCATCTGCTCAGCGCTGAGCTGGGTGCCCGTGTCTGCCACGGTCAGCGCCACGTAATTACCCGGGGTCACGTCGTTGTAATTTGACAGTGGTTTGTCCAGGTAAAGGGTTTCCGTTGTCAGGTGGATGGTCCCTTCGTCTTTAACGGACCCGGCCGCATGGGTCATCAGATGCGCAATTGTTTTCTCAAGGTGCGCGGCAGAGCAGACCAGATTGAGATGGCTGGATGCCAGGCGGCCGCTGAATTTTACCCCCGGATACTTACTCACGAGACGGGCATGATCCCGGCTGCGCAGGTATTTCTTGACGATATCGTTCAGACCCGCAACTTCAGTGACGGCAATGCCCTGCCGGGCCAGAACGAGCAGGTCCTGTACGATGGCCGCCGCCCTTTCGCCGGCCTGTTTTATAGTTAACAGGGGCTCGTGCAGGGGGCTGTCGTCCTCAAGGTCCAGCAGGATCAATTCGGGGAAACTGACAATGCCGGAAAGTATGTTGTTCAGTTCATGGGCCACACCGCCGGCCAGGTTGCCGATGGCTTCCATTTTACGGGCACCCTGCAGTTTTTCAGCAAGTCGGGAGCGCTCTTCTTCCGCCTGGACCCGGCGGGTGATGTCTACCGCTATGCCGCCCACTGCATGGGGGATGCCGTCTTTGAATATGGGAAATTTGGAGACCAGCTGATGATGGGTTTCATTGTCGATTTGCAGGACCTCAACCTTGACAACAGCTTTTTTACCATCCAGGATCAGATTGTCGTTTTCTCTTAATTTACCTGCGATTTCAGGGGGCCACAAATCAAAGTCGGTTTTACCGATACGCTCTTCCGGCGGCAGTCCGAAAAGCGTCTGGTAGGCCTGATTGGCATAAGTATAGCGGCCTTGCAGGTCTTTGATGAAAGCGATGGACGGCATGTGCTGCATAAACTGCTCAAACCGCTTCCGGCTTTGCTGCAGGGCTTCGTCAGTCTTTTTACGTTCACCGATTTCCCGGTTCAGCCGCCGGTTGGTCCGGGTTAAATCCGCAGTTCGGCGGGCGACTTTAGCTTCCAGTTTCTGGCGGGTTTGCCGGACTTTTTCATCAGTTTTTTTAAGTTCGGTGACATCGGTCAGCAAGAACAGGCGTGTGTCTCCCGTGGGGATGGCGGACAGCCTTTTCACAACCACATGGCGGCGGCCGTGATCCGAAGGAATAACGGTATCCACGGTGCCCGGCGGCGGGAGGTTTTCTTCGGTCATCAGGCTTCTGATTTGCGGCTGCAGGGCTTTATCGAAGAGGTTGGGAAAAGAGGTTCCGATCAGGGTTTCAGGAGACTGGTTGAAAAGAAAGAGCGCGGCCGGGTTGGCCTGGATAATTCGATCGACGTAGGTTTCAATAATGCCGTCAGAAATACTGTCGATGATGGATTCCAGGTGGCGGTTGCGGCGCAGGAGCTCCCGTGTCATTTGCCGGGGCTGGATATTGTCAGTTCCCAGAATCGGCAGGCTGCGGTCTCTCCCTCTTTCTGAGGCCAGGTCGACCATGGCCAGGATATGTTTGGCCATTTGATCAAAGGAACCCTTGGCAATGCAGGCATCCGCACCATAGACTTTGAAGTCTTCGCCAATCTCGGCGGCGGCGGCGGAGATGACCACCAGAAAACACTCTTCATGGGGCGGCAGGTTGCGGATAATCCGGCAGAGTTTGCTGCCGTCTATTTTGGGCATCACCAGATCAATGAAGATGATGTCCGGCTGGATGCCAGACAGGATGTTCAACGCCTCGAAACCGTTTTTTGCCAGGAAGACCTGCTGCCCCTGCTTTTTGAGGAGCTTGGCCATGAATTCCCGCATCAGCCGGTTGTCATCAACAACGAGTGTTTTTGTGCGCATGTGGGGGACCCTGTCAAGATTAAGACTGAACAGTTACTTTATGAAGATAGGTTTATGATGTCAACTTATATTCAGGTGCTCAAAGTGCTTCCAGGCCTGTGTCTTTTTGAAATTCTGTGCTAAGATCCACCGATAACCGGTCGCGATAATCTGGCCCCCGGGACCCCTCTGCCCGGCCCTGCCGGGCAGAGGAATCCGGGCATGTCTCAGGATTGACAAGCTGCGGGGAGTTATGTATCACTGACTGACTTCCCGCAGCCTGGGCAAAGTGGTCTTAAAAAGGATTTTATGACAACTGATCTGATTATTTTTTCAATTGGGTTGCTGCTACTCTATTTCGGCTCCCTGTGGCTGGTCAATGGTTCTGCCAGCCTGGCCCGCAGTCTCGGTATCCGACCCATCGTTATCGGCCTGACAGTTGTGGCCTTCGGGACATCCGCTCCGGAACTGGTGATCAGTATCGTCTCCGCCCTCAAGGGCAAAAGCATGATTGCCGTGGGCAACGTCATCGGCAGCAATATCTGTAACATTGCCCTGGTGCTCGGACTGGCCGCCATGCTGCATCCCATAAGAAGCCATCCCGCGGTGCTCAGTCGGGACATTCCCCTGATGCTCGCCATTTCGGTGTACCTTCTATTGTTATCTCTCAACAGCACGATCGGGCGCCTGGAAGGGGTGTCCCTGCTCACGGGAATCATTCTGTATACCTGGTACAACTATTCAATTGCCACCCAGCAGGCGCCGGTGCCGCTAGATGTCTCGGAAACAGGCCTGGCCGCAGAGCCGGAAATGATGCCCCGCTGGAAGCAGGTGGTATTGATTGTCACCGGGATTGCCGGGGTGGTGGTCGGGGCGGATTTTCTTATCGATGCGGCGGTGAACATCATGTCCGTTTTTGGGGTGAGTGAGAAGTTCATCGGGCTGACCGTAGTGGCCCTGGGAACTTCTTTGCCGGAATTGGCCACTTCGGTGATGGCGGCCTGCAAAGGTGAAATGGATATCAGTATCGGTAACCTGTTGGGCAGCAACGTCTTTAACATTCTGAGCGTGCTGGGGGCTGCCGCTGTTGTGCGCCCGATCCACATTCCCGGCGGTTTCATTGAAAGCGGGCTCTTGATTGACTACATGGTTATGATGCTGACGAGTTTCCTGCCCTGGTTGATGATGCGCAAAAATCTGACCCTGTCCAGGGCCAACGGCGGTATGCTGCTGGCCTGCTATGTGGGTTATGTGGGCTACCTGATACTGAAGGGGTAGGTCAGCCTTCCTTATTTTCAGGCCTATTCTCGACGCTTGCTCTTAATCTTGCCCTTAATCTCCATCTGATCAGGAAATAACCAGGCCCGTTTCACCCTGGCGTTCGGTTACCCTGCCGATGACGGCCGCAGAAGCAATGCCCCCCTGGTGGAGGGCGTCCACGAGTGGCCGGGACTGACTTTCCGGAACAGCCACCATGAGTCCCCCATTGGTCTGGGGGTCGAATAGGATTTCCTGATGCCAGGCCGGGAACTCCGCGGAGAATTGTAAGGTGTCTGCAATCTTCTGCCGGTTGTTGGCATTAACGCCGGTGGTCATGCCTTTGCGGTACATGTCCAGGGCTTCGTCCATGACCGGCAGGGCCGCAAGTTCGATCTCAAATGTGACCGCAGTATCACCCACCATCTCCAGAGCATGCCCGGCCAGTCCGAAACCGGTCACATCAGTGGCGGCGTGCACATCGAAAGCCTGCATGCTTTCGGCCGGTGTCCGGTTGAGCGTGGTCAACACTTCCAGGCACCTGTCCATGGCCCCGGATGAAACCCACTGTTTCAAATTTGCATTGAACAGCACACCGCTACCCACGGGTTTGGTCAATATCAGCACATCTCCGGGGCGTGCCCCGGTATTGGTCCAGATGCTGTCAGGGTGGACTGTTCCGGTCACCGACAGGCCATACTTGGGCTCGTTGTCATCTATGGAGTGGCCGCCGGCCAGAACCGCTCCGGCTTCGGTAATTTTACTCAGGCCTCCGGCGATGATCTGGTGCAGGGAGTCCGGCGGCAGTTTTCCCGATGGAAACGCAATCAGGTTCAAACAGGCCAGGGGTGTGCCCCCCATGGCATAAACGTCGCTGATCGCATTGGCCGCGGCAATTTGTCCAAAGATAAACGGATCGTCCACCGGCGGGGTGATGAAATCGGCGGTCATGATAAGGGCTGTCTCCGGATTCAATTTGTAGATGCCGGCATCATCACTGGTCCCGAAACCCACCAAAAGGTTGGGGTCCTCGTTCATGGGCAGTGTCTGGAGCAGCTTTTCAAGCCCGACCGGGCTTATTTTAGCCGCTCAACCGCAGGTCTTGGAAAGGCCGGTAAGGGTATTTTGCTTATTGAATTTGAACATGGCAACCTCACATTACGTTGATCTCAGGCACCTTGGTGATGGGCCCGAAATGAATGGGTCTAACCCGGGGAATTCATAAAGCACTGAGAATATCCGAACCATAAACGCCACCATATTGGGATTGCATCCCCAGGGCAAGGACTCTGTCTGGGCAATGCAGATAGAAACCTTTGAAAAAATTTTCAAACTATAACAAAACCGGGTGTTTTTCCAAGGTCTTAAAGATGGAGCCGGCCCGGTAGATATTCTTACCGGGCCGGCCGTTGATTGGGTGAAAGGTGTCCCACACCGGCGGCCGTATGCGGTTGATGTGCACTCAGGCAGTTTCCGCAGGTTTAAGTGTTTAGAAAGGCAACCCGGCCATCAGCCAGTGAGTATTTGGCAGCCACGATTTTAATATCCCTCTTGTCCGCCAGTTCCTGCAAAGCCGTACTTTCGGACAAGATCGCTGCGGCAGTTTTAAGGGCATTCTCTTCCGCACAGGTTTCGATGAGGGCCTGCCCTTCCAGGTCCTGTTGATCTCTGACGGCATTCACAATCGGGAAAATCCGGTCCAGCAGGGTTTGCAGGCTGGGACTCTCCGCGGCGGCACCTTGAGCCAGGGTCTGTACGGCGGCCGTGACGGCCCCGCAACATTCATGTCCCAGAACGACGATGAGCCGGCTGGTGGAGTGCAGCGCTGCATATTCAAGGCTTGCCAGCAGTTCCGGGGTTAATACATTCCCGGCCACCCGGGTAATAAAAAGGCGTCCCAGCCCCTCATCGAAGACCAACTCCGGCGGTACACGGGAGTCGGAACAACACAGGATAGAGGCATAAGGTGCCTGGCCCTCGGTTAGCGGGGCCCTTTGCTGGGGGAAATCATCGTTCGGATTGACCTTGCCGGTGACGAATCGTTCGTTGCCCGCCTTGAGAAGCGCCAGAGCTTCCTCCGGGCCGATAGCGGCAGATGTATGATCTGTCATGTTTATCTCTCCCTTCTGTGATGTGCCCCCGGCCAGTGCTGGCTGCACCGACCGGGGCGGGTTGGTTAGGGCAGCGTAATCGGCATACCCATGATCGGCCACAGGAAGTAAACCGCGAAACCCGTGACGATCATCAGCAGGATACTGGCTGGAATACCCCAGAAGAAGAACTCGCCTGTCGAAAACTGTTTGGAATCATAGGCGATGGCATTGGGGGCCGCACCCACCAGCAGCAGAAACGGCATGCCGGCAACCACCAGAGACGAATAGAGGATAACCTCTCCGGCTACTCCCAGGTAAGGCGCAATGACCAGGGCCACCGGCAGGGAAATCGCGATGGCAGCCACGTTCATGATAAAGTTGGTCATCATCATGACGAAAAAGGCGATGCTCATGACAAACACAAACCAGTGGGATTCTTTAAACATGGCCAGCCAGTTGATGGCCATCCACTCCGCCGCCCCGGTTTCCCACAGGCAGAATCCGATGCTCATGGCGCCGGCAAACAGCAGGATGATGTTCCAGGGCACCATCTCCAGGTCTTCGATATCCAGGATGCCGGTGATGAAAAACAGGATCGTGGAGAGCAGGATAATGGCCGTTTTATGCGGTGGTACGAATCCGGGGATCGAGGCTTTCATGATGGCGAAAGTGCCCAGGGTGATGATGACCAGGCCGACGATGCTGGAAGCGATTACTTCCTTGCGGGTGATACCGCCCAGTTCCTTGTAAAGCCGTTTGGCTTTTTCCTTCAGTCCGGGGATGGTCTTTTTTTCCGGTTTGAGGACGACCATGAAAAAGCCCCACAGGACAAACGTCATAATCCAGCCAATGGGGAACATGTACCAGGACAGTTCAAAAAAGCCGACATCCTGACCCGTGACATCCTTGAAAAACCCAAGGGCCACAGCGCCGCGGGCGGCGCCCAGCAGGGTCACGATGGAACCGGCACCGGCCACGTAGGCCATGCCGATAAACAGGCCTTTTCCGAACTTGGTCTGTTTGTCGCCTTCGCCATAGAGCGCATAGATGGCGACCAGCAAAGGATAAATGGTGGCGGCGACGGCGGTATGCGCCATGATGTGGGCCAGGGCGGAGGTGACCAGGAACACGCCGAGGTAGATCATACTGGTGCGTTCACCGACGATGGCGAGCATCTTGTAGGCCAGTCGCTTGGTCAGGCCGGTTTTGGTAAAGACCAGGCCAATGACGATGGAACCGAAAATAAACATAACCGACGGATCCATGAAATCCTTGAAGGCCACTTTGGCCGGGCGGATCATGAACAGGGCCTGCATGACGCCGATGGCCAGGCTGGTAACCCCGATGGGCACCACTTCAAACACCCACCAGGTACCGGCCATCAGGAACACGGCGATGGCGCCCTTGCCCGCAGTGGACAGGGCAAAATGTTTTCCCATGGGGTCCACTGCATCCGGCCAGGCCGGGCAATAATAGACCACCACAAACAATAGCACGCCGGTTATCAGCGCAACGAATTTCCCCCAACTGAAGCTTTTGGGAATCCCAGCAATTTCAACGTCAGTACTCATTCATAACCTCCTTAAAATAAAATCACTAACAACCGGAGGCAGCTGCCATCAGGGGGTGATCGCGGGCCAGCCGGCTAGTGTTAAATACTTGCTCAGATCTTGCATTCTTTCATGGAGTGAAATACCGCCACGAACACATCCGTGAGTCTCAATATACCTGCTATGGAAGACCCTTCCTTGACCAGCAGGGATTGGTGATGGCCCATCACGAGTTGGTGAATCGCCCGGTCCAGCGTGGCGTTGATTTCAATGTATTCGTTGTCGCTCAGTTTGTTCATGCAGTTTTCGACTTTCAGGCTGCCTGCTTTTTTGCAAAGGTCATCCATGGGCTTGTCAAAAAGCTGGTATTGATCGCGCATGCTGTCGATAAAACTCGCGCTGAAGCCGAACCGGCTGACGGCTTTGCCTTCACTCATTTCACCATACTTGGGTTCCAGGGCCTGGAGCGCATCCAGTTGCCCCAGTTTGCCGACCACATGCCCGGAGCCATCCAGTACCAGTATGGCTCGGTGTCGGTATTTGGTGGTGTCAAAGTCTTCCTGCGCCTTTTCGAGCGCCTCCACCGCTTCGAGCAGTGATGCGCCCATGGGTATGGTTGCGTATTCCGATAGCGGAACCACCAGATCTTTTACAGAAATAGTTTTCATCAACAATCTCCTTTTCTGCCGGCACCCTCAAATTTCTGGAGGGGCCTTTTAACAGCCTGACCTAAAAAATAACGATGCCCGGCAAGCGCCCTTTAAGCGTCCGGAGGCATCGTTTGGTTTACGATTGCATGCTCTTAAAACAGTTCCGGATGTTCTCCCGGAAACAAAAAATTCGCAAAGTGGGAACCTCATGCTAAATTAATAATCCAGTGGTATTTATCTTTTTTGGCCCGGTGGTGTCAACAGAAAATCCAGCCTGCAGGCAGTTGATTGGATACAGTGGTGACTGGGGTCGCGGGGGGGTTGAAATGGGTTGGCCGAACCGTTGGGGGCGCCCTGTCAGGGGCCGATTACGTCAAAATACTTCGTGTTTACAGATATCTATATAGGCTTGTCGGATTGCACAGGCGATTACGAGGGGATATATTGCCCTTCCAGCACAGCTTTTTTCAGGCTGGCAAAGACTGCGGGACCCTCTGCGGAGGCCTCGGCAGCGCCATCGGCAACCTCGCGGACTGATTGCAGGTGGACCTTGTCAGCCGAACGAATAACCTTGTCAATCAATTTCAAGGTGTTGTGCACCCGGTCAAAAAGGAACAGGGGACCATAGGCGCGCCCGGTATCCGGCGATTCCACCCGTTTTCCGAAGAGGATGTGGTGGGGTATTTTCAGGGCCCCGGGCACCCGGGCCAGACCTGTCAGCTCGGCGAACAGGGTCAGCGTTTCAATGACACCTTCTCCATAGTTACCGGCTAAAGCGTCCACGCCCTGACGCTCAATCTCGGTAATATCTTCAGGGGTGTGGGTAAGGTCAAGGGCGGCGACGCATTCGGAGCGAACCCGTTCCACAGAGTCTCCTTTTTTACTGATGACGACATCCTTGTCATTAAGAATCTTGATGATATTGCGGATTTTGACCATCTCTTTGACGATTGGGCTTTTGCGCAGGGCCACGTCATCGGGAGTGGTGTTGTAGATTGAAAAATCATTGTCCAGGACCAGCACCTGGGGGGGGACGGGTGGGATCAGGTAAAGCTCAAGGTCGCGTTTGTCGATCCGCTCATATCCGGCGATGTCTATCAGCTGCCGGGCCAGGTCCCGGTCTATCCGGCGGCCGCTGTCTACAGGCCCCATGGAGTCTGTGACCCGGTTGGCCAGCGAATCGATTTCAAGCTTCTGCAACAGGTTTTTCCTGAATGACATTTTGCCCTCCGCAGGTGTGGGTCCATGTGTTGCGAGATTTTTAGCACAGCCTGGTTTTCCTGTAAACTATTCGTTTTTAAACGGATCTTGACCTAAAGGGCATTTTCGTGTATTTAAATCTGTTGGATGTTTTGCGTAAAAGCGCCCGGTCGGGCCTTTTCCGGCCGTGGCCGACAGGCTTGTTGCTACGGTAAACAAACTACTCTGGCAGTATCTCACCGATCAACCAACAGAGCTGAGAGCTATAAAGCTATTCCTGTTAGTCTAACAGGTCAAAAGCCTATTCGATTGGGCCGGGAGGTATGGAAACTTCAGTATGCAACAGGAGGGGGCAGCATGAAAGAGACAGTAACGATAACCTATAAAGACAAGACCATTGACTTGCCGGTAATAGTGGGGTCCGAAGGCGAAGTGGCCGTGGACATTACCCGGTTGAGGCCTGAAACCGGCATTATTACCATGGATCCCGGATACGCCAACACCGGCGCCTGCACCAGCGCCATTACTTTTATGGACGGTGAAGAAGGGATTTTACGTTATCGCGGCATTCCTGTGGAAGAGCTTGCCGAGCATGCCACCTTCAAGGAAACCGCCTATCTCCTGATTAACGGTGAGCCGCCTTCCCAGGCGGAGTTGAACCGGTTTTCCATCCTGCTCAATGACCACAGCCTGGTGCACGAGGACATGCAGGCCTTTTACCAGAATTTTCCGCGCCTGTCCCACCCCATGGGAATCCTTTCCGGAATGGTCAATGCCCTGCGCAGTTTTTACCCGGAGCTCCAGACACTTGAAGAGGAAATTAACATTACCGTGACGCGGCTGCTGGCAAAGATTCGAACAATGGCGGCCATGTCCTATAAGATCTCCCGTGGACACAAGGTGGTTTACCCGCGGCCGGATCTGGCCTACTGTGAAAATTTCCTCAATATGATGTTTGACTCACCGGTGCGGCCGTATGAAATCGATGAAGACGTCGTCAAGGCCCTGCGGGTGTTCTGGATTTTGCATGCTGATCACGAACAGAATTGTTCGACATCGGCCGTTCGATTGGTGGGCAGCGCCCGGGTGAACCTGTACGCTTCCATATCCGCGGGTATCAGCGCTCTGTGGGGGCCCCTGCATGGCGGGGCCAACCAGGCGGTCATTGAAATGCTGGAAAAAATCCACTGCGGCGGTCACACCATTAACCAGGTGATTCACAAAGCGAAGGACCGCAATGATTCTTTCCGGTTGATGGGGTTCGGGCATCGGGTGTACAAGACCTATGACCCCCGGGCCAAAATTATGAAGAAAATGTGTGATCGCCTGCTGGCCAAGCTGAAGATTGCCGACCCCCTGCTGGACCTTGCCAAGGAGTTGGAGGAGAAGGCCCTTGCAGACAACTACTTTGTCGACCACAACCTCTATCCCAATGTGGATTTTTACAGCGGTATCGTTCTCAGGGCCATTGGGATTCCCACCAATATGTTTACGGTGATGTTCGCCATCGGCCGTCTGCCGGGCTGGATTGCCCAGTGGAAAGAGAGCGCCGATGATCCCCACTGGCGCATTGGCAGACCCCGCCAAATTTATATCGGCCCGCCCAAGACGCCATTTGTGCCGATTGATGAAAGGTAATAATATCAAGGGGCCAAGGATTCGAGGGGTCAAGGGTTCAAGGCTTGAAAGATGGCGGAGTACAAAAGTTTAAGAGTGCAAGGGTGAAAAAGTAAAAGCGGTTATGAATTCTGGAAAGTAGAATTCATAACCGCTTTAAGTTGTAACTGGAACGAACCGGGTTTGTCCTCAGGGCTTAACCTGGAACGTTAAACGGGGAACGCTGAACCGCTTTTCTATTCTTTCTCCTTCGGCAGGACCAGATTCAGAATCACTCCGAGGATACCGGCCAGACCGATACCGCCCAGGGTGAATTTGCCGATAGACAGCACCATGCCGCCGATGCCGCAGACCAGAATCAGGGCCACGATGGACAGGTTGCGCGGCTTGGTGAGGTCGTCACCGGCTTTGACCAGTGTGTTCAGGCCTATGACGGTGATGGCACCGAAAAGCAGGAGCATAATCCCACCCATGACTGGTACTGGAATGGTTTTCAGCAGCGCACCGACTTTGCCTACGAACGCCAGTAAAATGGCGAATATCGCCGCCCAGGTCATAATAGCAGGATTGAAGGCCCGGGTGAGCGTGACGGCCCCGGTTACTTCGGAATAAGTGGTGTTGGGCGGGCCACCCAGAAATGAAGCCAGGGAAGTGGCCAGGCCGTCACCCAGCATGGTCCGGTGAATGCCTGGATCCTTCACAAAATCCTTGCCGGTGACACTACTGATAGCGAGGATATCGCCGAAATGTTCAATAGCCGGTGCGATGGCGACCGGTACAATGAAGAGAATGGCCTCGAGATTCCATTCCGGAAGTACGAAATCCGGAATGGCAAACCAGGGTGCATCAAAAAGCGGCTTGAAGCTGACCATTGCCGGACCGGTCCAGTTTTGCAGATTGCCTGGATCGAAACTGCTCTGAATGGCGGTCGATACGCCCACGCCGTCCAGTATCAGGGCGGTCAGATACCCGGCGGCGATGCCTAAGAGGATGGGTACCAGTTTGAACCAGCCCTTGCCGATCAATGAGATGACAACGGTTGTCAACAGGGCGACACCGGAAACGATCATTGCCGAATTTTGAGGTACCAGCCAGGCGGAACCGTCACCGGTGCGCCCCATGGCCATGTGGACGGCCACCGGGGCCAGCACGAGGCCAATGACCATGATGACAGGCCCAACCACGATCGGAGGCAGCAGGCGATGCAGGAAACCTGCGCCGAAAGTTTTAACGCACAGTCCCAGGATGATGTAGAGGAGGCCGGCTGCCGCCAGCCCGCACATGGTTCCCGGGATACCCCATGTCTGGACGCCATAGATAATGGGGGCGATGAAAGCAAAAGAAGAGGCCAGAAAGATGGGGACCTTGCGTTTGGTCACAGCCTGAAATACCAGGGTTCCGGCGCCGGCGGTGAACAGGGCCACATTTGCATTCAGGCCGGTGAGCAATGGAACCAGCACCAGTGCACCAAAGGCCACAAATAGCATCTGGGCTCCGATGATGCTGTCCCGGGGAGAAAAACTGTACTCTGAATCGTTCTGGGCCATACAACCTCCTTTTAGATCGTGTCCATGTCACTAACCATACGAAATTACTTGGTACCGAATATCTTATCCCCGGCGTCACCCAGTCCAGGAAGAATGTATCCGATATCATTTAGTTTATTATCTATAGCGGCCACATATATTTCCACATCGGGGTGGGCGGCTTCAACTTTTTCAAGGCCTTCGGGGGCTGCTACCAGGAAAAGTCCCTTGATACGTTTGCAGCCGGACTCCTTGAGCAGGTCGAGGGTGGCAATCAGGGTGCCTCCGGTGGCGAGCATGGGGTCCACAATGAGGGCGATTCTTTCATCCATTTTGCTGGTCATTTTGACATAGTAGCGTACGGGTTCCAGGGTTTCCTCGTTGCGATAAAGTCCTACAACACTCACTTTTGCGGAAGGGATCAAGTCCAGCACACCATCCATCATGCCCAGGCCCGCCCGCAGGATCGGCACGACGGTAATCTTCTTGCCCTTGATCCGGTCAACCTTCACCTCACCGGCCCAACCGGTAATGGTGCGTTTCTCGGTTTCCAGATCCTTGGTGGCTTCGTACGTAAGGAAACTGGCCAGCTCGGACGCGAGATCTCGAAAATCTTTAGTGGAAATGTCGTTTTCACGCATGAGCCCCAGTTTGTGTTTGATCAGCGGATGGGATACGGTTTTTACCGGCACGGGAGCCTCCTTGATTGGCTTGCTGCACAGGCCTCGATTTGCCAGAACTACCGGCGTTTAAGGCAATACAGTTTTATTTTGCCGTATTTGAAAAAAGTTTCAGGTCAGGGATATGCGACGTACACATCGTTTGGCTGGCTATACACAAAATAATGGGGTGTGTCAAGCAGGCTGACCCCATATAATGCGTTTCGTTTGAGGGTGCCCGGAGGCCCTCTCAGGGTGTCGGGGATTTGGCGCAGGGGGGCATCCCTTTGTTCAAGGGTATGCCCATTAGAAGGGTATCAAATAGAAGGGTACCAAAAGCCTGCCCTAGAAATCACCCAGAGGCCTCGCAAAAGTAAACTTTGCTGGATCTTTTATCAGGAGCTGGCCTGACTCCTCGATATTGCCGCCCGGGCCGGAAAAAAGCAGGCCCACTGCAAATGTTACCGTTCCCGCTAAAGTTGAAAGCAGGCCCAGAGGTCTGAGAATGATGAGGTCGGCGGCCATGCCTTCAGCCGTTTTTTCCTCTACACCTACAGGACTTTGAGCATAAACCGATGATGCCATCGGAACCAGGATCAGCAAGCCTATGACCACTATGCTGAGCAGTCGTTTGGGTATCGTGCGCATTTTGTCCGCCTCCTTAGATTGTGACGTCTGCAATGTTTCAAAGCCGCCTGTGGAAATAATTCTTAAAAAAGATATTACAAAGCATTTTTTCTCTGATATTGATAACAGCGTGTGGCGCTTGCATCAGCACGTCCTGATAGGTACGCTTCTACAAGGGGCAACACTGAAAAAACGTAATCTTGACAGATAGTTTGCCTTTCCAAAATTAAATTAAACAATGTCGGCTGTCAAGCTAAAAGCGGTAATTGCCTTTTTTGACAGTGAGGACATCCAGTCTGGAAGGGGTTTTGCAAAAGCAATGCTCCGCGAACGGCTATCTACAGGGGCCGGCAAGCGGTCGCGGGCCTGTCTGAATAAACGGATAAAACTACGAGAAACATGGCGGCTCAACCGAAATTGATAGCGGTGGCGGTGGCCCTGCCCGTACACCAGCTCTATACCTACAGTGTTCCGGATACTCTGGCGGACCTTGCCGATATCGGCAAGCGGGTCCTGGTGCCCTTCGGGCCACGCAGAATTACCGGCTACATCTGTGGGGCGGGGATAGCGGACACGCAGCACGCGGTGCGGCCGATTCTGGATATTCTCGATCAGCGGCCCCTTTTTCCGGAGAGCATGCTCCCGTTTTTCCAGTGGGCGGCGGATTACTACCTGCATCCCATTGGTGATGTTATCCAGACGGCATTGCCGGGCGGCCTCAACGTCCATGACGTGGTGACGCTGGCTATCACGACCGCAGGCCAAGCCGCCCTGGAATCCAGTCAGGCCCGGGGAGTTGCTCACCAGGTCCTTACCCACCTTGAATCTGAAGCGCAGACAGTAAAAACTATGGCCGTTAAACTGCGTGGACCTGTGTCGACAGCGCTTCTCCAGGAACTTCTGGATAATGGCTGGATCAGTCGTCAGCAGGAGTTGCGGGGCGGACGTACCCGGAGAAAACTTGAACGGCACGTGACAGCCGCAGAGGATTTCAAGATGACCGGCCGTTTGTCACCCAGCCGACGTAAGATTCTGGATGTATTGGCGCAGCACGGCCGGATGCCGCTGACTGATCTGCGCAAACATGTGTCCGGCGCGCCCCGGCTGGTGACCGCCATGGCCCGGTCAGGCCAGGTGCTTATCGAGGAAAGACCGGTTGACCGCGATCCTCTGGGCGAGGTCATTAAAGGAGATACAGCCCACCAGCTGAATGACGAACAGGCACAGGCTGTGGCTGCCGTTTCCGAGGGGCTGGCGGCTGGTTTCGGGGCCTTCCTCCTGGCGGGTGTCACCGGCAGCGGTAAAACCGAAGTCTATATGCAGCTGGCCCGGAAAGTTTTGGATAACGGGCGGTCCGTTCTGGTGCTGGTCCCGGAGATAGCCTTGATATCACAGATGGAAAGGCGGTTCAGGGCCCGGTTCGGCGAGTGCGTGGCCGTTTTGCACAGCGGGCTGTCCGCAGGGGAACGCTACGATCAATGGCTGCGGATCTTCCGGGGGGACGTCTCCATTGCCATCGGCGCCCGGTCCGCCATATTTGCACCGTTTGCCGACATTGGCCTGGTGATTGTGGATGAGGAGCACGACGCCTCTTATAAACAGGATGGCGGGCTGCGTTACAATGCCCGGGATCTTGCCGTGGTGCGTGGCCGCGGTCACGCGTGCCCGGTTGTGCTGGGCTCGGCAACACCTTCGGTGCAGGCCTGGTACAACGTATCAGTGGGGAAATTTACGGGCCTTGAGCTCACCGGCCGCGTGGCCGCAAGACCCATGCCGGAGATCACAATCGTGGATCTGCGCGAAGCCCGGCATGAACGTGGTATCCAGCGCTATTTCACCCCCGCCCTTAAAGAAGCCATGGCTGCTGCGCTTGATAGAAGGGAGCAGGTACTCTTGTTTCTGAACCGCCGGGGTTTTGCCAGTTATCCGGTGTGCGGCGAGTGTGGCGAAGCGGTGAAGTGCCGGCATTGTGACATTTCTTTGACCCTGCACCAGGCGGCCAATGCCTACCGGTGCCATTACTGCGGGTTCAGCATGGCCGCCACCACCGATTGTCAGGCCTGCGGCTCTTCCCGGATCATCATGCTCGGGGTGGGGACCGAGAGAGTCGAAACTGCGGTGACAGCTCTTTTCCCGGAGGCGGTCGTCGCCCGGATGGATCGCGATACGACCTCCCGCAAGGGGGCGGTTGTCCGGCTGCTGAAAAAGCTCCACCAGGGCCAGATCGATATTCTGATCGGTACCCAGATGGTGGCCAAGGGGCATGATTTTCCCAACATTACCGTGGTGGGCATCCTGTGTGCGGATCTCTCCCTGAGTTTTCCGGACTTTCGTTCCGGCGCCAGGACTTTCCAACTTCTGGCCCAGGTAGCCGGGCGCGCCGGGCGGGGTGAAAAGCCCGGCAATGTGATCTTGCAAACCTACAACCCGGACCATTTCAGCATTACCGCGGCCTGCCGGCAGGATTTCAGGTCCTTTTATGCCCGGGAGATAGAATTTAGAAAAGAACTGCATTATCCGCCCTTTGCGCGCTTTATACAACTGAGAATATCCGGTAAAAAACAGGCAAAAGTGCGTGACCGGGCCCAGGTGCTGGGTGGCCAGTGCCGGCGCCTTATTGCCCGGGACCCGACATATACCCGGTCCGTCGAAGTCCTGGGGCCCATAGAAGCACCAATGACCCGCATTGCCGGACAGTACCGCTGGCAGCTTCTGCTGAAAAGCGGTTCTGTGGCGGCCTTACACGGCCTTGTGCAGACGCTGCAGTCTGAAAACCCCAAGTTGTTCTCACAGCCGGCTGTGCGGGTGGCGGTGGATGTGGATCCCATCTCCATGATGTAACAGGGCCCAGGCTGGCCTCCTCGCAGGCACAATTTCCCAAGTGGTTATGACGATCGGTCGCTGGAAAATCCGACGGTTTGCTGTTTGACCTGGGGTTTGAAACCTGATACTCGCAAAAGGCTAAAAAGAAATTTTCAATTGCATCGGCAATATTATGATTTATCTTTGAGATGCTTGCGGCTGATGAATCTGGTTTACTGACAATACATCTGACCGCGCCACTATAAACTGGTTCAAAAGGTGCAGGAGATGGTTATGAAACTCAACAGGCCGATGGTTTTCCTGACGGCAGGGTGGTTCCTGGTTGCTTCGATGGCGATGGCTGCGGATGCCCCGGATGCCAAGGGCGTTCCTGTGGCTGTTTTTGACAGTATGACCTATAATTTCAACCCGGTGGTGGAAGGCATGACCGTTGTGCATGATTTTGTCATTAAAAATTCAGGCACCGCCGACCTTAAGATTGAAAAGGTGAAAACCGGCTGAGGGTGCACAGCTGTCGACTATCCGCGACAGATCCCTCCCGGTGGAGAGGGCAAGATAAAAATCAAAGTCTCTACAAATGGTTATGGCGGCGGCCCCCTGAGCAAGGCTGCTGAAGTGTACCTGAACGACCCGCGTAGAAGCCGGGTAAACCTGACCGTCCGTGGGAAAGTGGACATTTTCGCCGTTTTCAGTGCCCGGGTCGTCGTCTTGCAGGGGCTGGCCGGCGAAAAAATTCTATCCGCCCTGCTGATCAAGCAGCGCGAAGAATATCCGTTTAAAATTCTAAAAGTTACAGCCAGAAATGGCCGGGACATAAAGTATCGTCTCGAGCAGCTGGAGGGCGTCCAGCCGACTGCCTACAAGCTGATTGTCGAAAACCAGAAAAGTACACCCGGGCGCTATTTTGATACGATTTTCCTCCAGACAGACAGTTCCATCCAACCCAAAATCGGAATCAACGTGACCGGGAACATCAAGGCATCTTCCTGAAACTGAATAAAGGAATTTTATGCTCAAGGTTATCGCGTTTGACTGTGACGGTGTCATGTTTGACACCCGTAAAGCGAATCGGGAATATTACGACCAGCTCCTGGCGCACTTTGGGCGACCTCCCATGACGGCCGGGCAGATGGACTTTGTCCATATCAACACAGTGGAAAAATCGATTGCGCATCTTTTCGATCCCTCCGAACTGGGGGTTGTTCACGCGTATCGTAAAGATATGGGCTACCTGCGCTTTATCCGGTATATGCAGATCGAACCGGATTTAAAAACACTGCTTGCAGGCTTGCGCAGCAGCTATCGGACGGCGGTGGCTACCAATCGTACGGACACGATGGACCGGGTTCTGGAAGAATTCGAACTGGCGGATCAGTTCGATCTGGTGGTGACCGCCATGGACGTGCCCAATCCCAAGCCGGCGCCTGATTGTCTCGATGTAATTGCCCGAACATTTCAGGTGATGCCTGCCGAGGTCATGTATATCGGGGATTCGGCGCTGGACCAGCAGGCCGCCCGTGCAGCCGGAACCCGGTTCGTGGCCTTCGACAACCCCGCCCTGGAAGCCGATCAATACATCACCAGTTTCAAGGAACTCTTCTATCTCCTGGATGAATAGCGAGGGCCTGTATGTATTTCGAGGATTTGAACCGTACGCCCAACGCAGAGATTGGGCCAAAAGGCTTGCTTGAGATAGACTCTACTGGTTGCCCAGCCCATTCTGACTCCCGCAATCCGGACAATCCCAGGTAATGCCGTTACAGGACATCCCCCAGAAATTTTCATACATGCAGTCCTGGCAGATGCTGAAACCACACCGGCACTGCCAGTAAAACGCCGAGTTTGCACCGCAGCAGTGGCAGTTCGTCTGCCGGCGCCGTCTCTTTTTTTCCCGGTATGCTGATTTACGCGATGAGCTTGGCATGATCGATCTTAATGCAGCGGTTCATGATGACATCAATGCCGGCATCCAGCAACAATTGAGCGGCTGCGGTATTTTCAACGCCCAACTGCATCCAGAAAAGTCTGGGCTTGATTTTCACGGCGTCCGCGGCCAGGGGCAGAATCCTGGCCGGGTTGATGAAGGCGTCGACGATATCCACCTGTGTGGGTACCTCCAGAAGCGAAGGGTGGGCTTTTTCACCCAGGACCTCCTCTTGTGCCGGCCGTACCGGAATGACGGTATAGCCATGCCGCTTCAGGTAAGCCCCCACCTTGTGTGAGTCCCGATGGGGTTTGGGGCTTAGGCCCAGAACGGCAATCGTCTGGGCGGTTTCAAGATGGGCTTTGATCTCTTCTTCAAAAACAAGTATTCTGCCTTTGGCCATATTGTGATATCTCCATAGCGTTTGCGGTTGTTTCTGTGAGGTTGCCTATCCTGCGCATCGCATCAGGATGATAGTTGATTATCTGCGTGGCTGGCGGCAAACGCTATTAAGTTAGTGGGTTGAATTTTTCCTTGTTTTTTGCGTTCCTTACAAAATTGAGTCATCGTGTACTTGTAGTTACCATAAACCAGTAAAGCAACCACACGTGATACTTTCACATAACGGTTGCCGGATTAACCTTCACTTAGAGCATTACACTGCAGAACAGCCGTTCACAGCCATTATGCCAGGCGGTCATAGTCGGGCAACCGTTATCGCGAGACACTAGCGCAGGCAGTTGGGGATGTCAAGAAAGACAGGTGTAAAATGGTGGCTTCCGGCTGGCCGGCAGTCAAAAGAACAGGGGAGGAAGCATGCGCGCTAAAAAGACCGTGTATCTCATCGATGGGAGTGCCTACATTTACAGGGCCTACCATGCAATCAGGAACCTTTCCAGTTCAAAGGGCCAGCCCACCAACGCTGTTTTCGGGTTCAGCCGCATGCTGATAAAGCTCATGGAGACAAAAGCGCCTGAATACCTGGCCATCTGTTTCGACGTAAAGGGCCCCACCTTCCGCCACGATATGTACCCCGATTACAAAGCCAATCGGCCGCCCATGCCGGAAGATATGGTCGAGCAGATTCCCTGGATCAAGAAAGTTGTCGCGGGTTTCCGGATTCCCGTGATCGAAGCCCGGGGATATGAAGCCGACGACCTGATCGGCACCCTGGCCAGACAGGCCGGGGAAGCCGGGTTCGAGGTGGTCATGGTAACCGGTGACAAAGATTTCATGCAACTGGTTACAGAACAAAGCGTTATCTGGGATCCCATGCAGGACAAAACCATTGATACGGCTTTTATTGCCAAAAAGCATGAAGTTACCCCCCGGAAAATGATCCAGGTCATGGGGCTTTCCGGGGACACGGCGGACAACATCCCCGGGGTGCCCGGTGTGGGTCCCAAAACCGCTGTGAGCCTGGTCAAGGAGTATGGCAGTATCGATACGCTTTACGAGCAGATTGATACGGTTAAGAAAAAGAAGCTGCATGAAAACCTTGTGACCTACCGTGAGCAGGCCCTGCTGAGCCGGGAACTGGTGACCATCAACACCGAGGCACCCGTGACCTTTGCGCCCGAGACCCTGGAGGCCAAAGCACCGGACAACGAGCAATTGGCGGAAATTTTCAGGGAACTGGAATTCAGGCAGTTGCAGAAACTCTATCCGGTAGCGCGTCCGGAGGTGGACAAGGACTACCGGGCCATCCTTGACGCCCGGGCCCTGGGTGATTTGGTACAAGCACTCCTGGCGGCAGACATTGTTGCGGTTGATACCGAAACAACCTCCCTAAACCCGATGCTGGCGGACCTGGTGGGCATCTCCTTTGCCATCCGCAAAGATGCCGCGGTTTATATCCCCTGCGGACACGACCCGGATATTGTGCCCGTCCAGCTTGACCGGGAGTTCATACTGGAAACCTTAAGGCCTGTTCTGGAAAGCGCGTCCGTCCGGAAAATCGGACAGAATATCAAGTACGACCAGATGGTGTTCAAACGCCACGGGATCTCACTGAACGGGGTGTATGCGGATACGATGCTGATGTCCTATTTAATCGATCCTTCCAAGCGGGCGCACGGGCTTGACCGCATCGCCGAGGACTTTCTGGGGCACCAGAACATATCCTACGAGGCTGTGGCCGGGAAAGGCAAAAAAGCGCTCAGTTTTGATCAGGTACCCCTGGAAAAAGCCACGCCCTACGCCAGTGAAGATGCGGATATAACCCTGATGGCCTATCATGTGCTGCGGGAGAGCTTGGAGAAAAAAGGTCTGCTGGACCTGCTCGAAAAAGTGGAAATGCCGCTTATTCCTGTCCTGCTGCGCATGGAAATGAGCGGTATCTGTGTGGATCAGGTGCGTTTGCAGGAACTGTCAAGCACGTTTGAAAGTGAGTTGGAGAATATTGAAGCTGAGATTTACCGATCAGCCGGGGAGACGTTCAACATAAAGTCTTCCCAGCAGCTCGGGCACATCCTGTTTGAGAAGCTGGGACTGCCGTCGGTCAAGAAGACCCGTAAAACCAAGGGCTATTCAACCGATGTGAAGGTCTTGACAACCCTGGCCGAACAGCACGAACTGCCTGCCCTGGTGCTGCGGCACCGTACGCTCTCCAAGCTCAAATCAACGTATACGGACGCGCTTTTGGAACTGGTTCTGCCGGAAACCGGCCGGATACATACCTCCTTCAACCAGACCGTGGCCGCCACGGGGCGGCTGAGCAGCAGCGATCCGAATCTCCAGAACATTCCCATTCGCACAGCAGAGGGGCGCCAGATTCGCGGGGCATTTGTGCCGCGCAAAGGGTGGACTCTGGTTTCGGCGGATTACTCCCAGATTGAACTGCGCCTGCTGGCCCACTGTTCGGGGGACTCAATTCTCATCAAGGCGTTTGAGGAGGGTGAGGATATCCACACCCGGACTGCTACGGAAGTTTTCCAGACCCTGCCGGGCTTCATCGATGACGAACTGCGCCGCCAGGCCAAGGTGATCAACTTCGGGATTATCTACGGCATGAGTCCCTTCGGCCTGTCCCAGGCCCTGAAGATCAGCCAGAAAATGGCCAAAACCTATATCGGCAGCTATTTCGGGCGCTACCAGGGTGTCAAGCAGTACATCGACGACACAATTGCCAAAGCGCGTGAAGAACTGCAGATCAGCACGTTGCTTGGCCGCAAACGCCCCCTGCCGGACATCGTCAGCAAAAACCACAACGTGCGCCAGTTTGCCGAACGCACCGCGGTGAACACCCCCATCCAGGGTACGGCCGCCGACCTGATCAAGCTGGCCATGATCAATGTGGATGCCGCCCTGACCCGGGAAAAGATGCAGACCACCCTGCTGCTGTCCGTCCATGATGAAATCGTGTTCGAAAGCCCGCCGGAGGAGCTGGCGGCGGCGACTGAACTGGTGACTACCCTCATGGAATCGGTGTGGGATCTGGATGTGCCTTTGAAGGTGAATGCAGCGGCGGGGGCCAGCTGGGCCGAAGCCCACTGAGGCTGCCGCGCTAAGGGGCATCTTTTGGCCCGGGGCTGCGTTTTCACCTTTTTGAAATCCTCGGAATAGCTTGCTATGCACCACGATAGGCATTTGCTTCGCGACGCCCCGAACCAAAACCTACCCCTTAGCGCGGCACCCTGCGGGTTTCAAGGCGGCATAGAGTAACTACGCCTGCGTCACACAGCTATGCAACTCTATACATGAATGAGCTACGTCTGCGGCTGTGCTTCTATCCTTTTTGCCAGGCCGTCCATTATTTTATGCTTTTGTAGGGGGCCCGGTGGTGCTCCTCCCCCTTGAGGGGGGAGGCTGGGTGGGGGTGAAGTTTGCTTAAGCTGGATGCTGACGTTGAGTTCTAATTGACTGTTTTATTATCTTTACATCTGATTTCAGGTCAAAACTTCTGTGGGAGCGGCGTCCCGCCGCGAAAGGCTTCTTGAGCGACCCAAACACTGCACGACTTTTACACCACTGGTTTTCCTGCTTGACGCAACGTGTCGTGAGGGAGCAGAAAAAAATTGCCAGGAGAAAGGCCTGTACCTTCCCCCTGACGATCTAACGGGCACATGCGGTTTTCAATATCGGCCTACAAAATCAAATCAAACGCGAACTTGGCCACACTCATAAAATCAAACTGGGCCGGGTCGGTTTCGCCGGCGGCCAGGCGGGAGTGGGCCTTGCTCCAGAGAATAACGGCGATCTTGGCTTTCTGCAGCGCTCTATCGCTGGCATCGGTCAGGTCTTCCAACTCCTGCAGGACCTTGTGAAACTGGTCGATGTCCCCCTGGATAAAGCGCTTGTGTTTGTCGATGAGTTCCAGGCGCTCGGTCAGCAACACGACTGGTGCATCCTTGGTTTCGACCTTGCCATCTATCTCTTTGAGAACCATGCCTAGTTGGACATCTGAAGCGGCCGCTTTTTCAAGGGACTCCCGGTTGCCTTCTTCAATGAAGTCGACCAGGAGATTGATCATATGGAAATTGTGTTTCTGCCGGCGTTTTAAAGTTTCACTATAGGTCAGCACGTCGGTGTAGTCTTCTTCAATCTGTTGTTCGATCTCCCGTTCCACTTTCAGGCGATTGTCTTTCATTTCATCCACCCGGTCGCGTAGAAAACGAGCGGCTTCATCAACCATGGGCTGGGCCACCTGCAGGGCGGCCAGCAGGGTCTCCTGCTTGCTGACCTGTTCCAGCATTTTCTCGACATCTTCTTCGGTGTATTTGAATTTCAGCTCGGAATTGCCTTTCTCCAGCGGTCGTACGACATTGACAAACTCAGCCAGGGCTTTGGCCCGCGCGGGACCGTCGAGATTGGATTTGGCCAGGCTGATCACCCGGCCGGAGTAGGCAATGATGCGGGCCATGTTGCGCTTGAACTCCCGCATCGATGTGACGAATTCGGCTGTTTCCGGACCATCCAGGTACTGGCGGGTATAGACCGGTCGCGCACCGGAGAGGCCGAACTGGATATCCGCCACCAGTTTTACCAGGTGCTCGGCAAACGGGGCCATGTTAAGCCGGGTCGTCGAAGTCACCGCATGCTTGGCCTGATCGGACCACTCATCCGCGACCTGGCTAGTCGTATTTTTCATACCGGCACAGCCGATGGTGAGCAGCAGGGGCAGTACAAATAAAATTGCACTGCATCGGATAAACTGTCGATGCATCTTGGGGGTAGCGGTCATCTTTGCCTCCTTGAGGTCGTCGGTTCGGTTTGATTATCGCAGCCAGGGCAGATAGCCGCCGCCGTGCGTTGAAAAGGGCGGACGCATCTGGTGGGCTGATTTCAATTTTACTTTATCGGTGAGCGCGCGTTTTCAGCTGGAACGCCTGTCCAGATATCGGATGAGCTGCAGGTACAAAAAAGCCCGGGCCGGAAATACCAAAGGGGCCCAGTTTGTATATTGATTGATTTCCATTGCAGGCCTCTATGGAAGGCAGCGCACTCAAACCTAAAAGTTGATTTCAGGTTTGATGATCTCTCCAAATTAGACAGGATGTACCTGAAAGTGCAAGCAAATAGTACCGCGGAAATTATTTTTTACTGTCTGCAGGCGCCATCTTTTTGCGCAGATCTTTAATCTCCTTCTGGCGCGCAAAGGCCTGCTCGTACTGGAGCTGGTAGGCCACGTAGTATTTATTAACGTTGGCTACATAAGTGGTGGTCTCGCGTCCGATGACCTTGGCAGCGATATTTTCGACATTGAAAAACCAGCGATTGGGATCGAAACCCTCTTTGGCCGCCTGTTTGCGAATGCGGTTGATCTTGGCCGGGCCCGCATTGTAGGCGGCCCAGGAAAAATAGACCTGGTCGGCCGGCGGTATTACGGGGTCACTAAAATAGCGTTTGCGCAGGAAATGCAGGTATTTAACGCCGGCGTGCACATTGTTTTCCAGTTTCTGGATGTCCTTGATGTTGATGTGCTTATCGGCGGCCGTGCTGGGCAGGACCTGCATGATTCCCAGGGCGCCGGTAGGGCTGCGCCTGGCGTTATCCAGTCCGGATTCCTGGTAGGCCTGGGCGGCGATGGCCAGGGTGTCGAAATCATAGCGGTCCGCGTAGGTTTTAAACAGTTTCAGCAGGGCCAGTGTCTGTTTGCGTTCTTTACCCGCCAGCGGGTTGCGTATTCCGGAGGCGTGCAGGTAGTAGCGGTTGTAGAGGATGTTGCCCAGCAAAGACCCTTTCCTGTGTTTGGCAATGAACTGGTTCAGGTGTTTGCGTAGTTGCGGGCTCTCTTTGCGCAGTGCCCAGGCAATTCGGCCGCCTTTGTGCACCACCAGGTCTTCGCGGACGACAATATCCGGCATGACCTGCTGCCAGGCTTTGGCCAGGTGGTGGTCAGCGACCGTGATGGGCACAATCCCCGCATTGACCAGGTCGAGGATATCTTCCGTGACGATGTTCCGGGGGGCCTCTTTGACCTCGATTGGTTTGATTTTTGAATTCTTGAAATCAGCATTCAGTCTGTCCAGGTGGCCGGTGTAACTGCTGTTTTTGCGGACGTAAACCATCCGCCCGCCGAGGTTCGCCATTGTTTTCAAATCTTTGACCGCCTTGTGGTGGACCACAACTTCGTTTACATCCGGGATGTAGGGCGCGGTGAACGCCACCTGTTTTGCCCGCTGCGCGGTGACGGTCAGGCCGGCGGCGGCCAGATCGCCCTTTCCATTTTGAAGGCCCTGGAGAAGCTGGTCGAAGGGCACCGGGACATATATCAGTTTGGTCCATTTATGATGTTTGCGGCCTTTGTTCAGGTGTTTCTCATAAGCTTTCAGCAGTTCATACTCAAATCCCCGGGCCTGGCCCTGGTCATGGAAAAACCGTGTGCGGCTGTAATTGACCAGCACCCGGATCATTCGGCGTGACTGCATCTCGTCCAGATCGCCTTTAAACGGACGTTTGACCTGTTCGATGAGCGTGGCTTGATTTCCAGACGTTTCCGCCAGGATCTGTTGCGCGGCCTGGGCCGCCGTATTCGCCTGGTTGAGGTGCAGGCAGACGAGCAACGCCAAAATGGATAATCGTTTTTGCATGGTGAAGATCTCCTGCCGGTTTGGATTTATAAGCGTCCTGATTGTACATCTTTGACAGCCGGCTGGCAAGTGGGTTTCAGGACAGGCGAAGAGTTTGTAAACCTTGACGTAGCGTTGCGGATATTTGTAGAATGGCGTCCGGTACAATCCGATACCAGCGCGGGGCACAGCGAGCGGGTCTTGTTTGCGGCGGTCGCTTGGTGTCAGGAATCAATATTAGCCCGGGAGGACCCTTGTTTTCAGAAAGAGAGATATTGGAAATCGCCGTCCGGATGGAGAAGAACGGCGAGAACGAGTACCTTAAAGCGGCCCGCGAAATTTCAGACCAGGACCTTATAGCCGCGTTGGAATGGATGGCCGCTGAAGAACGGGAACACGCCGCTTTCTTTACCCGGCTCCTGAACAATCTGGACACCCTGTCGAGTAGTGTGTTTGGGGAGGAGATGGACGCGGGTTTTCTCAAAGACCTCATCGGCGGCAGTTCGCTGTCCCTGAAAGAGGTTGATTTCGACCAGGTGGAGAGCCTCGGAGCCCTGGTGGATATCTTTATCGGGTTTGAAGAGGACAGCATCCTGTTTTACCAGATGATCCTCCCGATGATCGATAGGAACGAGACCCGGGAACAGGTTGAACGGATTGTCGCCGAGGAAAAAAAACATATCCGCAAACTCGGGGAATATGGGACGGTTAAGGCGGGCGCTGACTTTTAACAAGCATGGTCTTGTAAGCAAACCCAATGGTCAAAAGCGGTTCTCGTGCGAAGCCAAGGCGCTAAGAAAGGCAAAATTGTAGTTTTGGGCTAAAAGACTTTTCTAACTCAAATTTCGGCTGAAACCTGAAAGTTGAGTTTTTAGGATGATTTTAAATATAGCTGAATGAAAGGGTGGCCCATGCAAGCCAGTCCGCTTTATGCTCCGGAACAGACGCTGCAACGGATTACAGACAACATCGGCAAGGTCATACGGGGGCAGACAGACGCCCTGCGAAAGCTGCTGGCTGCCTTTATCAGCGGCGGTCATGTCCTGCTGGAGGATACTCCCGGAACCGGCAAAACCACCCTGGCCAAGGCACTCACGAAATCAATCGACGTGGGCTTTAGGCGGATTCAATTCACCCCTGACCTGCTGCCTTCGGATATCCTGGGGGTGTCGATTTTTGATGAGAAGGACAAGCAGTTTCATTTCCACGAGGGACCCATTTTCAGCAATATCCTGCTGGCGGATGAAATCAACCGGGCATCACCCCGGACCCAGTCCGCGCTCCTGGAAGCCATGGCTGAAAACCAGGTCAGCGTCGACGGCAAGGTCCGCCCCCTGGAGGCGCTGTTCTTTGTCATCGCGACCCAGAACCCCATCGAATCCAGCGGTACCTATCCCCTGCCGGAGGCCCAGATGGACCGGTTCGCCCTGCAGTTCAGCCTGGGCTATGTCTCCGCGGAGGATGAAGTTGCCATCCTGGCCGACCAGACCCGGCAGCACCCCCTGGAAACCATCGGCCCCTGCGTCACCCGGGAAGAGGTGCTGAGTTTGAAAACCAGGGCCGCCGAGATCAGGATCGGTAGTGAACTGCAGCGGTACATCGTGGATATCATCAAGGCCACCCGCACTGCCCCGGGGGTGGCTCTGGGCGCCAGCCCCCGGGCGTCATTGGCCCTGATGAAAACGGCAAAAGCCCTGGCGCTCATGGATGGGGCCGAGTTCGTGATACCCGAGCACGTGCGTGAAATTGCGGTGCCGGTGGTGGCCCATCGGCTGGTATTGGACGCCCAGGCCCGGTTTGCCGGACGCACCGCCCGGGATGTGGTGGATGAGATTGTCGAGGGAATCCCGGTACCGGCATGATGCCGATGAAAGATGGTCAGGATTTAGCGGTTGAAGGCAGGAGATTCATGGCAGGCTATCGACGTAAAACCTGGCGCCAAATTTACCGGTTCCTGGGCAGTGTTGAGTACTGGCTTTTCCGGCGGTTTACGCCGGCCGGCCAGCTCGTCCTGGCGTCGCTGATGGTTTTTGCCGTGGTCGGGGTCGACACCAACCAGAGTATGGCCTACCAGGTGTTTACTTTCCTGGCGAGCCTGCTGGCCATTTCCATGACCTGGGGATTTTTCTTTAAAGCCCGGATTACGGCAAGCCGGCTGCTGCCGCGGTTTTGTACTGCCGGTCAGCCCTTTGTGTATCGCATTCACCTTGAGAACAACGGGCGGGCTCTACAGGCCAATCTTGCGGTAATCGAAGATTTCTATGAAGTCCAGTACCTGCCCGATCAGGGACCTGTGCAGCCGCTTAAAGTTTTGCCACATTATGCCCGCCGGGGAAAGTTTACCCTGGTACCGGTAACCGCCCTGGCCCCGGGCGACGAATGCGAAGTGTCCGTTGAAATTACACCGCGCCGCAGAGGACGGCTCTACTTAAGGGCGATTCAAATCGCCTGCCCGGACCCGTTGGGGCTTTTCAGGGCCATGGTGACCCTGCCCGACGTCCAATCCCTGATCAGCCTGCCCACCCGCTACCCGGTGCCGGATCTCAGCCTGTCCGGAACCCGCAAATACCAGTCCGGGGGCGTGGCCCTGGCATCGTCGATAGGGGATTCGGGTGAATTTATCGGCCTGCGCGAGTATCGTCCGGGGGACCCCCTGCGCCGGATCCACTGGAAAAGCTGGGCCAAGGTCGGCAAGCCCATCGTAAAGGAATACCAGGATGAGTTTTTTGTCCGGCATGCCCTGGTGCTTGATACGTTTAAGGGGACGCAATCCAGCCAGAGCTTTGAGGCCGCCGTATCGCTGGCGGCATCCTTTGCCTGCGCGGTGGACACCCAGGAGTCCCTGCTGGACCTGATGTTCGTCGGGCTGCAGTCCTATTGTTTCACCGCCGGCCGGGGGGTGGACCACATCGATCGCATGCTCGAGATCCTGGCTTCGGTGCGGCCCTGCCGGGAACAGCCCTTTTCGGCCCTGCCGGCGATGGTGCTGTCCAAGTCCGTCATGCTCAGCAGCTGTATCTGTGTTCTCCTGGACTGGAATCAGGAGCGCAGGGACTTGATCGAACGTCTGCGCGCAATCGGCGTACCGGTCCTGGCCCTGGTAGTGACAGCTGACGGGCAGGTTCCGGGGGCACCCGACAGCGGTGGCGGTGATGTCCACTGGCTATCTGCTGACAAACTCCAGGAAGGGCTCGGCCGCTTATGAAAACACGCCCTTTACTCCTGGCCGCGGCCCTGGCTTTCTGGGGGTGGCAGAGCCAGCAGCTCGTCGTGGCCGTCTGTCTGGCCCTGGCGGCCGAAAGCCCGCGGATCATTCCTGCCCGGGTGACCTTTGCCCAGAAAGATCTCAATCGCATTTCCGATCTGTGCGCATTCATTGTGATGCTCCTGGCAGGCTACTTTTTTTTAACGGATCGCACCGTGAATGCCATGTTTCTAACCGTCCAGTGGCTGCCGGCAGCCTTTGCGCCCCTGATGCTGGCCCAGGTCTTCAACAGTGCGGACCGGATAAACGCGAGCGGCTTTTTCATGGTTATCAGGCGCAAGTATCCCGACGGCCGCCCTTCGGGA
Source organism: uncultured Desulfobacterales bacterium (assembly GCA_964636125.1). Taxonomy (GTDB): domain Bacteria; phylum Desulfobacterota; class Desulfobacteria; order Desulfobacterales; family CAJINA01; genus CAJINA01. The sequence continues at coordinate 5,305 of CAZWPX010000054.1, read as the reverse complement.
CCGTTCATCAATTTCGCCTATCCCTACATCGCGTTGTGTGTTCTGGGGGCCAGCGCCGCCAACAGCGGCGGCTGGATGTTCTACCTTGGATTTACCGGCATTGCGGCTGCGATGCTGTGGCAGGCCCGGCCGGGCAGATTTGCCCCGGCCCTGTGGTTGGGCGTTGTTCTGACGGCGGCTGCCTGTGGATACGCAGGCCAGATCGGTCTGCACAATCTACAGCTCCTGCTGGAACAAAAAGGTGTGGAGTGGCTGGCGAACGCAGAGGGGGGGGACCGTGACCCGTTCCGGAACAACACGGCCATTGGCAATGTCGGCCGTCTCAAACAGTCCGACCGGATTCTTTTCCGGGTGCAGGTCCCGCCGGGGACCAGATTGCCCCTGCTCTTGCGGGAGGCAACCTTCAACATCTATCGGGACACGGCCTGGTATGCCCGAAAAGCGCCTTTCAAGCAGGCCCTGACACCGGGTGATGATGGCCGACAGTGGATCCTGACCCCGGACAGCGATTGCGACCATAAGATTACCGTCAGGACACATTTTACCAACGGCAAGGGGACCCTGGCCTTGCCGGCCGGGACGGTCAGGCTGGATGACCTGCCGGCAGCGGTTGTCCGGCAAAATCGCCTGGGCGCGATCCGTGCAGAGGGCGGATCTGATCTTGCAACCTACATCGTCTGCTTTCACGGCGACCGTTCCACCGACAGCCTCCCGGACGCCGATGACCTGAATATACCGGAGCCTGAGTTGGAGGGCCTTCAGGCCCTGATTGCCCGCTGGAGGCTGGCCGGGCGAGCACCCGAGGCGGTAGCCAAAATTGTCGCCCGGCGGTTTTCAGCCGAGTTTTCCTACTCTGTACTTTTAGAAATCGACCCGGATGGTAATAGTCCAATTACCGATTTTCTTACCCGGACCCATACGGGGCATTGTGAATACTTCGGTACGGCGACCGTGCTTCTTTTCAGGGCCCTGGGGATTCCGGCCCGCTACATGAGCGGCTATTCCGTCCATGAGCGAGACCGCTGGAGCCAGGATCTGGTGGTGCGCTCGCGGCATGCCCATGCCTGGGCCCAGGTATTCATCGAAGACAAATGGGTGAACCTGGACACGACCCCGGCCGCCTGGCCCGAACTTGAATCCGTCGGAGCCGGTTTCTGGCAGCCGGCCGGTGATCTGTGGGCCTGGGTTCGGGACCGGTTTGAACGCTGGTACTATACCGAAGGTGAATCAACTGGCGGGCAATGGCCTTCCACCGTCTGGCTGGCCCTGGCAGTGCTGCTCGTGTCCGTGGTGGTTTTGCTGCGTAAAAGGGGAGTCCGGCCGACTCACACCAAACCCGAGCCTACCTTTACCAGGCCTGACAGGGGGTTGGATTCACCCTTTTACCAGGTGGAGACCCAACTTGCCCGCTGGGGGTCTAACCGCCGCCGCCAGGAGCCGATGAGCACCTATCTCGACAGAGTCAGCCGGAGCAACCCCCAGTACGCCGAGCGGATTGAGGCGGCCCAGGGACTGCTGAGTGGACATTATCGTTTGCGGTTCGATCCCCGTAATGCAGATTTCGAGGAGAAAAAGGCCTTCGGGCGTGCGGTTCGGCACTGGTTGGATGGGGACGCTAATTATTAGGGATTGTTTATAAACTGGTAAAGAGAAAGATTTTCCGGGTTACAGGGAGGTAAGATGCTGAATACTGCTATTATTTTTGCGGGTGCGGTGCTACTGGCCGGGCTGCTCGTCGCTGAAAAAAGAGAACACCTGGCGGGTAAGCTTTTGACGAAGCCGCTGGCTTCACTGGGTTTTATCCTGCTGGCGATGCTGCAGCCGCACCCGGCCGAGACCTACTATTTCTGGATTCTGGCGGGTCTTGTTTTCTGTCTCGGGGGCGATGTGTTCCTGGCACTGCCCCAGAAGCCCATGTTCCTGGTGGGCCTCATCTCTTTCCTGCTGGGGCATGTGCTCTATGTGTTCGGTTTTCTATCCCTGGTGCCCGGGCACACCTGGCTGCATGTCGGGACCCTGGTGATCGTCGCTGTCAGCGGTGGGGTCTTTGTCTGGCTGAAACCCCATCTCGGGTCCATGCTGGGCCCAGTCGTGGTGTACATCCTGGTCATTTCCCTGATGCTCATCGGGGCGCTGGCGGTATTCAGCAGCGATGCCGTTGCACCGCGGGGACGTTACCTGGTGATCATCGGTGCGGGCCTGTTTTATCTTTCTGACCTGTTTGTGGCCCGCAACCGGTTTGTCAAGAAAGAATACATCAACCGCCTGGTGGGGTTGCCCCTCTACTACACAGGGCAGTATTTGCTGGCACTTTCGGTTAACCTGGGGTGATGGTGGCATGGCGCTATTTTTTTAACCTGACCTTGATGGCGTTGGCATGGGCGTCGAGGCCTTCTACTTCAGCCAGGCGGATAATGTCGGCGGCGTCTTTCTGCAAAGCCTCCCGGCTGTAATGGATCAGGCTTGTTTTTTTAATGAACGTCTCTACGGAAAGCGCGGATGAAAACCGGGCGGTCCCGGCGGTGGGCAGCACGTGGTTCGGGCCTGCGATATAATCACCCACCGGTTCGGGGGTGTTGGCGCCCATGAATACGGCACCGGCATTTTTTATGTCGCCCACCACCTGAAAGGGTTCTTTGACCAGCAGTTCTAAATGTTCGGGGGCGAAGTCATTGGCGATCTGAATGGCGGTGCGGACATCCGGAACTACCACGATAGTGCCGAACTTTTCTATGGAAGCCCGGGCGATGTCCTGGCGGGCGAGCCGCGGCAATTGCTGTGCAACCTGTTTCGCTGTCGCCCGGGCAATTTCCGGCGAGGTGGTCAGGAGCACGGACGAGGCCATGGTATCGTGTTCGGCCTGGCTGAGCATATCTGCGGCAATGTGAACCGGGTTGGCGGATTCATCTGCGACGATCAGGATTTCGCTGGGACCGGCGATCATGTCAATGCCCGTTGTGCCGGAGACGATCTTCTTGGCCAGGGTCACATACACATTTCCGGGGCCGACAATGACGTCCGCCCGGGGTATGGTTGCGGTGCCGTAGGCCAGGGCGCCAATCGCCCAGGCACTGCCCGCCTTGAAAACAGATTTGATGCCCACCTTCCTGGCGGCTGCCAGCAGGTGCGGGTCCACCGAGCCGTCTTTTTTAGAAGGGGTGACCATGACGATCTCTTTAACACCGGCGATCCTGGCGGGGATGGCGCCCATGAGAACCGATGAGACCAGGGGCGTGGTGCCGCCCTTGGCGCCGGGGACATAGATACCGGTCGCATTCACGGGGTGCACCATCTGCCCTAAAAGGGTCCCGGCACGCCGGGTGTCCATCCAGGACTTGGGCAGCTGCTGCTGATGGAACGCCGTGATCTGCCGGATGGCCTTGTTTAGCGCGCGTACGAACGGCCGGTCCACCTGCTTTAAGGCCTTTACGATTTCCGCATCGGTTGCCTGCAGGGTTCCGGCGGTGATGTCCGGGGCGTCGAACTGGCGGGCGTATTTGATTACCGCCGCGTCACCGTTTTTGCGGACGTCCGCCAGAATCCGGTTGACGGCCGCCAGATCTTTGGCTTTAAACCCCAGGTCCCGTCCGGCTATCTGCCGGACCCGTTTTTGGGCTGCTTTCGAAGGGTAGGTGTAAATTTTCATACAGACTTTCCTTTGGGTCATGGTCGTTGCAGTGGCTTCTCACGGTCACAGTATTAAGGTGCCCGCAACCGTTTGTCAACGGCTGGCAGGCCATATTCTGGGTGGCCCTGGAAATTCGATCCCGCAAGGTCAACATACGGGTTGACAAGCAATAGTGAATCTGAAAAAACTGAATATCTATTCATTTTATACAGAAAAAAACGCAGCCAGTCCAACACATATCTTATCAAGCAGGGAGAGTTTAAATGAAAGCCAATCGTATTTTTAATTTTAATGCAGGCCCGGCCGCTTTGCCGTTGCCGGTTTTGGAAGAAATCCAGGCATCCTTTCTCGACTTTGCCGGCTCGGGTATGTCGGTGACGGAAGTGAGCCACCGATCCAAGTGGTTTGATGAGGTCATCAATGATGCCGTCGAGCGGACCAAACGGCTGCTTGGACTCGGGGAGCAGTTCGAAGTGTTGTTCGTCCAGGGCGGAGCCAGCCTGCAGTTTTGCATGATTCCCATGAATTTTTTGTCCGGAGGCGGCAAGGCCGATTACGTCAATACCGGCACATGGTCTACAAAAGCCATCAAGGAAGCCGAAATCCAGGGTTGTGACATCGAGGTCGCGGCCTCATCCGAGGATCGGAACTTTGCCTATATTCCCAAGGAGATCCAGTTTACCGCAGGCGCGCGCTATGTGCATTTTACCTCGAACAATACCATCAAGGGGACCCAGTGGGCGCAGTTTCCGGAAACCGGCGGGGTGCCGCTGGTTTGCGACATGTCTTCCGATATCATGAGCCGCCCCTTCGATGTAGACCGTTTCGGTATGATTTACGCCGGCGCCCAGAAAAATATCGGCCCGGCCGGCGTCTGTATGGTGATCATCCGCAAGGACATGCTGGACCTGGTGCCGGACAATATTCCCAGCATGCTGAAATACTCAACTTTTGCCGGCAAGAACAGCATGTATAATACGCCGCCCTGCTTTGCCATCTACACCGTGCAGCTGATCATGAAGTGGCTCGAAGAGACCGTGGGCGGCCTGGCCAAGATGGAAGCCCATAATATCGAAAAAGCCAACCGGCTCTACTCACTTTTTGATGCCAGCAGTTTCTACAATGGCACCGCAGATGCGGACAGCCGCAGCCTGATGAACGTCACCTTCCGGCTGCCTAGCGAAGACCTGGAGCAGAAATTCGTAGCCGCGGCCATTGAACAGGGACTGGGCGGGTTGAAGGGCCATCGGTCTGTCGGCGGCTGTCGGGCCTCCATCTACAATGCTACCACCCTGGAAGCGATTGATGCCCTAACCAGTTTTATGAAAGATTTTGAGAGTAAAAACGGGTAGACCGCGTTCAACCATTGTAAAACTTAAGACACTTGCCGGCAGATTCGTTGCGGCAGGTGTCTTTTTTATGTGGAAATGTGAGCTGTAAGGCAAGCGTTTTAGGCACCATCTTGTTACTATTTTTCGCGTGAAAGAAAAGTGATGTAGAGGTATCCTGCTGATTGTCAGGGAACTCGCTCCGCTCGCATCCTGACCTACGATGATCTGTCTGGGTTAATAATTTGAAAAGGTTGTCCAAGCAGACACGAGTGTTCATCCACAAGTGGTAGGTTTTGGTTCAGAGCAAGGCTTGAGCGATTTTGAAACCGCAGGCATAGCGGGCTAT